>DDQZ01000026.1:0-113050 GCA_002343505.1 Verrucomicrobiaceae bacterium UBA2429 | reverse complement strand
ACGGCATCCTGATCGTCGAGTTCATCAACCAGCTCCGCGACGAGGGCATGGCCTACGACGACGCCGTCATCGAGGCCTCCAGCACGCGCCTGCGCCCCGTGCTCATGACCACGCTGACGACCGTCATGGGCTCCGTGCCGCTCTTCCTCGGCGGCGGCCCCGGCGCGGAGACGCGGCTGGTGGTGGGCGTCGTCATCATGTTCGGCGTCGCCGTCTCCGCCGTGCTCACGCTCATCGTCGTCCCGCTGGCCTACCGCGCCATCTCCCGCCGCACCGGCAGCCCCGGCGACATGTCCCGCAAGGTGGACGCGGCGCTGGCGGCGGCGGGGAAGTGAGGCGGCGTGCCGCCCGCTCCCCCCGGCAGGGATGCCTCAGCCCTCCTGGCGCAGGGCCTGGAGGATGTTCATGGCGTGCTTGGAGATGCGCTGCATGTTGTTGAGCACGTCTATATAGAGGACCTCGGCCTTGATGGTCTCCCCGGAGGCGAGCATGCGGGTCATGGACTCCTTGCGCAGGCGTTTGCGGCAGGCGTTGATCTGGCGCTCCATCTCTTGAGCAGTCTCCATATCGCCAGGCTGGCCGGGCCGGGTGAGGCAGGTGGAAAGGAAGTCTATGAAGGTGAAAAGGTGCCCGCCCATGTCGCGGAGCTGGCCCAGGGTCTCGGGCGGCAGCTCGTGGCCTTTGCGCGTGCGGCGGCTGGCGAGCTGGACGAGGCGGTTGCCGCAGTCGCACATGTCCTCCAGCTCGGCGATGACGCGCAGGAGCACGGAGACGCGCCCCATGGAGCTGTCGCTCAACCCGGCGGAGGAGCAGCGCACGAGGTACTGGGTGACATCGAGGGCGATCTCGTCGCTGAGCTCCTCCACCTGGCGCAGCTCGGTGATGCGGCCGCTGATCTCGGCCTCGGGCCTGCCGAAGACATCCAGGAAGCCGGACACGAGCGTGCGGGTGTGGGTGGCGAGGGACTGCACCTCGCGCTCGGCCTCGGCGAGGTTCAGCTCGGCGGTCTGCGGCAGGGAGGCGCGCTTGTACTCGACATGGGAGGCGACGCCGGGGGCGCGGCTGCGGATGGTCTTTTCCACCAGCCTCACCAGCAGGGGCACCAAGCCGATCATGAGGGCGATGTTGATGAGGTTGAAGCCGGAGTGGAAGGCGGCGAGGTGGAGCGGCATGGCTTCCGGCTGGCCGGCGTCACCGGGCACGATGGCGCTGATGAAGGCGGTGAAGGGGGCGAAGAGCAGGATGGCCCAGATGACGCCGATGACATTGAAGATGAAGTGGGCGAAGGCGGCGCGCTTGGCGGTGATGTTGCCGGTGAGGGCGGCGATGTTGGCGGTGATGGTGGTGCCGACGTTTTCGCCCAGGATGATGGCGGCGGAGGAGGGGAAATCAATCCAGCCCTTGTAGGCCATGGTGAGCGTGATGGCCCCGGCCACGGAGGAGGACTGGACGATGATGGTGAGGATGGTGCCGAAGGCGAAGAAGAACATGACGGAGAAGATGCCCTTGCCGGTGAAGCCCTGGACGAATTTGAGGAACTCGGGGTTGTCCTGGATGTTCGGCACGGAGTCCTTGAGCATGAGCAGGCCGAAAAAGAGCAGGCCGAATCCGAGCAGGAACTCGCCCGTGTCGCGCACCCTGGAGTTGCGCATGAACATCATGGGGAAGCCGACGCCGATGATGGGCAGGGCGATGCTGCTGAGGCTGAATTTGAAGCCGAGGAAGGAGATGATCCAGAAGGTGGTGGTGGTGCCGAGGTTCGCCCCCATGATCATGCCGATGGACTCGAAGAGGGTGAGCAGGCCGGCATTGACGAAGCTGACGATCATCACCGTGGTGGCGGAGGAGGACTGCACGAGGCAGGTGACCAGGAAGCCGGAGAGCAGGCCGGTGAAGCGGTTCGTGGTCATCACACGCATCATGCCGCGCAGCTTTTCGCCGGAGAGCTTCTGGAGCGCCTCGCTCATGATCTTCATGCCGAAGAGGAAGAGGCCGAGGCTGCCGAGGATGGTGAGAAAGGTCAGGATCATGAAATTGTCCGGCAAAGGGGCAGCTAGTACGGTCTTTGCGGGATTGACCAGCATCTTTTTGTGACGATTTGCCCGCCTGGTGTCATGCCCGGCGGGCCGGGGCCGCGGACTGCGGGCCTTGAACTTTCGCGCCCGCCCGTTTTTTCCTCCCCAAGCCCCGCCCGCGCGTGCTAGGGTGCGCCGATGTCCGACCCAACCCAGAACCTGCCCGAGCACGAGAAGCACGGCTTTGTCCGCGCGGCCGTGGTGTCGCCCGAACTGCGGGTGGGGGATGCGGAGTTCAACGCCGGGGTCATCCGCGCGGAGATGAAGCGCCTGTCCGGGGAGGGCTGCCGGGTGGCCGTTTTCCCCGAACTGTGCCTGACGGGCTACTCGTGCGCGGACCTTTTTTATCTCCCCACCCTGCAAAAGCAGGCGCTGGCGGCGCTGCGCCAACTGGCCGAGGAAAGCAGCTACTCCGGCATGCTGACGGTGCTGGGGCTGCCGCTGGCGGTGGACGGGCGGCTTTACAACATGGCCGCCGTGGCGGGGGCGGGTCGTGTGCTGGGTTTCGTGCCGAAGACGTTCCTGCCGAATTCGGGCGAGTTTTATGAGCGCCGCTGGTTTTCCCCCGCGCACACGCTGGGAGTGGCGGAGGTGGAGGGCGTGCCGGCGGGCGCGGACCTGCTCTTTGAAGCCCGGGACCTGCCCGGCCTCGTGCTCGGCGTGGAGATTTGCGAGGACCTCTGGTCGGTGATCCCCCCCTCCAGCCACGCCGCCCTGGCCGGCGCCACCGTGCTGGCGAACCCCTCCGCCAGCAACGAGCTGCTGGGCAAGGCGCCCTACCGCCGCAATCTCGTGCTCCAGCAAAGCGCGCGCTGCCTGGCCGCCTACCTCTACGCCAGCGCCGGCGCGGGCGAGTCCTCGACGGACACGGTGTATTCCGGCCACGGCATCATCGCGGAAAACGGCGCGCTGCTCGCGGAGTCGGAGCGCTTTTCCTTCGAGACGCGCGCGGTGCTGGCCGATGTGGACCTGCAGCGCCTGGAGCATGAGCGCCAGCGCAGCGCGGCCTTCCGCGATGAGGCGGCGGGCCGCTGCTTCCGGAGGGTGGTTTGCACTCTGGACGGCCGTCGTGCGGCCAGTTCCCGCCTGCTGCGCCCGCTCTCCGCGCAGCCCTTCGTCCCGCCGCCGGGCTCCGACCGCGATGCTGCGTGCCGGGAGATTTTCGCCATCCAGTCCACCGGACTCGCGCGCCGCCTTCGCCAGACAAAAAGCGCCGCGGCTGTGATCGGCCTCTCCGGCGGCCTGGACTCCACGCTGGCCCTGCTGGTGCTGCTGGACGCCCTGCCGCGCGCGGGCATGAGCCGTGAGTGCGCGCTGGCAGTCACCATGCCCGGCCCGGGCACCACGGAGCGCACGCGCGGCAATGCGGAGAAACTCGCCGGGGCCCTCGGAGTGCCGCTGCGCGTCATACCCATCCATGCGGCGGTGGAGCGGCACTTCCAGGACATCGGCCACCCGCCGGACCAGCATGACATCACCTTTGAAAACGCCCAGGCGCGCGAGCGCACGCAGGTGCTCATGGATGTGGCGAATCAAACCGGCGGCCTCGTCGTCGGCACGGGCGATCTTTCGGAGGCGGCGCTCGGCTGGTGTACTTTCAATGGCGACCACATGTCCATGTATCATGTCAACGCCGGCGTGCCGAAGACCCTGGTGAGGTATCTCATCGAATGGTGCGCCGCCGGGCAGTACGCGGCGGAGGCGGGGGAAATCCTGCGCGACATCATTGCCACGCCCATTTCACCCGAACTTCTGCCCGCCGCCGCCGACGGTGGCATCGGGCAGCGCACGGAGGATGTGGTGGGTCCGTATGAACTGCACGATTTTTTCCTCTACCATTTCGCGCGCCACGGCTGCGGTCGGGAGAAGCTGCGCTATCTGGCCGGGATTGCCTTTGCCGGGTCACACACGCCGGAGGTCATCGAGAAATGGCTCGGCGTCTTCCTGCGCCGCTTCGTCCAGAACCAGTTCAAGCGCTCCTCCATGCCCGACGGCCCAAAGGTCGGCACCGTGGCCCTCTCCCCCCGCGCCGACTGGCGCATGCCGAGCGATTACGGCGGCGTGCTGTGAGCCGGCTTCGGCTCAGGAATACGCCGCCACCTCGGCGCGGAAGGCCGCCAGCTCCTCCGGTGAAAAAGGCAGCGGCCAGGTGTCGAGGATGAGCAGCAGCGCGCGGGCGCGCTCCGCCGCGTCCCCGCGGATGCCGCGCCGGCACGCCTCCTCCAGGAACAGCGGCACCACCTTCCGCAGCAGCCGCAGGTGGCGCGCGTCATTGTCGCTCTGCCCGGCGGGGCGGCGGTTCCAGGCGTGCGTTTTGCCGATCATGAGGCTCAGCGGGTCCAGCACGCGGATGCCCTCCACCTCCACCGCGAAGCCCTGCGGCGGCAGGTCCGGGCTGTCCACCAGCGGCATCTTTTCCAAGATTTCCACGCTCACCCGCCCTATGCCCGGCAGCGCCACCTGGATGACGTAGCTCTTACCCATGCCCGGCGGCTCCTTGCGCGTGACGATGGCCCCGCCTGTCAGCTCGATGCCGTGGTTTTTCAGAACAATGACCAGCAGATTGTAAGTGGCGCGATCTCCGCGCAAATCCGCATCCTTGCTGTACATGACCTCGCTGGGATCGTCATACGCGCCGAAGCGCCTGGCCCAAAATCCCACAGCCAGCCCGCCGATCAGCATCGCTTCCGATCCGGCCGCAAAGGCATCCCGGAGCACGGCTGCAAAGTGGTCCAGCGTGACTAATCGTTCCATACGAAGACTTTCGGGCGCGGCGCGGTTTTTCTCGGGATGACTTTCCAGTCGGGAAACGAAACGGATTTGTCGGCCAGGACCGTCATCTCCTCCCGCGCCCTTTCCGAGGCGGCCCAGCGGCGGCGGTCCTCAGCCTGCTCCTCCATGAGCTGGTGGTAGAGCGGGTCGTCATCGGTGATCTCCGGGAATTGGACCTTGGCGTTCATGCCCCGCATCATAACCGGGCATTGGGAAATTTGAAGGGCGGATTATCCGCCTTGCGCGTGAATGGATCATGCGAAGCATCACTGCCAACCGGCCCGCCCCATGCACCTCGAAGACACCCTCCGCTCCCGCTTCGGCCTCGCCTGCTTCCGCCCCGGCCAGGAGCGCGTGATGCGCGCGCTGCTGGAGGGGCGGAGCGCGCTGGCGCTTTTCCCCACGGGCGCGGGCAAGTCGCTCTGCTACCAGCTCCCCGCCCTGCATCTGGAGGGCGTCACGCTCGTCATCTCGCCGCTCATCGCCCTCATGAAAGACCAGGTGGAGTCCCTGCAAAGGCGCGGCATTCCCGCCGCGCGGCTGGACTCCTCCCTCTCCGCCGACGAGGCCCGCCAGGTGTATGACGACCTCCAGAGCGGCGCTTTGAAGCTCCTCTACATCGCCCCGGAGCGGCTGATGAATGAAAACTTTGTTGTCAGGCTGAAGCGCGCGCGCATCGCCATGATGGCCGTGGACGAGGCGCACTGCATCTCCGAGTGGGGGCACAATTTCCGCCCGGAATACCTCCGCCTGGCACTCATGGCGCGCGAGCTGGGCATCCACCCCGTGCTCGCCCTCACCGCCACTGCCACGCCCGCCGTCGCGCGCGACATCTGCTCCGCCTTCGCCATCGCCGGGGCGGACCATGTGCGGACCTCCTTCCTGCGGCCGAACTTGCAGTATCACATCACCCCCTGCGCCGGGCGGCAGCGGCTCGACACACTCACCGCTCGCCTGCGCCAGCGCGGCGGCCCGGCAGTCGTCTATGTCACGCTTCAGCAGACCGCCGAGCACGTGGCCACCCATTTGCAAAAAAGCGGCCTCAACGCCCGCGCCTACCACGCCGGCCTCGCCGACGAGCACCGCCATGAGGCGCAGGATGCCTTCATGAGCGGCGCGGTGGAAATCATCGTCGCCACCATCGCCTTCGGCATGGGCATAGACAAGGCCGGCATCCGCGCCGTCTATCATTACAACCTGCCCAAGACCCTGGAGAACTACATGCAGGAAACCGGCCGCGCCGGGCGCGACGGCCAGCCCTCCATCTGCGAGCTGCTCGCCTGCGCTGACGACCGCATCGTGCTGGAAAACTTCACCTTTGGCGACACCCCCACCCCCCAGGCCCTGCGCCAGCTTTTGGACCACCTGCTGCGCCAGGGCGAGGAGTTCGACTTCTCCCTCTACGAACTCTCCCAGGCCACCGACATCCGCCCGCTCGTCATCGAGACCGTGCTGACGAATCTCGAGCTCGGCGGCATCCTGCGCCCGCTCGGCAGCTTTTACGCCAGCTATCAATACCGCCTGCTCCAGCCCCTGGAGCGCGTCCTAGCCGGGCACAAACCCGCGCGCCAGGACTTCCTGCGCCGCCTCTTCGCCACCGGCAAAAAAGCCCGCGTCTGGACCACCGTGAACCCCGACGAAACCGCGCTCGACCTCCAGGAACCGCGCGAGCGCATCCTCTCCGCCCTCACCTGGCTGCAGGAGGCCGGTGAGATCGAGCTGCGCCCCAGCGGCAGCCGCCAAAAATACCGCCTCTGCCCCGATGCCGCGCGGCGCGACCCCGCCGCGCTCGCCCGCCAGATGGAGCAGATCTTCACCCGGCGTGAGGCGCGCGAGGTGGAGCGCCTGGCCCAAGTGCTCGACTACGCCTCCCACCGCCACTGCCTCGTGCGCTGGCTGCTGCGTTACTTCGGCGAGGAATTGCCCAGCGACTGCGGCCAATGCACGAGCTGCCAGGAAAAGCGCACCGGTGACGCCGACCTCGAAAGCCCGCGCCACATTCCCGCCGCCGCCACCCCGGAGATCACCTCCGAAGACGTCGCCCTCATCCGCGCCCTGCTCGACGAGCGCCACGCTGCCCTGCGAACCCCGCGCCAGCTCGCCCGCTTTTTGTGCGGCCTCACCAGCCCCGCCACCACCCGCTCCCGCCTCACGCGCCACGACAGCTTCGGCCTCCTGGAGCGCGTCCCCTTCGCCGAAGTCCTCGCCCAGGCGGAGAGCATGGCGGGCGGGTGAGATGGTGAATGGATGAAAGTGCGTCCCTCGTTTCAGACAGCCAGGAATTGATCGAGGGAGGACTCGACGCATTCGAGGAGGAGTTCGAAGAAAGGCAGCGGCCGGCCTTGATCCGCCTGGTCCATGCTGTGGATGTAGCGGCTGCGGGCCTCGGCGGGGATGACGGCCAGAGGGTGGCCCTGGCGGAGCAGGAGCCAGTTGAAGAGCAGTCGCCCCGTGCGGCCATTGCCGTCACAAAAGGGGTGGATCTTCACGAAGCGGTAATGGGCCTCGGCAGCGAGCACGACAGGGTGCAGGTGGCTGGCGCAGTTGATCCACGAAAGGAGGTCCCGCATGGCCTCCGGGATGCGCTCTGGCCGGATGGGCTGGAGCGGCGCGCCCGTGACGAAGACGCGGTCGCTGCGCCAGGAGCCGGAGCGCTCATCATCAATACTCGCCATGATGATCCGATGCAGGGAGCAGAGCGCGGTTTCATCCACGGGCTGATTTTGCCCCACCCACTGGCGGACCTGGAGGACGGCGCGGTGGTGGTTCAGGGTTTCATGGATTTCACGGAGCTGCTTGGCTCCCGCAGGGGTGATGCCCTCGTCAATGAGGAGCTGGGTTTCCCGCAGGGTCAGGGTATTGCCCTCGATGGCGGTGCTGCCGTGAGTGAGTTCGATGAGGAGCTTGTGTTCCAGGCTTTCCACGGGTCAAATGACCTGTTTCTCAGGCCAAAACCCGCCTTTTTGGTCCTCCGCCCGCGGAATCAACGCCAAACGACGGTCGTTTGGAGTTCCGCCCGCGGAATCAATGCCAAACGACGGTCGTTTGGTGCTCCGAAGTACTTTTGCACTCCAGGGCCGCTCGTCGAGCTTGTCAGAGAACAGCCGTGGCAGCAGGCCCCGGTGACTTCGCCCCACGGCGGCTGATTCGCGGCGAGGATGGCATCGCGGGCTTGGTCTCCGAAGCTTCGGCGAAGGACGAGTTCAAAGCCAGTTATTGAGAAGTTCACTCGGCAGTGAACCAGCGAGGCGGAAGGCGATGAAAAGGGTGGTATAATGGGTCTTTACCCTCTGGTTCACTCGAAAGAGACGATGCCGCTGAACGGAATCGCTCTGCGCTTGGCAAACTGACCTCTCTTGCCAGACTCCAAGCCATGCGACACCTCGACTACCAGCGCACAATCATCGCCTACCACGGCTGCGATGAATCGTTAGTGACCAGGGTCTTGAAGACCGGAGAAACCCTGGAACCCAGCGAGAACGACTACGACTGGCTGGGCACTGGCATCTACTTCTGGGAGTTTGGGCCAGACCGCGCTATCGCCTGGGCGCACGAGTTGAAAAAGAGATTGCGGGTGAAAAAGCCGTCCGTGCTTGGAGCGGTTATCCAGTTGGGAAACTGTTTTGACCTGCTGGACACACGCTGCACGGCCATGCTTCAAGCTGCTCACCGTAATTATGTCTGTGTCGCTCCCAAACCGTTCCCCGCAAATGAGAAGTTCATGCACCGGCTGGACTGCGATGTGATCAACTACGGGCTTCCATGGCTGACGAAGTTGTTTGGCATTAAGTTCCAGACTGTTCGCGGTGTATTTCAAGAAGGGACACCCGTTTTTGAGGACTCCGACATCCGGGAAACGTCCCGCATCCAGATTGCCGTGCGCGATCCCTCGTGCATCTTGGGCTACTTCAAACCCCGTTGGATCAAATAGCCATGCCTGCGACCAAGCCACTTCGCAAACGCACTTCGGTAGCGACAAAACAGGCGCCGCCCAAGAGGCCCGCCACTCCGTATCCTGGCTATCTCACCGACGAATGGTTTCAGTATGCGATGGCCATGATGGAACGCGAGACGCCTGCCAAAATCAGGCGTGATCTCGTGGAGTTCGGCATCCTCGACAAGAAGGGCAACTACACGGCTCCATATCGGGACGATTGAAGTTATCAGGGTGCTCTTGCCAACGCCGGTTTTTCCGGCAATCAAGACGTTAACTCGCCCTCGCTTCCGCAAGGCTTCCTCGACGAGTTTTGCGAACATCTCCGCAGGATTGGGAATGTTTTGGGTTCCAAAGACGCTGGTTTGTTCGACCGTTTCATCTGATTGTGGATTGCTGTTTGAGCTGCTGGTGATCCTCCTGCAACGCCCGCACTTGCACCTCTCTGGCTTGCAGAGAATTAAAGGCCTTTCATCACCGAATCGGCTCTGTGCAGGGTGGTCATGATGCGGACGTGGTTTTGAATCGTGGCGGAGCGGGTCATCTCACTTCGTCCTAGCGCATGTTTCTGCAAGACGGCCTGTGGATGCCCCTCGCCGTGTTCTCGTTCTTCATCAGATCCACGACGCTCATCTCAACCGCTTCGACTGTGCCGTCATCGTCGTCGGCGATTCCGATCTGCTGATGCGATCAAGGCTGGGTGGCCGCGATGCCAACCTTTTCCCCGTCAACAGGCTTGATGCTTTCCGCGCCGGGGTCGCGAGTGAGCGGCCACACGGATTCGATGTTCAGCAGTTCCGGAGGAGTCAGGGAGTGCGATTTTCCGTTCGCAAACACGACTGTCTGGTAAGCCAGCGGCACGACTGTGGCGCAGACGCGGTCTTGTCCCAGCCGTTCGAGATGGAGGACGGAGGCGTAGGCGCGTTTGTCGAGTTTGATCACATCGCCAGCGGCGCAGGGTGCATCCGCGAGTGAAAGTCCTGGCATGACAAACTCCATGTCCACATCCTCAAACTCAGAGGCGCGCGCATGCAAAACCCAGCCGGATGAGAACACATCTCCCTCAGTGAGCTGGCGCACTTCCAGCACCTTGTAGGAGCCGAGCAAATAAACGGGCTGCTCGTGTTGATAGTTTTTCAAATAGGTGCGCTTGAGCAGGTCGTTGCGCAGTTGAAGCTGTTCAAGGCTGTAGGGGTAAAACTCGGTCAGCAGTTCGCGCGGCCCAAACGCCTTGCCGGCGGGCGCGGTGTAGAGGGTGTAGGGGCGCAGCGGGGTGACTTTTTTGAATTTGGCCAGGATCTTGTAGTTGAAGGGCTTCTCCGGCTGGGAGAACACCATGATGCTGAAAAACCAGCAAAAAGTTGCTGCTCCCATCAAAAGTGTAATGAGCACAGCCCACCAAAAGATGCCTCCACCTTCTTTTTTCTGTGTGGTGCTGCCGCCCCCATAAGAGCGGTACTCGCTTCCGTCGCTGAGAAATTTGACTTGCATGGCAAAATTGAGAAAATTATAGAAATTTAGAACCCCAAGGTTTTTTATTCCGTGAAATTTTACTTATTCGAATCAAAAAGAAAAGATTTTTTTGTGAAAAACTTGGCAATCGTCTGGATTTGGGCGGTTTAGCTGCCTTTGAGCGGCTCAAAAGATGTCCCGCAGCCGCAGCTTCGGGCGGCATTGGGATTTTCGATCTTGAAGCCGGAATCATGGAGGGCCTCCAGATAATCAATCTGGCAGCCCTCCAGATAGGCGAGGCTTTCGCGATCCACGATGAGCGGCACTCCCTGCTTGGAGTCCACCTCGTCGCCATCCTGTGGCTGGGAGATGCGCATGGTGTATTGAAGACCCGCGCAACCACCTCTTTCCACCGCAATGCGCAGCCCGCTTCCCACAGGCGCGCCCTTCTCGTCCAGCAAATGCCGGAGATGTTGAAGAGCGCTGTCTGTCAGTTGGATCATGAAAGGTGGAAACGGAATGACGTTGGTGCTTTCCACATCGGTGATGACGATGCAACAGTTACTCCCGACGAACCGCGCAGCTTGCAGCCAATATGTCAAAAATCCGCATTCTTCCAGACGCGCTCGCCAGCCAGGTGGCGGCGGGCGAGGTTGTGGAGCGGCCTGCCGCGGTGGTGCGCGAGCTTGTGGAGAACAGTCTGGACGCGGGCGCCGGGCACATCACTGTGGAAGTCCGGCGCGGCGGCTCGGCCTTGATCCGTGTGACGGATGACGGCGGCGGCATGGATCGTGAGGACGCGATGCTGTGCATGGAAAGGCATGCGACCAGCAAGATCCGCACCAAGGAGGATCTCGCCGCGGTGGGAACCTTCGGTTTTCGCGGGGAGGCATTGCCGAGCATCGCCAGCGTCTCGCGTTTCCGGCTGGCCACGCGCGAGCGCGAGGCGCTGGCGGGAACCGAGATCGAGATCAACGGCGGCAGGCTCGCCGCGGTGAAAGACCACGGCGGGGCGCATGGGACCGTGATCGAGGTGCGCTCGCTTTTTTTCAACGTGCCCGCGCGGCGCAAATTCCTGCGCACCGAGGCCACGGAGTACGCGCACGTCGAGCAGCAGTTCAGGCTGCACGCCATCGCGCATCCGGAGACCGCGTTCACCTTGATCCGGGACGATGAGGTGGCTTTTCATTTGCCTGCCACCCGGGACCTGCTGGAGCGCATCCGCGGGCTGGTCGGAGAGGACCTCGCGTCGCGTTTGATCGAAGTGGAGCCTGTGGAGCATCATGGAATCCGGATCGAGGGCCACATCGGAGGGCCGGGCCTGAGCCGCTCGAACCGCCAGCAGCAGCTCACGTTCCTGAACGGCAGGCCGATCGAAAGCGCCATCATCAACTACGGACTCAAGGAGGGCTACCACACCGCGCTCATGAAAGGGCAGCATCCGGTGACTTTTTTGTTTCTGCGGATGCCGCCGGAAACTTTCGACATCAATGTGCATCCCGCCAAAAAAGAGGCGCGTTTCCACGACGGCTACGCCGTGCGTGAAGCCGTGGCGCGCGCCGTGGGCCGCGCTCTGGAGAGCGCGGGCCGTCTTCCCGGAGGGCACAGCACGCTCAGCCCGCGCCCCCAGGCATTTGCTCCGGCGCAGGTGCAGACTGCGCTGCCTTTGCAGACGGCGCGGGTCGCGACCGGGGACGCGCCGCGGGTTGTCCAGGCAGAGCCGGCAAGGCCGCACATGACCAGCCGCATGTTCACCGGTCCAGACGCCAACTCGGCAGAAAAAATCATCGCCCCTTCGCCGGTGGTTACCACTCCGGAAGCGCCGCCGCCAGTTCCCAACCCGGAGGCCGCTGTTGAAAAAAAAGCTCGTGGGGTTCCTGCGTTTCGCATCATCGGTGTTCTGCACAAACTTTACATCCTCATGGAAAGCGCCGAGGGCCTCGTGCTCATGGACCAGCATGCCGCGCATGAGCGGGTGAACTTTGAAAAAATGCGCCGCGCGATGGAGCAGGGCGGCGTGCCTTCCCAGCGTCTGCTCATGCCGCTCACGCTGCAACTCAGCCCGCGCGATGCTGACGTGCTCGCGCGCAATCTGGAACCCCTTTCCCGCCTGGGCATTGAGGCCGAGCCCTTCGGTCCGAACATTTTTAAAATTGAGGCCCTGCCCTCCTTTGTGAGGGCTGACGATCCAGCCGCATGGCTGGACCGCGTGATCGAGGAGTTGAAAAGCCTCAGCTCCCGCACGTCCAGCCTGCGTCTCGGCGAGGACATGATCGCCACCACCGTCTGCCGTCATTCCGTGAAGGCAAACGACCGCCTCTCGCTTCCAGAGCAGCAGGCATTGCTTGAGGATTTGTTCGCCTGCGAGATGCCTTACTGCTGCCCGCATGGGCGGCCCACGCTCATTCAGATGTCACTTGGTGAACTGGAGCGCAAATTTGGCAGGCAGGCGCCATGAACCGTGCGTGAATCCCGGGTTGCGCCCAAGCCTGGAGGAGGCATCCTTGGGCCGCTCATGAAAAACCCCATCCTCCACATTGTCCAAAGTGTTCTCGTCCTCGGCTTCATGGCCACGATGGGAGACATCCGCGCCCAAGATGTCTTCACCCCGTTCGCAGGCAGTTACCAGGGTCTGCTCGCGGACTCCACCAGCGGCGATCCTGCCGGGCGCGTCGAGATCGCGCTCACCAGCAAGGGCGCGCTCAGCACCACCTTCACGATGCTGAACCAAAAGACTTACAAGGCCGCCGGCAAGGCCGCGTTCGACGAGGTGAACGACTGGGCTGAGTTGGAGAACTTCAACGTCGTCAAACCCAAGGCCGGTCCGCCGCCGCTTTCGTTTGTGATCAATCTTTATCTCAAAAAGGACGGCACTTTCGAGTTGACCGGCGCCGCCGAGCTACCCGGCTACACTGGTTCGTTCACGGTGCAGGCGGGCACGGCCTCAAAGCTGAGGTTTTACAAGGCCAAAACGGATGACTGTCCGTGGATGGGCACCTACACCCTGGCCTTCCCAGATCCTGACAATCTCGGCTCCACAGCTCCGCCTGGGGGCGTCTGCATTGGCTCCGCCGTGATCAAGCCGGACGGCGTGCTCGCGCTTAAGGGCACCCTGGCCGACGGCACCAAGATCACCGCCAGCGCGCGACCAAGTCAGGACGGCATCTATCGCTTCCACATTCTCGTCCACAAGACGATTGGCAGCTACTTCGCCTTCTGGTTCCAACTCACAGCGCGTGGAGACGGTTGGTTCCACTCTGCCGAAGGCGATGGATGGGCGCGGTGGTCCAAGGCTGAAAATCAAAAAGACAAAACTTACCGCGACGGCTTTGACGTCGAGTTCAAGGCTCAGGTGACGCAGTGGAAGCCGCCCGGCAAAGGCGAGACCCTCCAGGGCATCCTCGGCATGGGTGATGACGAGGTCCTAGACATCGGCTTTTTCAACGGCCTGAACACCACCACCTACGCCAAGTACCTGCCCAGCCAGCTCGGCATCACCGCGAAAAACATCTTCCGCGTTGCAGCCGGCCTCGCCGGGAGCCCGTCACCGTTATATCCCGATCAATGGGCCAAGGTCTTTTCCGGCAAGATTGATCCCAAGACTGGTTTGATGACTCTCGCACTCAACATTCAGGACACGGTCACCACCGGCACACTGCCAAAACTCACGACAAAAACCATCAAGCGCAAAGTGGTCATCAACGGCGTCTACCAGCAACTCATGGCGAACGACCTCCTCGTTCCATACGCTTACGGCCATTTGTTGATTCCGCCGCTTGATCCGAAAACGCAGACCTTGATTTCCGGCGGCTTCGATCTTCCGGGGCCGGTGGAGCTTGATCCCTTCGTTGCCAGCGCCGGTCAGACAGCGGGGATTTACTCCGCTAAGCTGACAGAACAGCCTCATCCGTCACCGCCGCCCAGCGGCCTGCCGCCCGTTGCTCCGGCCAGTGTCACGTTCTCCATCTCGAGTAATCTGAAAGAGATGATCTTTAACGGACGAAAACTGCCCCTCAAAGGGGACAGCCGGCCAGTTTCTCTCGTTTACACAGATGCCGACAAGAGCGCCGGCAACAATGTCTCGGTCACCGTTTATCTGAATGGTGCAGGTGTGGTTAACAGCCTGGCAACCCAATATTTCCAACTATCGGGCTTCACAGTCAAAGTGCGCAACCACACCTCCAACGCTGTGAACAAGCAGCCTTGATCCATTCTCGCACTCCTATGAAGCCCCGGCCTTATCGCCGGGGCTTTTTTCGTTAAGCCCCTCTTTCGCTAGACGCCTGCCTGCGGAGAACATGTTTCTCATTTTCCCCATTTTTCCGTCTTGCCTTCGCAGGGGTGGATTTTTAGCCTCAGGTGATTTTACATAAATCCTCCAACCTCACATGAAAACACTGTCTTCTCTCTCCGTCCTCGCCGCGCTTCTCGGCGCGTCCAGCACCGCCTCCGCCGCGCAGCCGAAGCCCGCCCAGCCCGGCGGCAAGCTGCCGGGGAACCCCGCCATCGCCCTGGTGAAAGTGGCGGACGACCTCGTGGACCCCGTGAGCGTGGCCGCGCCGGATGACGGCACGGGCCGCGTCTTCATCATCGAGCGCCCCGGTGTGATCCAGGTGCTGAAGGACGGTGTCAAACAGCGCCGCCCCTTTCTCGACATCAAGGACAAGACCATCTCCTCCTTCCTGGAGCTGGGCATGTACAGCATGGCCTTCCACCCGAAGTTCAAGGACAACGGCAAGGTCTATGTGGCCTACGCGGACCTGTGGTTCAACGGCGCCACGATGATCACGGAATACACCGTCTCGAAGAGCAATGCCGACCGGCTCGACCCGGACAGCGCGCGGGTGATCATGCAGATTGACTTCCCCTACTGCAACCACCACGGCGGGCAGATCGCCTTCGGGCCGGACGGCTATCTTTACATCGGTGTCGGCGACGGCGGCTGGGAAGGGGATGTGATCAACGCGGGCCAGGACCTGCACACCTGGCTGGGCAAGATGCTGCGCATTGACGTGGACCACAGCACGCCCGACCGCGCCTACAGCATCCCGAAGGACAACCCCTTCATCACGCCGCTCCAGCAGATGACGCTCTTCGGCGTGAGCGAGGAGGCGTTTTCAAAAATCCATCCGAAGGCCAAGCCGGAGATCTGGTCCTACGGCCTGCGCAATCCCTGGACCTTCAGCTTTGACAGCAAGACTGGGGATCTTTACATCGCCGACATCGGCCAGAACCACTGGGAGGAAATCAACATGCAGCCGGCGTCCAGCAAGGGCGGCGAGAACTACGGGTGGAAATTCATGTGCGGCAGCCATCCCTTCCCGATGATCCTGAAAAAGAACCCGGATGGCAGCGAGACCGCCGTGGACCCGGAGAACTACCCCGAAGTGGGCGTGCTGCCAATTGGTGAGTACAGCCACGTGGACCAGGGCATCTGCGTCATCAATCTCGGCGTCTATCGCGGCAAAGACTACCCCGAGCTGGACGGCATTTATTTCTGCGCCGACTGGGGCAGCGGCAAAATCTGGGGCATGAAGCAGGTGGACGGCGCCTGGCAGATGCAGGAGCTGCTGGACCTGGCCGACGGCATCCGCCCCACCGGCAGCGGCACCGGCCCGGACGGCGCCATCTACATGAGCCACGCCACCGCCAACTACGGCGGCCCCGTGGACCCCTACACCAGCGAGCGCGGCGCTGTGTGGAAGATCGTCCCCGCCGGCAAAGTGCCTGCGGGTGCGGTGACAGCGCCTGTTTCAGCGAAGTGAGGGCCGCGAAGCCTGAGCTGAGAAACGCAAACTCCACATCGAAACTCCGCGGCGGTGCCCTTGAAGCACCGCCGCTTTCGTGTTCCTGTCCGATCTTCGAATTTCGGATTTCGAGCTTCGAGCCCTTCTCTCCATGCGTCTCATCTCCGGCAGCGCGGGCGGCATCCCGCTGGATGTGCCCAAGTCCGTCACCCGCCCCACCCAGGACCGGGTGCGGCAGGCCGTCTTCAACATGCTCGGGCCGCTGGTGGAGGGGGCGCGGGTTCTCGATCTCTTCGCCGGCTCGGGGGCGCTGGGCTTGGAATGCCTGAGCCGCGGCTCGGAGAGCGCGCTGCTGGTGGATCAGGACCGCGGCGCGTGCGAGGTGATCCGCCGCAACCTGGCCAAGACCCGCCTCGCCGGAGCCACGGTGCGCCAGGGGGATGTCTTCAAAACGGTGGGCCAACTCGCCAGAGAAAGCGCGTGCTTTGACCTCGTCTTCGCCGACCCGCCCTACGCCCACAAGCCTGGGGAGGCGGACCTCTGCGCAAAGCTGCTGGAGAGCGCGGACTTCACCGCCCTGGCGCCCGCCGGAGCCAGCGTGGTGCTCGAAAGCCTCGCCACCCGCAGATCCGCCTCGCCCGCCCCCGATGGCTGGGAGCTGATGCGCGAGCGCGACTATGGCTCCACGCGCATTGTCTGGCTGCGCAGGGTGGGCAGCGGACACGGATGATCAAAGCGCAGCCCTGTAAAGCTCGACGAAGTCCGCCTCAGCCACCGGTCGCGGATTGAACTGCGCGGTCCATTGTTTGGCCGCGAGGCCGGCGAGTTTCGGGAGGTCTGCTTCGGTGGCTCCATAGTCGCTGATTTTGCGCGGCATCTTTGCCTCCCAGAGCAATTCGGTGACCCGGTCAGCCAGGTCGCCGTCGAAATAGCCGGCGTAGATGGCGGCTATTTCGGGCAGGGCGGAGTTGAAGCGGATGACTTGCGGCAGCATGACGCCGACGGCCTCGCCATGAACGACGTCGAAATAGGCGGTGAGGGGGTTGGCGCAGGAGTGGGCGGCGCCGAGCATGGAGTTCTCGATGGCGGTGCCCGCATAGGCGGCGCCAAGAAGCATCATGCCGCGCGCCTCGATGTCCGCGGGATCGCGCAGCACGCGGCTGAAGCCCTCATGGCAAAGGCGGAAGCCCTCGCGTGAAAAGACGGAGGAGAGGGCGCTGCGCTTGCTGGTGACGGCGGTCTCCATGGCATGGGAGAGCGCGTCAATGCCTGTGCAGACGGTGACGCGGGCGGGTTGGGAGACGGTGAGTTCGGGATCTAGGATGGCGATTTTCGCGGCGGCTTTGGGGTCGCCGCAGGCCATCTTCACATGCGTCTCGGCGTCGGAAATGAGCGCGTAGCTCTGGCACTCGCTGCCGGTGCCGGCGGTGGTGGGGATGGCGATGAGAGGGAGCATGGGTTTTGATGCCTTGCCGGTGCCCCAGTAGTCCTGCATGCGCCCGCCGTTGGTGAGGATGAAGTTGCAGCCCTTGGCGGTGTCCATGCTGCTGCCGCCGCCGAGCCCGATGATGAGGTCGGTCTGAAACTCCCGCGCGGCTTCCACGCAGCGGTCCACATCCTCAGTGGAGGGGTTTTCCCTCACGTCGCCATAGACGCGAGCCTCCAGGCCGGCCTCCACGAGCAGGCTGACTGCGCGGGTGACATATCCCGCGCCGACGATCCCTGGATCACTGACCACCAGCGCGCGCGTTCCTCGAAGTTCGCTAGCCAGTTCTCCAACACGGGAGAGCGTACCATTGCCAAAAACGAGCCGGGTGCGGGGCTGATAGTCGAAGGGGGATGGAACGATCATTATGGATCAAACAGTGGTGGCAAGGCCACGGCGGTCTATGAAAATGGCGGCGCGGCTTTCTTAAACTCTCACGCGCAATCAATGGAGCGGCGCTTGTAGAGGAACTCGAACATGTTGCCCTCGTGCGGCTGGTCCCAGCTGATCTTCATGGTGCTGATCGGACCGATGTTGAGGCGGTCAATGTCACCGCACTCGAGCAGATCATTGATAAACGCCTCGTCCTGCGTGATGGCGGTGACAATGAGCGAGTAGCCGATCTTGGAGAGGACCTCGCTTTGCGGCACCTCGACGACGCTGGCGTAGGGGCAGAGGAACTCGCGGCTGGCGAGCGGGTGCTCCCAGGAGTCGCAGCGGATGATGGTGGGCCGCAGGTAGATGCCGCCCTGGAATTCGACTTTGCGCGGTCCATTGCGGTATTTGGCGGTGGCGTCCTCGGCGCCGGGGATTTTGAGGTCGTTGTCTATGGCGGCGTCTATGTAGTCGGCCATCTTGGGATTGGCGAAGCCGGAGAGCCGGGCGTTTTCGTCGTCGGCGGGCAGGGGTTCGACGGGGCCGAGGCGCTGGGCGATGGCGTCGGCGATTTCTTTGCCGTATTTCGGCACGATGACGGCGCTGGCGTTGATGCAGGAGCGGCCGCCGTTGTCGCTGATGGAGCCCACGATCACATCAAGGTACTCCCGCCAGTTTTCGATCTTGTCCGCGCCGATGATGATCTTGCTCCAGCCGGGGCCGTGAACCTGCACACGCGGGTTGTTTTCGTACATTTTGGCGATGTTGACATCGCCGAAGACGAGGTTGCGACCGCAGAGTTTGACGACCTCGCCGCTGCCTTCGTGGTCGGTGGGGTAGAAGCCGAAGGCCTCGGGCGGCGCGCCTGCGGCGATGAAAGCCTGGATGAGGCGGAAGGGTGTCCAGGGCTCTTCGCGGCCCGGTTTGATGACAACCGGGATTTTGAGGGCGATGGAAGGGAGCCAGAGGGAGTTGACGGCGGGCGAGTTGCTCGGCATGACGAGACCGAGGGAATGGGTCGTCGGGAAGTAGGCCACGGGGCAGCCGGACTGCTCACCGAAGCCGCGGTCTATGACGCTCATGTCGAGGCCGCGGGAGAGGCCGTTGAGGATGACGCTCATGTGCGTCATGGCGTAATGGATCTTGGCCATGTTCCGCTTCACCATGATGTGCGGCAGGCCGCTGGTGCGGGAGAGGGTGGCGATGTATTCCTCAGGGCTTTGGGTGTGGCCTTTGTCACCGAGAGGAAGGGTGCCGTTGAGGAACAACTCGCCGGCTTTGGCGGTGATTTCAATGAGCTGGGCGACGGTGAATTTTTTCAATGCCTTGCGTGCCTCGCTGATCTTGCCGAGGTCTTTGCGAACGATGCCCGCGTTCACCTGGCTGACCTCGGCGCAGACTTCGCCGGTTTTGTGGTCTTTGACCTGGACTTTGTCGAGGGACTCGTAGGGGCGGCCTTTGCGCAGGGCGGGAAGGTGGGGAATGGCGGACATGTGGCGTCTAGGGTGGAAAAGATGGCTGCTGCATTACGGGCGGCGGCGTTTTGAGGCAACGAAAACAATCCGCGCGCGGGCACTCTTTCAGCCCGGACGGCACGATTGGGGAGGCCGGCGCTTTACTGGCAGCGCTCGCAGCCTTCATCGAGATTGCAGGCTTCAGCCTGGCGCTCGCCGAGCACCTCTCCGGCGAAGTCATCATCGGAGAGGGCGTCGTTTTGTTCCTTGACGGCCGTCTGCTCCTGGGGGTCGGGCTGGGGGTCTGTGTTCATGGCGCGGCCAGCCTGCCTCTGCGGACGGGGAGGGTCAAGCCTGTGTTGCCGCCATCATTTACCGCCGTAGAAACCGCCCAGCTTGCTGATGCGCGTGGGGTGGCGCAGCTTGCGCAGGGCCTTGGCTTCAATCTGCCGGATGCGCTCGCGGGTGACCTGGAATTGCCGGCCCACCTCCTCCAAGGTGCGGCCGGAGCCGTCCATGAGTCCGAAGCGCTGCTCGAGCACCTCCCGCTCGCGCGGGTTGAGTGTGTCGAGCACGTCCTTGAGCTTGTCCCGCAGGAGGTTTTTGGCGGTGAGTTCCATGGGGTCGCTTGCGTCCTTGTCCTCGATGAAGTCGCCAAATTCGGTGTCGCCCTCGACATCGCCGACCTTGGTCTGCATGGAGACGGGCTGCTGGGCCATGCGCAGCACGGTGTTGACGCGCTCGACAGGCAGATGGATCTCCTCGGCGATCTCCTCCGGAGTGGGGTCGCGCCCCAGTTCCTGAACGAGCTGTTTGTGAACGCGCATGAGCTTGTTGATGGTCTCGATCATGTGGACCGGGATGCGGATGGTGCGCGCCTGGTCGGAGATGCTGCGGGTGATGGC
Organism: Verrucomicrobiaceae bacterium UBA2429; assembly: GCA_002343505.1. Taxonomy (GTDB): domain Bacteria; phylum Verrucomicrobiota; class Verrucomicrobiia; order Verrucomicrobiales; family Verrucomicrobiaceae; genus Prosthecobacter. The sequence goes on along the minus strand of DDQZ01000026.1, from coordinate 92,850 downwards.
CTGCCGTATCCACCATGTGGCGTAGGTGGAGAATTTGTAGCCGCGCCGGTATTCGAATTTTTCGACTGCGCGCATGAGGCCCATGTTGCCCTCCTGGATGAGGTCGAGGAAGGAAAGGCCGCGGTTGGTGTATTTTTTGGCGATGGAGATGACCAGGCGGAGGTTGGCCTCGATCATCTCGGTCTTGGCCCTGGTGGATTCCGCAACGCAGCGGCGTATTTCCTCGATGGTGGCGCGGTATTCCTCGACGGTCTGCCAGGCCTGGAATTCGAACTGCCTGAGCGCCTCCGCGGCGGCGGCATTGCGCGGATGGGCGTGGCAATGGGCGGCGAGCTGCTCAAGTTCGTGGAGTTTTTTCTGGGCCAGGCTGATGAAGTCCTCGTCGAGCCTGGGTTTGAAGAAAAACTTGGTGCAGACTTTGAAAAGTGCCTCGCGTGAGTTTTGGAATTCCTGGAGTGCGTCTGCCCGGCGCTTGCCTGTGAGCGTGCCGGCGCGCTCGCGCAGCTTGCCGCATTTGCGGCAAAGTTCCGCGGCTTGGGCGGTCAAGGGGCGAAGTTTTCGGAAATAACTCTCTTTCTCCGGGAATTTGCGGTCTATGACGAGGCGGTCGAATCTTTCCATTCCCGCGGCGAGGGACTCGGCGAGGGTCAGGTGATGAGCGGCGACGAATCCCAGGCTTTGCAGGCATTCGCGGGTTCGCAGGTCGGCGTTCTCGATGCGCTTTGAGATCTCGATTTCCTGCTCGCGCGTCAGCAGCGGCACCTGGCCCATCTGGCGGAGGTAAAGCCGCACCGGATCGTCCATGGTGTCGGCCTTCGAGGCTTCTCGCATGGATTCACGGGCCTCGTCCGCGAAGGAGCGCGCCGCGAGGTCGGCGGCGAGCACGCTGACGGGGGGGCTGGCCGGCGAGTCCTCAATGCGAATCTCCAGGGATTGCAGCCGGGTGATGATCTCATCCATCAGCGCGGGGGTGACGATCCCGTGCGGCAGGGCCTCGTTCACATCATCCCAACTCAGGGAGTCCTGCTCTTTGGCGATTATGATCAGCTTGCGCAGCCGGGACTGGATCTCGGCCGAGTTGATGTCGTCATAAACGATGACCGGGACGGTTTGGCGCTGGCTGCCCTTTGGCGGTCTGCCGCGCCTGCGTTTCACTGGCAGCCCGTCAGGACCGAGCGTCGGCTGTGGTTTGACCGTTTCCCTAGGCGGATAAAGCCGTGGCCGTCCGCGCTTGCGTTTGAGCGGCTGCCCTTCCGGTCCTGTCGCGGGTTCAGGAGGCAGCTTCTCCCTGGGCGGATGAATGCGGGGCCGGCCGCGCTTGCGCTTTTCGGGAATTTGAGAGCCGCTCTCCTGCGTCTTGCCCGCAGGCGCGGCGGGCGCTGTTTTTCGGGGGCGTCCGCGGCCGGGTTTGCTCTTCTTCCCAACATGATTCGCCGCCGCAGCCGGACTGGCTTTGCGGGCGGGTTTTGCGATTCGAGAATTTTTTTTGGAAACGGCCATGAGTGCCGTGGGGTGCCTGTGGGGGGAGGACGCGGCAGAGCGCAAAGGTGGGAGTGAATATCTGGGCATGACAAGGGCGGTCAACTGTTCTTTGTCCGCGCGCAGTTCGTTTCCCATCCCGCCGGTGTTCGATTTGACTCATTGCCCATTCTCAAAACGCGGCCAAAAGACGGCGGGCGGGACGAGATCGCGTTCCTCGTCAAAACGTGTGCCGATTTCGTCCAGCGGCAGGGCTTTGGCGATTTCGATGCCGGATTTGATGCTGGCCGGAGTGAAGACGAGTCGGGTGAGCGGCAGGCCCTTGAGCGGAGTGAGATCGGTCACGGGAGTCTCGCCGATGTGGAGGCGGCGCAGGCTTGTGCCGGCGAGCGGGCCAAGGTCTCTCACACGACTGCGGTGCAGGGTCAGAGAGATCATGGGAACGTTTTTCAGCGGGGAAATGTCCTCGACGGGAGTGCCAGTGAGCCAGAGCATCTGAATCGGGCAGCCGGCCAGAGGGGATAGGTCGCTGACGCGGGTTTCCACGGCGTTTAATTCGACAAGGGGCGCGCCCGCTAGCGCGCTCAGATCGCTGACGGGGGTGCGGCTGAGGTAGAGTTTTTGCAATGGCATGCCGCGCAGCGGGGAGAGGTCTGTGACGGGGCTGTCCTCAAGATAAAGCTCCTGCAGCCTCATGTTTTTGAGCGGCCTGATGTCCTTGATGGGGGTGGCGCTCAGGTCCAGCGCCAGCGGACTGAGGCGCTCGAGAAAGACGAGGTTGGTCACTTGGGACTCGCGCAGATTCAGCGCGAGCACCTCGCCCTGCTCAATGGCAAACTCGCCGCCGCCAGCGTAATCGGGATTGTGATATTTGATCTCGGTGTGGAGCATTTCGGCGGTCCACCAGATTCTTTTGGGGGATGCGGGCGCCCCTGCAGAGGGGGACTGGCTGGTGACGGCTGGCTTGGCCGGGGATGCCGCAGGAGCGGCAGGTTGCGCGCCGGAAACAGGCGGGTTCTTATCACCGCAGGCGGTCAGGATGAGCAGGGCGGGCAGGAGGCGGGGCAGCTGGGTCATGGTGAGTGAGTCGTAAATGCGGAACGTGTTTGATGAAACGGGATATCATCCGTTTCATAAAGCCAGTGGTCTGCCTCGCACCAACTGCCGGACGGAGGCGATCGGGAGGATTCAGATCATGTCCATGTCCACGAGGATTTCGCGCGGTTTGGCGCCTTCTCCAGGGCCGATGATGCCGCGGTCCTCCAGGATGTCCATCATGCGCGCGGCGCGGCCGTAGCCCAGTTTCAGACGGCGCTGGAACAGGGATGTGGAGGCTTTTTTTTCCTGGCGGATGACTTCGAGGCATTTCTCCAATGTTTCCTCCTCCTCGCCGCTGACGCCGCCTCCGCCGTCCTCGAATTCCTCGCCGTCCATCTCGCCGGTTTCATCGTCCACTTTGATGTCGAAGACGGGTTTGCCCTGGGTCACGCAGTGCTCGACGACGGCGTGGATCTCGTCGTCGGTGACGAGCGCGCCCTGGGCGCGGATGGGCTGGGCGCCGCCGGGGGGCACATAAAGCATGTCGCCTTTGCCGACGAGGTTTTCGGCGCCTTTGCGGTCGAGGATGACACGGCTGTCGAGCGCCGAGGAGACCTGGAAGGCAATACGGGTGGGGATGTTGGCCTTGATGACGCCGGTGATGACATCGGCGCGCGGAGTCTGGGTGGCGACGATGAGGTGGATGCCGGCGGCGCGGGCCATCTGCGTAATGCGGGCGATGGCGACCTCAATGTCCGCCGGCGCGGTTTGCATGAGGTCGGCCAGCTCGTCTATGATGCAGACGATGTAGGGCAGGGTGTCGGGGATGACCACCTCGTGGCGGCGGGGCGGGGGCGGGGCGGAATCGCCGGTCCACATGCCGCTTGCATCCACGGGCAGGATTTCCGTCTCGTTTTCAGGTGTGGAGCCATCCGCAGTGGCGGCGCTGCCAGCGGTGTCGGGTTCCAGGACTTTGGCAAAGGCGGCGGAGGCGCGGGCGTCATCCGTGCCTGCGGAGATGGGCGGCTGGTTTTTGGCGGCGGCCGCTTTGCGCGCCTGGCTCGCGGCTGCGCGTTTGCGGTTTCGTGTGTTGAAGGCGTCAAAGTTGCGGCAGCCCTCCTGGGCGAAGATTTGATAGCGGTTCTCCATTTCCTTCACCACCCAGCGCAGCGCGAGCAGGGCTTTTTTCGGGTCGGTGACGACGGGGACGGCGAGGTGGGGCAGATCGGCGTAGTTCTGCATTTCGACGACCTTGGGGTCAATCATGATGAAGCGCAGCTCGTCGGGCGCGAAACGGCATAGCAGGCTGGTGATGATGCCGTTGATGCAGACGGATTTCCCGGAGCCGGTGGCGCCGGCGACGAGGAGGTGCGGCATGGCGGCAAGGTCGCCGATGATGGTCTTGCCATAGACGTCCTTGCCAAGGGCGATGGGCAGCCTGGCTTTGCCGTTGGAGAAGATTTCATCCTCGAGGAGCTCGCGGATGGGAACGATGATTTTTTCGCGGTTGGCCAGTTCAATGCCGACGGTGTCCTTGCCCGGGATGGGAGCCAGGACGTTGATGCGCTCCGCGCAGGTCGCGCGGGCGATGTCATTGTCCAGCGCGGCGATGCGGGCGACGCGCAGACCGTCCTCCGGCCGCACCTCGTAGCGGGTGATTGCCGGACCACGCGTGATGTCGCCGGGCTCGACCTTGACGTTGAAGCTTGCGAGGCAGCGGATGATGGTGTTTTGCACGGCCAGCAGCTCGCCTTTATCGGCCGTGACGCGCTGGGTTTCGTCAGGCCAGTGGAGCAGGTCAGTGTCAGGCAGTTTGTAGTCCTTGAACAGCACGGCCAGGCTGCCGAGTGTCCCATGCGGTGCCTGCTCGAGTTTTTGCGCGCGTTTTTTCTCCCAAACTTCGGAGAGCTTGGGCTTGTCGGCGGCGTCCTTGGGGTGGCGAACTTCATTGGCGTCGAAAATTTTCGGGCGCTGAGGCTCAAAGGTGAGGCCGAGTTCGGGTGTGACCATCGGGCCTGATGGAGGGGTTTCGTCGGCGGTCTCGGATTTGGCGGGGCGTTTGCGGCGGATGACCCCGGTGCCGGCTGCCTGTGCGGGTTCCGCAGCCTGCCGGGCGGCGAGTTCGCGGCGGACACGCCAGCGCTCTTTAAACTCCTGAATCTCACGCCGGATGTCCTGGAGCACGAGCAGCGGGTGCAGCCCGCTGGCGAGGAAAAAGCCGACCCCGTAGATGCCGGAGAGCACGATGGTGGAGCCGGCGGTGCCGAGCAGCCCGGCTAGGAAACTGCCACCGATCAGGTAGCCGATGCCGCCACCGCCGCCAAGGGGGGTGATCTCGTCACGCTCGTTCATGATGTTTTGAACCTCCAGAAGCGCGGAGATGCTCAGGATCATGAGCAGGACGCCGAACCAGGAGCGTCCGGTGATGCGGACATGGGAGGCGAGCTTGCAGACGCCGAACCAAGTCATGCTGAAAGGGAGTATGTAGGCGGACAGGCCAGCGAGGAAAAGGGAGTAACCCGCCGCCAGGGCTCCGGCTGTGCCGATGAAGTTCTGCGTGACGGCATTTGGCTCGTCGGCGGGGCTGAGATGACACCAAGCCGGAAGGTCTCCGGGGTCGTAGGAGATGAGCGCCAGCAAATACATGGTGGCGAGAACCAGGAAGGTGATCCCTGTGGCGTCGTTCCAGGGGTTCTCTTTTTCCTGCACGCGGGCGCGCATGGGTCTGGGTTTGATGATTTCGGCGTCAGGCATGAAAAATGTAGCAGGCTGAAATTCTTGATTTTATTGATAGCTAAAATAACCGAAATAATAGCGCGGACAATCCCGAACGTGAGGAAGGAAATAAAAAGAGCGGCCCGTCATCGGGCCGCTCCTGGGGATGAGACTGCTTTTGTACTTGGGGCGTCAAGCAAACACTCCCGTGACCGGGTGGCCTTTGTCGGCGATGGTGAAGGGGCGCTTGCTGGGGCTGTAAATCACCTGGTCGAGCGGCAGGCCGAGCGCATAGGCGATGGTGGCATTGAAATCCTGGATTTTGACCTTGTCGGCGACAACTTCGCGGCCTTCGGGGTCGGTTTGCCCATGAACATTCCCGCCCTTGATGCCGCCGCCGAACATGGCTGCGGAGAAGGCTTTCGGATAATGGTCGCGACCGACGTTTTGGTTGATGTCCGGGGTGCGGCCGAACTCAGTGGCGACGACGACGAGGGTTTCCTGAAGCAGGCCGCGGTTCTGCAGGTCGGCAAGCAGGGCGGAGAGGCCGCGATCCAGGGTCTCGCAAAGTTCGGGGACGCGCACGAAGTTGGCATTGTGGGTGTCCCAGCCGCCGAGGGAAACTTCGACAAAGCGCACGCCGCGCTCGACGAGACGGCGGGCGAGCAGGCAGCCTTGGCCGAAGGACTGGCGGCCGTAGGCGGCGCGGATGTCGTCGGCTTCCTCGGAGAGGTCGAAGGCTTTCAAATCCTCGGAGCGCATCATGGCGATGGCGTCGTCATACATCTCGGCATAGGCCTTGACGTTGCGGTGCGGGAAGGTGGAGCGGAAATCGGCGTCCAGCTCGCCCGCGAGTTTGAGTCTCGCGTTGAATTTCTCCTCTGTCACACCGGAATGCGGCTTCACATTTTTGAGGCCGGCCTCGGGGTTGTTGACGAAGAGCGGGCTTTGCGCGGCGGGGAAGAAGCCGGCGCCGGGATGGCGGCTGTCATTGCCGACGTAAACGTACTTGGGCAGGGTGCTGTTGCCGCCGCCCTGGAAGACGTTCAGCCAGGCGCCCATGCCGGGGTGGCGGATGGTGCCGCGCAGCTCGTAGCTGGTGTGCATCATGTAATTGCCCTGCTCGTGCGCCCCCTGGGTGGATGACAGGGAGCGGAAGATGGTGCCGTGGTGCATGTGCTGCGCGGTGAGGGGCAGGTTTTCGGCGAGCTGGACGCCGTCGGCGCTGGTTTTAATGGCCTTGGTGGGACCGCCGGTCTCGGTTCCCGGCTTTGGATCCCAGGTGTCGAGATGGGTCTGGCCGCCGCTCATATAGAGGTAAATGACGTTTTTGGCCGTGGCCGTCTGGCGCAATTTCGAGGACTGTTCGAAGGCGGCGTAGGAGCGGCTGGAGAGCGAATGGCCGAGAAGGCCGACGCCGAGCAGGGAGGAAGCTGTCTTTGCGGCGAAGTCACGACGGGTGATTTCACCCGAACGGAGGAGTTTGGAGGCGAGTTCTTGTTTCATGGGCGGAGGGATGTTGGGGGGCGGGTTGAGGTGTTGGAGGCTGGTTTACTGAATGAAGATGAACTGCTGGGTGTTGAGCAGGGCATAGACAAGGTCCTCGATTTTGTCGAGACCGGCGTCGGCGGCCTTGTTCCAGGTTTCCATTTCTTTTGAGGTTGGTTTGCGGGCGAGCAGGGCCATGTATGCGGCTTCGACCTTGTCGTCGGGATACTGGGCTTTGTTGATCGTCAGCATGAGCTGGCTGTGCCGGTGGAGGATGTTGGGCAGGAGGCTGCCATTCATCATGAAAAGGCTTTGAGGCACGCTGGCGTCGTAATTGGCGTTCTCAATGGTCTCGCGGTCGCTTTGTCCGAAGTCGCGCAAAGGGTGTCCGCGCGGCGCGGGACTTTGCTCCTCCGCGGCGCGCACATAAGTGCGGTTCTGCGTTTCGCGGGAGCGGAAGTAATCCCGCAACTCTTTTTCCGCCAGGCCGTAGAAGCGGGCTTCCTCAGAGAATTCCTCGCGCATGGCATCCTCGCGGGCTTTGCGCTCGTCTTTGGAGAGTTCGGGACGGTCGTAGCCCGGAATCGTGACCCGTTCCGCGCGCACTCCGTAAGCCATCATCATCGTGTCAGACGCCATCATGGCAGGCTCACTGCCGTCAGTCGAGTCTTTGACGGCTTTGGAGACGGGCTGCCAGGGTTTGCCGGTCGTCACCTCATACAGCTTTTTGTGGCCGGCCACGATGATCTCCTGGGTGGAGGTGCGGCGGCCTTCGTTCTGGATGTCGTTGACTTGGCGGCGCAGATCGTCGGATTTCTTTTTCGCGTCGGCGACTTTGACAAGCAGGGCGTCGCGTTCGGGGCCTGCCTTGAGGCTGTCCGCCTCGTCCTGGAGTTCCTTGTGGCGGATGCGCGCTTCCAGATAGAGTTTTTGGGCGGCCTCGGTGCGCTCGCGGTTCTTGTCATAAACAGCCGCGCTGAGCTTGATGCCGCGCAGAGCCTCCTCGACGCTCAGGGCGTCCACTCCGTCCGCGTTTTTCTTGGCTTGGAGAATGCGCTGCTCGGCGTCTTCGCGCAGGCGCAGATTGGGCATGTCCGGGTTCGGGTTGATGAGGGTGACGAAGGAGTCCCACATTTGCTCGGCGGTCATGCGGCGGAGAAGCGGGCCGGTGAAGTGATAGGCGACTCCAGGGGGCACCTCCTCACGGGTCACCTGGCGCTGGTAGGCGCTGGTGTTGAACACCACCCTCAGATAGGCCTTCATGTCGTAGTCCAGGCTTTTCATCAGCCCCTCAAGATGAGTTTGAAGCTCGGGAATCATGGGGGTGGATGTGTCCATCAGCTCATCCAGCGGTTCGATGAGGGCGAGTCCGAAGGCTTTTTTCCACAGTCTGCTGGCGATGACGCTGGTGAATCGGGGGTTGTCCTTGCTGGTCATCCAGCGGGCGTATGCCTGGAGGGGAGTCTCTCCCGGCTGGGTCGCGCATTCGTGGCCCATCATCACAGAAGCCTGGACTGTTGAACGGGGTTTGGCGTCGCTGTATTGGTAATCATGCGGGAGCGTGAGGTTGCGATTTCTCATGTCCACGGCGGTGTAGCGCATGGTGTTGCGCACGTCGGTCATGGCCTCCTGGTAATTGCGCTGCTCCTGGCGCATGGCCTGGCGCGCTGTTTCGTATTCCTTCCTGACTTTGGCGGCCTGGTCCCGGTATTCTTTTTCGAGCCTTGCCCATTCGGCGTCGCTCATCTTGCGGTCGCGGCGCGGGCGCTGGGGCTCCTTGAATTTGGCGCGCAATTCCGATTCGCGCTCGCGCAACAGCTCGCGGACATCCTCCAGCGAGCCGCCATAATAATCCTGGGTGTCCACATTGTAAGTGTAGGCGGCCATCTGGTAGAACTGCATCTGGGACCATTTGTCAAAGGGGTGGTTGTGGCACTGCGCGCACTCGATGCGCGTGCCGAGGAAGACGCGCACGGTGTTGGCCATGTTGTCGAGCGGCATGCCGCGGTCGCGCATGTAGTAGCCGATGGCGCCGTTGTCCCACGCCTTGCCTTGCGCGGCCACCATGTCGCGGACCATCTGGTCGTAGGGTTTGTTGGTGCGCAGGGACTGCTTGATGAAGTCGGCATACGCCGCGCCTGTCACCGGTCCGGCCTGGGGGCCGTTGGTCTGGATGCGGAGAACATCCGACCAGTAATTGAAAAAGTGTTGTGTGTAGCCCTCTGAGGCCAGCAGCTTGTCAATGAGTCTGGCGCGTTTGTCGGGCGCTGTGGAGGAGAGGAATTCCCCGGCTTCCCGCGCGGTCGGGATGCGGCCGATTGTGTCGAGATAGATGCGACGGACGAACGAGTTGTCATCGGCGGCCGGGTTTCCTTGAAGATTGTTTTTCTTCCAATCGGCTTCGAGGATGGAGTCAATCTGGCGTGCAGCCGAGGCCGTGTCTGGCGCGGCATGGGCACCCGCAAGGGCGGACAGGACAAGGGTCAGAGCGAAGGGCAGGGGGGAGATTTTCATCAACCGCCTAAACGCAAAAGCGGCGCACTTTTTCACAAATGAAAATAAAATGTTGGTTGGGGGCTCTCCATGGAACACTAGGCTGACCAGTCCATGAAGCAGGGATTCGAATGCTCCGCCCTGAGCCGCGCCTGCTCCAGGGTTGACGCCCGAAACCTCCCGCACTAAGCATCCCGCCCCGGCACGCATGCTGCTGGAAAACCCCAAACACACTCCCTCATCAAATGGTCAAAATCGGCATCAATGGTTTCGGGCGCATCGGCCGCCTGGTTTTTCGCGCAATCTGTGATCAAGGCCTTCTTGGCAAGGAGATCGAAGTCGTGGCCGTCAACGATCTCGTGCCCGCGGACAATCTGGCCTACCTCGTGAAGTATGACTCCACGCAGGGCAGGGCGAAGGAGGAGGTCTCCAGCAAATGCAGCCCGGAGGCCATCGAGAAAGCCAGGGTTGCCTCCGAGAAATCCGGCAAGCAGGAGGATCCCGAACCGGACATCCTGGTGGTGGACGGGCATGAGATCAAATGCCTCGCCGTCCGTGAGGGCCCGTCCGCCCTGCCGTGGAAGGACCTCGGTGTGGACATCGTCATCGAGTCCACCGGCCTTTTCACCGAAAAAGACAAGGCAATGGGTCATATCAGCGCGGGTGCCAAAAAAGTCATCATCTCAGCTCCCGGCAAAAACGAGGACATCACCATCGTCATGGGTGTGAACCATGAGAAGTATGACCCGGCCAGCCACCACGTCATCTCCAACGCCTCCTGCACCACGAACTGCCTGGCTCCCGTGGTTCATGTCCTCCTCAAGGAGGGCTTCGGCATTGAGGAGGGCCTCATGACCACGGTCCACTCCTATACCGCCACGCAGAAGACCGTGGACGGCCCGAGCAAGAAAGACTGGAAAGGCGGCCGCAGCGCGGCCATCAACATCATCCCCAGCGGCACTGGCGCCGCCAAGGCCGTCGGCCTAGCCATCCCGGAGGTCAAGGGCAAGCTCACCGGCATGTCCTTCCGCGTTCCCACCCCCACCGTTTCCGTGGTTGACCTCACTGTGAAGACCGTCAAGGAGACCAGCTATGCCGAGATCAGCGCCGCCATGAAAAAGGCCAGCGAGACTTATCTTAAAGGCATCCTGGCCTGGACCGCCGACGAGGTTGTCAGCACGGACTTCATTCACGACCAGCACAGCTCCATTTTTGACGCCGGCAGCGGCATTGAGCTGAACAGCAAGTTCTTCAAGCTGGTGAGCTGGTATGACAATGAGTGGGGCTATTCCAACCGCGTCGTGGACCTGGTGAAGTTCATTGTCGACAAGGGGCTGTAAGCTCCGGCGCGCCGGATCATTGAATCAGACAAACGGGCCGTCCCAGAAATGGGCCGGCCCGTTTTTCATCCGGCCGCCGGACTGCGCCCGCGCCCGCATATGGCGCAACTGACTGCGGCAGCGGCGAGGACGAGGGCCGCCACCGGCAGTCCCCAGGCCAGTGAACACGCGACTCCGAGCAGGTGGCACCAGGCGCAAATTCGCAGGACTGAGCATGACGAGGGTAGCGGGTGGCGGCGTTGCTGCCAGCGACGTCGGCGGTTCATGGTCGGAAGATGCGAAGATTTCGGCTCAGGCTTGGTCGTCGGGTTTGTTTTCCTCCTCCTGGATGATCTCCGACATGGACTTGGCGTCGTCTTCGAGCGCCTGCGCGTCCATGCTGCCGCTGCTTTTCATGCGCATGGCGCGCACTTTGCGGGCCATCGCGCTGCCCGTGGACTTGATGCCTTTGTGGCTGAAGGCCACTCCGCTGCTGAGGCTGGAGTCCATGCGCATGGCCGAGGCGGTGGCAATCGCATCCTGATTGGCGGCCAGGAAGATAAATTCCCAGCCCTTTTCACCGCGGAAAAGTCGGATGAGGTCGCTGATGTGCTTCGCCGAGTAATCCTGGGATGCGTTTTCCTCGCCGTCGGTGAAAATGGCGAAGATGACTTTGCCGGGTTTTTCCGTCTCGGGCAGGGTTTTGAGACGGCGGTCGGTTTCCTTGATCGTGCGCCCGATGGCGTCGAGCAAGGCGGTGCTGCCGCGCGGCTGGTAGGTGGCGGCTGTGAGTTCGGGCACATCCTGGACGGGTTTGGCGGCCACATGCACCTCGTAAGAGTCGTCAAACTGGACGAGGGTGAGGCGGGCGTCGCCGGGTACGTCGAGCTGGGTTTTGACGAAGTTGTTGAAGGCGGCCACGGCAGCCTCCCGCATGTTTTGCATGGAGCCTGAGCGGTCGAGGATGTAGGCGATTTCTGTGAGGTGTGGATTCATAAGCGCCGCATCCTGCCACAGGGGGTGGGACATTTATGGGGGGACAGAAACAAAAATCCGCGATATTTTCCACCGCTCATGTCCAGGACCACCACCCGCACAGTGAAAGCCAGAAAAACGCGCACTCGTGAGGCGAGGGCCGGCGCCAGCCGCCCGGCCATGTGGCGGGTGCTGGAGATTCATAAAATCATCCGGGCTGGACGGTTCCCGAATTGCACAACACTGGCGCGCGAGATCGAGGTGACTCCGAAGACCATCCAGCGGGACATCAATTTCATGCGCGACCAGCTCGACCTTCCGCTGGAGTACGACGCGCTGCGGCACGGCTACCACTACACGCGGGAGGTCAATGAGTTCCCCATGCTGAGGCTCTCCCGCTCTGACTTGGTGGCGCTCTTCCTGGCGCGGCATGCCCTTGAGCCTTTGCGCGGCACCCGCCTGGAGCGGATGCTGGCGGAGAGCTTCAGCAAGATCGCCGATGCCTGCCCGGGGGAGGTCTCCATTCAGTGGCATGAGCTGGATCAGGCCTTCTCAGTGAAGGCTGCGGGCGTGCTTGCGGCGGATGTGAGGCTTTTCGGCGACCTTGTGGAAGCCGTGCGCGCGCGTCGTGTGGTGGCATTTGATTATCACAAGCTGACAGCCGCCGCGCCCGAAGGCCGGAACGTGCATCCCCTCCATGTGGGCCAGATCGAGCACGGATGGTATTTGATCGCCCACGACCCTTCGCGCTGCGCGCTGCGCACCTTCGCCCTCCAGAGAATCACCAACCTGCGCGTGCTTGACACCACATTTGAGCCGGATGGCAGCTTCGACGCGCGCGGCCATTTGCGCGGAGGTTTCGGCGTCTGGAGCTACGACGGTGCGGGGGAGCGCCACACGGTTCGCATCCGCTTCACCGGATGGGCCGCGCGTCTTGTGGCCGAGCGTCACTGGCATTCGAGCCAGAGCATCATTGCCGTGGGAAATGAAAACAATGAGATCGAATTCCAGGCGGAGCTGCCGGGCCTGGAGGAGGTGACTCGCTGGGTGCTCAGCCACGGACGCCACGCCCGAGTCCTTGCCCCGAACGCTCTCCGCGTTGCCGTGCAGGCAGAGGCGCGCGCGATGCTTGAATGAGGAGGATCGTATCTTGCCGGGACAAACCGCAACCTCGTGGTGCCGGGATCCCGGTCATTTCCGTCGGAACTTCACAAAATAGTTCTCCGACAATAGGCCGGTTGTTTCCTCCACTTTTTGAAAACCGGCGGCGGTGACTTCGGCCTCGAAGACCTCCTGACCGGCGCGGACGTGATTCATGATGAAGTCGCTCGATTCACCGGGGATGCGTTTGAAATCAATGAGCACCAGTTCGCCTGCGGGCTTCAGCGCCTTGTGCAGCGTGGCCAGGGTGGCCTGCGGATACTCGAAGTGGTGATACACATCGCAGATGAAGGCGAGGTCAATGCTCGCCTCCGGCAGCTCGACGCTTTTTTCGGTGCAGAGGATGGTCTGCACATTCGACGCGCTCGCATTGCTGGCGCGGGCTTTGATGTGTTCGAGGAAGTTTTTGGCGATTTCGACGGCGAAGACCTTGCCATCGGCTCCCACTGCCTGGGCGAAGTGCAGCGTGAAGAGCCCCGTGCCCGCGCCGATGTCCGCCATGGCCATGCCGGGCTTCAATCCAGCCGCGGCGACGATTTTCTCGCGCTGGTGGAAGATCTCGCGGCTCTCGGTTTCGAACTTCTTCGTCCATTCCTCGACGTTGAGCTTCGGATCGAGGAATTTGTCGTTGATGCCCGGTTTGACGCTCGCGTCTTGGGCGAGGGCAAAGGCAGCGAGTGTGAGGAAAAGGGCGCTGAGGCGTGTTTTCATGGTGGGAATCTTGGCAACAAATAAATCAACAGAGCATCAGGGTTGCTTGCTGACAGAGGGAATAAAACTGTTCCGACGCCATCCAAACTTGCCTTCTTTTGCCATAACCGCGACCCATTCTCCACTTCATGACCATTGCCACCGCCGAATCTGCCACCCGTGACCGTTATGCGGCAGCCGCCAAAGTATCTGAGGCCGCATTGTGCTGTCCGGTGAGCTATGATCCGCAGTATTTGAAGATCATCCCCGCCGAGGTCATCGAGAAGGACTACGGCTGCGGTGATCCCTCGAAGCATTTACGGCCCGGAGAGACGGTGCTCGATCTCGGCAGCGGCACGGGGAAGATTTGCTTCATCGCCTCACAAGTTGTGGGTGCTGCTGGCAAGGTCATCGGCGTGGACATGACCGATGACATGCTGGAGGTGGCGCGGCGTAACGCGCCCATCGTCGCCGAGCGCACCGGCTATGCGAATGTCGAATTTCGCAAAGGCCGCATCCAGGACCTCGCGCTTGATTTGGAGCGGCTCGACGCGGAGCTGAAAAAGCGCCCCATCGCCGATACGGCCTCGTTTCTCGCCGCCTACGACCTGGCGGAGGAGCTGCGTGTGAAGCATCCGCTCATCGCCACGGAGAGCGTGGATGCCGTCGTGTCGAACTGCGTGCTCAATCTGGTCGAGGCGCGGGAAAAGCGGCGGTTGTTCGAGGAAATCCTCCGCGTGCTGAAAGTCGGCGGACGCGTGGTGATCTCTGACATCGTGAGCGACGAGTCCGTGCCGGAGGACATGCAACGGGATCCTGCGCTGTGGAGCGGCTGCATCAGCGGAGCGTTCTCCGAGGAGGGCTTTTTGAAGGCGTTTCAAGACGCGGGCTTTCACGGCATCGAGATCCTCAAACGCGACGAGCAGCCGTGGCAGACGGTGGAGGGCATTGAATTCCGCAGCCTGACCGTGCAGGCATGGAAGGCCGGTCAGGAGCCGTGTCTCGACCGAAGCCAGGCCGTCATCTACAAAGGACCGTTCTTGAAAGTGCAGGACGACGACGGCCACGCCATGGAGCGCGGCAAACGCTACGCCGTGTGCGAAAAGACCTTCAAACTGCTGCAAAACGAGCCGTATTGCGCCTGCTTCGAGTTCATCGAGCCGCGCACCGAGGTGCCGCTGGACTCCGCACCGCCCTTCGACTGCTCCAGCATGAGGCTTCGCCACCCAAAGGAGACCAAAGGCCAGGATTGCAACGCCCCCACCGAAGCCGCGAACTGCCGCACCACCGGCGATGGCACGAGCTGCTGCTGACTTCCCACCATGAACCGTTTTCAGCAAAAGCTCGCCGAGCACGCGATCCCGCTCACTCGCAGTGCGTTTCAGACGCTGCAAATCAACGCGGGCCGGAAGTGCAACCAGACCTGCACGCACTGCCATGTGGATGCGAGGCGATAGGTTTTCACATTCTGCAAACGAGCCGCATCCATCGCAGCGGTGAAGGTCAGGCGGAAACCCTCAGGGGTGAGCTGCATGGTGGCGATTTCCACCGGCACCATTTTCGACCATCCGAAGCCGCGCGAAAACCGGAGGCGATGGGCTTCAACTTTCCATCCGGCGAAACCTTCAAAACCCAGCCCTCATAGCGGCCTGGTGAAGGCTGGCCTCCTCATGCACTTTTTCCAAGCGCAGCGGCTCGCGCGGAAAGCGCGTGCTGATTTCGCCAGCCACATCGGGCAAACCGGTGGCGAGGATGAAATCGCCCGCCGCATCCCGCCGCAGGCCGAAGGTGAACTCATGCCAGTTGTCCGTCACCTGCCAGTCATCGTTCAGCGTTTCGTAGTGATCCGCCACGCCATCGCCGTCCGTGTCGCGCAGGCGGGTCAGTTCGGGCCGCTGTAACACAGCGCAAGCTCCGGCCCCAGCACCACGCCGAAGGCGCTCGGCCCGGCCTCCGGCATGAAAGTGCGAAAGACTTTTGGCTCGCCGGCACACGCAGGTGGCGTGATCAGCGTCATCATGGCAGACAGCATAAACGTTGGGAAAAGCAATTTCATCAAGAGGGCATCCGTTGATGGATGATGGCTAAAGAGAAGGGCCAACGCGCGGACATGACAGGACAAACGGCCTGGCTTTTGCACTCCCTTCAACACATCCCTACCTGCCAGCTTTTTTCCTTATGCAGTCCTTCTTACGCCCACTCCAAACCGTCATCACCACATTCTTCTTCGCTCTTTCGCCTGCCTCCGCGCAGACGGACCCGGCTTCGTTCGCTTGGCAGGAGAAGGCCGCCGGGCATGCGCGCATTCTTTCGCAGGTGAAGTGGTCGCCCGTAGCCGACACGCTGCCGAACCGGAAGGGCGGCTATTTTGAGAAGGGCAAGGAATACACCGGCGTGCCCTACTCCAGCGTGCGCTCGGAGGGACGCTACATCGGGTTCGACATCGCTCTGCGCACGTTTTTGGCGGCCGTGGAGAATCCGCACAGCGTGCTCTACACGGAAAACTTCACCGGCAAGGTCGCCAACGCCGCCGCTTACTACGGCAGCGTCTGCTCGGCCTACACCAGCTACGCGCTCGGCTGCGGCATCCCGGAGGTCAGCCGCCGCTACGGGCCGCCGGTGGGCACGGGCATCATCTTGGTGGAGCCGCAGTCCGCCGAGGCCGCGCAGGTGGGGGATGTGATCTACACGCCCCATGCCACGGAAACCTCCGGCTCGCATGTCGAGATGGTCACCGCTGTGAATCGGGACAAAGAATGCCGCCTCGTCTCCATCCGCGTCGAGGAAAGCCGCCCGCCCACCACGGCGACCACCGAGCGCAGTGTCGCCAACTTCAACGCGCATCTGGCCGCAAGGAACAAGCAGCTGCTGCGCGTGACCGATCGCGAAGCCTGGCGCGGCGCCAACCGCTCCGAGCCGCTGCGTTTCCCCAACTTCGACCTCGACGCCACACCCGCCAAGATCAACCGCGCCCTGCTGCTCGATCTCGGCGACTGGGTTCCCTATCAAAAAGGCGCGCTTGTGAAATTCCACGTCATGGACCGTGACCAGCTCGGTGTGAAAGCGCTCGTCATCCAGCGCGGCAAGGACGTGGTGGAGGAAATCGCGCTCACCTGTCCCGGCCTGCACGAGCGCCGCTTTGAGGTTTGCGGCGACTACTCGGCGCACGTCATCCATGCCGACGGCTCGAAAAGCCAGGCATGCGAGTTTGCGGTGTGCGATCTCGACCTCCGCCTGCCCGGCGAAAGCGTCTCCCTGGGCAAAGAATGGAAGGTCGAATTCGGCTCCGAAAACATGAATGTCATCGCCGTCTATCTCTGGAACTCCGGCGACAGCTATGGCCGCCACCCCATTTTCCTGACCGAAGCTCAGCGAAAAAGCGGCGCTCTGACGATTCCCGCCGATCTGCTGAAAAAACCTGGAACGCTGCAAGTCTGGCTCATCGGCGAGCACGCGCTTGGGCGGCTCAAAGCAAGGAAAGACATCCCGCTGGTGAAGTGATTCTGCTTCTCACTCAAAGTTCTTCATGAGGCCTCTTCTTTACGCATCGCTGCTGGCTGCATTCGGCACTTCAGCATCCGGCGCCGCCCAACCGCAGCGCAACATCTTGTTCGTCGTCACCGACAACCAAAACTGGTTCGACCTCGGCTGCTACGGCAACAAGGTTGTGCAGACGCCGCACATGGACCGCCTCGCCGCCGAGGGCGTGCGCTTCCGCCAGGCCTTCGCCACCGTGGCCTCATGCAGCGCCAGCCGCGCCGTCATTTTCACCGGCGTGCTCACGCATCGGAACGGCCAGTACGCCCACACCCCGCACGAGCACAACCAGCGCCTGCGCCCGGACATCACCACCGTCTTTGCCAAACTGAAGGCGCAGGGCTACCGCACCGCGCTGATCGGCAAGCAGCACATCGCCCCGCTGGACAAATACCCCTTCGACTTCACCACCGCTGAGGAAAAAGGCGAGGTCGGCGCTTACCGCATCAGTTCCAAGGACGTTGTCGGCCTCGGCAAAGCCTGCGACGAGTTCATCGCCTCCTGCGAGGACCAGCCCTTCTTCCTCACCCTCGCCCTCGGCGATCCACATCCCAACGGCATCACCGGCATGAACGGTGTCGCCTGGGGTGTGGAAGCGAAGAACGGCTACACGCCCATCGCCTACGATCCCGCCCGGATCGAAGTCCCGCGTTTTCTGCCGGACACCCCCATGGTGCGCGAGCAACTGGCAGGTTACTACCAGCAGGTCAGCCGCGCCGACCACGGCCTCGGCCTGGCCCTGGAGGCTCTGAAAAAGCACGGCTGCACGGACAACACACTCGTCATCTTCACCTCCGACCACGGCACCTCCGAGCCTGGCGCCATGGGCACGCAATACGAACCCGGCGTGCGTGCCCCGTTCATCGTGAAAAAGCCCGGCGGCCCTGCCGGCATCGTCCACGAAGCCCTCATCGCCTTCACCGACATCACGCCCACGCTGCTTGATTGGGCAGGAGTCAAAGACCCCGCCAAAGGCACCCACGGACGCAGCTTCCTGCCCATCCTCGATCAACCCAAAGCCGAAGGCTGGGACGAGGTGCTGCTGAGCCACGTCGCCCACGAGATCTACAGCTACTACCCCATGCGCACCCTGCGTGAGCGCCGCTACAAGCTCATCTGGAACCTGACTTGGAAGGCCGAGTTCCCCCTGCCCGTGGACACCTTCAGCCGACGCCTCTGGCGTCACATCGTCGAGACCAAGGCCACCCACATCGGCCCGCGCACCGTCGAGTCCTTCCTCAACCGCCCCAAGTTCGAGCTTTACGACCTCGAAAGCGACTCCTCGGAACTCCGCAACCTCGCCACCGACCCCGCCCACGCCGAGCGCCTCGCCGCCATGAAGGCCCGACTTCACCAGCGCCTCATCGAAACCGAAGACCCCTGGCTGAAAAAGTACCATCCCGACTGGTGAGGAGGCTTGCTGCCGCCCAAGACGCATGACCGGGGGGCTCGGCTGCGTTTGTAAAATTTCTCCGCCACGCATGAAGCCTGCCGCGTCCGCCCTTCTTCTCACGCTCGTTTTTGCGGGCGCGCCGCTTGCCGTATCCGCCGCTGAGTCTGCTGGAGGCCCGCATCGCCTCCTACGAGCTGGGCTACCGCATGCAGACCTCCGCGCCGGACACTTTTGATCTCAAGCACGAGGACCCCGCCACGCAAAAGCTCTACGGCCTCGATCATCCCGCCACGGCCGAGTTTGGCAGCCAGTGCCTCATCGCCCGCCGGCTGGTGGAGAATGGCGTGCGCTGCATCCAGCTCCGCCACGGCGGCTGGGACGCGCACGGCAGCCTGCGCTCGAACCACACCAGCCAGGCCCGCGCCGTGGACCGCCCCATCGCCGGACTGCTCACCGACCTCAAACAACGCGGCCTGCTGGAGGACACCCTCGTCGTCTGGGGCGGCGAGTTTGGCCGCACGCCCACCACGGAGGGAAAAGTCACCGGTGACAAACGCGGGCGCGACCACTCCCCCGCCGGCTACACCATGTGGCTCGCCGGCGGCGGCGTGAAAGGCGGCCAGATCATCGGCAGCACCGACGAGCTCGGCTTTGTCCCCGTCGAGCGCCCAATCGGCCCGAACGACCTCCACGCCACGCTGCTCCACGCCCTCGGCCTTGACCAGCACCGCGTCGTCTTCGGCCACAACAACCGCGACGAAATCCCCACCAACCTCGGCGGCGAGGTCGTGCGGGAGGTTTTCGTGTGAATGGCGGGTGTTTGGTTCACCGCTGTGTGTCAGGTTTCCACGACATGTAGCCGCGGTGGATGTGCTGGATGTTCTGAAAGCCGAGTTCTTTGAGCCTTGCGACCGCTTTGCGGCTGCGGAAGCCTCCGGCGCAATAGACGAGCACGGGCTTCTCCTTGGCGAGCGCGGCCACTTTGGCGTCAAAGGCCTCGTCACCGATGGAGATGTTCACGGCGTTTGGCAAAGCGCCTTCGCTGAACTCGCCAGTGGAGCGCACATCGAGCACCTGCGTCTCGGGATGCTCGCGGAGCCACGCATTTGCTTGATCGGCATTCAGATTGGCACACACGCGGCCCGGCGGGGCTTTGAAAAGCTGCCGGTCCCAGCTTCCCTCATAAACATACCAGATGCCGATGACGGCGACGACGATGACAAGGGTCCAGAGCATACGACGGATGATCATGAAACGTGAAATCTGAAACTTGGAACGACTCTCACGCCCCACCGAGCTTCTTCACCTGCTGGGAGAGGCGTTTGAGGAGGTTGCCGCACACCTTGTCGCACAGCTCGGTGATGCTCGGGTCGGCGATGAAGCAGATGACGGCGAGGCCCTCCTTGCGGCGGCCGACCATCCCGGCATCAGCGAGCGACTGGACATGACGGGAGACATTCGCCTGTGTGAGGCCGGTGGCCTCGACGAGCTCGGAGATGTTCAGTTCGCCGCCTTCTTCGAGGGCGCGGAGGATCTTGAGCCGGCTTGGCTCGGCCAGCGTGCGGAACCAGGAGGCGATGAGCGCCAGCGCCTCGTCGGTGACAGGCGGCAGCGCTTTTTTATTTCGTGTGGAGGGCATGATTTCAAAAAGGGTTTTCAGGCAGCTACTATATGCGTATAAACTCATACAGTGGGCCATGAGTTCACCATGAACCCGGTTTCGTCCACTGAAAATCTGGCGAGGGTGTTGTCCCGTCCGAAAAGCACGTGACGAGCGCCTCGCTGAAACGAAGTCAGCTCAAGATCGTTCCCTAACCATGCATCGCCTCGCCCTGCCGCCCGTTCTTGCTCTCGCTCTGGATCTTCATCTCCCATCTCCTCCGGCTTTCACCGCCGAGCGCAGTCTCATCACGGACGAGCCGGTGTTTGCCAAAGGCAGGCCGGAAGGCGCGGCGGAGTATGTGGCGAAGGCGGCGGACACCGATGGGCAGCACCTCGCGCTGACGATGCAAAAGCTCCAGCAGGGCATGGACCGCCCGTTTCTCATCTGGGCCATCGGATCGAGCTACACGAACATGCTCGGCAGCGGCGAGTTCTGGCAGCGCGAGCTGCCGAAGCGCTTCCCGAAGACGAAGCAGGTCGAGTATCGCAAGATGGTCGGCAATTCCTGCCCGTGGCAGTATCTGCGCGGCTGGGCGCGGCATCTCGTCATCCCCGATCAGCCGGACCTCATCATCACCTACACCATCGGCAATCCGGCCGATTTGGAAAAGCTCCTCATCGAACTGCGCCGTCACACCACCGCCGACATCATCGTGCCCAGCATTCACTGGCGCGAGCGCGACATCCCCCTGTGGGGCCAATCGGAGAACGCAGCCGATCAAGACGTGGCCGCCGTGCGCGAAGTGTGTCGCAGGCACGACGTCGAATTCGTCGAAAACCGCCGCGACTGGGCCGCCTACCTCACCGCGAACAAGCTGCCCGTGCCCGCGCTGCTCAAAGACGCCGTGCATCAGAGCGACTACGGCGCCCACATCATCAACAGCAACATCCTCGCGCACTTCCGCGTGCCGCAGGCCTTCAGCTACGAGCCCGCGAGCCGCGAAAAGCAGCTCGAGCCTGAGAAGCAGCCCGACGGCTCCTTCACCGCCAAATTCACCGGCACCCGCATCGACCTCCACGGCATCACCGCGCCCGATGGCGGCACCTTTCGCGTCCTGATCGATGAAAAACCCGCCAGCGAGTCCAATGCCTGGCTCATGAGCTATGTGCAACCCGATGCCAAAAACGCCAAGGAAGGCAAAGGCGCCAATCCGCGCGATCAATCGCCCCACGGCATCACACTTGGCCAGCGCATCGTGCCGCAGACCTGGACGCTCGTCATGACCAGCGACAGCGGCGACTACACGCTCACCGGCAGCGTCACCGGCCCCGACGGCAACGGTAATGCCTTCAAGCCCTTCACCAGCGCCAGCGGCCAGATCCTCATCGAGCCCGACCTCTGGCGTCGCGCCGAGCGGAACCGCACCGGCGACCGCTTCACCTTCGAGGTCAAACCCGCCGTCCTCGACGAAGTCACCTTCAAAGCCTCATCCGCCACTCCCTTCGTCCTCCGCCTCGCCCAAATGCTTTCAAATGGCGATCATACCCTCCGTCTCGTGCCCACCAAGCCCGGCACAGCCACGATCAACGCCTTGCAGGCGTTTCAGCCGCCGGGGAGGTAAAGAAAGTCGCTTTAGAAAACCCTGAATTGAATGGTTTCGCCATCCTTGAGATCTTTGATCTGTCTTGCGAGGTCTCCTGTGAAACGAAGGTATTCGTAGAGGCTCCGCCGCCGGGTGTTCTCGGAGGAATACTTGCCTCCAAGCACGCCAGGAATAACCAAACCAAAGCATTCGCCCAACTCTGGTTTGCCATAAAGTTCAATCATTTCAGAAACCATCCCAGACATCTGCCAGTCGGCCTTGACATCGGGATTGGCAAACCATGTGTCCAGTTCAGAGGCAGACCGGGCAATGATCTCCGCCGAGAGTTCTTCAGGGCAAATGCGCCAGTAGGTTTGCTGGTTGTCCACGATGCAGACGTTGCCCATGGAGCTCACGGCTAGCACCTCGCTGATTTCCGGCAGAATCCAACGCCACTCGGCATGGAGAGCTTCAATCACCTGTGTCGCATCGAACTGCATTGGGGGGAGAGTGTAAAATGGCTGAAATGGGCAAATCCAATTTACCCAGAGGCATCATCGGCAGGTACTTCGCCAAAAGCAAACCACCCCCCACACGCGCCTCCCACTCACCACGTGTTAAACACCCAAGTCTCGCAAAAACCATTTGCCTGTCCACACTATATGCGTATTAACTCATATAGTTGAGTAAAGCCTCGCCATGACTCCGCACCGACTCTTCATCCTCATCGCGGTGCTCGCGGCTTTGCTGGCGGGCATGCAGATGAGCCGACAGGGCTGCCCGGCCTGCGTGTTGCTGCCGAAGGCCCCGGAAGCGGCTCCAGTCACCTATTTGAACTCCAACACCCCAAAACCATGAAGCTCGAAAACGCCATCCGCGCCCTCGCCGGCACCATGATCCTAACCAGCCTCGCGCTCGCGCATTATGTGAGCCCGAACTGGCTGTGGCTCACGGCTTTCGTGGGCGCGAACCTCCTCCAATCCGCCTTCACCGGCTTTTGCCCGGCGGAGACGGTCCTCAAAAAGCTCGGTGTCGGCGGCTCCTGCTGCACAAAGAGCTGATCCATCCACGATTCACTTCACGCGATGAAACTCCTCTCACGCCTCCTCCCCGTCCTGCTGCTGGCCGCTTGCGGCAAGCATGACAACACCCCCGCGCCATCCGCGGCTCTGCCCAACGTGACTGTGAAGGTAGAAGTCGCCAAATGGAGCCCTCACACGGCGGTGGAGGAGGTCGTGGGCACCGTAAGGTCAAAACAACGCGCCGTCGTTGAGGCGAAGGTGAGCGGTCGCGTGCTCGAATACACCGCCACGCCCGGCGCGATGGTAAAAGCGGGCGATTTGCTCGCCCGGCTCGATGTGCAGGAGATTCAGGCGAAGGTCGATCAGGCCCGCGCGATGCTCGATCAGGCTAAACGCGACTTTGATCGCCAAAAGCAGCTCATCGCCAGCAATGCGACCACGCGGCAGGAGTTCGACGCAGCCGATGCTCGCGTCAAAATTGGCACCGCAGCCGTCAGCGAGGCCGAAACGATGCTCAGCTATGCCAAAGTCACCGCGCCGTTCGATGGTGTGGTCACGCGCAAGCTTGCTGATGTGGGCGATCTCGCCATGCCGGGCAAACCGCTGCTCGAAATCGAAGCACCGACCTCGCTGCGCTTTGAGGCCGACCTTCCCGAGGCGATTCTCGACCGCGTGAAGCTTGGTGAAAAGATGCCGGTGCGCCTCACGAATGTCATAGAAGGCACCGTGAGCGAAATTTCGCCCGTGGCCGATCCGGTGAGCCGCACCTTCCGCGTGAAGCTCGATCTCCCGCCAGCCGAGGGCCTGCGCACGGGGCAGTTTGGACGCGTCTCGGTGCCCGTGGCTGAGGTGAAACTGCTGCTCGTGCCGCAAAGCGCCGTTTTGAAGCGTGGACAGATGGAGATCGTGTTTGTGGCGAAGGATGGCAAAGCCGCGCTGAGGCTCGTGAAGACCGGCAAGGTGCTCGAAGGCCGTGTGGAGGTGCTTTCTGGTCTCGAAGAAGGTGAACAGGTCATCGTGAGCGAAAGCGCTCAACTCACCGATGGCCAACCCGTGACGATCCAGCCATGAGCGAGCCTTCCTATCCTCATCTCGGCATCGCAGGCCGTATCGCGGCGGCGTTCATTGATTCGAAGCTGACGCCGCTGGTGGTCATCGCGTCCGTTTTGCTCGGCGCGGCGGCGCTTGTTTTGCTGCCGCGTGAAGAAGAGCCGCAGATCAAGGTGCCGATGATCGATGTGATGGTCGCCATGCCAGGCTCGACGGCGAAGGAGATCGAGGAACGCGCCACGCGTCCGATGGAAAAGCTGCTGTGGGAGGTCCCTGGCGTGGAATACCTCTACAGCACCTCACGCGACAGCGAGAGCCTCGTCATCGTGCGCTTCAAAGTGGGCGAGGACCCGGAGCGCAGCCTGGTGAAGATCACCGAGAAGCTGCGCTCGAACTTCGACCGCATCCCGATGGGCGTCACGATGCCCATCGTGAAGCCGAGGAGCATCGACGACGTGCCCATCCTCGCGCTCACCTTTCACAGTGC
Source organism: Verrucomicrobiaceae bacterium UBA2429 (assembly GCA_002343505.1). Taxonomy (GTDB): domain Bacteria; phylum Verrucomicrobiota; class Verrucomicrobiia; order Verrucomicrobiales; family Verrucomicrobiaceae; genus Prosthecobacter. The sequence continues at coordinate 68,818 of DDQZ01000026.1, read as the reverse complement.
CCGCTACGATCACCTCACACTCCGTCGTTTGGCCGCGCAGGTGGATGAATCGATCAAACAAGTGCCGCTCGTGGCCGAGACGACGCTGCTCGGTGGTTCGCGTCGCGCGGTGCGTGTGATGCTCGATCCCGTGAAGCTCGCCAGCCGCAATCTGAGCCCCGCCGGCCTCGTGCCGATGCTCCAGCAGGCGAACCGCCAATTCCGCGCCGGTGGCCTCACCACCGGCAACAACGAAGTCCTCGTCGAAACCGGTGCCTTCCTCAAAACCGCCGAAGAAGTCGGCAACGTGGTCATCGGCGTCTTCAGCGGCCGTCCCGTGTATCTGCGCGAAGTCGCGGACATCGTCGATGGAGGCGAGGAGCCAACACAGTATGTGTTTTATGGGCGGGGTAGGTCAGGCATTCTGCCTGACTCCGAGTGGAACGGGCATCCTGCCCGTTCAGAGGCGGGCAGAATGCCCGCAACACCCGACGACGGGCAGAATGCCCATCCTACAAGCGACGAACCCGCCGTGACGCTCAGCATCGCCAAACGCCCCGGCGCGAATGCGATCAGCGTTGCCGACGAAGTGCTGCAAAAGGTCGAGCTGCTCAAAGGCAGCGTCATTCCGGCCGATGTCAATGTCAGCATCACACGCAACTACGGCGAGACCGCGGCGGAGAAATCCAACGAGCTGCTGCTGCACATGGGCATCGCCGTGTTCAGCGTGGCGATCCTCATCTGGCTCACGCTCGGGTGGCGGGAGAGCGGCATCGTCGCGGTGGCCATCCCGGCCACGCTGGCGCTCACGCTGCTCGTTTTCTACCTCTACGGCTTCACGCTGAACCGCATCACCCTCTTCGCGCTCATCTTCAGCATCGGCATCCTTGTCGATGATGCCATCGTCGTGGTCGAAAACATTGTTCGGCATTTCCATCTGCCGCAAAACAAAGGTCGCAATTGGTCCGCTATCGCTGTCGAAGCCGTGGGTGAAGTGGGCAATCCCACGATCCTCGCCACCTTTGCGGTGATCGCTGCGGTGCTGCCGATGGCATTCGTGGGCGGCTTGATGGGCCCCTACATGCGCCCGATTCCGATTGGAGCGAGTGCGGCGATGTTTTGGTCGTTGTTGATCGCGTTCATCGTGACGCCGTGGGCTTCGATTCGGATCTTGGGCTGGTTTCGTCGGACGGGTCCGACCAGTCAGACAAGTCAGACGGACTCCAATACTCCAACACTCCACCACTCCAGCCACGAGCATCCCGAAGACTTCTTCACGAAGCTCTACCGCAAGATGATGGGCCCGCTCATTCACAGCACCGGCTGGCGCTGGATCTTCCTCATCGGCATCACCGCGCTGCTGCTCGGTAGCATGGCGACTGTCGGCATCGGCTGGGTGAAGGTGAAGATGCTGCCCTTCGACAACAAGAGCGAGTTTCAGGTCATCCTGAACATGCCGGAAGGCTCTTCCTTGGAAAAAACGACCGCCGTCGCTCGCGAGATGGCAGCCGCGATCCGCACGGAGCCGGAGGTCACGGATTACCAAGTGTATGCCGGTGTCGCCTCGCCCTACAACTTCAACGGGCTAGTGCGGCACTACTTCATGCGTCGCGGCGCGAACGTGGCGGACATTCAGGTCAATCTGGTGAACAAACACGAACGCAAGGCGCAGAGTCACGACATCGCCAAACGCGTGCGTCCGGCCGTGGCGGCGATTGCGGAGCGTTATGGTGCCCGCGCGGCCATCGCGGAAGTGCCGCCGGGACCGCCGGTGCTGCAAACGCTCGTCGCGGAGATTTACGGACCCGATGATGAAGCACGGCTCAAACTGGCCGAGAAGGTGAAAGCCATCTTCAAGAGCACACCGGGCGTCGTTGATGTGGACTGGTATATCGAGGCCGATCAGCAAAAAGCTCGCTTCATCATCGACAAGGAAAAAGCCGCGCTCCACGGCATCAGCGCCGCCACGATCTCGCAGACGCTCAAAATCGCCGTGGATGGTGAAAGCGTCGATTTGCTGCATCAGCAGGAAGAGAAGGAAGACGTGAACATTCGCCTCGAACTGCCCCGAAGCTCCAAAACCACGCCTGAGGAGCTTTTGGCGCTTCGGGTGCGTTCCGGCGATGCCAATGCTCTGCCCGAACCCGGTGCCAGCGGCTCGCCACTCGTGCCCTTGCGCGAGTTGGTGAAGGTCGAGCACGTCACCGTCGAAAAAAGCCGCTATCACAAGAACCTCATGCCCGTGACCTACGTCATCGGCGATGTCGCCGGAGTCGTCGAAAGCCCCGTGTATGCCATTTTCCAGATGAACGAGGCAATCGCCCGGCTGAATGGAGTGATGGAAAACGGGAGTGTTGGAAACCAAAACTCCACCACTTCATCACTCCATCACTCCGCGGTCCCCGGCGTGCGAATCTACAACGCCGCGATGCCATTCTCCGACCAGGAGCCTGCCATCAAATGGGACGGCGAATGGCACATCACCATCGAGGTCTTCCGCGATCTCGGCGCGGCCTTCGGTGCGTGTTTGATCCTCATCTACGTGCTCATGGTCGGCTGGTTCCGCAGTTTCATCACCCCGGCGATTGTGATGATCGCCATTCCTTTCTCGCTGGTCGGCATTTTGCCTGCGCACGGGATGCTGGATGCCTTTTTCACCGCCACGAGCATGATCGGCTTCATGGCCGGTGGCGGCATCGTGGTGCGAAATTCGATCATTCTCGTCGATTTCATCGAACTGCGCGTGCGTGAAGGCATGCCGCTGAGCGAAGCGGTGATCGACGCTGGCGCGGTGCGCTTCCGCCCAATGCTCCTCACGGCGATGGCGGTCGTCGTCGGTGCTGCGGTCATCCTAGCTGATCCGATCTTCCAAGGCCTCGCCATCGCATTAATGGCAGGCGAAATCGCAAGCCTGTTCATCAGCCGCATGGCCGTGCCGGTGTTGTATTACATGGCGAACAAGCATCGCCTGTCTTGACCGTTGACTTTAACCGCAAGTCGAGAGCAACATGGGCGACACTTTTCCCCGCCATGCGATTTTCGATTTCCCGGCTTCGTGTTGTTCTCTTTTCCCCGATCGTCGTTCTTGCCTCGTGCGAGAGCATGCCGCCGGCGCTGGACAATTTCATCCACATCAAAGGCAAGCCGCTCAGCATGGCGATCCGGGACGCGAGGGCGCCGGAGCCTGAAAACATCACGGCTTCCGGCAGGCCCGCCGTTTATGACCTTGTGGAGGCTGGCAGGATCACCGGTCTGGCCGAGGAAAAGAGTGCCGTGCATGAGAGGGGAAGGGAGAATGACAAGGCGCGGCTGACGAGTTTCCGCGGCGGGGTCAGGGTTGGCAGTCGTGTGCTGGCGGTTCCGCACGCGAGCACTTCCGCTGTTTCCTCCTTTGGCTTTGGGGGAGGTTTGGTGGTGGGAAGCGTGACCGCTGTTCTCGGCGACGGCACGGTGCGCGTCCGCAAGGATCATCACCGCCCGTTTGACGAGGTGCCGGAGGAGTTCGCCACACAGCGCGGCCATTTGTTCCCGCCCGACTGGTCATGGCACCGGGTCATTCTGCACGCCGGTGATTGACGCCTTTTGCCTCACGCGCCGAGCTGGCGCGCCCACTCGATGGCGCGCAGCATGCCGGCGGCTTTGTTCACAGTCTCCTGGTATTCGGCGGCGGGGACGGAGTCGGCCACGACACCGGCGCCGGCCTGCACATGGGCCTTGCCGTCCTTGAGCACGCAGGTGCGCAGGGCGATGCACGAGTCGAGATTGCCGTCGAAGCCGAAGTAGCCGACGGCGCCGGCATAGGCGCAGCGCTTGCTTTTCTCCACCTCGTTGATGATCTCCATGGCCCGCACTTTTGGGCTGCCGCTGACGGTTCCGGCTGGGAAGGTGGCGCGCATCACGTCGTAGGCGTCCTTGTCTCCGCGAAGGCGGCCGTCCACATTGCTGACGATGTGCATGACGTGGCTGTAGCGCTCGATGATCATGAGGTCGCTGACGCGCACGGTGCCATACTCGGCCACGCGTCCCACATCGTTGCGGGCCAGGTCCACGAGCATGATGTGCTCGGCGCGCTCCTTTGGGTCGTTGAGCAGTTCGCCGGCCAGCGCGTCGTCCTCGGCGCGGGTTTTGCCGCGCCAGCGCGTGCCGGCGATGGGACGGATGTCAATGCGGCCGCCCAGGCATTTCACATGCACCTCGGGCGAGCTGCCGACAAGGCTGAAGCCCTGGGGGAATTGCAGGCAGAACATGTAGGGCGAGGGGTTCACATGGCGCAGCGCGCGGTAAAGGTCCAGCGGCGTGCCAGTGTAGGAGGTCTCGAAGCGCTGGGAGGGCACGCCCTGGAAAATGTCCCCGGCGCGGATGTACTCCTTCATTTTGACCACCATGCCCTCGTATTCCTCGCGCGTGGTGTTGCCGGCGGGAGGCGGGAGGCTGTCGTTGGAGATGGGGGCGATGGTCTGCAGCGGCTTCACCGCCAGGGGCTGCGAGAGCTTTTGAATGAGCAGGGAAATCTGCGCCCGCGCCCAGTCGTAGGCGGCGTCCAGGTTCTCATGCTCGTCGGTGTGGACATTGGCCACGAGCATCATCCTGCGCGTGCGGTGGTCAAAAATGACGACCGTGTCCGTGATCATGAAGACCATGTCAGGCAGGCCAAGATCGTCCTTTGGCGGCGGCGCCAGGGTGGGTTCGAAAAAACGAACCATGTCATAGGCCAGGTAGCCGACAGCGCCCCCGTGGAAGACGGGGATGGGGTGCGACTCCACGGGCCGGTAGGGGCGCATGAGTTTTTTCAGCTCGTCCAGAGGGTCGGAATCCGTGGTGAAGGCGCGGGTCCTGCCGCGCTCCTCGATTTCGATTTCCCGTCCGCGCGCGGTGAAGATCATGCGCGGGGAGCTGCCAAGCAGGGAGTAGCGCCCGGAGTGCTGGGTCAGCTCCGCGGACTCCAGCAGGAATCCGCAGCGTCCGTCGTGGAGCTTTTGAAAGGCGGAGAGCGGAGTCTCATAGTCCGCTGTCAGCTCGGCGACCACAGGAACGAGGTTTCCTTTCCGCGCGAGGGCGCGAAAGGAGTCGGGGTCTGGCTGCAAATGCGGAGCGGACATGCGGGAAAAGGCGCGCATGATGGATGCGAAATCCCGGCGCGGCAAGGCTTATGGGCATGGCCTGCGGGACCCGCGTTCCGGTGCCCGCCCAAGTGGGAGGGGAAGGGGATGCGCTGCAAATCAAGCCTGCCCGCATGCGCGGCTGCTTGTGTGACTACGCATCCGCCCTCCGGTCACTTTTTGCGAACGACGCTCTCAATGCAGCCTTCGGCCAGCAGTGTGCGGATGAGTTCTCCATCGCCGGCATCGGCGGCATTTTTGAGCATGCGGCCCGTGGAGTTCGTGGTGTAGGAAAAGCCGCGCGCGAGCACGGCGTGCGGGCCGAGCTGGCGCAGGAGGTCCCGGCGGGAGTCGAGGCGCTGCTGGATTCGTTCCAGCAACCGCGCCGCCAGATGATTCATGCCGCGCCCGGCGGTTTCGACTTTGTGGCCGGCCTCGGAAAGCAAAATATCGGGATGCCGGCGTGCGAGGGTGTGCTGGCAGTGCGCGGTCTGGTCTGCCAGCTCCTGGATTCGCGCGCGCGCCCCCGCGTTCAGTCGCGACTCGGCTTCATCCGCCTGCTGCACGGACTGCAGAAGCTGCCACTCCGGGCCGCGCGCGAGCGCGCCCCTGGCGGTGAGGTCGAGCACCTGGTCGTGATGCTCAAGGAGGTTTTCGACGCGGTTCTCCATGCCGCGCTCCCGGGTTTCAAAATGGCGCAGCAGTCCGGCCGCTTCCGGCGCGAGCAGCTCGGCGGCGGCGCTCGGCGTGGGGGCGCGCAGGTCGGCGGCGAAGTCTGCGATGGTGAAGTCTATCTCATGCCCGACTGCGGAGATGACCGGGATTTCCGAGGCGCGGATGGCGCGGGCGAGGGACTCCTCATTGTAGGCCCAGAGGTCCTCCAGGCTGCCGCCGCCGCGCCCGATGACGATGGTGTCGGGCCGGGGCAGGCCGCGGCTTTCCGCGTCGTTGAGGATTTCCAGCGCGCGGATGGTCTCCCGCTCGACTCCCTGGCCCTGCACACGCACGGGAAAAACCAGCACGCGCACCCAGGGCGCGCGGCGGGTGAGGATGTTCAGCATGTCCTGGATGGCCGCTCCGGTGGGGGAGGTGACCAGCGCCACGGTTTGCGGGACGCGCGGGATGGGCCGTTTCACAGCTTCGTCGAAGAGTCCCTCCGCGAAGAGTTTTTTCTTCAGCGCCTCGAACCGTGCCTGGAGTCCGCCTTGTCCCTTCATGCGCACCTGGCGGACGACGAGCTGGTATTGCCCGCGCGGCTCATAGACGGAGACTCCGCCGAAGACCTGGACCTGGTCTCCATCCCTGAGCCTTGACGCCATCCTCGCCGCTCCGCGAAAGAGCACGCAGGACACCTGCGAGCCCTCGTCCTTGAGCGTGAAGTATTGGTGGCCGCTGGTCTGGAGGCGGTGGTTGCTGATCTCGCCCTCCACCCAGACGCTGCCGACACGCCCTTCGAGCACCTCGCGGATTTCACGGGTGAGCTGGCTGACGGTGAGGATTACCCTGGCGGGGTCGGTTTCCATGCGCGCCGCCATGGTGGCGATGCCGCCAAGCCCCGCCAGCGGGAATTCGCGCCTTCCTCACCAGAAAAGACCCAGGCTGTTGCGCCAGAGGAACGCGGCCGTGGACAGCCAGCAGCGCCCCATTTCACCAAGTCCCAGGCCCGGTGTCGAGGATGACGCCAGAAACAGCACCAGCAGCACCGCCAGATTCGCGACAAAGATCAACTGCATGGAGAAAAACTCGCCGTTGCGCCTCAGATCGCCCTGCTCCATCGCCACCGTCTTCCAGGTGTAGGTGGCGTGGAACCACCAGGTGAAGCCCAGCAGGATGTAAAACAACCACGCCGGTTTGAAACTGAAGGCCAGCATCCCCGCAGGGACCGTCACCGCTTCATGCGTGTCAAAAAACAGCCCGGTTGCCAGGTGGGCGCACAAGACAATCAGCGGGTAAAGCGGCACGATGTAAGGCGCCAGGCTGATCCAGGTGTTCGACTTGTCCGTCTCGACATAGCCGCCCGCCGGGCCGTGGTCCCATTTGTAGATTTTCCCGCCGAACACCCGCGCCATGAGCATGTGGCTCACCTCATGGCCGATCACATACGAGTGCAGCGGACGCCAGCGGAACAGATACGCCATCCACCATACGACCCCTCCGGTCACGAAAAACACCAGCGGCTCGCTGCGCCAGAATTCCACCCGGATGACCGCGCGCCAGAACATCTCGGCCAGTGTAAAAGCGGTGACGGTGCCGAGAGGGAAAAGGCACATCCAGGCCACCCAGCGTTTGATTTTGAGCTTCTTCACCTCCTTCAGGCGCTGCGGATGCCGCCTCACACCCGCAGGCTTCTGCCGGTCGAGGGTGCTGCCGATTTTTTTATTGACGGGTGGGAGTGACAGCTTGGGCATCACGAGCTTTGGATATTTAGGACTTGTTAATATTCTTCACATTTTATCTGTCAACAAGCGTGGTTATCCACATTCCCGGCATCCGCGTGAAAATGCGCTGGGTGCCTCAAAAATCGCCCTTGAATCCTGAAAACCGGCATCGTGGCAGGAAACCGGCTTTTCCGACCCTTCACGGGTTGCAAGCGTATCAAACCGCATCATTCTGCGCCCCCGCCCCCCAAATCATGAACGCCTCTGTGCCCTTTCGGGCCAATTCAGCCCTGCTCGACGAAAGATACCAGGAATGGAAAAGCAACCCCGCCTCCGTGGACACCTCATGGGCGGCATTTTTCGAGGGATTCGAGCTAGGCATGGCGGAGCTGGCGAAGCGCGCCGGAAGGAGCGCCGCGCCTGACGCCGGCGGGGCCGCCCTCTCCGAAGAGGCGCTGAACTTCCGCATGAGGGTGACCAACGCCCTTCTCATGTTCCGCCGACTGGGGCACACAGCCGCGCATGTGGACCCGCTTGCCGCCGCCGGTCCGGAGGTTTCCGCCCTGACCTTGGATGGGCTGGGATTCACAGCCGCCGAGCTGGACCACGAAGTGCGCACGCAAATGTTCCGCGAGGGCAGCCCCATGAGGCTGCGGGTCATGCTGGAGGAACTGCGCCGGATTTACTGCGGCACCAGCGGCTTCGAATTCATGCACATCGTGGCCCCGGAGGTGCGCGACTGGCTGCTGGAGCGCGTGGAAAAACGCCTCGCTCTGCCGCCGCCCGCCGCACGGGAGCAGGTGGACGCTCTGCGCTGGCTGCTGGAGGCGGAGACCTTCGAGCGCTTCCTGCACCGCCGCTTTGTCGGGCAGAAGCGCTTCTCCGTCGAAGGCGGCGAGTCCATGCTCGTCGCGCTGGAGACCATCCTCGAGGGCCTGCCAGCCCTCGGCGGCAAGGAAATCGTCATGGGCATGGCCCACCGCGGCCGCCTCAGCGTGCTGGCCAATTTCCTGCGCAAGCCGCTGGAGAGCCTCTTTTACGAGTTCTCGGAAAATTATGTGCCCAACATGGTCGCCGGGGACGGGGATGTGAAATACCACCTCGGCTTTGAAACCGTGCGCCAGACCCGCGACGGCCATGAGATCTCCGTCATGCTCGCGCCGAACCCCAGCCATCTGGAGGCAGTGGACCCTGTGGTCGAGGGCATGGCCCGCGCCCGCCAGCGCTTCCTGGGCGACACGGCCTCGCGCAGCCAGGTCATCCCCATCCTTGTGCATGGGGATGCCGCCTTTGCCGGCCAGGGCATGGTGGCCGAGGTGCTGAACCTCTCCCAACTCCCCGGCTACCAGACCGGCGGCACCATCCATATCGTCGTCAACAACCAGATCGGCTTCACCACCCTGCCCGCCGACGCGCGCTCCAGCCGCTACTGCACGGACGTGGCCAAGATGATTGACGCCCCCGTCTTCCATGTGAATGGAGACTGCCCCCTTGAAGTCATGCAGGCCGCCAAGCTCGCGCTGGAATTTCGCCAGACCTTCAAGCGCGACGTGGTGCTCGACATCGTCTGCTACCGCCGCTACGGCCACAACGAGACCGACGAGCCCGCCTTCACCCAGCCGAACATGGCGCGCAGCATCGCCGCCCATCCCTCCACCGCCACCCTTTACCGGCGCAAACTCATTGCGGAAGGCGTGCTCGACGAGGCCGCCGCCGACGCCCTGCAAAAAGAGCTGGAGGACGAGCTGGAGGACGGCGTCAACAGCCTTGCCTCCAAGGATGACGGCAAAGGCGGCAATCCGTATGAGGGGTTCGTCGTCGAGCCTCAGCCCGCCTATGACTACAACGTCGTGGACACCGGCGTGTCCCGTGAGGATTTGGCGCGCATCGGGCGAAAACTCATCGAGGCGCCCGAGGGCTTCCGCCTCCATCCCACCATCGCGCGCCGCTTCCTCGCCGCGCGCGGCAAGGCCGTCGAAACCGGCGAGGGCATTGACTGGGCCACCGCCGAGTCCCTGGCGTTCGGCACGCTGTTGACCGAAAAATATGGCGTGCGCCTCTCCGGCCAGGACGTGCGGCGCGGCACCTTCAGCCAGCGCCATAGTGTGCTCTACGACACCGAAACGCGCGAGCGTCACATCCCCCTCAACAACATCCAGGACGACCAGGGCCGCTTTTGCGTCTATAACAGCCTGCTCTCCGAGGCCGCCGTGCTCGGCTTCGACTACGGCTATTCCCTGCTGGCGCCCGGCATGTTGATCTGCTGGGAGGCGCAGTTCGGGGATTTCGTCAACGGCGCCCAGGTCATCATAGACCAGTTCATCTGCTCCGCCGAGAGCAAGTGGCAGCGACCCAGCCACATCACCCTCCTCCTGCCGCACGGCTACGAGGGCCAGGGGCCCGAGCACTCCAGCGCCCGCCTTGAGCGTTTCCTCCAGCTCTGCGCCGGCGGCAACATGCAGGTGTGCAACTTCTCCACCCCCGCCCAGTACTTCCACGCCCTGCGCCGCCAGGTCCACCGCTCCACGCGCAAGCCGCTCGTCGTCATGACGCCAAAGAGCCTCCTGCGCCATCCGCGCTGCGTCTCCAGGCTCGATGACATGGCCGCCGGCACACACTTCCGCGAGGTGCTGGACGACGAGCAGCTCGCGGGCAGCCCTGACCGCGTCGCGCGCCTCATCTTCTGCTCCGGCAAGGTCTATTATGACCTCCTGGAATTCCGCGAGAAGAACAAGATCAAAAACGCCGCCATCATCCGAGTCGAGCAGCTTTACCCGCTCAACTACGAGATGCTCAAGGAAATCGTCGCGCGCTACCCGCGCGCGCAGAAAAAGTGGATCTGGTGCCAGGAGGAGCCGCGCAACATGGGCGCCTTCTACTACATCCGCCCGCGCCTCGAGGAGCTCTCCAACCACAAGCTGCGCTACGCCGGCCGCGAGCGCAGCTCCAGCCCCGCCGCCGGCTCCAAGGCCATCCACGTGCTGGAGCAGGAGAAACTCGTCGAGGACGCCTTCAGCGTGTGAGCAAGTCCCGCGCCGCAGCGATTGGCGATGTCATGCGACGGCAGTGATGGAGCTTTGGAGCATTGCGTCCTCCTTCGATTGGACGCGGAAAGCCTTCCCAAGGAACAGTACGCCGGGGGCTCAAATCGTGGTGACGCGCTGCATGGTTCATGTTCGGGTGTCTGGTCGAATCAGCGACTTATCCCTGCCCGCGTTGGGTGAGTATCAGTGCAGGTAGGCGAACTCGTTCGAGTTCAGCAGAACGAGGCACACCTCGGCCAGCGCGCGGGTGCGGGCGTCCACATCGGCGGGCTGGAGATCGGGCACGAATTCGGTGTAGCCGTGCAGTTTTTCCTGGAAGCTGAATTTCTCGCCGGTGTTCTCCTCCACGGCATCGCGGCGGATTTCGAGTGGAGGTTTGGGCCGCGCCACGGAGCCGCCTGAGTGCCGGGCCTCCATGGCCTGCCAGTGCGCCAGGCAGTCGCGCGCCTCATCCGCTGTGGGAGCGCGGCCGAAACAAAGGCCGAAGACCCTTGTCATCACCGCCGCGCGCGCGTCCGCCATGCCGGTGTCTCCGGCCTCGCCCAGGACACGGTGGGCCAGGGCCAGGGCGCGATCATGCACATGCTGGCCGTTGAAGAGGCTGAAGACTTGCGGTGTGACGGTCGAGACTTCGCGCGCTTCGCAGGAGAAGTCGGGGCCTGGCTCGTTGAAGACCTCCATGAAGGGATCGCGCAGGCCGCGAATTTTCAGCGCGTAGAGACTGCGGCGGTGGCGCTGCGCAGGCAGGGGGTTGGGCACCCAGGCGGCGGCGAAGGTGCCCATGACCTGGCGCGGCTGGAGCGCCACTTCGAGGTTGATCTCCGGGCGGTTCGGGATGCCGCCGAGCGCGGGATTCAACTCGCCGGTGATGCTGAGCATGGCGTCCCGCAGCTCCTCGGCGGAAAGCCGGCGCGGCTTGAAGATGGCGTGGTGTTTCTCCAAGTCCTCGCGGGAGATGCCGGAGGGCGGGTTTGCATCCATGCCAGCGCTCCTGCGGTAGGCGGCGCTGGTCATGATGACGCGGTGCAGCTCCTTGAACGACCAGCCTTTTTCGACAAACACCGCCGCCAGCCAGTCGAGCAGCTCCGGATGCGAGGGCGGCTTGCCGGTGCTTCCAAAATTGTTCGGATTGCCCGCGATGGCCTGGCCGAAGTGCCAGAGCCAGACGCGGTTCACGATGGCGCGCGTTGTCAGCGGATTGTCCGCGCGCGCGATCCACTCCGCCAGCTTGAGACGGCGGCCCTCGATCTCCTGCGTACCCTGGAACTCCAGGCTTGATGTCGCCTCCAGCACCGAGAGCGCTCCAGGCCTCACCGGTGTTGTGGGCGAGAAGGGGTCGCCGCCGCCGAGGATGGCCGTCTGCTCCATTTCGCCCGCGCGCATCCGGTCCTGCGGCATGCGCACCGGCTGATAGACGGAGGTGACCTGCGGTGTCAGGCCGTCATAGACGCTGAAGGCGTAAGGCTCGTAGCGCTCAAGCTCCCAGCGCAGCCGCTCCAGCCCCTTGCGCGCCACGCGCTCGTTGCCGTAGTCCTCCGGCTCGAAGCCGGCCAGCTTCGGCGGATACAGGCCCTCCGGCACGCCGCGTTTTTGCAGGATGGAGCGCGCCGCGCCGAAGATGTTCGCCTCGCCGCCGCGCCTGCGGTTTTCACCGGCCCCGGCGCGCGCCTGCGCCACGGCCTCGTTCCAAGCGGCGGGGTCGAGGCCTTTTTCAGTGAACCACTGGAGCGCGTTTTTCAGCAGCTTGTCATCCAGCGCCCTGAGCATGGCCGAGTATTCCGCGCGGCGCGCCTCAAGGTGGCGTTTTTCCTCGAAGCCCTCCGTGTTTTCCTCCGGCAAAAACGGAGCCGGGCGCTCTGCGAGCTGGGTCGTCGCGAAGCACGCCTGCATGGCGTAGTAGTCATGCGTGGGCACCGGGTCGAACTTGTGGTCGTGGCAGCGCGCGCATTGCAGGGAGTGCGCGAGGAAGGTCTCGCCCACGCTGTTGGTCACATCGTCGAGGAAGCGCTGGCGGGCGATCTTTGCCACCTCCATGCCGGTCAGCTCCCACGGACCCATGCGCAGGAAGCCGGTGGCGATGAGCAGCTCGGAATCAGGAGTCCCGACGCCCTGTCTGCCGGACATTTCATCCCCGGCGATCTGCTCCTTGATGAACTGGTCGTAGGGCTTGTCCGCGTTGAAGCTGCGCACCACATAGTCGCGGTAGCGCCAGGCATTGCCCCGCTCGTAGTCATTGGCAAAGCCGCTGCTGTCCGCGTAGCGCGCCACATCCAGCCAGTGCCGCGCCATGCGCTCCCCGTAGTGAGGGGAGGCCAGCAGGCGTTCAATGAGCGCGAGCACGGCGGCGTCCGCGTCCTTTGCATAATCCAGGGCAAACTGCTCCACCTCCGCCGGCGCGGGCGGCAGGCCGGTGAGGTCAAAGGCCGCCCGCCGGATGAAGGCGCGCGCGTCCGCGGCACCCGCCACCGTCATTTCCCGGGGAAGACGGAGGGAGATCAGCTCATCCACCGGGTGGTTTTTCGCGCCTTGGAGATTCGTGCCGCGGACTTCCGGTTTGCGCACCGGCTGGTAAGCCCAGAGCGCCTCCGGCTTGTAACGCCTGGCGGCCCAGTCGGGAGAAAGCGCGCCCGTGGTCCTGACGGTGACGCCGTCCTCCGCGCTCCACCGCGCTGCGTTGGCCTTGGCGATCTCCCTTCGCGCCGTCTCGTCGGGCCAGGGCGCGCCTGCGGTGATCCATTGTTTGATCCATTCCGTCTGCTCAGGCGTCAGTTTGTCCGCCTCCTTCGGCGGCATGGCTTCCCACTCCTCGTGCGCGCGGGTGGCGGCGAGATAGAGGGGGCTTTGTTCCGGTTTGCCGGCCACGAGGGATGCCGCGCCGCTGTCGCCGCCCTTGAGCGTGGACTCCGGCGCGCGCATGTCCAGCCCGCCTTTGATTTTGCCCTCGTCCTGGCCGTGGCAGGCCAGGCATTTCTCCTGGAAGAGCGGCCACACGCGCCGCGTGAAAAGCGCGCGCGCATCCTCCGCGCACCAGGCGGCGGCGGGCAGGAGCCATGAAATCAGGATGCCAAGTCTCATCAGGGAGGATAACGCGGGCGGTCGGGCGGAGATTGCCATGACTGCATTCCCGCACCGCTCGCCCGCAGTGCCAGAAATGCGGGGGCGAGCGGGAAAACGCGGCCGGCACTCGCGCCCCGCCGCGCTTTTTCCCTTTGCCGCTGCCGGCACACCGCTGCATAACAACGCCATGCTCGAAGAACTCAAAGCAGAAGTCTGCGCCGCCAACCGCGCCCTGGAGCACAGCGGCCTGGCGCGCCTGACCTGGGGCAACGTCAGCGGCATTGACCGAGCCTCGGGCCTCTGGTGCATCAAGCCGAGTGGAGTGGACTACTCCGCGCTCACGCCGGACCTGATGGTGCTGCTCGATCTCGATGGCGAGGTCGTCGAGGGCGGGCTGCGCCCCTCCTCGGACACCAAAACGCACCTGCATCTTTACCGCGAGTGCCCGCGTGTCGGCGGCATTACGCACACGCACAGTCCTCATGCCACCGCCTTTGCCCAGGCGGGTCGCGAGCTGCCCTGTTTTGGCACCACGCACGCCGACCACTTTCACGGCACCGTGCCATTGGTGCGCGCCCTGACTCCCGCCGAGGTGGCGGAGGACTATGAGCACTTCACCGGCGCGGCCATCGTGGAGCGCCTGCGCGAGCTGGGCCTGGACCCGTTGGAGATGCCCGCCGTGCTGCAACTCTACCACGCGCCTTTCACCTTCGGCAGGAACGCCTCCGAGTCCCTCAAAAACAGCATCGCCCTCGAGGTGTGCGCGCAGATGGCGCTCGCCACCCTGGCCCTAAGCCCCGGCCTGGGTCCCATCCCGGATCATATTCTGGAAAAGCACCACCTGCGCAAACACGGGCCGGGCGCCTATTACGGGCAGGTTTGAGCGCGCTGCTGGCGTATGTCATGCTGCGCACTGGCGGGTTTTTGAGGCAGCACAGGCCACCGGTCCCTGGATGCAGGCACCCGGAAAATGGACAAGAGAAACCCATGTTTGGACGCAGACAATCCTTGTCTGGAAACAGGCAACCGGCGTTTTGAGTATGGGCAAACACCATTTGCCCATACTCCAGCACTAAATTTCGATGCCCAAGGTGGTTTTTCCGGAGTTGTTGTGAAATCCGATAATCCAGTCTCTTCCTACCCGTGTCGCCGCATTTCCCGTCCTCCCTGGAAGCCCCAAGCAGTCTCCCACCTGATTTATCCCCCGCTTCACACCATCTCCGTCGGGCAGTCCGGCAGGGAGGCGAGGAAGGCGCGGCCATAGGGTTTGCTGAGAAGACGGGGATCAAGAATGGCGACAATGCCATGGTCCTGCCGGGTGCGGATGAGGCGGCCGACGCCCTGGCGCAGCTTGAGGATGGCCTCGGGCACGCTGTATTCAGTGAATGGGTTGAGACCCTGCTCCTCCAAGTGCTCCAGCCGGCTGGCAGTGACGGGATGGTCGGGCACGGCGAAAGGCAGGCGGGTGATGATGACGTTGCTGAGGCTCTCGCCGGGCACGTCCACGCCGGTCCAAAAGCTGTCGGTGCCGAGCAGGATGCTGTGGGTGTCTTTTTTGAACTCGGACAGCATCTGGTGCCGGGGCATGCCACGCCCCTGGACGAGCAGGCGCCAGCCGTTGTCCTCGCAGAACTCCTCCAGCCGGTCTGCCTGCGCGGTCATCTGGCTGTAGCTGGTGAAGAGCACGAAAGCGCGCCCCTGGGATAGGGTGAGAAAATGGGAGATCTTTTCCTGAAGCGCCGCCGCGTAGTCGGGGCTGGCGGGCTCGGGCATTTTTTTCACGAGGTAGAGCCGCATCTGCTTCTGAAAATCGAAGGGACTCTCCAGCGTGGCAGCCTCGGCTTTGTGCGCGCCGACACGGTTGCGGAAGTAGCTCAAGGCGGTGTCATCGCCGATGCCAAGAGTGGCGCTGGTGAAGACGCAGGCTTTTTTTCCGGTGAAGAAGATGTTTTCCAACTGCGGCGAGACATCAATGGGCGCGCTGTGGAAGGAAAGGACACGGTTGTCGCCGCCGCCGCGCTCGGCCCAATAAACGTGGCCTTCCTCGGTCTGGTCGAGGAAGGCGGCGAGGGTGGCGCGCAGGGCGTTGAGGCGTTTGGCGATGTCGAGGATTTCGAGTTTCTGGCCGTCGCTCCTGGCGGCATCGCCGGCCTTTTGCGCGTAGCGCGCCACGCGCTGGAGCGGCAGGCTGAGAGTGTCCTCCAGGAGGCCGGGCTCGCGGACGCGGTATTCCTTGCCGTAGGGGCCGCTGAATTTGCAGGCGGCCTCGGCTTCGCGAAAAAAGGTCTCGGCGAGTCCGACGGCCTGGCAGACTTCGCGTATGCCTTCCTGCTCGCCGAGGGACTGGAAGAAGCCTTTGCGGGTCTTGGGGTTGAAGAGGCGGCCCAGCTCGAAGCGGACGTTGGATTCGCTGAGGTGGAGACCAAAGGCTTTGGCGGCGATGTTTTCGATGGTATGGGCCTCGTCGAGGATGACGAAGTCGCGCGGGAAGATGAAGTTGGCATCCTCGGCGAGGGTCTCATCGGCGGAGGCGAGCAGGGTGAAAAAGAGAGTGTGATTCAGCACGAGGACATCGGCCTCGGCCATGCGGCGGCGCACATCCTGATACACACAGCCGCTGCCGGGCGGGCAGCGGCGCGGGGTGCAGGCGTGCGGCTCGCTGCACACGAGGGACCAGACGCGCGCGCCGGGTGTGAAGTCCATCTCGCTGAGGGTGCCGCCGGGATTTTGGCGGAACCAGTCCTCGATGAGTTGAAGCTCGGCGGCCTCGCTGGTGCTGAAGAGATCGCCGCTGTGGGAGAAGGCGTTTTTGAGCCGGGAAGGGCAGAGGTAGTTGCCGCGGCCTTTGAGCAGCTCGGCATGGAAGTCGCCGGTGAGTTTGCGGACGATGGGCAGGTCTTTATGAATGAGCTGCTCCTGGAGGTTGATGGTGTGTGTGCAGATGATGGCCTTGCGCCTGTGCTCCAGCGCGTGCTCGACGGCGGGGAGGAGATAGGCAAGAGACTTGCCAACGCCGGTGGCGGCCTCGACGACGAGGGCGTGGTTCCTTTCCAACGCGCGGGCGACGAGCTCGGCCATGCGCTGCTGCTGCGGGCGGTACTCGAACTGCGGCGAGGCGGCCAGCTTTCCATCGGTGGAAAAGGCGTGGCGCATCCGCTCCACGAGGCCGGAGCCTGTGGAGCCCTGCGCGGGGTCGAGAATGCTGATCATGCGCGGGCATGATGCCGTGGCAGAGCGGAGGCGCAAGGCGGGGCAGGCCGGAAATGCGAGGCTCAGCAAGTCTTGCCGGCGGGAATGGCGGCAGCCTGGCAGATGCCGTCCAGCACGGAGTCAAAATCGGAGGCGCAGGCACCGAGGTGGGAATGGAGGGCGCTGAACTCGCTGCCATGCACGATGAACTGCGCGCCAAGACCGGCAATGCCCCTGACATCATCAGCGCTGCCGACAGGGCGGCCCCATGCCTTGCCGTGCGCGCGGCAGGCGGCGGCGATTTTTTTCTGCACATCAAGCATCACCGGGTCATGCACCGCGGGTGTGCAGCCAAGGCGCAGGGACATGTCTCCCGGGCCGAGGAAAAGCACGTCCACTCCAGGCACGGCGGCGATGGATTCGGCGTTCTCCAGGGCCTGCGGCGTTTCGATCTGCACGACGAGGAAGGTCTCGCGGTTGGCCGCGTCAGTGTAGTCGGCTGGCTTGCCGATCCAGTAACCGGCATCGCGCCCGCCTCCACAGAAGCCGCGGTCGCCAAGCGGGGGAAACTTGACGGCTTGCACCAGCGCGCGGGCTTCATCCGCAGTGGCGACATGGGGAATCATGAGTCCGGCCGCGCCGTCCTCAAGCAGACGGTAAAGAGCGTTTTTTTCCTTGGTGGGCGGACGCCACACGCAGTCAACGCCGGCGGCGTGGTGGCGCCCGATCATGGTCTCGATCTCGCGCGGGTTCCAGGCGCGATGCTCGCCGTCCACCCACACGCCGTCATACTGAAAATGCGCGGCGAGGGCGGGTAGAAAGGCGACGGGCGAGCCGCAGCAGCAAATGCGCGCGACTTTGCCGGCGCGGAGTTTGGCGAGGACTTTGGATGCTCTCATGAGCGTGTCTGGGTGAGGGGCGTTGGATTTACCGGAAGGAAAAGGCGCGCCGCGCTTCACCATTCCCCTTCGCGGCTGAACTTTCCACGAACATTCGCTCCGAAGCGCGCGACGGAGTCCTCCAGCGCGGCGAGGGTTTCCACCATCGAACGACCCGCGCTCTCGCGCGCGGCGGGGATGACAGTTTCGCACTCGTTCGTGTCCATGAAGCGCGCGGCATCAAGCAGGCGGGGCTGGTCCTCCGGGGGGATGACGAGGAATCCGTGCTTGTCGGCGTGGATCAAATCGCCAGGGGAAACCCTGCGTCCGAAGACCTCCACCTCGCAGCCCCAGCGCACGGGATGCACATGCGCGTGGCCCACGCAAAACCTGCGGGCCAGGGCCTTGAAGCCGGCGTTGGTCATTTCGTCCACATCGCGGATGGCGCCGTCGGTGATGGTGCCCACGCAGCCGAGAGCGCGGTGCATGTTCGCGCTGACCTCGCCCCAGGCCGAGCCGATGACGCGCGGCTTGTCGAGATCCTGCACAACGACAATTTTCGGCCCTGGAACGCTCGCGAGGTAACGGCGGTACTCCTGTCCGGCGCCTGGGTTTGCCTTGCGGTGAGCGGCGTTGGAGGGTTCGATGACCAGCGTGACCGCGTAGCCAATCATCGGCCCCATCTGCGGCATGAAGTCGCGCGTTTCATCAAGGTTGAAGCAGGCCGCGCCGGAGTCGAGGCGGGTGATCTGCTCCCAGCCGTTGTAGATGGTGGGAGTGTTCCAGCGCTTGAGCTGCAGGAGGTCGCTGTGGCTGAGGAGGCGTGCGGTGTCTGGCATGGTTGAGGAAGCAGGCTGCGGATGCGCGCGGTGGCAAGGGAGTGCTTCTGGTTTGTTGCCAGGACCAGCGCGGAGCACGCGCCTCAGCGGCCCAGCACGCGCAGGATCCACTCCGGCGGCGCGGGGTCCATGCCCGTGCCGAAGTAGAAACCGGTGAGGTGGAAAAACAACGGGGCGGCAAAGCAGAGCGAGTCCATGCGGTCCATGTAGCCGCCATGCCCGGCGATGGAGCCGCCCCAGTCCTTGGCGCCGAGGTCGCGCTTGATGGCGGAGAGCACCAGGCCGCCGAAGAAGCCGGCCAGGCAGATGAGCAGGGCCATGAGCGCCGCCTGCCAGGGGTTGAAGGGCGTGGCCCACCAGAGGCAGGTGCTGACGAGCACGGTGCTGCCGATGCCGCCGAGCGTGCCTTCCCAGGTTTTGTGCGGGCTGACGCGCGGCGCCACAGGCCGGCGCCCGCAGGTCTTGCCCCAGACATACTGAAGCACGTCGCTGAGCTGCGCCGTGAGCACGAAAAAGAACAGCAGCTTGGCGTTCTGCCCCTCGTAATTTTTCAGCGGCAGCGCCAGCAGCATGGGCATGTGGCTGACCGCATAGACGCAGATGAGCAGCGCCCACTGGATGCGCGCGGTGCTCATGAGGAAGCCCCTCGTCTCCCCGGTGAGCACGCGGCGGAAGGGGATGAAGGCAAAGGCATAGACCGGGATGAAAATGGTGGCCATGCCATGCCAGCCCGCCCCCACCCAGAGATAATGCAGCGGCAGGATGACAAAGAAGGCCCAAAACAGCACCTCGTGGTCCGCGCGCTCCGTGCGCGTGAGCGTGACGAACTCGCGCATGACCAGAAAGGACAGGCAGGCGAAAAGCAGGGTGGTGAACAGCGGCCCGAGAACCAGCACGGCGCCAAAGACGAACGACATGACCCACCAGGAGCGGATGCGCGCGTTGAGATTGGCGATCGTCTGCCGCGCGGAGTCCGAGCGCGCCCGTCCGGAGAGCAGCGCTCCGGTCACCGAGGCGATGACGAGGATGCCGAGCACGGCGCCGAGGAGGATCTGGATGTCGCGGTCCATGAGGTCAGGATTCGGGCTGGGATTCGTCGAGCAGGGCCGCGCGCGCGCGCCTCAAAAAGTCCGGCTTTGGCTCGCCCTCACGCCAGTGGATGGGCGCGCGGAAATGCGCCTGCGCGATGAGCGGCACGATGAGCAGCGAGCCTTTCGGCAGAATGCGGCTGAGGTTGTCCAGATGCACCGGTACAAGCGGGATGTTTGGGAAGCGTTTCGCCAGATGGTAGAGCCCCGCTTTGAACTCCCCCACCTCGCCATCCTGGCGGCGGGTGCCCTCCGGGAAAATGATGACCGACCGCCCCTGCTCCAGCACCGCGCCGAGGCGGTCCAGCGGGTTGTTCTCCCGCGTGATGCCTTCGCGCGGGATGAGCACGGACTGGAAGATGCCGCAGGCCACTTTTCGCCGCAGCGCGGTCCTCCCCCAGTAATCCTCCGCCGCCGCCGGCGATGCCAGCTCCCGCGCCTCCGCCGGCAGCGCGGCCCAGACGACGACAAAATCCAGATGGCTGGCGTGGTTCGCAAAGTAAATGGCCGGACCCGCGCCATGCGGCGCGGCGTGCAGCAGCCTGACTCCGGTGACGAGCCTGGCCAGAGCGGCGATGAGGCGGCGTTTCATGATGCGGAGGACTGGGCGGCGCGCTCGTGCAAGGCGCGGGACAGGGCGCGCAGCCGGCGGTGGATCGTGAGGAGGATGCCGGCGAGCATGACACCCAGAAGCCACGGAAGCGGCGCGGCTTGCGAGCCGCCAAAGGTTAGAAACGCCATGACCAGGCATGACACCGTGGCAAGCGCCATCCGGTGCGGCTTGGCCATCGGCCCGCTAAAATCATGCGCGCCGGTGAGCGCCGCGCCCTGCATCCGAATGCATGCCGTCATCAGCGCCCCGCAGGCGCACAGCCAGCCGAGTGCGATGCCCGCCGCCGTCCCCTCCGCATATCCCAGGGCGGCGAGGATGAGCACGTCGGCGAGACGGTCGGGAAACTCGTTGTAAAGGTCGCCATGCGGAGTCTTCAAACCACCCTCCACGGCCAGCATGCCGTCCATCAGATTGCACAGCAGGCGCATCTGGATGCACAGCGCGGCGAGCACCCAGGCCCAGCCGCAGCAGTCAGCATGACCGCCCGCCAGCAGCCGCGCCGCGCCTGCGGCGAAGACGATGCTCATCACGGAGACCTGGTTCGGACTCACCCCCAGGCGCAGCAGCCCGCGCGACACGAGCGACGCCCACTGGGTGCTCCTGGACTTCAAGGGGCGGCGTGCGGAGAGGTCGTTCATGAAGCGCATCTCACCACGCGCGGCGGCTTTGCACAAGCCTGGATTCTTCAAGGCTGAAGCGGCCATGACCGGACAGCGCCGTCTTGACGGTCCTCCATCACCGCCTAGTCTGCGGACCGTGATCCAGATCGTCTTCAATGAAATCAGCGCGGCGGAGCTTTCCCGGCTGCCCACCCAGATTCAGTTCCAACTGCTGGAGGCGCTGAACATCCAGCCGGCGGATGTGGATGACGCGGCTTTGAGCAGGCGCTTCGGCGTGCTTGAACGGGCCGGGAAAAAAATCTACCGCTGCCGGGCCGGCGACCACCGCATCTACTTCGCGCTCGCCGATGGTGATGTGCGAGTCCACCGCGTGCTGCACAAAAACACGCTGGCCGATTTTTTCTACCGCAGCAACCTGCCCGGCGGCGGCGAGGACGACGCGCTGAGCCAGTCAAAGAATTTCTGGATGCTCATTGACGAAGGCGCCAGCACGCTCAAACAGCGGCGCTGACCCTCAGCCCGCGCGTTTTTTCCGCCAGGAGAGCGCGCCGAGGAAGCGGCGGCCCCTGGGGCGCTGGCCGGCGAGCACGGCGGCCTCGTACTCGGAGTCGCTGAGGATGTCGGGATCGCCGGAGTCAAAGTCCTCCGCGCGCGGCAGGGAGGCCAGCACCTCGGGCTCGGAGACTGGGTCTTCCAGGCCCGGGCCGCCGTCCTCATCTTCCAGGATCAGGGGCTGGGTGTTGATGTCCGGCCTGTCCGCAGGCGCGGCGAGGGTGGAGGGGACGACGAGGCCGCCGGAGAAGATGAGCTTCATGGCCTCCTCGACGCTGAGCGGCGCGTCGGTGATTTGCTCGACGGGCACGACGAGCAGCAGGCCGGTCATGGGGCTGAGCGCTCCGGGGATGAAGATGGCCGCCAGCACCTTGCCCTGCGCGGGATCCAGGTACTGGCCGGTGACGAAGCCGAGCATCTTCATGTCGCCGGAGGGGTAGTCCACATAGACCACGCGCTTGAAGTTCTGCCGCGCGCCCAGGCCCTTGAAGCCGTCAATGACCTGCTTCAGGGACTTGTAGATGAAGGAGACGATGGGCAGGCTGATGAGCAGCTTGTCCATGGCGGCGACGACGCGCACGCCCAGCACATTCGTGGCCGCCACGCCCAGGGCGATGAACACCAGCAGCGGAATCATGAAGCCGACAAAGGTGACCACCGACTGGAAGGTGGGGCTGGAGGTGTCCACCACGGTGAGACCGGAGATCTCGTTGATGAAGCGGGCGAAGAAGTCGAGGATCGGCAGGCTCCAGCCATGAAGAAGGTGGTAGCCGTTCTGCAAAATCCAGAACGTCAGCAGCAGCGGCAGCGCCACGGCCAGTCCGGCCAGCAGCTTGTTCCGCAGCCACACGAAGGGGTGGCGCGTGAACGAGGCTTGCTGGGCGGGGGTGGACATGGCGGTCATGGACTCCCCAGGGAGGGGAGTACCGGGCATTTTTTAAAGCATACGAGACGATAGTCGCTTTGTCGCCGACTTCCGTTCAATGCAAAGGGCGGATGGAGAAAAAGTCACGCTCCCACGAGCATGCGCGCCGGATTCTCGATGCAGTCCTTCACGCGGATGAGGAAGGTGACAGCCTCCTTGCCATCCACCACGCGGTGGTCGTAGCTAAGCGCCAGGTACATCATCGGGCGGATCACCACCTGCCCGTCCACCGCCACCGGGCGCTGCTGGATGCTGTGCATGCCCAGGATGCCGCTTTGCGGGGGATTCAGGATCGGCGTGCTGAGCAGCGAACCATAGACGCCGCCATTGGAGATCGTGAAAACACCGCCGCTGAGGTCGGCGATCTCGATCTTCCCCTCCTTGGCCTTGGCCGCATAGGCGAGGATGTCCTTCTCCAGGTCGGCGAAGGATTTCTCATCGCAGTTCCGCAGCACGGGGACGATGAGGCCGCGCTCGGTGCCGACGGCCACGCCGATGTCGTGAAAGTGGTTCTGCACGATCTCGTCGCCATCCACGCGGACATTGATGGCGGGCACAGCCTTGAGGGCCTCGACCACGGCCTTCACAAAGAAGGACATGAAGCCCAGCTTCACGCCGTGCTTTGCCACAAAGCTGTCCTGCAGCTTCGAGCGCAGGGCCATCACCGCGCTCATGTCGCACTCGTTGAAAGTGGTGAGAATGGCGGCGGTCTGCTGCGCGCTGACGAGCTGGTCGGCGATCTTCCGGCGCAGCGGAGACATCTTTTTGCGGGTGACACGGCCTTCGGGCGCCTTGGGGCTGGCGGGCGCGGCGGGTTTGGCCGGAGCCGGAGACGGAGCCGGAGTTGCGGGTGCGGACGCAGGCTGCTGCGCAGGCTTGGCCGGGGCTTCGGGGTTTTCAGATTGCGCCGGGGGCCCTTTTTTCGGCTCGTCTTTGTCCTCCTTTGGCGCGGTTTTACCCTCGGCGATGCTTCCAACCACCGTGCCGATCTCGACATCCGCGCCTTCGGCCATGGAGATGCTCAGCTCGCCCGAGGTTTCAGCGGTGATCTCGGCGGCGACTTTGTCGGTTTCGAGGGTCATCAGCACATCGCCGGCTTTGACGATGTCGCCGGTTTTGAAATGCCATTTGGAGATTTGGCCACCGGTGACGGATTCACCGAGGGCGGGGATTTTGATTTCGGCCATGAGGGGGGATTTGAGCCGCCAAGAGTAGCACCCCTTTTCCCATTGCCAAGCAGCGAAGCGAACGGCGTGCAATGGCCGGTGGAGACGCGGCGGAGAATGCGGCCCGGTCACAGAGGCGGCTGCGCTGAGCCGAGCGTCACCCGCGGCTACTCAAGCGATGAACCACTTTCTTGTGGCACCCGATGCCGCCGTCTCAAGAAACCTTCGTTTTGTTAGCCAATTGCACACTGGCACCGTTTGTCCGACACTGTTTTTTCTCAGAGCGTATCATGCACTTTAGAAGAGGTTGTTGAGCATGAGGAAGACGGTGGCGGGCCAGTGCAGGCCGGCGACCGTGTCGGGCAGGCGTTCATAGTCGCGTCTCCGACGACGGAAGCGCGCCTGCCAGTCGAAGGTGCGTTCCACCACCCGGCGTTTGGGCGGCAAGACGAAGCCTTTCCTGGCCTCTGAGAGCTTCACGATCTCCAGGGTGACTCCCTGCTGCGCTGTCTCCTGGCTGGGTTGTGATCCTGTGCAGCCCTGATCGGCAAAGGCGACTTGGACGATGCCTCCCGTGGCCTGCTGAACCTGGATCATGAGTCGCCCACCTGGGCTCGCTCCTGCTCGCTGGCGGCGGTCACTTTCAGAGCGAGAAGATGCCCCAGCGTGTCCACCGCCACATGCACCTTGCTGCCTTTGCGGCGTTTGTAGCCGTCATAACCAGCCCGTGGCCCGCTTTCGCACGAGGATTGCAGCGTGCGTCCATCCACCACCGCGGCGCTTGGCCGCGCCTCTTTTCCCGCCGCCAGGCGCGGGATCGCGCGCAGATCGTGCGCCGGCGCCGCCGCGCATGTCCGGCATCCAGGCGCGCGCGGCAGGCGTCAAGGTTTTATGACAGCCGCGTTGCATTCGCCGCGCGCCGCTTTTATGCTTTGAGCGGAAAGCCACGAGAAGGTTTCAAAACTCATTCATCCCATGAACAATTTCACCCCCCGCGCTCAACAGGTGCTGGCCCTCGCCCGCAAGGAGGCCGACCGATTCAATCACAACTACGTCGGCACCGAGCACCTGCTGCTGGGCCTGATCAAGCTCGGCCAGGGCGTGGCCGTCAATGTGCTGACCAAGCTCGGTCTCGACCTGGAGACCGTGCGCCTGCATGTGGAGCAGCAGGTGGGCTCCGGCCCGGAGACAAAGATGGTGGGGAACATCCCCTACACCCCGCGTGTGAAGAAGGTGCTGGCACTGGCCAGCAAGGAGGCAAAGGCGCTCAACCACTCCTATGTCGGCACGGAGCACATTCTGCTCGGCCTGCTGCGCGAGGGCGAGGGCGTGGCCGCGCAGGTGCTGCGCACGCTGGATGTGAACCTGGACAAGGCGCGCAACGAGATCCTGCGCGAACTGGATCCAAACTTCTCAGGCGGCGCGGCGGGCGAGGATGACGACGACGCGGAAAACGTGACCCCAGGCGGCAGCGTTGACGAGGAAAAAAAGAAGAAGAAAAACGAGAAGACGCCCGCCCTGCGCGCCTTCGGGCGCGACTTGACCGAGGTGGCGCAGAAAGGGGAGATGGACCCCGTCATCGGGCGCGCGGACGAGATCGCGCGTGTCATTCAAATCCTCTGCCGCCGCACCAAGAACAACCCCGTTCTCATCGGCGAGGCGGGTGTGGGCAAGACGGCCATCGTGGAGGGGCTGGCCCAGGAGATCGCCGTTGGCAACGTGCCGGAGATTTTGCGCGACAAGCGCGTCATCACGCTGGACCTCGCTCTCATGGTGGCGGGCACGAAGTATCGCGGCCAGTTCGAGGAGCGCATCAAGGCGGTGATGGACGAGATCCGGCGCAACAAGAATGTGATCCTTTTCATTGACGAGATGCACACCATCGTTGGCGCCGGCTCCGCCGAGGGCACCATGGACGCCAGCAACATCATCAAGCCCGCGCTCAGCCGCGGGGAGCTGCAGGTCATCGGCGCCACCACGCTCAACGAGTACCGCAAGTACATTGAGAAGGACTCCGCGCTGGAGCGCCGCTTCCAGCAGGTGAAGGTGGAGGAGCCCTCCATTGAGGACGCCATCAAGATCCTCATGGGCCTGAAGAGCAAATATGAGATGCACCACAAGGCCAACTACAGCGACGAGGCCATCCGCACGGCGGTCAACCTCAGCGCCCGTTACCTGACGGCGCGCTTCCTTCCGGACAAGGCTATTGACATCATGGACGAGGCCGGGGCCAAGGCGCGCATCGCGGCCATGACGCGCCCGCCGCAGCTCAAGGACATCGAGGAGGAGATCGAGTCCATCCGCGTCGAAAAGGAGACCTCCATCAAGGACCAGGACTTCGAGAAAGCCGCCCGCCTGCGCGACAAGGAGCGCAAGGCCAAGAACCGCTACGACGAACTTTTCGACACTTGGCGGAAGAACAACAAGGAGCAGATCGTGGACGTGTCCGAGGATGACATCATGTCCGTCGTCTCCAAGTGGACCGGCGTGCCGCTCCAGCGCATGGAGCAGGCCGAGGCCGCGAAGCTGCTCAAGATGGAGCAGGAACTCAAAGGCAAGGTCATCGGCCAGGACGAGGCGGTGGCGGCCATTTCCAAAGCCCTTCGCCGCTCCCGCGCCGACCTCAAGGATCCGCGCCGCCCCATCGGCTCGTTCCTTTTCCTCGGCCCCACCGGCGTTGGCAAGACCTTCCTGGCGAAAAACCTGGCCGAGTTCATGTTCGGCAGCGCCGAGGCGCTCATCCAGCTCGACATGAGCGAATACATGGAGAAACACACCGCCTCCCGCCTCATTGGCGCGCCTCCGGGATACGTCGGCTACGAGGAGGGCGGCCAGCTTTCCGAGGCCGTGCGCCGCCGCCCCTACTCGGTCGTGCTTTTTGACGAGATCGAAAAAGCCCACCCGGATGTGATGCACCTGCTGCTCCAGATTCTGGAGGAGGGCCAGATCACCGACAACTTCGGGCGCAAGATTGATTTCCGGAACACCATCGTCATCCTCACCTCCAATGTTGGCGCCGAGCAGATCAAGCGCCAGACCAGCCTCGGCTTCGCCGCCATGGCCGAGGGGGAGGCGGACAATGCCGGCATCAAGGGCAAGCTCGGCGAGGCGGCGAAGAAGTTCTTCAAGCCCGAGTTCCTCAACCGCCTGGACGACCTCATCGTCTTCCGCATGCTCGAAAAGACCGAGCTGCGCGTCATCGTGGACCTCGAAATCGCCAAGGTCGTCAGCCGTATCAAAGGCAAGAATATCATTCTCGAAATGGAGGAGAGCGCCGTCGAGTTCCTGATGAAGGAGGGCTACGATCCGCAATACGGCGCGCGCCCCATGCGCCGCGCTGTGGAGAAGCACATCGAGGATCCGCTGGCCGAGCATCTCCTCCGCGGCGATGTGCGCGAGGGCGACAGGGTGAGGGTCTCATTCGACGAGGAGGCAAAGCGCCTCAAGTTTGCAGCCGAAAAATCCGCGGCGCCCGCGGAGACCACGCCCGCTCCCTGACAGCGCGCGCCCCTCATCCCCGCAGCCGCGATGCCCCTGCCGGGCATCGCGGTTGTTATTTTCAGCGATGCCGCCCCTCTTGCGCCGGCCGCCGCCTCGCTCCAGACTGCGCGCCGCATGATGCACCGCCTCTCCGCCGCCACCGCCTGCGCCCTGCTGCTCGCCGCCTGCGGGGAGACTCTGCCGCGCGCCGACCTCGTTTTCATTCAGAGCGCCGAGCCGGAGACGCTGGACCCGGCGCTCGCCACCGACCAAGTCTCGATGCGCGTGTCGGCGGCGCTTTTCGAAGGACTGTGCCGCGTCAACGAACATGGCCGTCCCGAACCCGGCATGGCTCTGCGGTGGGAAATCTCTGAGGACCGCAAGACTTACACCTTTCACCTTCGCCCCGGCGCAGCTTGGAGCGACGGCACGCCTGTCACCGCGCAGGATTTCCTCCGCTCCTGGCGGCGCGCCCTGACTCCCGACACCGGCGCGGACTATGCCAGCCTGCTGCACATCATCCGCGGAGCTCGCGCCTTCACCGAGCAGGGGGCGTCCTGGGATCAAGTCGGCCTCCACGCGCCTGATGAGCGCACCCTCGTCGTCGAGTTGGAGAACCCCGTGCCCTATTTCATAGACCTCTGCTCATTCGCCACCTTCGCGCCCGTGCCGCTGCGGGTGATCGAGGAAAAAGGCACCGCCTGGATCAAACCGGGCTGCATAGTCACCAACGGCCCCTACCTGCTTGAAGACTGGCGGCTCGACGACCGCATCCGACTGCGCAAAAACCCCGCCTACTGGGACGCGGAAAACGTGCGCATGACCACGGTGGAGGTGCGCCCATCCCAGGATGCCGGCACCGCGCTTGCCTGTTTCCACACGGGCGAGTGCGACCTCCTCATGGACAAGGGCATGGTGCCTCCCACACTCACGCAAAAGCTCAAGCAGCAGCCCTGGTTCCACACCGGCCCTTTCCTCGGCACCTGGTTCATCCGCATCAACAACACCCGCCCGCCTTTCGACGATCCGCGCGTGCGCCAGGCGTTCGCGCTCGCCGTGGACAAAAAACGCATCGTGGAAAAAATCACCCGGCTCGGCGAATCCACCGCGCGCGGCATCGTGCCGCCGGGAACCGGGCGTGACTACCAGCCGCCGCCCGGTCTTGACCACGACCCTGCGCGCGCCCGTCAGTTGCTGGCCGAGGCCGGCTATCCTGGCGGCAAAGGTTTTCCGCGTGTCGAGTACCTCTACATCCCGCTCGCGGTGGAGCGGAACATCGCCGTCGAACTCCAGGCCATGTGGCAGGACGCGCTTGGCGTCACGGTGAACCTGGCCAAGCAGGAGCAAAAGGTCTGGCTCAAATCCATGCGCGAGCTGGACTATCACCTGTGCCGCAGCAGTTGGGTGGGTGATTACAACGACCCCAGCACCTTTCTCGACCTCTTCCAGAGCGGCAACGGGCAAAACCGCACAGGCTTCGCCAGCCCGGAATACGACCGCCTCATCCGCGCCGCTGCCGCGGAGCCAGACCCCGACGCGCGCAACCGGGTCTTCCAGCAGGCGGAGCAGCATCTGATCACCGACCGCGCCGCGCTCATCCCGGTTTATTATTATGTGGGCGTGCAATTTTACGATGCCAGCCGCCTCAGCGGTGTGCGCGCCAACCTCATAGACGATCATCCCTTCCGCTGCATGGCGTGGCGGCTGCCTCCTTGAGCGCGCAAGTGGGCGAGATTCAATGTCCACTGGTCTAGCTGCCGGTCGTCCTCCCCAATTTCCATTTCTCACTTCTCAGTTTTCAATCCCGCCGCCATGCGCCTCCTCAGCCTCTTTCTTCTCCCAACGCTCGCCCTAGCCGCGCCGAAGCCGCTTTTTCAATCCAAAGTCATCGATACGAAAACGCCGAATCACAGCGTGGACATCGACGTCTCGCTCGAAGGTGCGAAGGAGCTGTTTTTGGTCGTCACCGATGGCGGGAACGGCTTCACCGCGGACTGGGCGGACTGGGCGGAGCCGCGTCTGACCCTCTCGGACGGGTCCGAGAAAAAACTCACCGAGATCGAGTGGAAATCCGCGCAGTCCGGCTTTGCCAGCGTCCGCGTGAATGCGAACTGCAACGGCCAGGAGCTGCGCAGCGCCGGCAAAGCCATCGAATACGGCATCGGCACGCACGCGAACAGCGTCATCGCCTTCAACCTGCCTGCGGGTGTGAAGCGCTTCAAAGCCCGCGGCGCCCTCGATGAGGGCGGCACAAAGCAGGGAAATGACACCAGCGTCACCTTCGCCGTCTTCACCGAAAATCCCGGCCCCATCAAGGTCAGTGATGTCAATGAGGTCGCCCACGAGCCCGAAGCCGCCACCGAGCAGCTTGATGTGCATCCCGAGTGCCTCGTGCAGCTCTTCGCCAGCGAGCCGATGATGCTTTCGCCCGCCAGCATCGACATTGATCATCGCGGCCGCGTGTGGGTGTGCGAGGTCGTGAACTACCGCAAGCACAACGGCGAACGCGCCGAGGGCGACCGCATCCTCATCCTCGAAGACACCGATGGCGACGCGAAGGCCGACAAATCCACCGTCTTCCACCAGGGGCGCGATGTGGACAGCGCCCACGGCATCTGCGTGCTCGGCAACAAGGCGCTCATCTCCTGCGGAGACGACGTTTTCTGGCTCATCGACGACAACGGCGACGACAAAGCCGACCGCAAAGAGCTCCTGTTCACGAAGATCGGCGGCGCGCAGCACGACCACGGCATCCACGCCTTCCACTTCGGCCCCGATGGCCGTCTCTACTTCAATTTCGGCAACGCCGGCAAGCAGCTCTGCGACAAAAACGGCAACCTCATCACCGACATCCACGGCGTGAAGTGCACCAATCAAAACAACCGCCCGTATCAGCAAGGCATGGTCTTCCGCTGCGAACTCGATGGCAGCGGAGTCGAGGTGCTCGCCTGGAACTTCCGCAACAACTGGGAAGTCGCCGTCGATAGCTTCGGCACGATGTGGCAGAGCGACAACGACGACGACGGCAACAAAGGCGTGCGCATCAACTACGTCATGGAGTTCGGCAACTACGGCTACGCCGACGAAATGACCGGCGCAGGCTGGCAGACGCCGCGCATCGGCTGGGAAAGCGAGATTCCGCAGCGCCACTGGCATCAAAACGATCCCGGCGTCGTCCCGAACATGCTCATCACCGGCGCAGGCTCTCCCACCGGCATGCAGGTCTATGAAGGCGATCTTTTGCCCAGCATCTTCCACGGCCAGCCGCTCCACTGCGACGCCGGACCGAACGTCGTGCGCGCTTACGTCACGCAGCCCGATGGAGCCGGCTACAAGGCCGAGATCGTCAACCTCCTCGACGGCACCCACAACCGCTGGTTCCGCCCCAGCGACGTCGCCGTCGCCCCCGATGGCTCCTTGATCGTCGCCGATTGGTATGACCCCGGCGTCGGCGGGCATGGGATGGGTGATGTGACGCGCGGAAGATTGTTCCGCGT
Source organism: Verrucomicrobiaceae bacterium UBA2429 (assembly GCA_002343505.1). Lineage (GTDB taxonomy): Bacteria > Verrucomicrobiota > Verrucomicrobiia > Verrucomicrobiales > Verrucomicrobiaceae > Prosthecobacter. The sequence goes on along the minus strand of DDQZ01000026.1, from coordinate 38,414 downwards.
GACGACGAAGGCGGCGGAGAAATACACAATGCCTGTTGTGAAAATGATCGAGTCTGCTGAGGAAGCCGTCGAGTGGTTCAAGTCGCCAAATGAGGCACGCCGTTACTTTGCCTTTGAGGCTTTCAAAGCCCTTCAAAAGCTTGGGGTGGACGCTGCATCGGTATTGCAGAAGTTCTTTGAAGACACCAAGGCGGAGCCGCAGCACCGCGCACGAGCGTTGTGGTTGCTCGCGAGTCTGTCAGCCGACGAAAGCGCCGGAGGACCGGCGCACTCCAAAACACTGCCGCGAAGCTCGGACGCCCCCGAAGGCGCGAAGCGTCCTGGAGTGCTCCAGCCCTCTGGAGCTTTCGAGCGTCTCCTGACCTCCGCCCTCACCGACCCCGACCCGAACATCCGCATCACCGCCCTCCGCGCCGCCCGCCAGCTCTGGCAGCAAAAACAGCCCGAAAAGCTCCGCGAAGTCATCGCGAAGGTCGTCACCGACAAATCACCCGCCGTGCGTCGCGAAGCGGCGATTGCGTTGAGGTTTGATGGAAGTGACGAGGCAAGTTTGAATTGGTGGCTACTCGCCTTGTGGACTCAGAAAGCTAAAGTGCCATACGCCCAAGTTCCGAGCATCATGTTGTGGCCGGAAAACACTCCACGATCAAAATGGGCTATTGAAGCTTTGGGTGTTGGTGCAGACCTATTCTGGAGCAGTCGCGACAAGGCCTTCCCAAAGGCAAACACCGCACTGATGGGGCACGAATCCAAAGCGACTGTAGAATCCGATCCAGTTGTTGATCAGCTCCGGTGGCGGTCACGTCGAGCTCCGACGGAGGATGAGCTGCTGAATTTCAAATGGACCCCCAACGCTACAACTAAAGCCACAGGCGTGAATCCACTCCGCTCCCTCCAACTCCTCTCCTACCACCACCGAGAGGAAGTCGCGAAGGCCGCCCTGACCATCTTCCTCAAAGCCGATGCAGAAACGGCCCTCGCATCCACCGCGTTGCTCGACCGCAACGCCATCACCTCGAACCCCGAGGCCAAAACGCGTCTCGACTCGCTTTTGAAGCCGGTGGTGGGCAAACCGGAGTTTGTGGCGCTGGTCGAAAAGCTGAACCTGACGGGCTTTGAGAAGGAATTGCTCGATTTCATCAGCGCGAACCCGAACGCGCCGGAGTCGGTGAACGCGGCGCGGCTCATCGCGGCGAACCGGGATGGCGCGTTGCGCTTTTTGAAGGATGCGGACGCGAAATCGGCCAAGGCGCTCATCGCGGCGCTCGGTCGCGTGAGTGATCGCGCGGCGGTGGCGGTCATGAACCAGCATTTCTGGCCCGAGAAGCGCGAGGACGTGCGCCGCGTGCTTATCGACGCCCTCGCGCTGAGCGGCGAAGGTGGTCGCGCCATCTTGAAGTGGCAGTCGGAAGGCAAACTGCCGCCGCAGTTCAAAGACCAGGCCGCTCTCGCGCTCAGTCGCAGCACCGATGCCGGACTGCGCGATCAAGCCTCCCGCGAGCTGCCGCTGCCCGCGGCGCAAGGTTTGGCCAATTTCCCCAAACTGCCCGAACTCATGAAGCTGAAGGGCGATGCCGCCAAAGGCCAGACCATGTTCATGCAGGCCGGTTGCGTAGCCTGCCATCGCGTCAAAGGCCAGTTCATCGACTTCGGCCCCGATCTCACGCAAATCGGCGCGAAGCTCAGCCAAGACGGCCTCTTCACCGCCATCCTCTACCCCAGCGCCGCCATCGAGCACAGTTATGTCGGACTGACGGTGACGACGAAGGACGGGCAGACAGTGGTGGGCTATGTCGTGAGTGAAACGGATGCCGAACTCACGCTGAGAATGGCCGGTGGGGCCTCCACCACCGTCAAAAAGGTCAACATCCTCAAGAAGGAGGAGTTGAAGGACTCGCTCATGCCTCCCGGCCTCGCTGGAGCCATCGGACCGCAGGGCTTGGCTGACCTCGTGGCGTGGATGATGACGCTCCGATGAGGGCGGCGCGCGCGTAACGAGGTCACATAACCATGTGTCCACATCCAGACAGTATCAAACGGAAGCCTTTCTGGCACGTTGCATTGGAAGGCTGCCATTTTTGATTCGCCGCGTGCAATCAGGCATCGCCACCACCGCAAACTCATGAAGGCATATCAAATCACCGGCACAGAAGGATTTGCCTCCCTGCGGCGGGTGGAGCTGCCTGATCCTTTTCCCAAGCCGGGCGAGGTGCTGGTGCGGATCCACTCGGTGTCGCTGAACTACCGTGACCACATGAATGTCACGGGTTTGCACGGCATCACCGGCCCCGTGCCGCGCATCCCGTGCTCGGATGGCGCGGGAGAGGTGGTTTCGACGGGTTTCGGCGTCACCGGCTGGAAACCTGGAGACCGTGTGGTGGTTCCGTTCATGCCTGCATGGCTGGACGGGGACTTCACTGAAATGCACGCCGCGCAGGCGCTGGGAGGAGCGTGCGACGGGCTGCTGCGCGAGCTGGTGTGCCTGCGCGCCGAAAGCCTGGTGCGGCTGCCGGGCCACTTCTCCTTTGACGAGGGTTCCACGCTGCCCTGCGCGGCGGTCACAGCATGGGACGCGCTGCATGTCCGCGGCCGTGTGCGCGCGGGCGAGACGGTGCTCATCCAGGGCACGGGCGGGGTATCCATTTTCGCGCTCCAGTTTGCCCGCCAGGCTGGCGCGCGCGTGCTGGCCATCACCAGCAGTGATGAAAAGGCGGCCCGGCTGCTCGAACTGGGGGCTGAAAAAGTCCACAACTACAAAACCGATCCGGCCTGGGATGCGTGGGCGCAGAGGCAGACGGAAAAAGGGGGGTGGACAAGGTGGTCGAGATCGGCGGTCCGCAGACGCTGAACCGCTCGATCAACGCCGCGCGCTTCGGCGGGCACATCGCGCTCATTGGCGTGCTCACCGGCACGGCGGGTGATGTGCGCACCGTTGGCATCCTGCGCAAGGGCATACGCCTCGACGGGGTGTATGTCGGCTCCCGCTCCATGCTTGTGGAAATGCTCGGCGTCATGACGGCGGCCGGCCTGCGCCCGGTCATTGACTCCACCTTCGAATTTGACCAGGCGCATGAGGCTTTCCGCAGACTTGAGAGCGGCGCGCATTTCGGCAAGATCGTCATCCATGTCTGACGAGTCACGCCACGAGCGGGAGCTGGGCGGCCAGTTGCTGGCCTCCGTCTCCCGCTCCTTTTATCTAACGCTCAAAGCCCTGCCCGCCGGGCTGCGCGAGCCGCTCTCCCTGGCCTATTTGCTGGCGCGCACCGCGGACACTCTGGCGGACACCGTGACCGTGCCGGCGGCGACGCGGCTGGAGTGCCTGCGGCTTTATGAGTCATGCGCGCAGGGAGCCGCCTCCGCCTCCGAATCAGGAGAGCTTTCCGCGCGCATCGCGCGCGAATTCGCGCCCTTGCAGAGCGATGCCGCCGAGCGCCGGCTCATGGAGCGTTTTGCCGGGGCGCTGGCCTGGCTTGGCATCATGAGGCCGGGGCCTTTGCGTGCCATCCGCGGCGTGCTCCACCACATCATCCACGGCCAGATGCTCGACATAGAGAGATTCCCCGCTGACGGCCGGCTGCGCGCTTTGCCGGATGCTGCGGCTTTGGATGAATACACCTGGCTCGTGGCGGGGTGCGTGGGCGAGTTTTGGACGGACATGTGCGCCACGGAAAGCCCCGGCGCACTGGAGGCGGACGTGTCACTTGATGAGATGAAGAAATGGGGGGCGGCGTTTGGCAAGGGCCTCCAACTCGTCAACATCCTGCGTGATGTCGGCGAGGATCTGCGCGACGGACGCTGCTATCTGCCGGGTGTTTTGAAGGACGGCTCCGCCGACGTTGCCGCCCTGCGCGCGGCATGGGATCACTGGGCCGGGATCTGTGAAAAGCACCTCGAATCCGGCCTGCCGTATCTGCGCCATGTGGCGGACGGGAAGCTGCGCTATGCCACCGCGCTGCCGCTGCTGCTCGCCGCGCGCACCCTTGCAAAGATGCGCGCCGCCTCATGGGATGAGGTCTTGCGCGGGGTGAAGGTCTCCCGGCTCGATGTCGCGATGATCCTTGCCGAAGCGGCCGTCTCCTGCCGCCAGCCGGACAAGCTGGAGAGGCTTTACCGGAAACTTGGAGCCATGTGAGTTTTGCCTTCGCGCGGAAAGCGGTTTAACTGCGGCGTGTCCGTTCCCAACCGACTTCTGCCCTTGTTGCTGTGCCTGCCGCTGTCCGGCAGGGCGCTGGAGAGGTTTGACTTCAGCGGGCCGGGAATGGCGACTACTTTTCGCATCGCCTGCCATGCGGAGTCGCGCGGCGCGGCGGAAAGAGCCGCGCAGGAATGCTTCGAGCGCGTGGCTTTTCTCCATGCCATTTGCACCGACTATGATCCCGCGAGCGAGCTGATGCGCCTGTGCGCTCCAGGCGCGGTGCATCCGTTTCAGACCAGCGCGGAGCTTTATGACATTTTGCTCAAAGCGCGCGAGCTGGCGGTGCTGACTCAGGGTGCGTTCAATCCGGCGTGCGGACACCTGACGCAACTCTGGAGGCGGACCCGCCGCACTGGAAAGCTGCCGCCGGAGGACCGTCTGCAGCGCGGACTCAAGGCTGCGGACTGGCAGCGGATGAGCTTCGAGCCGGAGACACGAGGGGTCACTCTTGCGGAGGGGACTTTGCTGGACCTGGGCGGCATCGCCAAAGGCTGGGCGGCGGACGAATGCTTGAGGCTGCTCAAACGGCACGGCATCACGCGCGCGGTGGTGCAGGCGGGCGGTGACACGGCGGTTGGCGGCCCGCCGCCCGGAGAGGAGGGCTGGGAAATCAAGCTGCGCACCTTTTCAAAGCCCGGCGGGGACGACGAACTGCGCGCGCTGGTGCTGGCTGAGTGCGCCGTTTCCACTTCGGGTGATCTTTATCAGTTCACGGAGATCGGAGGCGTGCGTTACTCGCACATTGTCTCGCCGTTCACCGGCATGGGGCTGACGGAACGCGTCGCGTGCTCGGTGATCGCCCCTGACTGCGCCATGAGTGACGCGCTGGCTACCGCCATGTGCGTGCTCGGCGAGCAGCGCGGGACGGCTTTGGCGGCGGGGCTGCCGGGGGTGCGGGTGATTTTTGCGGGGGAGAAAAAGTGAGCGGCAGGGCAATTTCCGTCTTCCCGGTCATCACACGCGCCGCAGTTTGAAGGGATAGGCCTGGTCGGCGTTCCACTGGCAGGCGTAAAGGTCGCCGGCGTCATCAACGCAGACGTCATGGACGTTGCGGAACACGGGTTCGTTTTGCAGCAGCAGCGCCACCTGGCCTTTGTCATCGTGAACCGGCTCGTGGCCGCCGGGGGCTGAGACGACGCGGTTTTCCCTGTCGAGGATGATGATGAAACCGCGCTCGCGCCACATGCGGTAGTCGCCGGGTTTCATGCCGAAGCAGACACCGGAGAGGAGGAGGTCGCCGTTGATGACTGGACGGCTCATGAAGGCGCCCGGCAGATAGACGGTGCGCAGGTAGATGCCGTCGAGCGAGTACCAGTGGAACTCGTTGCGGACGCGCTCCGTGCAGAGGACAAGCGGCTCCGGGCCGCGCAGGTCCATGGCCACGCCGTGAGCCTGCATGAATTTTCCCGGGTTCATGGCCTGCGTGCTCTGGCCGCCGAATTTACGGATGAACTTCCCCCGCGCGTCGAAGTGGAGGATGAACTGGGAGCCGTAGCCGTCGGCCACATAGAAGTCGCCGTTGGGAGCGGTGACGGCCTCCGTGGGCGCGTATTTCATCGCGGCATCGTAGGCGCCGCAGTCTTTGGCGTGAGGCAGGCGCAGGACTTCTTTTCCATCGAGGGTGGTTTTCATCACTGTGCCGCTGGAGGGGTCGCAGAGAATGAGATGCTCTTTGCCACCCGTTGCATCCAAGCTGAGGCCGTGGCCGGAGCGCAGGTTGAGTGTCCAGGCGTCGAGCACTTTCCCCTCCTTGTCGAAGACGAGGATGTTGTTCCTGGCCTCGTCGGTGATCATGATCAGCCGTTTTTGCGAGTCCATGACCATCTCGTGGCAGTTCTTCACGGGGTGTGCGGCCCGGTCCGCCTTGCACCATTCGAGGTCCACCTGGTAGCGGTGCGCGCCATGGCCGATGGTGGCGCCATGCAGGGAGGTCTTGCTCTGCGCGCGTACATACGGCGCGGACAAGACGGAGGCGGCGGTGGTGGAGAGAAAGCGGCGGCGTTTCATGGGGCTGGAAAAAACGCGCCGCGCCGCGGGATGTTGCCTCAAGGACTGAGACGCTCGATTTTCCAGCCCGCGCCTTCGCGAGTGTAGCGCAGGCGGTCGTGCAGGCGGCTGATGCGGCCCTGCCAGAACTCGAACTCATCCGGCACAAGCGCGTAACCGCCCCAGTGAGGAGGGCAGGGGATGGGGCCTTCGCCGAAGCGGGCGCGCATTTCGGCTTCGCGCGCCTCCAGCCAGGCGCGGCCGGGGATGACCCTGCTCTGCTCGGAAACCCAGGCGCCGATTTGATGCCCCGCCGGGCGGGTGGCGAAGTAGCTCTCGGTCTCCTCGCGCGGCAGCTTTTGGATGAAGCCGCGCACGCAGACTTGATGGTGGCGCTGCGTCCATAGAAAGACGGCGCTGGCGCGCGGGTTGGCGGCGATCTCCCGCGCTTTGCGGCTTTCATAGTTGGTGAAAAAATGGAAGCCTTCGGAATCGAGGCCCTTCAGGAGCACGGTGCGCGCGCTCGGCCCCCCGTCTTCGCCGATGGTGGCGAGGGTCATGGCGTTGGGTTCGGGGAGCTGGTGCTCAAGCGCGTCTTTCAGCCAGGCCTGGAAAAGGACGCGCGGATCGGCGGGCGCGCTTTCCTCGACGAGGTTGTCGAGATCATAACTCACGCGCAGATCGCGCAGGGTGTCGGGCGGGAAGTCCATCATGGCAGGGGAGGAAACGCGCTTCGGCGCGTGGTGGCAATGGATTTTCCCGGCCGCATTTTGCGGAGCGCAAAAAAAGGCGGAGGCGGCCTTGTCGGGCCGGCCTCCGGTTGGGTGGCTGAGGCTGCCGCATGGCCGCGGCGGGCGGGGTCAGGCAAGCTCGGCGAGCTTTGCCTTGATGGCGTCGAAGTTTGGCAGGTCGCCGGGGCTTTCCAGAACTTCGGCGTACTGGATGATGCCGGCCTTGTCCACGATGAAGGCGGAGCGCTTGGGCACGCCGCCCATGATGAGGTTTTTCGCGGGCAGGAAGCTCTGATACGCCACGCCATAGGCTGCGGCGACATGGTGGTCGTAGTCGCTGAGGAGCTGGAGCGTGATGTTCTCCTTTTCGGCCCAAGCCTTCTGGGCAAAAGGGTTGTCACCGCTGATGCCGACGACCCTGGCGTTCAGCTTGGTGAATTCATTGATGCCGTTGGAGATCTCGCAGAATTCCTTGGTGCAGATGCCGGTGAAGGCCATGGGCACAAAGAGGAGAAGCAGGTTTGCCTGGCCGAGGTTTTCGGAGAGCTTGAACAATTCAGGGCCGCTGGCGCCGAGGGTTGCGAGGGTGAAATCAGGGGCGGGTGAGCCGGTGGAGAGGGACATGATGGGATTTGGGTTCGGGTTTCGAGCGCGGTGGACGCGCGGCGGCATCAAAGGCGGCAGACGCGGCCGGTCAAGACCGGGGATGGCGCGGCGGGCGGGGGAAAGTGCCGGGTTTGCGGCTCGACATCCGGCATAAAATGCGATTCGTTTGCAGCCCATGAGCCAGCCCGCCAAGGAGACGGTGTTTTTGCGCAACTATCATGCGACTCCCCTGGAGTGGCAGAGGGATTTGTTTTTCTGCGTGGTGCGCGCAGGGCATCTGCGCGGCGGAGCGGGCCACCGCATCGGGCGCGAGACGTATCCGGGGCATGAGTTGATCCTCTGCCTGGGCGGACGGGGCTGGGTGCAGGTGGCGGGCCGCCGCCATGAGGCGGGGCCGGGTGATCTGGTGTGGGTGAACTGCCACCATCCGCATCTGTATGGCGCCGTGAAGCAGGATCCCTGGGATCTCTATTGGATTCGTGTCGAAGGGAGGACGCTGGACCGGCTGGGGGAGCTGCTTGAGGTGCGGTCCAGGCCGGTTTTCGCGGGTGTGGCGCCGGAGGCGGCGAAGGGGGATTTTGAAGGCATCTTTCACCGGCTGGAATCAGGCCGTCCATGTGATGCGGCGCATGTGAACGCTCGGGTGGCGGCGCTGCTGGCGGCGGCCTTTGAGTCGCGGCTCGGTGACGCGCTCGAGCTTAGGCCGGAGCTGCCGCAGCCGGTGCAGCGCGCGCTGGAGCGGATGCGGCTGTATTTTCACGAGCCGATCCGCGTGGCGGAACTCGCCGCGCTGGCGGGCATGAGCGAGTCCCACTTCAGCCGGCAGTTCAAGGCGTTTGTGGGCACGAGTCCGATTGACTGGCTGCGGCGCGAGCGCATCAACCAGGCGAAACGCCGTCTGGCGGAGTCCGACGACGCGGTGAAGGAAATCGCGCGCCAGGCGGGCTACACGGACCAGTTTTTTTTCAGCAAAGACTTCAAGCGCATGACCGGTCTCACGCCGAGCCAGTTCCGCGAGCAGGAGAGGCATTGAGGCGGGTGTTGACCGGGCTTTTTTCCTTCCACAGGGCGGACGCGCCACTTTGCCTTTGCGCGGCGCGCGGGGCGTGACATGGGTGCGCAGCCCATGCTCGATCTCTCATCACAACGCATCGCCGTGCTTTTCGGCGGCCCCGGCTCGGAACGCGAAGTCTCGGTGAAAACCGCCGAGAGTGTTGGGCAGGCGCTGGACTCTCTCGGCGCTGAGGTGCTGCCGGTGGATGTGCGCGGGCCGGACTTCGAATGCCCGGCGGATGTGCTCATCGCCATGAACCTGATTCACGGCACCTTCGGCGAGGACGGGCAGATTCAGGCCATCCTGGAACGGCGCGGCATTCGCTACACGGGCGCGGGTGTGGAGAGCAGCCGGGTGGCTTTCGACAAGGCGCTGAGCAAGGAGAAATTTCTCGCCGCCGGGGTGCCGACACCGCGCTCTCAGATCTGGCCGCTGGATGGCGGCGTCCCTCTGGAGATTCAGCCGCCGCTGGTCTCCAAGCCGCCGCGCGAAGGTTCGAGTGTGGGTGTGAAGATTGTCCGCGACGCATCGGAATGGGCCGCCGCCGTGGAGGAGGCGCGCCAGTATGGCGACGCCACGCTGGTGGAGGAGTTCATTGAGGGCAGGGAACTGACTGTCGGCATTCTGGGAGACTTGGTGCTGCCGGTCATTCACATCGAGCCGGTGGACGGCTTTTATGACATGAACAACAAATACCCCTGGATGACCGGCAAGGGCAGAACGCTCTACCATTGCCCGGCGGACCTGGACGATGCCGTGACGCGTCGCGTGCAGGATGCCGCCATGGCCGCTTTCCGCTCCTGCGGCACGGAGGTCTATGGGCGGGTGGATGTGATGCTGCGCGCGGACGGGCAGCCGTTTGTGCTCGAGATCAACACCATCCCCGGCATGACGAGCAGCAGTCTGCTGCCCAAGGCGGCACTCGCCGCCGGGATCAGCTTCAGCGAGCTGTGCGCGCGGATCATTGAGCTATCCTTGCAGGCGCGGCCTTGATTTGCGCCGCAGCGCGGCGGGGGATCTGCTGTCTGAAGATGCGGCATTTGGCGCTTTCACACGGATTTGTGAAAAAATGCTGGCGCTCATTTTTTGAGAAAATTATGGCATTTGAGCGGGAAAGGGATTATTTCAGATGAATTAAAAATCAACACTTTCACGGTCATGCCTTCCTCCCGTCCCCAGGCTCCGGTCCGGCAGAATCCCGCGTCGAAGCGCGGGGCTGCCGTGGTGGATGAAAAAAACGTCCGCAAGTCCGCCAGGAAACCCAGGATCATTTATGCGGCCGAGTTGCCAGTGGATTCGCCCAAAATCCGCCAGATGGCGCGGCAGTCCGCGACAAGGCTTGGCTTCAAACTGGCCACCGGCCTCATCATCACCATCTGCGTTTTGGGCCTGCTGAAGGTGACGGTGCAGGAGACGATTCTGAAAAACCCGCAGTTTGCGCTGGTGCAGATCGCGGTGGACACGAGCGGGCCGCTTTCCGTGGACAAGATCGCGCGCACGACGCTGCTGACGCACGGGGAAAATTTGCTGTTCATCAACATGCGCGAGGTGCGCGCCCGCCTGCGCCAATTGCCGGCGGTCACCGGAGTGGCATTGGAGCGTGATTTTGACAAGGGCGTGCTGACACTGCGCGTCGCGCAGCGCCGTCCCGTCGCCTGGCTGGCCTGCCCGCGTCTCGGCATGGCGGAGGGGCGAGCCGAGGGTTGCTGGCTGGTGGACAGCGAGGGAGCCACGTTTCCCTGCGATTATCAGCCGGACAATTACGCCGCCCTGCCCGTCATCCACCACGAAAGGCTCCAGCAAAACACTCCCGGCCTGGCTTTGGACGATCTTTCCCTGCGCTCGGCCCTCCACCTCGTCAAAGAACTGGACCGGCGCCACGAGGACGGCCAGCCGCAGGCGCGGGCGATGCACATCCAGACGCCCTGGTCCATTCTGGTCCAGTTTTCCGACAAGACGCAGGTCATCTTCGGGGTGGATGAATTGGAAAGGCAGTTGGCGCGGCTGGACCAATTCTGGTTCCATGCCCGTCAGCGCCGCTGGGATGTGGACACGCTGAACCTGGCCGTCAGCAAGAATGTTCCCGTCACTTTCCGCAGTCCGCCGGACCTCGCCGGGCTGGGCATGCCCGCCGCCAACGCGGCAACCACCACGCGCTGAATCAACATGGCAAAAAGCACCATCTATGTGGCCCTGGAAATCGGCACGAGTAAAATCTGCGTCGTCGTCGGCGAGGCCAAGCGCGACGGCGCCATCAAGATCCTGGGCGTCGGCCAGGCACCCTCGCGCGGAGTGCGCAAAGGCGAGATCGTGGACTTCGAAAAAGCCCAGACCTGCCTGAATGACGCGCTCGTGAGGGCGGAGGACCTCAGCGATGTGATGGTCAAGACCGTCTTTCTCGGAGTCTCCGGCGCGCACATCCAGAGCATCAACAACCGCGGCCTGCACTGCCTGCCCGAAGGACGCACCGAGATTCTCGAAAAGGATGTCGAGGCCGCCAAAAAGACCGCGCGCGAGACTGTGGATGTGCCCGATGACCACATCTTTCTTCACAGCGTCTCCAGGCAGTACATCGTGGACGGTGTGGAGGGCGTGCGCCTGCCCGTCGGGCGCCAGGGCCGCCAGATTGAGGCCGACTACCTCATCATCCACGGCCAGATGCCGCGCATTCAAAACTCCATCAAGTGCGTCAAGGAGATGCCTCTCGAGGTCGAGGACATCGTCTTCAACCCCGTGGCCGCCGCGCAGGTCGTGCTCAGCCGCGAGGCCAAGCGCGAGGGCGCCCTCATGATTGACATCGGCGGCGGCACCGCGGACTTCGTGCTTTACGACGACAGCATGCTCACCACCGCCGGCTGCGTGCCGCTGGGGGGCGATCACATCAGCCAGGACATCGCCCAGGCCCTTCACATCTATCATGCCAGGGCGGAGAGCCTGAAAATCAACACCGGCAGTTGCATCGTGGACGATGCGGCCACGGGTGAGATCGTGCGCATCGAGGACGACAACGGCTACGCCATCGGAGAGGTCGAGCGCGCCTTTCTCAACGAAATCATCCAACTGCGCGTGAGGGAAATCTTCGAGCAGGTGCGCCTGCGCTGCGAGGGGCACCTCGACCGCCTTGCGGCCGGCGTTTTCCTCACCGGCGGCAGCAGCCTGCTGCGGGGCATTGACATCGTGGCCAGGGATGTTTTTGGCATGAAGGTCACGCGCGCGGGGTCCGCGCCTGTCAGCGGCGTCACCGCCATGTTTGAAAAGCCCCAGTTTTCCGCTCCCATCGGGCTCATCCGCTACGCGCAGATCCTCGACCAGGAAAAACCGCCCTTCTCACCTTTCCGCTTCCTCAAAAGGAAAATGTCGGACATTCTCATGCCTGCGGCCTAGACAACGCGCCGGTCTCCGGCGCACCACCCTCCACCACCCCCACATCACCATGGTTGAATATGATCGCTCTCTCCTCCGGGATGAATCCGGCTCTCCCGCCCTGCGCACCTGCATCGTCGGAGTCGGCGGCGCGGGCGGCAATGTCATTGACCGCATCACCCTCGACCGCACCGTGGACGCCAAGCTCGTCGCCATGCACACGGATGTGCGCGTGCTCTCGCATTCCATGGCCCCGGTGAAAATTCAGCTCGGCGCCGATCTTATGCGTGGCGTGGGAGCCGGGGGCGACCCGGATCTCGGACGCGAGGCCGCCATGTTCTCCCGCGAGGAGATCCGCCAGGAGATTGACGGGCATGACATCGTCTTCATCTGCGCGGGGCTGGGCGGAGGCACGGGATCAGGCGCGGCTCCTGTCGTCGCCGAGATCGCCAAAAGCACCGGCGCTCTTGTCCTCGTCACTGCCACCATGCCCTTTGACTTCGAAGGCCGCCGCCGGCTGGCCCAGGCTGAGGAGGCGCTCGCTCAACTGCAAAAGCGGGCCGACGCACTCGTGCTTTTTGAGAACAACCGCATGTGCGAGCTCATCCTGCCCAAGGACGGCATCCAGAAAGCCTTCGCGCAGGCCGACCAGCTCATCGCCCAGAGCCTGCGCGCCGTCTCCACCATCGTCACCCTGCCCGGCCTGGTGAAGCTCGGCCTTGATGACCTCACCAGCGCGCTCAGCACCTCCGACGGGCGCTGCCTCTTCGGATTCGGCGAGGCGCGCGGCCAGCATCGCGGCGCCGAGGCGCTCAAGCGCGCCCTCAAGAGTCCGCTCATTGACCAGGGCCGCCTGCTTCACCAGACCCGCACGCTGCTCGTCCACATCGCCGGCGGCGAGTCTCTCACGCTCGTCGAGGTGGACACCATCATGAAGCAGCTCGGCCGCCATGTCCCCGACCACACGCACATTTTGTTCGGAGTCGCCGTTGACGCCCGTCTCGCCGACTCCGTCTCCGTGACTCTCGTCAGCTCTCTCGGCCTCGCCCAGCTCAACACGGTCGCCGCCGCCGCCCCGCCCGCTGAAATGCTGCCTCTCACGGACCGGCCCATGCCCAGCGTCGCAGCCGCCGTCATTCCCGGACTCAAAAGCAAAGTCATCACCCCGCCCGCGCCGAAGGAGGTGAGAAAACAACCTCCGCCGCCTGCCGCTTCCGTCCCCGCAGCCGCAGCCGCAGCCGCAGCCGACCCTTCCCTGGACTTGATCTTCACCGACGATGAAATCATCGTCCATCACCAGCCGGAGGATGCCTCGTCGCCTGTGACGCAGGATGAGTTTGAGCTGGAAGCGCCATCCTCGTCCCATGACTTGCCGCCTGCGCAGGATGAGGTGGAGTTCGAGCACGAGGATGATTATGACGTTTCCCAGGAAACTCCGTCGGACTCGGCCGCCGATCCCGAGCCCGAACCCGCGCCGGAGCAGCCCGCGCCAGAGCCGGAAAAACCACGCCGCCTGCGCATCGAGGACTTCATGACACCGCCTCCTGAGCCTGATCCCGTCCCCCCGCAGGCGCCCGTCATTGCGCGCCGTCCGCTCACACCGCTGGCTGCCGTCAAAAAATCCCCGCCTCCAGGTCCGGCCCAGATTGATCTCGGCCTTGGCGCGGACGAGGAGCCGGCCCGCTTCAAAGGCACCGAGCCTGCCATCGCTCCGGGCGGTGAAAATCTCGACGTGCCCACCTGGAAGCGTCTCAAAATGAAATTGAAGCGCTGACCCGGCAGGTGTCCCGTCCACGGGCATGACGCGCTATTTTGACCACAACGCCACCACGCCGCTCTCACCGGCCGCGCGTTCCGCGTGGCTCCAGGCTGAGGATCGCCACTGGCACAACCCCTCCAGCCTTTACCGCGAGGCCGGCCTCGCCGCCCATGCTCTGGATGCCGCGCGCGAGGAGCTGGCCGGCATTATCGACACCGAGGCCGCGCGGATCGTCTTCAACTCCGGCGCCACTGAGTCCAACAACACCCTCTTCGCCGGACTCGCCCGCTGCCTGCCGCCGGATGCGTCTGTCGCCATCTCCGCCATCGAGCACCCCAGCGTCCGTCAGGCCGCTCAAGCCTGGCTGGGCCGCGCGCGTGTGCTTGACATTGCCGTGGACGGTCAGGGCATCGTCCAGCCGGATGATCTGCGCGCCTTCCTCCAGCGGCACAAACCCGCGCTCGTCTCCATCATGGCCGCCAGCAACGAAAGCGGCGTGCTCCAGCCCTGGCCCGATTTGCTCGCCATCTGCCGCGGGCATGGCGCGCGCTTTCACTGCGACGCCGCCCAATGGTTTGGCAAACTGCCCGCCGCCGGCCTTGGCGCGTGCGACTATCTCACCGGCAGCGCTCACAAGTTCGGCGGTCCCAAAGGCGCGGGTTTTCTCATGCTCGCAGACGAGCAGGAAAGCTTCCCCCTTCTGCATGGCGGACCGCAGGAGACCGGGCGGCGCGCTGGCACGGAAAACTACCCCGCCATCGCCGCCATGCTCGCCGCCTTGCGCGAGTCCGAGGCGGAAATCCCCCGGGCCATGAGCGCGCAACCGCTCCTGCGCGACGCCTTTTTTGCCCGCCTGCAGAGCGCCTTGCCCGGCCTGCGCCTGATCTCGGACACGGCTCCGCGCCTCTGGAACACCCTGCTCATGGTCATGCCGCGCCATTCCAATCTGAAATGGCTCGCCCGCCTCAGCCGGCGCGGCTTTGCCATCTCCACAGGCTCCGCGTGCAGCTCCGGCAGGGAAGGCTCGTCGGTCGTGGTCCAGGCCCTCGGCGCGGACTGGGAGGAACTGCGCCGCGTCGTCCGCGTCAGCGGCGGCAGGTATGCCACCGCCGCCGGCTGGCAGGCGCTGGCCGAAGCCTTCGAGGAAACCGCGCGGGAGCTCGACGAGGGCGGCAGGCCGTGAGGGCTTGACACGGCGATGCCAGGCGGCGTGCAATGGGTGCCTGCAATCCGCGTAATCGTTCTCTCCAATCTCATCGCCATGCGCATCAATACCCTCCTCGCTCTTCTTTCCCTGCTGGTGTCCGCGCGCGCGGACAGGATCGTCCTCGTGGCCGGCGGCGCGCGGGATGCCACCGGCGTCCCGGCTCTCGAAGCCGCGCTCAAGGAGCCTTTTGGCACGGAATTCGACACGTCGGGCAACACCTGGATCGTCGAGATGGTCTCCGGCAACAGGCTGCTGAAAGTGGATGCCTCCGGCCTGCTCACTCATGCGGCAGGGCAGATCAAGGCGGGATTCAGCGGCGATGGCGGCCCCGCATTGCAGGCGCAGTTCAACGGTCCGCACAACCTCGCCGTCCTGCCCGGCGGCGACATCCTCATTGGCGACACCTGGAACGGCCGCGTGCGCAAGGTGGATGTGAAAACCGGCATTGTCTCCACCCTGCCAGGCTGGCAGGCGCCGGAGGGCAGGGAACGCGGCAACGGCCCCTACTGCATCACCCTCAGCCCTGACAAGACAAAGCTCCACATCGCCGACCTGCGCCAGGTGCATGAACTGGACCTCGCCACCGGCAAGTCCCGCGTGGTGGCGGGCAATGGCAAAAAAGGCGCGCCTGAGGACGGCGCGCTGTCGGTCGAGGCCCCGCTCGCGGACCCGCGCGCAGCCGCCATGGACAGCCAGGGCAATCTTTATGTGCTGGAGCGCAACGGCAACGCCCTGCGCGTCGTCGGCAGGGACGGGCGCATCCGCACCGTCGTCAACGCCTCCGGCAAAAAAGGCGGCGATGGTGATGGCGGCCCCGCCTTGGACGCCTCCATGAATGGCCCCAAGCATCTGTGTGTGGACCGGGACGACAGCGTGCTCATCGCCGACGCGGAAAGCCACCTCATCCGCCGTTATGTCCCCGCCACCGGCAGGATCGAGCGCATCGCCGGCACAGGGAAAAAGGGTGCTGCGGGAGTCGGCGGCGACCCGCTGCAATGCGAACTCGCCCGCCCGCATGGCGTGGCCATCCACCCGCGGACGGGCGAGCTGTTCATCACTGACAGCTACAACAATCGCGTGCTGAAGATCGTCAGAGAGTGAAGAGTCAGAGAAGGGAGGGATTAAAATTTCTGGAAAATAATCAGGATTTGCTGGCTATCAGTTGCAGGAAAGGGGCAATTACAGCTATATTCTAAAATTTCTATAATAAACCCCATGCCCGTTCCCAAATCCCAACCTTCGTCTGGCGACCCTGCCACACTCATCGGCCTGCCCGGTCCGATGACTGGGAATTTGCTGGAAAAGTTGGAAGAGCGCCGCGCCCAGCGCGCCCAGGAGCAGCCTTCGCCGCATCTCTGGGTGCTGGTCTCGATCCTTGGAGATTTGGTCATGGCCCTGCTTTCCGGCTACGCGGCCTACTGGCTGCGCTTCCACTCGATGCGCGAGTTCGGCAACTGGGACAGCATCACGCTGCGGCAATACGGGGGGCACATTACTCTCGGCACGCTGAGCCTCGTGCTGGCGATCGGCTGGCAGGGCATCTATCACCGCAACGTCCTGCTGCGCAGCCGCTGGATCGCCTCCAAGCTGGCCAAGGCCGTGCTCATCTGGACGCTCTGTTTCCTGGCGGTGAACCTGGCCTTCAAAATGGAGCCGCCCATCTCGCGCTTCTATGTGGCGCTCAACGGCGCCTGCGCCCTGCTGCTGCTGCTGGGCTGGCGCTCGGCCTTCAACGCCTTCCTGCATACGCGCAAACGCGCCGCCGCGCTCCAGCAGCGCACGCTTTTTGTCGGCTGGAATGACGACGCCCAGCGCCTGTGGCAGACCCTCAGCACCGACACGGCCCACGCCTTCGACCTCGTCGGCTGGGTGGACGCCTCCGGCTGGCGTGACAAAAAACCGCCGCCCACCGAGCTGCCCTTCCTCGGCTACATCGAGGAGATGCACCGCATCGTGGCGCGTCATGCCGTGGACATGGTCATCGTCGCTGATCTGCCCCGCCAGCACCTCATCGAGCTGGCGAACCTGTGCGAGCGGGAGATGATCCAGTTCAAGCTCGCGCCCTCCGTCTTCCGCATCTTCGTCTCCGGCCTCTCGCTGGAGACCATCGCCGGAATGCCCGTGCTGGGCATCAACCGCCTGCCGCTCGACAGCACGGTCAACGTGCTCGCCAAGCGCGCGCTGGACATCTGCGGCGCCCTGGCGGGCCTTGTGCTCAGCGCGCCGCTGGTCGCCGTCTTTGGCGCGCTGGTCTGGCTGGAGTCGCGCGGCCCCGTGTTTTACCGCCAGCGCCGCTGGGGGCAGAACGGCGTGCCCTTTGAAATCGTCAAAATCCGCTCCATGAAGCTCGATGCCGAGGCCGGCGCCGGCGCGCAGTGGTGCCAGGAAAACGACCCGCGCCGCCTGCGCGTGGGCGCTTTCATGCGCCGCTGGAACATTGACGAGGTGCCGCAGTTTTGGAATGTGCTCAAAGGCGAGATGAGCCTCGTCGGCCCGCGCCCGGAGCGCCCGGAATTGATCTCCGGCTTCAAGCACGAAATCCCCCACTACAACGCCCGCCACCACGCCAAACCCGGCATGACGGGCTGGGCTCAGATCAAGGGCCTGCGCGGCGACACCGACCTGGCCGAGCGCATCAAGTGCGATCTTTGGTACCTCGAAAACTGGAGCCTCTGGCTCGACCTCCAGATCATGTTCCTCACCTTCTTCAAGAGGGACAACGCTTATTAGCCCGTGTTCATGCGATGGAAAACCACGAATGGACACGAATGAGCACGGATTTGGGAGGCATCATGTCCGGTGAGCTGAAGCGCCGGGAGATCACCCCTGGGTGATGCCCCCATCCCTCTCTCCTCCGCATGGATTCGTGTCCATTCGTGGTTCAACTGCATCGTTACGGTTAAGGGAAGGGGCGAATTTCGAATTTCGAATTTCGATTTTCCACCTTATCTCCCAGGGTGATCTACCTCGACGCCAACGCCACCACTCCGCCTGACCCGGAGGTTGTGGAGGCCATGCTGCCGTGGCTGGGCGCGCGTTTTGGCAATCCCTCCGCCAGTCATGCCGGCGGGCGCGCCGCGCGCCGGGCTGTCGAGGCCGCGCGTTTCCAAGTGGCCGCGTTGCTCGGCGCGGAGCCGGAGGAGATCATCTTCACCAGCGGCGGCACCGAGAGCATCAACAGCGTCCACCTTTTCGCCCGCCAGGAATGGCCGGACCGGCCCGTGCTGGTCATTGGCGCGGCGGAGCATGCCGCCGTCATCGAGAGCGCGCGCCGCTGGCGGAAAAGCGGCGGCGAGGTCCGCCATGTGCCTGTCAATTCACAGGGCGTCATGCAACCGGATGCCCTGCGCGCCGCGCTCGCGCCGGGGCGCGCGGCGCTCGTCTCCCTGCTCTGGGCCAACAACGAGACAGGCGTCATCGCGCCCATGCGCGAGCTGGTGGAGACGGCCCATGCCGCCGGCGCCCCCGTTCATGCGGACGCCGTCCAGGCCGCCGGAAAGATGCCGCTCGACCTGCGCGCCGTGCCTGTGGATTACCTCAGCCTCAGCGGCCACAAAATGCACGCGCCGCAGGGTGTCGGCGCGTTGTATGCCAGCCGCCGCGCCGCTTTTCGCCCGTTGCTTGTCGGCGGCGGGCAGGAGCGCGGAATGCGCAGCGGCACGGAGAATGTGCCAGGCATCGCCGCCTTTGGCAAAGCCGCCGAACTCGCCCGCGCGCGGCTGCCCGCCGCCATCCCGCGCATGAGGGATCTGCGTGATCTGCTGGAGCAGCGCATCCTGGCTGCTCTGCCGGATGCCGTCATTCATGGCCGCGACGCGGACCGCCTGCCGAACACGTCCTCAATCCGCCTGCCCGCTGCGGATGCGGCGGGCATGCTCATTCTTCTGGATCAAAAAGGCATCGCCTGCTCCGGCGGCTCCGCCTGCCACAGCGGCGCGCTGCATCCCTCCCATGTGCTGGAGGCGATGGGTTTCGACGCCGCCCATGCCGCCGGCACGCTGCGGTTTTCCCTGAGTCATCTCACCACCCGGGAGGAGATCGAAACCGCCGCCGGCCTCGTCATCCAGGCCGCTGAAAAAATCCGCGCGCTCAAAGACGAGGCCTCCGGCGAGGTCATCGGCGTCTGAGGACCCGCGCCCCCGCTTGCCGTAAACCATGCCGTGCTTGTCATTCCGCGCCGCGCCGCTAAGAGTCCACCCCCGCGCGGCGTCCATCTCCGCGCCATGCTGCACGATCTCTTCCAACTCATGTCTCCAGAAACGCTCCCGACCGAACACACCGAGGAAACCAATGCCCGCATCCTGGCGGTGAGCGAGGACCGTGTGAAAGGCTTCATGCGCCAGCCCTTTCAGTTTATAGCGGAGGAAAGCGGCGTGCCTTTTGACACCGTGGTGGAGCGCATCCGCGCAATGCTCAAGGCGGGCGTCATCCGCCGCGTGCGCCAGACCCTGCTGGCCAACAAACTGGCCGAGGGCGCCCTCGTGGCCTGGAAGCTGCCGGTCGAAAAGCTGGAGCCGGCATTCGAGTTCCTTTTCAAGGAGGACCCTTTCAGCGGCCATGTCGTCCTGCGCTCCACCGACCGCGAGGTCAGCGGCAGCGACTTCCGCCTTTGGACCACCCTCAAAGTGCCCCAGGACCGCAACATCAACGACCACTGCGATGTGCTCAAACGCCTGATCGGCGCGCAGGACTACTACACCATGCAGGCGCACGGCATCTTCGCCCTCGGTGTCGGCCATGTGCGCCGCAAGACGATGGAGCCGGGTGAGAAAGCGGACGAGCCCGCGAAGATGATGACCACCAACATCGCCGAACTCGACGCGGAGGAGTGGAATGTCCTCCTGCATCTCAAGGGCGACCTCTCCCTGGAGGAAATCGGCCCCGAACCCTGGGCCGGGCGCGCGCAAGCCGCCGGAGTCAGCCTGGAGAAATTCTGCGAGGTGGCGAAAAGGCTGGATGACAAAGGCGTCATCGGCCGCTTCTCCACCTTCCTAGAGCATGTGAAACCCAGCGCCGCCGGAGTACGCGTCACGCGCTTCAACGCGCTCTTTCACTGGCGCGTGCCGAAGGGCATGGAGGAGCGCGCCGGAGGCGAGGTGGGCCGCCACCCCATCATGACCCACTGCTACTGGCGCGAGGGCGGCGAGCGCTTCGCCAACGTCAACATCATGGGCGTCATCCACGGCACCGACAAGGAGACCGTGCTCGCCCACAAGGCCGCCATTGACCGCCATCTGGAGAGCATCGGCATCCCGGTCGAGTACACGAACGTGTTCTGGGGCGGGCGCAGCGAGATCAAGCCCAGCGAGATCAGCCCCGTCGTCTTCAAAGCCTGGCACGAAAAATGGGCCGGGGTCGAGGGGCCGGTGATCTGATCTTCGGCCGCGCCTGCAAAGGCGTGGATGACTCGCCCTCGCGCGCGCTGCCGCCTCAAGGCGCCGGCAGGGCGAGGCTGAAGGTGGCGGCGGCGATCTCTCCGGGTGTCTTTTCGAGCAGGACGACGAAGAAGGCGGCCTTTTCCTCGATGTTCACGCTGGCCAGAGGGGACGCCTCTTGCGGCTCCTGCGAGTCATCGGAGGGCGGATCCTTTTTCTCCTCCTCCCGCTCCAGGGTCAGGCTGAGAAAGCTGCCCTCGGCGCTCACCCGCGCCTTCACAGGCTGGAGGCGGCGGGCTTTGAGTTTCAGCGCGCCCGTTTTGAGCATGATCTCCGGCTGGCTGGTGGCGTTGATGACGGTGAGCGGGACTTTGTCATCGCCCGCCCTGCCGCGCGCGGCTTCGCCACAGTCCACCCACAGCACACCGATGGCAGGGCGCGGCGGGCGTCCCGTCTCAGGCTGCGGCTGGGAGTGGTTGTGCGCGATGAGGGCGTGATGGCTGCCTGGCGCCAGGTCGGACTCCTTTTCCACGATGCCCAGCGGCTCGTGCTCCACCCGCACCTGGCGCGCGCCCGAAGCCACGCCGAGCCAGCCTGTGACCTGGCCGTTGTGAAAGCCGCGGCGTTGCACGTCCTGGCCGTCGAGCACGACAAAAGCCAGGCCGCGATCCTCCACCGCGTTGACGAAAAGCAGATGCGCGGGCGGCGGGGGCGGCTCCCCGTCTTTCGGCTTCTTTTTCTCCGCGGCGTGGAGCGGGGGCAGTGCGATCAGACAGGCGAGGAAAAGGCGCGCGTTCATGGGGTTAGCGGACATGGTTTTTGAAAAAGATGTGCTGCAGTGTCCCCTTGGCGTCCGCGTAGAGGATGAGGGCGGCGTCCGCCGGTTCATGGAAGCTGAGGCTGCACACCCGGCGCTGCTGGAAGTGCACCACGGGGAACTGCCCCATGTCCCCGGTGACGACCATGCTGGCCGGCTTGAAGCGCTCGGCGGTGCAGCTTTTTCCCGCCACGCTGATCTCCAGGCTGGGCAGGGGCGTCGTTTGCAGGACGAGCAGGCTGGAGGGCGAGCCTTTCTCCAGCACGGTGTATTCGAGCAGATGATGGTCCAGCGTGATCTCCGGCGGCTCGCCCTCCTTCTTCGTTTCGCCGATTTTGGCGAGCACGATGACGGCCCTCATCTCGCCGGGGCGCAGTTCCAGGTTGAGCTGGCTTTCCCCCAGCGTGTCATGCTTGAGCCCGATCTGGTAGTTCTTCGGCAGCACGTCCATGTGCCCGGTGGCCTGGCCGCTGGTGTAGCCGCGCGAGTTGAGCTTCTGGCCGTCCAGGCTCACGAGCACCGCTCCCTCCATGCCGGTGGCATTCACGAAGCGCAGCCGCGCGTATCCGCCCTCCGGCTCCTGGGCGGAGGCGGCAGCGGCGAGAATGAGGGCCAGTTTAAAAATTGCGCGCATAGGTGATCTGGATGTCGTTGCGGAGGATGACGCCGTCCTCGCCGCGCACCGGGCGCACGAAGACATGGTAAAGGCGCGAGCGCGTGGCCAGCACGTTCATCGCGCCGGAGCGCGACTCGCGGTAGCACTGTCCGGTGACCACGACGCGGAAGTGCCGGCTGCGCACAGTGCTGCTGTTGAAAAGGCGTGCGAAGGCCTCCTCGGCGGCGGAGTCGTTCCATTCGGGGAAAACCTCGCGGTCGGATTTGCGGTGGGTGCGTCCCAGCAGGGGCTGCCCGTCTGATGCGAGCAGCCTTTCCGGCAGTTCGGAAGCGGAGAGAAAGGGGCGGCGCAGGATGATCTCGTCGGCGATCAGACTTGCCGACTCCGGCGTGCCGGGGCGCGGAATCGCCGCATCGGCGCTGCCGGCGGGGTACTGGATGGCGGTGTCCATTTCCAGCGCGCCGGCCACGAGCGCTTGCAGAGTCTGTTTTGATGCCGTGTTGATGTTCACATGCCCGTGGATGCGCTGGAAGTCCCCGGCGCGCACTTGCTCATCCACGGCTTGCGGGATGCCGGTGTGGAAGAGGTCCAGCAGGGCGGTGGCGCACATGCTGCGATTCGCGGGTCTGTTCGGGATCGTTTCTCCATAAGCCGGGCGGAAACGGCTGTGCTCCGGCCTGCCAACGCGCAGCGTGTTGCCGCCGCAGTAGAAAATGGATGATTTTGCCATGTCGCCGGGGCGGATGTCGGCGAAGTCCCGGTACTGCATGTCGCCTGGCGGCTCGTAAGGGCTGCCGCCGTCCGGGTCCCACATGATGGGGTCAAACACATGCCCCAGCTCGGTGACGCTGAACAGCCTGCCTTCGTTGGAGAGACGCTGGACATATTTTTCCGGCTCGACGGCCAGGGCGGGAATCAGCGGAGTGTCGGGATTGTTGTTGTAGTCGTTGACGCGCGAGGGGCGGAGCGGGGAGTTGTGCCCGCCGTCCGGCCAGAGGCTGACCCGGTTTTCTCCGAAAAACCGTGTGACGTTGTTGAAGCGGATGTTGCGCGACCAGGGGCTGGAGTTGTTCGGGTAGTTCACCTGGTCGAGCAGGTAATCTATGAAGAAGGCCGCGCGCGGATCACCTATGTTGTTGGCGAAAGTGCCCGCCTGGTTGGCGTCGGAGTACGACATCCCCGGCAGGTTGGTGTTGAAGCGCTGGCGGTTGCTGGTGTTGTTCACCGCCCAGTCAAAGCGGTCCAGCTTTCCCTGCGGGAAATCCACCAGAGTCAAAGGGCTGCCTGCCGGGCCGAAACGAATACGGTATTTGCTGGTACGGTCGCGGTTGTTTAGATACCCCCTCAGACTCACTGTGGCGGTGCCCCCCGGCGGCGCGGGCAATCCAGACCGAAGCTTCAGAAGCACCGGCTGGCAGCGCACCACGATGTATTGGTTCGGCTGCAAGGCGACGGGAATCGTGGGGTGCCACCACAATTCTTTATTTTCCTCACCCTCCATTGCCGGCATCCCGGCTTTCACCGTCGCATCCGGCGCTTCCTTGCCTCTAAGGATGTCCTTCACATCATAAATGCCAGCCGAGGCGGTCAGTTCTCCATCGCATTCAAAGGTGGACTGAATGACGCCGCTGACCGGCTTGTTGGTCATGTTCCAGAGTTCGAGATATTGAGTGACGGAATAGTCTATGAACTGGCTGCCGTCCTCTGTGTAGGAGGACTCAAAGCGGTACCTCTGCCACTGCTCGCTGACGATTGGGAAAGCATCCATGCCGCGGTATTCGCCCCGCATGGTAACCGGGTCGGTCTCATTGAGGACCTTCATCGTCGGCATGGAGTCAGTGTCGGCGTAGTCTATGATGCCGGCGGCGAGGCATTGCAGATAGGCAAACTCAGGGTCCGCGCCAAGAGGGTAGCCTCCGCGACGTTCGTCGAAATCGGGCAAGTGCGTCCGTATGTGCCCGGCGATCTCATCCACCGCCTGTTGCGCCCTGGCCTGGCGTTGATCGGCGGGCAGGGCCTCGATGGCCGCGAGCAGGCGGTTGAGGTTCAGCTTGCGTGTGCCGGGCTGGAGCCGGCCGTCGGAGACAAAGGCGGGGTCCGGCGGGATGAGCGCCAGCTCGAAGTAGGAGTCCAGGCCGCTGATGGTGTGCTCCTCCAGGGCGCTGGCGCTGGCCTCGGTGAAGCGCGATGAGGCCGCGTCTCTTGCCAGATAGGCCGCCGCATCCCTGCCTGGCCAGCCTGTGAGCGTGTCGGGCTGGATGACGATCTCCTTCCAAGCCTCGGGAGTGAAAATGAGGCGGCGGGATTTGACGAGGTGCCTGGCGAGATCGGATGTGTCCTGCTGGGCCAGCGGATTGAAAATGGAGTACAGGGCGCTTTGGTTGAGCAGGGGCCGGTCGGCGAAGGCCAGGTTGAGTCCGGGCACGACATGCGGGCCGTTGATCAATTGCCGGTGGCGTGAGTGCCTTTCGTCCGTGCCATCCAGGTTTCCGGTGTGGGAGAGATTCAGCAGCCCCTGCAAGTCCTCGATGTGGAAGCAGAAACGCGCGGAGATTTTTTCCTGCCCCGCGCTTTCTCCGTCAGGGCCGGGGATGCTGGCGGGCAGGGAAAGCGTCTCCCACCAGGCCAGCGGCGGCGCCTGCGAGGGCAGGGCGGCGGGATGCTGGCGGCGCATGACTTGGCGGTCTGCGGCCTGGTTGGCCTGCGCATTGACCGGCTGCGGCTCGTAGCCAAGGCCGGTGCTGGCGGGCTTTTGCAGCGTGGTGGACGCGGCGGGCGCCTGCGCGCCGGAGATGAGCGGCTGGTAGCGCCATTGTTTGGAGGTAAAGTCGTAGTTGGCCGTCAGCAGCACGGGCACGGGCGTGCGCGGCTCGTCGAGCGGCACATTCGCGGGCATGGCGAAAACGACGCCGGTTTCATCCATGAGGGACTGGCCGAGCATGGCGGAGGCGCGGGCCAGTCCGGCCTGGACGGCGAGGTCGGCCTGCTCCACGGCATCGAAGCTGGCGGAGATCTGGCGCTCGCTGCTGACGATGCCAAAGAGGCCAACCACCAGGATGGTCACAGCGGCAAGGATGGTGAGCACCATCACAAGCGTGAAGGCGCGGTCGTCAGAGCCTTGGAAGCGGGTTTTCACAAAAGAGTGTCTGGCAGGCGCACGCGCTGGGTGTAGGTGCGCGTTTCGCGGTCGTCCTCGTAGTCGAGCGGGGTGTCGTTGATCAGGAGGCGGGTGAACGCGCCTTGTCCGCGCCAGTCCTCGGCAGTGACGAGCTGGGCGGCAATGGCGCGGCTGGTGACGCGCAGGGTCACATCCAGCCAGGCGGGCACGCGGTCCTCCGGCCAGGGAGTGGTGGTTTGCAGGGCGGGGTGGATTTCCTCCAGCGGTTTGGCGTCAAAGCGGATGACATCGTAGGCCAGCGGTTCGTTGACGGCGTCGGAGCCGGCCGCGGCGGCGTTTTGCAGGTCCTGCCAGTCGCTGTCCGTGACCAGCGGCTGGTTTTGCTCCAGATGCGCGCGCACGCGCCGCCAGGTGGCCTCCGGGGTGAAAACCCTGCGGATGAGCTTTTGTGAGAGGAACTGGCGCGACGCGGATGACGCGCCGCCGTCGGGTGTGAGCGCGGTGCCGTAGAGCACTAGTTGAAGATCTCCGCGCGCGGTCGCGCCGTCTCTCGGGCGGCCTTTGGCGGTGCGCAGGAAGGCGAGGCGCGCGGAACCGTAATCGTCAGCGGAGGCTGTGAAAAGGAAGCGCATCCGGGGCAGTGGACTCGTGCCCGGAGGCGGAGGCGTGGAGGTGAACTGCGTGCCGGGCAGCGCGACCAGCGCGGCGAGGTCGTCGGCCAGCAGGCGCAGGCAGGTGCGCGCCTCGCGCTGGGCGGAGAAGTTTTTGCTTTGATTCGTCCAGGAGTCGGCGGCTGTGGTGAGACTCTGCATCAGCGCCAAAAGCAGGATGGAACTGACCGCGAGCGTGACCAGCAGCTCGACGAGTGTCATGCCGGGGGCGGCTGCCACGCCCATGCAGGCGCGGCCGCGAGGCGGCATCAAGCGCGCGCCCTCCTCAGGATGCGGGAACGAGCGTGACATAGCGGTGGACTTTGCGCCGCCCTTCGGGCGCTGAGGCGGGGGACTCGACGGTGATGACCAGCCGGGTGATGCCGGGCACCGTTTTCTGCGGGTCGGCGGGGTCAACCAGCGGAAGGCGGCGCAGCTTGGTGAAATACATGGCGCGCGCAGACTGCGAGCCGGTCTGATACTCCGCCTGCGCCTGGGCGGAGTCCTGGCGCGTGGTGAGCAGGGGCTGCAGTGCCGAGTCCACCAGCGCGAACTCCGGCGGCGGTTCCGAACCCTCGACGGCGCCCTCCGGCAGCGGCGGCGCGGGCAGGCCGCGCGCCTCGGCCACGATGCGCCGCGTCAGGATGCCGGCCGCTGTCTCCACCCGGCTCTCGCGCGCGTCTCCCAGCGTGGTGGAGAGCATGCCCATCACCGCCAGCAGTGCGGTGGAGGTGATGCCCATGGCCATGATCGTCTCCACGAGGCTGAAGCCTGCGGCATGAGCTGCGGAAGGCGTGGCGTGGCGTGTCATGGCAGGAGTACGGCCTTTCCCGTGTTGCGTTGCACGGAAAGCCACCGGCAATACGCGGGTTCGTGGCCGCCGCCTGTCATTTTGACCGGGATGCTGCCGCGCACCTCCCCCTCGGCCACCGCCAGCAGCAAAGTGCCGCCGCCCTCCGGCTGCTCCACCTCCCCCAGCGTGCCGAAGCGGATGCAGGGCAGGTTTCCCATGCCCGCCGGATTGCTCGCGGAAAAGCGCACCCGCTTCGCCGCCGCAGGGTGGCTCATGAGGTTCTGCCCGGCGCTCTGGAGCGCGGGCGCGGTGAGGGTGAAAACGAAGCCGGTGGGCAGGTGCTCCCAGCCGGTCAGCGGCAGCAGGATGCTTCGCTGGCCCTCCGGCAGGTTGTCATCCTCGATGGAGTAGCAGACCGCGTAGGAGCGGAAGGCCTGCGCCGGCGCCCGCGCCTCGCCATTGGCAAAGGCGATCCATATTTCCTGCTGCCCGGCCAGCGCCTTCGCGCGTCCGGAGTCCATCACGGAAACGAGCTGCTGCATCGCGGTGGTGCCGCGGTTGCTCTTCAAGGAATCCGTCACTCCCGCCGTCAGCGCCACCACCAGGGTGATGACGATGACCACGAACATCATCTCGATCATCGTGTAGCCCGGCGCGTGCCGGACGTGCGACCTGCCAGGCGGTGGAAAGCTTGATGTGTGACGCGGGCGGCGCATGAGGGCAGGGCGCGTGGCCGGGGCAAAATGCACCCCCGTCCCGGCACGGCGAACGCTCATGTGTGTCATTATTGTCGAATTCCTGGCGGCTTGATTTTCAACGAACTGACTTTCTTTGAGCAGCCATCATACCAGGACGCCCGTAACTGACAAGCCATCCGGTGGCAGAATTCCGCCGGCCTTCCTCACCCCCGTCATCTCCCCGTCATGCCCTCCCGCCCCGAACCCGGAAAAAAAGCCCCCGCCTTCTCCGCCCCCGCCGCCGGTGGCGGCCTCAAAGGCGGCGCCAAAGTCACCCTCAAAGACTTCCAAGGCCGCCCTCTTGTGCTCTACTTTTACCCCAAGGACGACACCCCCGGCTGCACCCGCCAGGCCTGCGCCCTGCGCGATGGCTGGGCGCGCATCTCGGAGAAAGCGCAAGTCCTCGGCGTCAGCGGCGACTCCATCGCCAGTCATGAGAAGTTCATCAAAAAACACTCGCTGCCCTTTCCCATCCTCAGCGACGAGGACCACGCCATCGCCAGCGCCTACGGCGTGTGGGTGGAGAAAAGCATGTATGGCAAAAAACACATGGGCATCGAGCGCTCCACCTTCGTCATCGGCTCCGATGGCGTCATCAGCGCCGTCTTCCCCAAAGTGAAGCCCGACGAGCATCTGGAGCGGGTTCTCGCGGCTCTTTGACTTTCCCTGCCTTGGTCAGGCAAGGGAGGGAAAGCGGGGTGCGGCATTGCGGTTTGACTGCGATGTGTTGCCGCCGCCGAATTCCCCGGGGGCAGAGCTCGTTCCTTCCGGCGCTTTGATAATTGCCCGGCTCTAACCCGCGATAAGGCGGAGCAATAACGCCGTTGAAAGCGGCAAAGAGCCAGGCGAAAGCGTCATCGAGAAAAGGGGAGGCGGCAATAAGCAAGGCGGGAGCGGCGCTTTCATGTGCGGGAGCGGCAACGAGAAAGGGGAAGCGGCATTGATGAACACCAGGACGAAACTTCAGAAGGGCGTTTCCCGTGATGGCGGCGAATTTCGACAACTTCGGAGCCGCAAAGCCGGGCGCGTCCTTGAATTCGGGTGATTTTCGTCAAGTTTCAGGCGGCAGAGGCGCCGGTTGACCGCGCGCTCCGCGGAAATGCGTGAAAAGTGCCCAAAACTGTCCTGCCGGCATTTTGCCGTTTCTTCGGCTCCCCTTTCTCTGCCATCAGTCCGCTGTTGAAAGCGAACCAACCGCACATGCAAGCGGAGGAAAATAATGGAGATGCACAAACAGTTCAAACAGTCACCCTTCATGGCTGCACCATGCAAGGGTCACGGTTTCGTCACCACCAGTCTGATGAACCGACGGCTGCTCATGCTGGCCGGCAGGCTGAACCTCCAGCCGTCTAATGAGGGATCAGAATCCGTCAGAGGCTGCCAGCTTCCGGGTGCCAGCGTGGTGCTCCACTCCGCCCCATAAGTGATTCCGCTGACACTGGCAGGGCGGGTGAAACTTGTCACAAACTCACCGGACATGAGTTGCGGATGCGGCAACAGGCGCGACGTGCTCAGCGTGGGGTCCAGGTCGAAGGCGTATTCAAGCAGGTTCACCAGCCCGTCTCCATCGAAATCAAAGGTGTCCGCCGCATTGCCGCTGTTGCTGGTGGTGCCAAAGTGCTGCTGACGCCAGGAGGCGAGAGCATCGCCCTCATCTTCTGCCAGGACCGCCAGGGTGAAAGTGGAACCGGCGGCGATCAGGCGCGCTCCGCCCAGCCCGGCAGGGGGTGTTGTCTGACCGAAACTGTTGTAACCCCAGGCAGTCACAGTGCCGTCGTTTTTGAGCGCCACGCTGTGGGACGCTCCGGCGGCGATGGCGGTGACACCGCTTAAGCCGGAAGGAACTGCCGACTGTCCAAACTCATTCCCGCCCCATGCCACCACCTCTCCCTGGTTTGTCAGCGCCACGCTGTGATAGCTGCCTGCGGCAATCGCCGTTGCGCTGCCGTGCCCGCCTGGACTGAGCAGGGTGGGAACTGTCGTCTGTCCTTCCTCATTCTCGCCCCAGGCCGCCACGGAACCGTCCTGCCTTAGAGCAAGGCTGTGGAAAACACCCACAGCAACTGATTTGACGAAGTTCAGCCCTGCCGGCACTTCGGTGTCAATGCCCCACGCAGTCACCGTGCCATTGAATCGTATCGCAAGGGAACGCCGGTAGCCTGCCGCGAGCTTTGCCACCTGTCCGTTGAGACCCTCTGGCAGGGTTGTCTGACCGTAGTCATTCAACCCCCAGGCCGCCACGGTGCCGTCCGTTCTCAGTGCCAGGCCGAAACCGTTGCCGGCTGCTATCCCAGACACTCCAATCAAATCCGCCGGCACCAGTGGCCCGAAGGACAGCCCGTTGTCATTGTTTCCCCAAGCGGCGACTGTGCCGTCGGCCTTCAAGATCATGATGTGCCCGCCGTTGGCAGACACTGCGGTGATGTTTCCCAGCATGGCAGGGATCAATGTTTCGCTGTAATCATTGCTTCCCCAGCCCACCACGGTGCCGTCGCTTTTCAGCGACAGACTATGGTTCGTGCCGGCTTCGATTGCGACCACCCCGTTCAGCCCTGGAGGCACCGACGACTGCCCAAATTCATCATCGCCCCATGCGACCACTGTTCCATCGTTTTTCAAGGCGACACTGTGCCAGCCTCCCGCCGCGATGGCCACGACCCCGACCAGCCCAGGAGGCACTGTTGTCTGGCCGGATTCATTGCTGCCCCATGCCTCCACAGTGCCGTTGCCCTTGAGCGCGAGGCTGTGTTCCCCGCCGGCTGCGACGGCAGTCACACCGGCAAGTCCGTCTGGCACGGTTGATTGGCCATAGCCATTGTTGCCCCAGGCCGCCACTGTCCCGCTGCTTCTCAGCGCCAGCGTGTGGAACCACCTGCTTGAGATCGAACTGACGTTGGAAAGGCCCTCCGGCACGGTTGTCCGGGTGGATCCGGTTTGAGGCCATATCATCACCGTTCCATTGTTTTTCAGAACCACGCTGAAACCGCTGCCCGTGGCTATCGCGCTCACCCCCTCCAAACCCTCCGGCACCGTCGCCTGACCGCCGCTGTTGTCTCCCCAGGCCGCCACTGTTCCGTCGTTTTTGAGTGCCAGGGTGTGGCTGCTGCTTGCGGCGACAGCCACCACGCCGTTTAGACCACCGGGGACTGCGGATTGACCGATATGATTGATTCCCCAGGCCGCCACCGTTCCGTCATTCCTCAGCGCGACAGTATTGCCACCGCCCCCCGCAATCTGGGTGAAGGGTTTGTCAAAATCACGGCTGTCGAATTTGAAGCTGCCCCAAATGACCACACCCTGCGCCGCCTCCAGCCGATGATTGTTTAGAATGAGCAGACTGAGGAGCGCCGCCAGGGCGGGCATGGAAAGCGGCATGGCATGCATGGCAGGGCTGAGCACGGGGATGTTAAAACAACATGATGCGTGGCTGAAACAACTGCCGGACGATGTGAGCGGTTTCATGGGTGTGTGGATGCCTCTGTTTTGCCGTGTTTTATGCGGAGCTTGTACTTCACACGCGCTGCCGCATCACGGCCCGTGGATTTTGCACTTGGGCAGGGCTTTTTGCAGGGCGGCGATGCCGGCGGGGGTGGCTTTGGTGCCGGTGAGGTCGAGGGTTTCGAGCTTTTTCAGCGCTTTGAGCGGCTCGAGGCCGGCGTCGGTGATTTTGGTGCGGTCGAGGTCGAGTTTCGTGAGCTTGCCCAGCTTCGCCACCTCGGCCATGCCGGCATCGGTGATCTGGGAGAGGTCGCTGAGATTCAGCTCCTCCAGTTGCGGGATGGTGGCGACGGCGGCGAGACCCTCGTCATTCAGGGGCGAAGACGTGCTGTAGAGTTCGAGGGCGCGCAGGTTCTTGAGCGCGGCGAGCACGCCGAGGTTCTTGCCCGTGTCGTTGTAGGGTGCCGGAGCCAACCGGGTGAGGCGGGGGATCTGCGTGAGCTTGGCCACGGTGGCGTCCTTCACGCCCGAATGCCTGAGTTCGGTGAGGGATTTCATCTGCGCCAGCGCCTGCACATCCTCATCGGTCAGGGCGGTCCAGTAGCCGAAGGTCACGGACTCGACTTTTTCAAAGCGGCTGAGGAAGTCCAGCTTGCCGGAAAGGTGCTTCATTTGAGACAGCTCCAAATAGGTGAGCTTGGCGGACGGGAGGCGGGCGAGGGTTTCGGGGCTGAGCTTCAGGCCGTTCAGTTCCACCCGCTCCAGGTTTTTCATCTGCAGGACATGCTCAAAGGTCTGCTCGGTGACGGGGCTGTTTTTGAGGTTGAGTTCGCGCAGCGGGTCGTCGGTGAAGTAAGCGAGGGCGGCGCCGGTGAACCTGGGGCATTCGTCCACCATGAAGCGGGTCATCTTTTTCGCGGCCAGCGGGGCAAAGTCGGCGTCCTCCAGGTTGCTGCCTTTGATTTTGAGTTCGCGGAAGCCGGGTGCCCGGGCTAGCGCGGCGATGAGGGCAGGCGTGGCGCAGTTGAAGGCGTTGGATTCGATGGAGAGCGCTTCGAGGCGCTCTAATGCGGCGACTTGGAGAAGGTCGGCCTCCATCGCTTTGGAGCCATCAGCGAGCTGGACTTTGGCGAGCTTGAATTCTCCCTGCGGGAGCTTGGCCGTGCTGGTGATCTCCGAGGCCCAGGTGCCGCTGCTGTTGAAGTGCTGCACCTTGCTGCCGGGGATGCTCAGCGCCCATTCGGCGATCTTGCGGTCGTCGGCCTTGGCGAGCTTGGGGGCGGGAGCCGTGGGCCGGGACTGCGGCCCGGCCGGATTGGCAGGGACGGTGGCGGGCGTGGCGGCAGGCGCATCACCACGATTGCCAATCGTGGCTACGGTAAGCGCCTTCGTCGCCACGATCTGGTCACGCAGTTTCTTCACGCGCAGGGCTTCGTTGATGTCGCCGGCTTTGGTCAGGTCTTTTTGCAGGAGGTCGAGCGCGGCGTCCCACTTCGCGTAGATGGGCGCGGCGGCGCGGTCGCGCGCGGCTTCGTGGGTGGCCAGGGTTTTGCGGAAGGTCTCGCGCAGTTGCTTGAGCGGCTCGGGCGTGCTCGGTGCATCCACGGGCGGGGCGGTGAGGGTTCCAGCGGTGAAGGCCTCCGCCTCCTGGTTGAAGGCCAGCATGTGGTCCAGGTGGCCCTCCCGCTGGCTCTGCGCGGCGCGGGCCTTGAGGGCGTTGGTGTATTGCGCGCGCAGGGTGGCGGCGGCATCGGCGAAGACCTTGCCGGGCCCGGCGTCGTATTCGGCGCGGACCCTGGCCTCGATCTCCCGCAGCTTTTTGTCCACCGGGGTGTCCTGAAGCACCACGGCCTGCGCGTCCTTCGCGCGGCCATTGCGCCGGTTGTTCTGCCCCATCGTCGGCCAGGGGGAATCGGCCAGGCCCCGGCTGCTGGTCTGGATGGCAAGGATGCTCCTGTCCCGCGAGCCGGTGATGAGCAGGCCGTCTTCGAGGAGGAGCGGGGTGCGGGACTTGCTTTCATCTGTCTGGTAGCGCCAGACCACCGCGCCTGTGCCGGCATTCAGGCACAGGATTTCGTGGTCGAGATAGACGTACACCAGGCCGTCAGCGCCGACCGTGTAGCCGGCAGGGCGGCTCGTGCCGTTGTGCGCCTTCCAGATCACCGTGCCGCTGGCGGTGTCACAGGCGACGACGGCGGCGTCCTGGTCGGCGCTGCTGGCGATCACCTTCCCGTTTCCGTCCAGGGCCAGGCTGGCGGAACATTTGTCTCCGAGCACCTGTCGCCAGAGCAGCCGCCCATCCCGCACATCGTAGGCCAGCAGTCCGCCATTGCCGCCATCGGTCTGAACACCTGCGTTTGCGGGGATGAAGACAGCATCACCCTTCACGGCGGGGTCGCCGTAGCAGGTGGAAGGCAGATTGGCCTGCCAGAGGATGGCTCCCGTCGCCGGATTGAGGGCGAGCACTTTGCCACCGGCGGCACAGACCACGGTGCCGTTCATCGCGATGACGGGCGCGGCCTTTGCCACTTGACTGGGAAAAGGCGTGGTCCAGATCTGCCGTCCGCTGGCGAGTTCAAGGCAGTCGGCCGCCCTGTGGCTGATGAAGACCCTGCCATCAGCGGACACGGCCGGGCTGGCCTCGGGAAAGGTGCCGCCTTCTTCGAACTCGAACTGCCAGCGCGGCTTGCCCGTGGCTCCATCCACGCAGTGCAGCACGCCTTTCCCCGCATGGGCGCCCTCTCCATGCACCACGGCGAGCACGCTGCTGTCATCCGCCACCACGGGGGTGCAGCCCTCGCGCGGCTTGCCCGCCAGCGGGCACTTCCAGAGGATGCTGCCATCCGCCGGGCGCAGCGCGGCCAGCTCGCTGCTGTCCGTCATCACATAGACCATACCATCCGCGCCCTGGCTGGCCGGGCCGATGACGTTGCCGCCCAGGTTCGTCTTCCACACCAGATCTCCGGGCTTCACCGTGGCGCGGTCTTTGAGAATAGGCTTGATCTCGAAGCTCTCGACGATGCCTTCGTTGGCGAAGACGCCGACGGCTCCGTCCTTGAGCATGTCATCGGTGGCCTCGGCGACTTTCTGGCCGTTGATGAAGCCGGTGAGCTGGTCGCCTTGGACGTGGAGTTCCATGGTCTGCACATCCTTCGATGACATCGCCAGGGTCGCGAATTTCTTGGTCTTTGTCTCCTTGTCGCCTCGACGCAGGGCTTCGCCTCCCCAGACATAAGTCGACATGCCGTATGGCGAGAGGCTGTATGCGATTCCATCGGTGTCGCGTACCAGGACGGATGGGTTCTTCATGTTCGGTCCGGGTTTAAATCTTACACGCACCTGAACATCTTGGTGACTTGAAGGCGACCAAACGAACCCCTCGGTCAGTTTCATCGTTCCATCCTGCAAAAGAGCTGCCTTCGCAGGATTGTTGACCTTGGCCGACGCAAGCTCCACCCGCTGCCACCCTTCATCCGCCGCCGCTGGATTCCCGGAGCCACCCGCCTGATACGCGATGCCCTCGACGATGCCGCGATCCGCGAAGACGCCGAGGCGGCCAAACTTGAGCTGGTCATCCTGCGCCTGCGCCACCTGCTTTCCATCCACCAGCACGGTCAGCGTGCTGCCCTGGGCGCGGAGTTCGAGGGTGAAGGTTTTGGTGGTGTCCACTTTGGGGTTTGGGAACTGGATTTTGAAGTCCTTTCCCATGGTTTTCCCTCCACGGACAAACGGTATCAAGAACCCGTCGCCATTCTGATAGACAAAGGCTGAGTAGGCTTTGTTATCCTCGTCACGGACCACCACACGCACATTCCTCATCTCAGCATTGCCGCGGATGCGCGCCCGGATGGCCGCATCACCCGGGTAAGCCACATCTGTCCTGACGACACCTCCTGAGAAGATCTGAATCGCCCCGTCCGGCAGCCGCTCGACCTTGCCGGGTTCCTCCTGCACCTTCGCCAGATCGAGCCGCGTCCAGCCGGGGGCGTCCAGGGAGATTTGAGATTCTTGATTTGAGATTTCAGATTGGGCCAGCGCGGGCGCGGGTTTGCCCTTCGTGTCGATGGCCTCGCGGAGGTGCGCGGGCCACTGCTCGCGCGGGACGCCGTCGAGCACGAGGTATTCGATGGATTCGATGAGGGCGTGCTGGGCGTTGAGCGTGGCTTTCCCGGAGTGAGGAAGCTCGCTGGCTTCCGCGTAGGCCGCCAGCCTGCCATCGACAAGAGTTCCGAGAGCATCTTCAATGGCGAAAGTCTCCAAAGTCCATGCGGTTCCCGGCGTGGGGAGCGGATAGTCAGGGGCGAGGCTCGAAGATATTCGGGGTCCTGAATCGTGGATGTCCAGCTTGCCGAGGGACGAGTTGTGGCGTCCGGCGCTGAGGCGCTTCCCCGGCGTGACACTGCGGAGATTGATACGGACGTTTTTCTCGCTCTGATCCGCTGCCAGACGAATGCGCACGGCCACATCACGGGCATCATTGGCGATAAGCAGGTAGAACATGTCATGGAGATTCAGCAGGTTGTCGCGGAACTCCGCTCCGGCGTCGGCAGGCATGCTGCTGAGAGAGTAGGCAGGCTCCAGCTTCCCGGAGAGGTCGAGCTTTTTCCATTCGAGTGGCGCGGCGGCTGGGGGACCAGCCGACCTACCTGTGGCGACGGTCGGCGCGGCCACGCCGTCGAGGATTTTGTATTCGATGGATTCGATGAGGGCGTTGACGGCGTAGAGGGTTGGAGTGCCTGGCTCGGCGGCCTTGTCTGATTCTGCCACGGCAACGAGGCGGCCATCGAGACGGACGCCCCAGGTGTTGCCCAGCGCAAATGCCTCAAGCGTGTAGGCGATGCCGGGCGGAGGCATCAGGAAATCTGGAATGCCCACAGTGGTTGCTCCTGAGTTGTTCTCCACGTATCCCAGCCGCCCCATCTCGGAGTCGTCCTCGCGGCCCGCGTTGACGCGGTTGCCAATGCCGTTGCGGAGGTTGATTTTGAGGTGTTTCTCCTGCGGATTCGCCACCACGCGGATGCGCACGGCGCAGTCCGTCATCTTTTGATCGGCGAGGACAACGTGATGGCCTCCCGTCAGGGTCAGCCGGCCGCCTTGAAAGGTGGCGTTCTTGCCCGGCGGCGCGCGGACGCCATCCTTGAGTGTGCCGTCGGGTTTGAACTTGAGCGCAGGATCAAAGGGTGTCCACGGCACGGCATCCAGGCGGGCCTGGAGGTCGGCGGGCAGGGCTGCGATGCTCTGCGCGGCCGTCATGGCAGGGGGCGGGGAAGTCTCACGAGTTGCCTCGCTGCGCTCGCCCTGGCGGGCAGCCTGCGGCTGGCTGTCTCCACCGTTCGTTCCGGCTCCGCTGCCAGCAGCGGGGCTGCTTTGCGCAGCCGAACTGGTGAGAGTTTGCTCTGGGGTGGTGGCGGACTCGGGTGAAGTCTCACGACTTCCGCTACTGAGCAGCGCCAACGCGCCGATGGCGATGACCGCCGCCGCGCCCAGGCCCAGCAAGAGCGGTTTCCTGGATTTCTCTGCGGGGGCGGCCTCCGCGGGTTTGTCCGCCGTTTTTCCTCTTGGCGCGGCCAGCCTGCCCTCCGGCTTGCGGGGTTTCGGCACCGGCGCGTTGGCCGCCTTGGGCTGGGCGGCGGGCGCGGGCTGGGCTGTCTGGAGGTGGCGGGCGGCATCCAGCGCGCTTTTGTTCTGATACTCCCAGGCCAGCAACTGGGTGAAGCCGATGACACTCTGCTGCAGCTCCCGCGCGCTTTGATAGCGCTCCTCGCGCTTGGGCATCATGGCCTTGCTCACGATGGGGTCCAGCCGCGGGTCGGTGCGCACCAGCACGCTGGGCGGCTGCCACGCGCCGCGCGGCAGCTCGCCGGTGAGCATCTGGTAAAAGGTGACGCCGAGGGCGTAGATGTCGGCGCGGTGGTCAACAGAGGCGGGTTCCTTGAACTGCTCCGGCGCGGCGAAGTCCGCGGTGCCCATGCCGACGTTGCTGCGGGTCATCAGGGTGCTGTCGGCCTCGAAACGCTTGGCCAGGCCGAAGTCGGCCACCTTCACGCGCCAGTCCTTGGTGAGCATGATGTTGGCGGGCTTGATGTCGCGGTGGACGATGCCGTGCTCGTGGGCGTAGGCCAGGGCGTCGCAAATCTGCGGCACGAGGTAGAGGGCCAGCTCCGGGGTCATCTGCCCGGCTTTCATGACGTGGAGCAGATCGGAGCCGTCAATAAACTCCATGACGATGTAAAGGTAGCGGCGTCCGGCCATGCCAAAGTCATGCACGGCGACGATGTTCGGGTGGCTGAGGGAGGCGAGGGCCTGGGCCTCGCGGCGGAAGCGGTCGGCGTAGTCGAACTGCTCGCCGACGCCCAGCTCCATGATTTTGATGGCGACGGGGCGGTTGAGGCTGATCTGGATGCCCTGATAGACCGCGCCCATGCCGCCCTGGCCGAGGAAGCCATCGACGATGTAGGCCTCCTTGGGCAGGAGGTCCTGGAGCGCCTTCGGCTCCGGGTAATGCGGGGCCAGGTCCGAGAGCGTGGGCGTCGTGCGCTTTTGCGGCAGGGCCGAGGTGGGGGCTTGGCGTGGGTCTGACATGGCGCGGGAGGGCTTTTTGTTAGCAAAGCAGGAACCGTAACGGAAGAAAAAAACGCAACTGAGGGCGAAAGTGTCACAAAAGGGGGCAGTAGGGCGGGGTTTTGCAAAAAGGACGGGCGGACTGGCGTCCGCCCGTCCAGATGCGCCGGAATCATCCAGCGGGCGGCGAATCAGCGGATGATGGCCTGGCCGGAAAGGATGGCGGCATTCTTCTCCGAGCTTTCAGGCAGCAGGAAGTAGCCCGCGCCGGAGGCATTCCAGAGGCCGGGGCAGAGGGCGCCCGCGCAGGTGGCTTTGAGGAATTTGCCGGGGCGGTCGGCATCCGGCACCATGAAGGAGCCGGTGTAGAGGCCGGTGCTCTTGTTCAGGCTCAGCTTGATGGAGTGGGCATTGGCGGGGAACACAGGGGCCATGCGGCTGTTGAGGGTGAAGTCCTGCACGATGTCCTCCATGAGCGCGCCGCCGATGAACTCGATGGCCAGCTCTCCGGGCAGGTCCATCGGCGTCTGGCCGTTGGCCGGGGCGGTGTATTTGCCGCCGAGGATCTGCAGCTCGGTGTCGAAGCCCTCGGAGTAGTTGCGGCCGGGGCGCGCCTGGGCGTTTTTCAGCCAGAGCAGGGAGCCTTCGACCTCGCCGGACTCGCTGAGCGTGGTCCAGCCGGTCATGCTGCCGCGGCTGCTGTAAAGCATCTGGAAGACCGGAATCTGGCCGTCCACGCAGAGGGCGCTGCCGGCGGTGAAGCTGGAGCCGTCGGCGAGCTTGCCGCGAGCGCTGACCTGGCCGGAGGCGCTGATCTTGACGCAGGCAAACCCGTCGCCCTGCGGTGAGGACCAGGCGTCGCCGCCCATGCCGGTGAGGGCGATGTTGTAAACGCCCGCCGCAGCGCTGCTGGCCTGGGTGCGGACGGCGGTGATGCCCGCCAAGTCGTAGTCATCCTGGAGTTCGCCTTCGAGCGTGCCGAACTCAGGATCAAGCTGGAGATTCAACACCAGCGGGCTGAGAGGGGCGCGGCGCGCAACGGTGACCTCGGCGGAGGCCCCGAATCCATCGTCCGTGAAAGCACCACGAAGCGAGTGGGATGCCTTGCCAAGGCGGAGGGTGCCGGTGAAGGAGCCATTGGCGGTGCTGGTCAGCTTGATGGAGCCGCCGAAGCCCTCGTAAGCGTCCTCCAGGCCGTTGAGGCCGGCATTGCGCTCGACCAAGCCCATGTAGGTGCCGGCGAGGGAGGTCGCGGGTGGATTCGTTGGAGGAGTGGTGGGCGGCGTGGTGGGCGGCGTGGTGGGAGGAGTGGCGGTCCGGCCCGCCTGGGTGACGGTGAAGGTGGCCGTGCCGACGGTGATGGTGCCGGTGCGGCTGGTCGTGCCGGTGTTGGCCTGCACGCTGTAAC
>DDQZ01000036.1:18332-27795 GCA_002343505.1 Verrucomicrobiaceae bacterium UBA2429 | reverse complement strand
GGGGTGGAGGCCCTTCCAGAAACACGGGCAATTACGGTGTGGGCGGCAATGGCTGCTTTACCGCGGACACACTGGTCCTGCTGGCGGATGGCCGCCAGACTCCGATCTCAAAGATCAAACCCGGGGACGAACTGGCCATCGGCATGGATTCGCGCGAGACGGCCAAAGTCAGCCAGCTTTACACGCTGGAGTCGGACGAGCTTTTGCTCATGAGCCTGCGCTCCAAAGATCAACCCGGGAATGAAAGCCGCGACTTGCGCGTCACAGGCGAGCACTTGGTTTGGCGCGACGGATCCGGCTGGACTCATGCGCGGGATTTGCGTCCGGGGGACTGGCTGCATGACAGGGCGGGAGGCATGATCGAGATCACCTCTGTCAAATCCGTGCCCGGCAAGCACAAGGTCTTCACTCTCCAACTCAAGGGCGGCAGCACCTTCTATGCGGGCGGGGTGCTCGTCCAGGATCTATGCGGGGGGCTTTATCTTGATCCATCCGTGCTCTCCAAACTCGAACCTGTGAAGGAATGAATTCTCACCGAGGAACCATCATGAAGACCTTTCTTTCCATTTTTCCAGGGCCTGCTGCCGCTGTCCTGCTGGCGCTGATGTGCGACTCGCGCGCGTTGGCCACCACGCAGTTCCAAGGCTGGTGCTCAAAAGTGAAAATCCAGATCGTCCAGGAGCTGGCTCTTGAGCGCACCGGATTCGAAGCCGAGCTGACTGTCACCAACAACGACGGCGCGGACGCCATCACCGACTTCCTCGCGGAGCTTACCTTCACCGATCCGGCCATCACCGAGCCGGGGGCGAATCCCGACGCGGCGAACCTGTTTTTCGTGCGCCAGCCAACCCTCGAAAACATCAACCGTGTGGATGGCACCGGGGTCATCGCGCCGACAAAAACCGCGGTGGTGAAGTGGTTCATCATTCCCACCATCGGCGCTGGCGGGACAAACCCGCAGGGCAGGCGCTTCACAGTGGGCTGCAAACTTTCCGGCAAGTTGCAAGGCGTGGAAATCCCGCGCGACAACATGTTCGCGGTGCCGGACACCATCACCGTGAAGCCGGAGCCCCAACTGCGCATCACCTACTTTCAGCCGAGGGATGTGCTGGGGGATGACCCCTTCACTGTGGATGTGGTCGAGTCGCCCATCCCCTTCACACTCGGCGTGCTGGTCCACAACCACGGCTTCGGACCCGCGCGGAATCTGAGGATCAACTCCCAGCAGCCCAAGATCGTCGAAAACCTCAACGGCCTGCTTCTTGTGGCCCGCCTCCTCGGCGCCAGGGTCAATGACTCGCCGCTCGACGAATCGAGCCTGCTCGTGGACTTCGGCACCCTGGAGCCGACGCAGACCGGCAAAGGAGCCTGGGACATGATCACCAGCCTCAACGGCACCTTCACCGATTTCCGCGCCACCTACACCCACGCCTCCGAGCTTGGCGGCCAGGCCACCTCCATCATCACAGCTCTGGACGCCCACTTCATCGCCCGCGAGGTGCTCAACGACGATCCTGGGCGCGACATCATCAAGGACTTCCTGGCCGATGTGAATCTCGATGCGGACGAAATACCCGACGCGCTGTATGAAACCCAGGAGGGCAACATCCTGCCGGTCAACCATCAGCAGAACGCCGCCGTCACTGGCACCCTCGGCGCCAACAATGTGCGGGTGGAGATCGTCTCCGCTTTCGAGAACTGGATTTACATCCGTGTCCCCGACCCCGGCCAGAACCGCAAGCCCATCAGCCGCGTCGTGCGCAGCGACGGCAAGGTGCTCAATGCGAACAACTATTGGACGCACACCAAGTACACCCGCATCGGTAATGTCCGGCTCGACTGGCTGAACATCTTCGACAAAGTGGCTGACAACACGGCATACACCTACAGCCTGACTTACGATCTCGACAGCGTGGATGTGACGGCTCCGGTGACCCGCATCCGCTTCTCCGGCGAGCACACGGAGAGCGGCGGCATTCACCACATCACGCGGGACACGCAGATCTTCTTCACCTCCGAGGACGCCAGCCCCGTCGCCATCGAATACCGGATCAACGCCGGCAATTTCATTCCCGCGCTGCCTTTCACCATCAACGCCTCCGGCACCTACACCATCACCTTCCGCGCCACTGACACGGCGGGCAATGTGGAGGAGGACAAAGTGGCTCTCGTCTCCATCAGCGGTGCAGGCCCCTCCATCTCCAGCTATGCGGTCAATGTCGGCAATCTTTTCCTTCCGGGCTCGCCCAACGTGGTTTCCGTGCGGCCTGGACAATCTGAATTGGAATTCACTGTGGCTCCGAATCCTGTGCGCACGGACGGGCGGGTGGACATCTTCCGCGGCGTGGCGGCCTGGCCGCGCATCAGCGGCGTGCCGCCGACCCCAACTCCGCTGAATGCAGCCGAGCTGAACGT
Source organism: Verrucomicrobiaceae bacterium UBA2429 (assembly GCA_002343505.1). Classification (GTDB taxonomy): domain Bacteria; phylum Verrucomicrobiota; class Verrucomicrobiia; order Verrucomicrobiales; family Verrucomicrobiaceae; genus Prosthecobacter. Next base: position 25,380 of record DDQZ01000036.1, on the reverse strand, counting down.
GTCGGGCAAGTTCGTGGACTTTTATCGCTACAAAATCAACGAGGGCTCCTGGAGTCCCGAGCGCCCGGTGGCCACGCCCATTTCTTTGAGCGGTCTCAACGGCTCGGTCACTGTCAGCGTCATCGCGCGCTCGACATACGGGGATTACCTGCCCGAGGACGATGCCCTGGAAGTTGCGTGGACCGTCAACCCCGGAGCGCCGCTGCTGAATGTCGCGGGTGTGCCGCCCACCCCCACTCCGGACCAAAACTCCGCCACGCTGGCCTTTTCCGGCGGCGCTGACCTCACGGACTATCGCTGGAACCTGAACAACACCTTTTATCAAGCCGAGCAGCCGATCGCCACACCGCTGGAGCTGACGGGACTTGATCCTGGCGACCAGGTGCTCGGCATTCGTGGCAAGCGGAGCGGCATCTGGCAGGAACTCAACGCCGCCACTTTCATTCATTGGACATACGATCCGGCATATGGCTCCGACTTCGCCTCGCTACCGCTGGTGAAGACTCAGGATTACGAGGACATTGCCGGGCAGACCTTGACGAATGTCTGGGACGGAAAAAACGGCGCGGGTGTGCCGCAGCTTCCCGGAGTTTACACCGTGCGCCTGAAGCTCACCGACACGCTCGGCCGCGTCTCCTATGATTCGGACCTCGTCTTCATCGAGAAGCTCTCCTCCGGCGAGACCCAGCTCGGCGACGCCGGCTCGTCCCGTCCGGACGCGCGCGGCTCCTGGGCCGTGTGGCAGCGGCAGGTGGACGGCGTGCCCGCGATCCGGGCGCGCAATCTCGTGACGGACACTCCGGTGGATGTGACCTCGTCACCGCTGGCTCAGGAAAAGCCGCGCACCGACGGTCGCTATGCCGCCTGGCAGGGACGCGGCGAAAATGGCGTTTACGATGTCTTTTATGCCGACCTCGATGCCGCCATGCCCGCACCGGTCGCGGCGACCAGCACACCCGCGCGGGATGAGATCAATCCCGTCATCCACTGGCCGTGGATGGTCTATCAGACCCGCCCGTCCCCCGCCAACAGCGCGCCCTGGCAGCTTGAGGCGCGGAATCTCGAGACTAATGCCGTGTTTTTTGTGGACACCACCACGCAGGACCAGCTCGCCCCTTCCATCCACTCGGGCCGAGTGGTCTGGCAGGACTGGCGGGATGTCGGACCGGGCGAGATTTATTTTGCCGATCTGGAGACCGGAGAAAAGCGCCGCATCACCACGCAGCCCGCCGGCCAGTACAATCCAACGATCTTCGGCCACAGCATAGTCTGGCAGGACAACCGCCACATCCAGCTTGAGCTTTACAAATTCGATCTGCGCAAAGGCCTCGAAGAGCGGCTGACCGACACCGCTTACAACGAGGTGAACCCTGTGCTCTGCGGCAACTGGCTCACCTACCTGGAGGACTCCCTCGGCTCCGAGACCGAAAACCTGCGCATGCTCGACCTCGACAGCGGTGAGAGCGTGCCGCTTACCCAGGCCGAGGGCAGGCACTCACCGGGAGCACTCGGGGATGGTTACGCCGTCTGGGCGGAGGGGCCTGCGGGTGCGCAAACGGTCAAGGCATCCTTCCTGCCCAGCCTCCAGCCGGTGATGCGCAATCACAACACCGTCGTTGTCACAGCGGAGCTTGCCGCGCGTTATCCCACCGCCTTCGGGCTGCTGGCCGCCTGGAAAGAGGCTGCCAACGTGGAGTCCATCACACGCTACGAGTCCATCGCAGTGCCTCCAGTGACGGAAACTGCCGCCTGGCAGGCAGACGCCGCCACAGGCGATGACTTTGCCATCACGGCGGGCGAATTCCTTTGGATCCGCTTTGACCAGGCGCGCATGCTTGAACTCGGCGAGGCGGACGCCGCGCCGGTGGACCTCGCCGCCGGGAAGAACGTGCTCAGCTACAGTGCCTTCCCGGTCGGTTACTCCGCCTATGATTTCATCAACGCCGTCGGCGCTGCCAACATCGGCGCGCTGCGCATGCTTGATCCTCTGGCCGGCGTCTGGCGCGCGGTCGAAATCAAGGAAGGCGCGCCCGTCGGCTCCAACTTCGCCATCCCCCGTGTCACCGCCCTGCTGGTGGACATGAAAAACGCCGTCAATGACTGGCAGCCATGAAACCCGAACTTCAACCTAGCGCCCGGATTATGAAAACCTTCGTCATCCTCTCCCTGCTGGCCTCCAGCGCCCTTCGCGCCGCCACTCCCGAGCAGCTCGACGCCATGCTCCAGACCGGCGAGAAAGTCACCATCATTGACCTCCGCCCAACGGATGAATACCAGCTCAGCCATATTGCCGGAGCCATCAACATCCCTCACCAGCTCGTGCCTGGAAAGCGCCTGCCTCCCCTGGGCCGCGTGGTCGCCTACTGCGATGGTCTTGGCTCCACCTACACAGCGGAATGCGTGGCCGCGCTCAATGCCAAGCCCGGCATCCAGGCCGAGGGCCTGGAGGGTGGCTATGCCGCGTGGAAAACCTTCACCAACGTCACCGCTGACACCCGCCGTGTCACACCCGATCAGCCGAAAACGATCACCTATGAGGAGTTGAAAGCCACCAGGGGCGAAGGCGTGGTGCTCGTGGATGCGCGTAAACCGCAAACCGTGGCTGGCAAGCCCCGCGTCAATCTCGCCGCCTTCCGGCAGCAGAATCTGCCCAAGGCCACCAGTATGACCAACCCCTCCGCGCGTCTGCGCGCCATCAAGGGCAAGGCGGGTGAGTTCAGCAAAGCCCCCTCCCTTTTTGTCGTCGTGGATGACGACCACCAGAGCGCGCTGGCCGCCGCCGAGCGCATCCGCGCCATGGGCTACCAGCGCGTCGTCGTCCTCGCCGGCGGCGAGGACATCATTCGCCGCGATGGCAGGCCCGGCCTGGGCCGCCAGGGCGGCGCCGCTCCCGTCACACTCGATCCAGAACTCGTCCCGCCGCCCGCGCAGCCGAAATGAGCCAACCCCAGCCACACCTTTTCCTCATGAAACAGGCATCCCACTTTTTTCTGGTCCTCCTGCTGGGCCTGCTCCAGGGCTTGACCGCCGCGCGCGCGCAGGTCGCCATCTCCGGGGGCAAGGCCGGCAATGTGGACGCCGGACAATTCACTGTCTTTTGGCAGGTGGATGACACCGGCAGCCGGCCCGGACTCGACCTCTTTTCAGACGCGGCAGCCACAGCCTCGCTCAATGGCGAACTTGGCGTGGAATTCTTTCCCCTGGAGATGAATGACGTCACCGTCGGCCAGACGCCAGCCCAGCGGGAGGCGCGGCGGACTCTCCAGGCCTTGACGAAAAGCAAGGGCATCGTGCTCACCAAAGTCACAGGCGCCCAGCCGGGTGCGACATACTATGCGCGTCCGCGCTCTTTTGACGCGGGAACGGGCCTGGCCAACGAGGCTGCCTCCGCGCCTTTGATTGAGATCACCACGCCGGGGAGCACTGCCTTCATTGTCGAGTCACGCCAGGTGCTGGTAAGCACGGGAGGCTGCTTTGCGGGCAGTCAGGGGCTGGTGATGCGGCTCGTGAAAGATGGGGCGCCGTATCCTTTGTTCGCCGTGGTGGGAGATCATGGGCAGACAGACAAGGCGCTCTTTGATGTGAACCGGCTCCTGAACGCGGCCGGGACAACCAACGAGGACCTGGCAGGCGCGCCCTCCTTCGAGCTGGACTTGATCGGCCCGGCGGCTCCCTTGGGAGTCTTCAATCTGGACCTGCCCTTTGCCGCTGAGTTTGTCGTGGCAGCCGCGACTGAGGTGGATTTCACCGCCAATTTCCCCGGCCTCGCCTATTTCTCCATGGAGGGCGCAAGTCCGCCGCTGCAAGGCGTGCCTTTCACCTTCAACATCACCGCGCGTGATTCCGGCGGCAATGTCCTGACAACTTATGACGGCACCGTGGATTTGACCACCGGCAACCCTGGCGACCTCATTTCCGGCGCGGGAGAGACCGCGCATTTCGTCAATGGCGTCCTCGCCGGCCATCAGGTCGTCCCCGCAGTGTCAGGTCCGGTCACATTTACCGCCACGCGCCCTTGTGGCATTGAGACCGGCAGCCAGGTCTTCAACTTCTCCCCGCCGAACCTAGACATCACCTTCAGCGCGCCACTTTACACCGTCAGCCAGGGAGCCATGCAGGTCATCCTCACACTAACCCGCTCGGAGACACTGCCCGCATCGGTCATCCTCCACACCAACGACGGCACCTCCCAGACCGCGAACCCGCCCTTCGCAGCCGCGCTGGCGGGCACCGATTACCTGGACTTGGACGGCGCGGCGACCCAGGTGAATTTCGCCCAGGATGAGACGAGCAAAATGGTCACGGTGACTTTGCATCCCAAAACTGGAACCCGCATTCCCAACAAGCGCTTTACCGCCACCCTGCACCCGCCAGTCGCAGAGGCGGCATTGACCGGGGCCCTCACCACGGCGGCTATCCACATCCTGGCCGAGGACACACTCGCGCCGAAGCTGACGGTATCCAAGCCCTCCGCCACCACAACGGCGCTAAGCCTTCCCCAGCCCTACACCGTCGTGGGCAGTGCCGGGGACGCGCGCGGCATAGACAGGGTCGAGATCGTCCTGAATGGCGAGCCAGCCACCTTTGCCACACTCGCCCCCGCGCCCAAGCCCACCTCAGTGCCCTTCACGGCGGAGATACTGCCCCGAGAAGGACCTAACGTCCTCGAAGTCACCGCCTTTGACCTGAGCGGCAACAGCACCACCGTCACGCGCAACTTCACCTTCACCCGCAGATACTGGCTGACCCTGCACCGCATCGTGCCCGAACCGCTCGGGGCCACGCCGGAACTGGCCGGAGCCTTCGCGCTGACAGCGAGCAACAACGCCAATAAATCCACCCTCTCCCCGCGCGCGGGCACACCGCAGCTCTCCATGGTGGTCCCCGGCACCGCCTTGCAAATCACAGCCAATCCTGCGGCGGGGCATTCCTTCAGCCACTGGACGGGTCTGCCAGCCGGATCTGTTGTGCTGGGCAATGTGGCACGCTTCACCATGCCTGCCAGCGACGTGCCGGATGTCACCGCCGTCTTCATCGTGAACCCCTTCCTGGGGCTTGGCGCCAAAGCCGACTTCCTTGGTTTGCTGCACCCTTCCGACAGCACATCCATCTCGAACTCTACCGTCGGCTTCCTGCGCGGAACGCTCACCACGGCTGGCGGCTCCATGAGCGGCAAAATCCACATGGACGGCGTCGCGCAGTCGTTTGTCGCCCTCGTCTTTGGCAATGGCAATGTCACCTTTAAAGTCGGCAGGGACACCTTCACAGGGCTTGAGTTTGCCGGCAGGATGCTGACGATGAGCTACACGCCCGGCGTGCTGCACTTGCAGGTGACCTCCGGCGCGGAGGAGAGTGAGGGCCAGGCCGTCCCGGCCATCTACAGCGCCACAGCACCCGTGCCTGGCGCGCTCCTGAACCGCTCTGCCAAGGATGGCCAGCCCATCAACCAGGGATACTTCACCTTCGTCCTGCCATCCAAAGCGCAGGAGCCGCCGCTGCCATTGACTTCCTATCCACAGGGCGCGGGATACGGCACCCTCATCCTTTCCAACACGGGCCTGCTCAAGGTTGCAGGCACACTCGCGGACGGCACCAAACTCGCCGCCGCCTCGGCCCTGGTAGCCGGCGACGCCAGCCCCCTCTTCGCCCAAATCCTCACCCCCGGCACCACCACCAAGGCGCTTGGCGGCAGCCTTGGCGGCACGCTGGTATTTGACCCTCTGAATGCGGATGGGGATGTCAGCGGCGAGGACCTGCTCTGGCTGCGCCCCGCTGTCACCGAGACCGCCACGCTGGCCACGCAGATTTACACTCATGGATGGCCTGACGGCATCCGCGTGGACGCCACCGGTGCGCTCTATTTCGCAGCGCTCAATGTGCAGACCGGCCTTGATCTCCCGGCCCCTGCCCCTGATGGCAACGCCATGCTCTCCTTCATCGGCGGCAGGCTCGCCGAAACCATCACCAAGACCAATTTCAACATCAGCGGCAACATTTTCACCAAAATCCCGTCCACCGACAAGACCTTCTCCCTCACCCTGACGCCGAAGACTGGGTTCTTTAGCGGCAAGTTCACCCCAAACTGGCCCTCCGCCTCCACCACCCAGCCGTCGTTCAACGGGGTGCTGCTCCAGAGAGGCGTGAAGAAAGGCGGCCACGGCCACTCCATCAGCAACGCCGTCGGAGATGCCGATCCCGAAAGCAGCGCGGTGGAACTGCTGCGCAGGCCGTGAGACATGCCTCTTGTCATCAGATTTTGCCCGGGGCGGCAAAAGCGGCTGCGTTTGGGCGGTTGGGATGCGTCGGGGCCGACGTGCCGCGCGCCCTGGCCTGAGGTCCAGCGGCATTTATACCAAGCGTCATCACAAATGATGAAACCAGCAATTGGATTCATGGAGTGCTGGGCGTTGAATAGCCATCATTCCACATCTCCAGCACTCCAGGATTGGATTCACAAAATCGTGATGACGCGCGGCATGGCCGTACTCGTTCCCAAACAAGGTCTGGCGGTTCCTGTTAGAGAAGTCCTCTTTGGATGCGGGCTTTGAGCTCGGCGAGCTTCCAGTCCACTTCGTTGTCTATGTCCTGGACCTCAAGCTCGGAGAGCTCGACAGGGAGGCAGCGGTCGGCGAAGACTTTGCGGCCGCGCTCGAAGTCGGCGACGCGCATCCAGTACCACTGGCCGGCGTCGTGGTAGGCGACGGGGAGGTCCTGGGAGCGGGTGAAGCCGTGCTCGGGCATCATGAGCTGGAGGCGGCCCTGCTGGATGACGAAGGCGCGGTGCACGGGGTAGCCGTAACGGATGACGGGCATGACGGTCTGGGCGGCGGGGTCGTTGCGGATGATCTCCCAGCCGGCGCGCAGGTGGTCCACGGTGATGAGGGGGGCGGAGGCGTACATGCCGCAGATGTACTCGAACTCGCGCCCGGCGGAGCGGTATTGGGCGATGACTTCGAGCAGGGCGTCGGTGGTGGTGGCCTGGTCGCTGGCGTTTTCCGCGGAGCGCTTGAACGGGGTGACGGCTCCGGCGGCGCGGGCGGCGGCGGCG
>DDQZ01000036.1:17729-18201 GCA_002343505.1 Verrucomicrobiaceae bacterium UBA2429 | reverse complement strand
GGCGGCGCGGGCGGCGGCGGCGATTTGCTCGTCATCAGTGGAGACCATGACTTCGTCAAAGCAGCCGGAGTCGAGGGCGGCTTTGACGGGGTAGTGGATGACGGGGTGGCCGAGGAAGGGGCGGAGGTTTTTGCCGGGGATGCGCTTGCTGCCGCTGCGGGCGAGGATGATGGCGAGGGCGGACATGGGAGGCGGTGAATGCGGCGCACCGTGTCACGCGGCGAGGGCGGCTTCAAGCGCGGCGCGGACGCGGCGCACGTCGTCATCGCTCATGGCGGGGAACATGGGCAATGTGATCGCCTCCTCGTAATAGCGCTCGGCCTCGGGGAACATGCCGGCGGTGAAGCCGAGGCGCTGGTAGTCGGGCTGGAGGTGGACGGGGATGTAGTGGACGTTGACGCCGATGCCCTGGGCGCGCAGGCTTTCGAAGACTTGGCGGCGGGTGCGCGGGCGGATGGCGTCGAGGTCGAGC
>DDQZ01000036.1:17379-17572 GCA_002343505.1 Verrucomicrobiaceae bacterium UBA2429 | reverse complement strand
GGGCGGATGGCGTCGAGGTCGAGCCGGATCATGTAAAGATGCCAGCCGCTGATGCCGCGCGGGTCGCGGGCGAGGGGGCGGAGGGGGAGGTGGGAGAGCTCGCGGTCGTAGAGGTCGGCGATCTCGCGCCGGCGGCGGGCGAAGGCGTCGAGCCGGGTCATCTGGCTGGCGCCGAGGGCGGCCTGGAGGTCGG
>DDQZ01000036.1:0-17229 GCA_002343505.1 Verrucomicrobiaceae bacterium UBA2429 | reverse complement strand
CCTGCAGGTCGGTCATGCGGTAGTTGAAGCCGAGCTCGAGCTGCTGGTAATACCAGGGGCCGTGGGATTCGCCGGCCATGCGGCCGGGCTCGCGGGTGATGCCGTGGGTGCGCAGCAAACCGATGCGCCAGGCGAGCTCGTCGTCGTTGGTGGTGATCATGCCGCCCTCGCCGCTGGTGATGATTTTGACGGGGTGGAAGCTGTGGGAGGCGGCGTGGGACCAGCGGCAGTTGCCGATGCGCTGGCCTTCGTATTCGCCGCCGAGGGCGTGGGCGGCGTCTTCGAGGATTTGGAAGCCGTATTTTACCGAGAGGGCGTGGATGCGCGGCATGTCGCAGGACTGCCCGGCGAAGTGGACGGGGACGACGATTTTGGGCAGGGTGCCGTGTTTTTCGGCTTCGACGAGCTTTGCCTCCAGGCGGTCCGGGCACATGAGGATGGTGCCGGGGTCCACGTCCACGAAGTCTATCTTGGCGCCGCAGTAGCGCCCGGCATTGGCGGAGGCGACGAAGGTGACGGGTGTGGTCCAAAGCCGGTCGCCATGGCCGAGGCCGAGGGCTTTGGCGGCGCAGTGGAGGGTGGCGGTGCCGTTGGCCATGGCGATGCCGTGGCGGGCGCCGCACCAGTGGGCGACGGCGTTTTCAAAGCGGGGGATGGCGGGCCCCTGGGTGAGGTAGTCGGACTTCAAGACCTCGACGACGGCGGCGATGTCGGCCTCGTCGAGGCTCTGGCGTCCGTAGGGCAGGAAGGGGGCGCTCATGCGTCCACGGTGAAGCTCGGGTCACAATGCTGGCGGATGAGCTCGCGGATCTGGGCGACGGTGAGCCATTCGGTGTTTTTGCCGGAATTGTAGGAGAAGCCGGCGGCCACGGGCGCGCCCTGATGGGCGGCGCAGTAGCGCTCCATGAGGCTGGCGGCGGTGTGGCCGTAGAGCATGGGGACGATGATGTAATGGCGGCCGGTCTCGATGGTCTGGAGGGCGTCGGTCTCGGTGATCATCTCCTCGTGGATCTTCTCGCCGGGACGGATGCCGACGACGGGATGCTGGCACTGCGGGCCGATGGCCTCGGCCACGTCACCGATGCGGTAGGAGGGGATGCGGGGGACGAAAATCTCCCCGCCGAGCGCGTGCTCCAGCGCGTGCATGACGAGGTCCACGCCCTCTTCGAGGGTGATGTTGAAGCGCGTCATCTGCATGTCCGTGATGGGCAGCACGCCGGTCTTGCGCTTCTCCAGAAAGAAGGGGATGACCGAGCCTCGGGAGCCCATGACATTGCCGTAGCGGACGACGCTGAAGCGGATTTTGTTCCAGCCGCGGACGTTGTTGGCGGCGATGAAGAGCTTGTCCGAGCAGAGCTTGGTGGCGCCGTAGAGGTTGATGGGGGCGGCGGCCTTGTCGGTGGAAAGGGCGACGACGTTGGTGACGCCGGCGTCGAGGCAGGCCTGGACGACGTTTTCGGCGCCGAGGACGTTGGTCTTGATGCACTCGAAGGGGTTGTACTCGGCGGTGGGCACCTGCTTGAGCGCGGCGGCGTGGATGACGGTGTCTATGCCCGACATGGCGTGCGTGAGGCGCTCGCGGTCGCGCACGTCGCCGATGAAAAAGCGCACGCGCCTGTCGGTGAAGCGCTGGGCCATTTCAAACTGCTTCAACTCGTCGCGCGAGTAGATGACCACGCGCTTGACATCGGGATCGGCGAGCAGGCGGGCGACGCATTTGTGGCCAAAGGAACCGGTGCCTCCGGTGACAAGGATGGACTGGGATTTCAAGACGGGATCAGGGGTGGGAGTGGAGCGAGAGTTCTTCGAGAAGACTGGGGGAGGCAAGGGGGAAGTTTGAAGTCTGAAATTCGAAGCTCGAAATTCGAAATTCGAAGCCGGTGATCGAAGCTCGTATTTCGATTTTCAATTTTCGATTCTCGATTTTTCAAAGCTCCTTGATGCGGATGTTGCGGAACCAGGTCTTGTCCTTGTGGTCGGTGAGCATGATCCTCCCCTTCCCCGGCGCGAAGCCCTCCTTGGTCTTGAATTTGCTCTCGCCGAGCTTCTGCTTCCAGTCTTCGGAGGTGATGTCCGCCTCGCCGACTTTCACGCCGTTGAGCCAGTGCTCCAGCCTGCCGTCCTTTGCCACGATGCGGCTGTGGTTCCACTCGCCGGGCGGGCTCACCGTGGTCGGCACGCTGGGCGGCTGGATGTCATAAAAGGAGGCGGTGAGACGTTTGGCGCCGTTCTTGGCGTCGGGATGCTTGTTGTCGTCGAGCATCTGGTATTCGATGCCGAGCCACTCCTTGCCGCCGACTTTGGTGACCCAGTACTTGACGCCATTGTTGCCCCCCTCGGCCAGCTTCCACTCCCATTCGAGGTCGAAGTTGGAGTATTCCTTTTCCGTGACGAGGTTCCCGCCCGCGCCGTCGAGCCGCAGCTCGCCGTCCGCGATGCTCCAGCCGGGGCCGGGCGCCTTGCCATCCACCCCGGTCCAACCCGCGAAGGTTTTGCCGTCAAACAAGGAAACGGATTCTCCGGCATGCGCGCCAAGAGCGAGAAGAAGCAAGGGCATAAAGTGTTTCATAACCCATGAGCGTAGGCTGTGAAACTCGTGGAGGTCAAGCAGGAAGGCGGTGAAGGCCAGCCCCCCCCGGCCCAGAGTTCTGCAGCGCGTCATCATCTGTTGCCGTCACGCACCCGAACCGGTGCGGAACCGCGCGTCAGTTCATCCCTGAACATGATGGTGCGGCTCCGTGGTCCACCTCAGAAGCAGCCAGCAAACAGTAAAGCAGGTGATGTTTTTCATCGGGTCACTGAGGCGAGGAAGTTCAACACAATGAGGTATTAGAAGCAGCGCGACGGCGTCGCGCTTGAACTGCTCGTCGTACGAGCGTCTTGGTGTCGTTGTCTTGTTCATGTTCGGCTTTGGGTTGTTTACCCAACTTTTGCCGTCCGTGAAAACGAAGAAGGCTCAGGCTGGAAAAGAGTTTTCCGCACCCAGGGGAGTCTCCTCCGAGGCTGGAAAAGAGTTTTCCAGTACCAGGTCCATCTCCCCGACCCTCGGAAAAGAGTTTTGCCAGGGGTGGGGAAGGTGTCCGGGGTGCGGAAAAGAGTCGTCCGCAGCCAAGGTCAGGCGGTCATTCTAGAAAAAAGAGTTTTCTGAGGCCAAAGGAGTCTCCCCCAGCTCCAGAAAAGAGTTTTCCAAGCCCTCCGGACCTTCCTTTCCCTCCAGAAAACTATTGGCTCTAGAATCGGGAGGCGGCTTTGGCCGCGCAGGACGGTCAGCTGAGGGCAGGGCAGACGATGCAGTCAGTTCTTCTTTCTCAAAGGCTCTGGAAACGGAGGACTCCAGAGCCCTGGACATGGAATTCCACATCAGATCCCTCAATGCCAGAGCCCTGAGCTAGGTCATCGCAGTGCAAGGGTGGTGACACCCAAATTCGATGCCTCCAGCCAACCCTCAAACAAAGGTTCCCAGCCAGTTCTCCACACGCAATTGGACGGGGAAGATGCCCTTGTGAAAAACCGCGTCGGCGGCTTGCTTGACGCGAGCCATCCCGGCATTTCGATCATCAGTGACCAGCACCAAGTTCTGGGCCATCGCGATGCTGGCGATCATCAAGTCAGGCTCGTCGATGCCGAGTTCGACCCCGGTCACCTTGTCCATCAGTTCCTCGGGATGATGTTCTTTGTGGCTTCCCGTCCGAGTTTTGGGTGTTCCGTGGGCGAGCCAAAGTTCGGCCCGCACGAGAGCGTAGGGTTGAACGCAAAATTCGTCGAAGGGCAGTTGATTGAAGTCAGCGATGAAGTCTCGCAGGATCTGCCGCTTGTCCGGCTTCACATTCGGAGCCTTGGCCATGCCGAACTCGATTTCACCCACCGCTGGCGACGGGAGAAGGACAAAATCTCTTGCCTGTTGGAGTCTGTGTACCGCAGATTCATGCGTGCTGCGAGTCGCATCGGCCAGCGCACAGATGGTGTTGGTATCGAGCAGGTAAGCGTCGGCCATGGCTTATCCAACCTCCTCCAAGGCAGCGCTAAGGGCTTCGTCCTTCAAACGCGGCAAACGCGGCAGAATCTTCGTGGCGGTGCTGGCCTGAAACGTTTGGGAGATCAACACCCGCAGGGGAATGTTCGGTGCAAAGTCCGGCGGGTAGTAGTCGCCGAAGGCAAAGGGCACGGGACGTGCCTCGCCCTTGAAGAAATCCAGCAGGCGGCGCTCAAGCCATGGAGGCAGCCCATAGGCCCGAAGCAGAAGGGCATCCATTTCGAGCAGGATGCGCTTCGCCCGCGACTCCCAGGTTCCTCCGCCCCACAATTCCAGGCGACTCTCGGAGCCTTCATTCATCACGGCCATGTAGGCGCCCACCAACCCATCAAGCGTAACCATTTCACTTGGAGAGAGTCGAGGAATGGGACAGGCGAGGAGCGTTTGCTTGCGAACATCGCGTTTGCCTTCGCGACAGGCGATGAATGCGGATACTACGGGCGAATTCAGCAGGGCTGAGAGCGCCTTGATGCTCCAGCTATTCTTGGGCCAAAGACAATGATAGCGTTGGGTGCAGACCAACCCTGTGTCATCAGGCGCAGCGGCGAGTCGCCATGCGCCACGAGCTTTTGTTGCGGCATTGGCGATCACTTTGGGCTTGGACCATGGACGACTCCATGCGTCATAGAGGCGGTGCTCTGGATCTGGATTGAGCCAAACTGCTGTCGGAGGTGAGTATGATTCGAAGCCTTCCTGAACATTTCGAAGTCCTCTCCACCATCCCTTCTTCTCCTTGACTGAAATATACTTCTTCTCATCAAACGGAGGCCGCCACTCCACTCCACGATGAATTTCAACCACCGAGCCAAGCTTTGGCAGATGATCCAGGTGGTCCCAAACGGATTGCAGTTCGGGAATATGAAACCCGGCCTTCTCGGCGTCATCAGATGAAACCACACCAGTGTCTTCCCGCGCAAACACCCCACGATCATAGAACCCTGGCAAGGCTGTCTTTGTCACTTCACCGAAGTGAACGGTGACTCGTTCACCTGCGGCTCCCGATGCGAGCATGAGCACGGTTTCAACATCGGCGTGGCGGAACACGCGATCCGGCAAGGTGACCAGATCAAGGCGGCCATAGCGACGAGCCAGTTCACCGCGGACTTCACGGTAGCTTTGCCCATCAATCATCGTGCGAGGAAGCACGAAGCCGAGGCAGGCGTTCGGCGCCGTGTCACGCAGCACGCGTCGCAAGACTTCAAGCGGCTTGAGGGAGCCAACAGCGGTGCCGTACTGAGCACGCTCATCCTTGCTGAACTCCTCGAACGGTGGATTGCACAGAACAATCCGTGCCTTGCCAAGCGCCTCGCCGAGTTTCCGGGAACTGAAAACATCGGCCTTCTCCAGATTCCAGCCGTTCGGATTGGGGAAGTCGGCCAGCGTCAGGCAGAGCTTGCTGACCTCGCGGGCGAATGGGTCACGCTCAAAACCCAGCAACCTCTCCGCGAAATAGCGATGCCGCTTTTTTGCATCCCAATCGGGATCAAGAAGATCACGCATCCGCTTGAGCGCCGCGACCAGGAACACACCATGGCCTGAGCACGGCTCGACCACGACGCGATCACTTTCAGGAATGCTCTCGAAGGGCAGTTTCTCCACGATGTAGCGGGCGATGCGATGCGGCGTGCTGTGAATGCCGTTGTCGCGCCGCAGGTTGTCGTCCACCAACGTGTTTTCATACACGAAGGCCAGCGCATCGACGGAGAGGTTTTGAAAGCTCAGTCCCGTCCACAATGCAGATGCCACGGCCTGCTGCGCCTCACGATTAGCGAGGTAGTTGTTCAGCTCCTGATAGTAGTCGCAGACCGTGCGGAGGACCTCACGGGCGTCTTGATTCGCATCAAGATGACGAAAGTCCTTCACCTTGCGGTCATGGAAGACCTTTCCGGCAAGGAGTCGGAAAACGAGGCGATAAAGTTGCTCAGTATCAGGCACGTTTCCGGTCGCGCTTTGATAAGCGAGTTGGCCCGCAGAAAGCGCCCGGGTGAGCAGGCCGTCGAGTTTGCCACTGATCTCGCCTTCGAGAGCGGGAATCAGCCCGATGTCGATCCAATCGATCTCCGCTGGCGTCACGCCCGACCCAATGTTCTTGGCACGAAGCACTTCAGGGGGGCTCCATTTTCTCTGGATCGACGCGAAGAAGCGATCCAGCGCATCCGCCGGAATCCTGCCGATGGGAGCTCGGGTCGTTGCCGCATCACGGCCAATCGTCCATGGCACGATGCCATCTTCCTGCACTTCGATGCCGAAAGGAGCACCAAGGGAGCGGTAGCGCAGCGGTGGGCCGCCGCCATTTTGAAGAAACACCGCCACACACGCCGAATCATAGTCGGCAGGCTGTCTCGCAAAGGTTGCCGCAGGGATGCGGATTCGCTCCCCGGAACCACCGAACCAATCCGAGAACTCGTACCCCTTCTCGCAAAGTCTGCCCCGATAACCAAGCTCCCCGACTCTGCTGACAACGGAGTCAAAAAGTCGTTTTTGGTGCTCGCTGCGGAAGGTTTCAGTCATATTGACCGCCATTGGTAACTCGTTTGATTCAATGAAGCAAGGCACCCGTTCGATATCCGTTTCCCTCCGTTATGCGTGGCAGAAGCACAAACGGTAATGAGCATGGAAAAGCGGCTGAGTTGCCTCAGCCGCCTTTGGATTGATCCAGAACGGGCTAAAGCCCGAACTGCAAACGTCAGCCGATCACCTCCGGCCATTCCGTGTGGAAGAACTGGCCTTCGGGTTTGTCGAGGCGCTCGTAGGTGTGGGCGCCGAAGAAGTCGCGCCGGGCTTGGAGGAGGTTGGCGGGGAGGCGCTCGGCGCGGTAGCTGTCGTAGTAGCCGAGGGAGGCGCTGAAGGCAGGAACGGGGATGCCGTTGAGGGTGGCGATGCTGACCACTTCGCGCCAGCTTTGCTGGGTCTTGATGAAGGCGAACACGGGACCACCGGAACCTCGCGATTCCTTTCAATCCGCTTGAGCACGGCGAATCTCATCGAGATCGGCCAGGTCCTGGGGTCTGCCTGCTTGCTTCTTGGCCCGGATCAAATCGGCACGGCTGAGAAAGTGGATCGGGAAACCTTCTTCTTCATCTGTCACCCGTTTCTTCCAGCAGGTCACGAAACGCATTTTCGGAAGCGAGGTGAGGAAGTCGAAGAGCACGGGAGCGCGCCCGATCATGTATTGAAAGCTCTCCTGCGCGAAATCATGCGCTGTCACGTCGATTAGAGGCATGCCAAAATCGTGAAAAGCCCGCATCACGCGGGCGGCGTTTGCCTGGGATGGCTCCAGCCAAAGGTCGAGGTCTTTGGTGAAGCGCGGCTGCGAGTAATGCATGGCCGCATAACCACCCACGACGAGGTAGCGCACCTCATGTGTGGCGAACAGGCGGAGCAAGTCTTTGAAATCGGAGTTCATCGGGATCGCGGTGCTGTGCCTGCCAGGTTTCGACGACCAGTTCCCATGCAGCCTTGCGGATGGCGGCACCGCCCGCGTTTTGCCAAAAGCGGATGTTTTGCGTCCGCATGTCGTCCAGGCTGGAGCATTTCACGGCCTGCCAGCCTTCACGCGCGGGTTTCTGGGCGATGGTTTGCATGGGGCAGAGGATAGCGGACTGAATCCAAGATGCAAGAAGGCGGCTGAGTCGCCTCAGCCGCCTTTGTTTTGAGTTGATGCAGCGGACAGGAGTGTCCGCGGTCCTTTTGGATCAGCCGATCACCTCCGGCCACTCCGTGTGGAAGAACTGGCCTTCGGGTTTGTCGAGGCGCTCGTAGGTGTGGGCGCCGAAGAAGTCGCGCTGGGCTTGGAGGAGGTTGGCGGGGAGGCGTTCGGCGCGGTAGCTGTCGTAGTAGCCGAGGGAGGCGCTGAAGGCAGGGACCGGGATGCCGTTGAGGGTGGCGATGCTGACCACTTCGCGCCAGCTCTGCTGGGTCTTGCTGAGCACGTCCTTGAAGAACGGGTCGAGCATGAGGTTGGCGAGCTGCGGATTGGTGCGGTAGGCGTCGGTGATGCGGTTGAGGAAGCGGGCGCGGATGATGCAACCGCCACGCCAGATGGCTGCGATGCGGCCGAGGTCGAGGCCCCAGTTCTTCTTCTCGCCCATGGTTTTGATGAGGTCGAGACCCTGGGCGTAGCTGATGATCTTGGAGGCGTAGAGGGCGTCGTGGACCTTTTTCACAAGCTCGGCCTTGTCGGTGGTGATGTTGACGGCGGGGCCGGTGAGTTCCTTGCTGGCGATGACGCGCTGCTTTTTCTGGCTGGAGAGGATGCGGGCTTCGACGGCAGCGTTGATGGTGCTGATGACGACGGCGTTTTCGGCGGCGTTGAGCAGGGTCCACTGGCCGGTGCCTTTCTGGCCGGCTTTATCGACGATGAGTTCGACGACGGGCTTGCCGGTTTCGGGGTCTTTTTGCTCCAAAGCCTTGCCGGAGATCTGGATGAGGTAGCTGAGGAGGTCGCCTTCGTTCCACTCATTGAAGATGGCGGCCATCTCGTCGGTGGTGAAGCCGGCGTGCTTGAAGATGTTGTAGGCTTCGCAGATGAGCTGCATGTCGCCGTATTCGATGCCGTTGTGGATCATCTTCACGTAGTGACCGGCACCGCCGGGGCCGATGTGGATGACGCAGGGCTCGCCATCGACCTTCGCGGCGATGGATTCAAAGATGGGCTTCATCACCTCCCAGGTGCTGGCAGGGCCGCCGGGCATGATGGAGGGGCCTTTGCGGGCGCCTTCCTCACCGCCGGAGACGCCGGCACCGATGAAGCGGAGGCCTTTTTCGGCGAGGTAGGCGTCACGACGCTCGGTGGTCTGGTAGAAGCTGTTGCCGCCGTCGATGACGATGTCGCCCTTGTCGAGGAGGGGGATGAGTTGCTCGATCACGGCGTCCACGGCGTCGCGGTCGGTGTCCTTCACGGCGGTGGATTTCACCATGATGTGGATTTTGCGCGGGAGGGCGAGGCTTTGCACAAAGTCCTCCAGGGTGTGGCAGCCGACGAGGGCCTTGCCGGGGTGCTTGGCGACGAATTCGTCGGTGACGCTGGTGGTGCGGTTATAGACGCTGACCTGGAAGCCGCGGCTTTCGACGTTGAGAACGAGGTTTTGGCCCATGACGGCGAGGCCGATCAGACCGAAGTCACTTTTTTTGCTCATAGTATTTTTGGGGCGGCAGACATACCCCCCCGCCCCGCTTTGGCAAAGGGGATTTTGTTCATGATCCGCATGAATCAAAGGCTCCCCGCCTGCCAGGGGAGGAGCACTTTCCGCAGTGACATTTGCGCGCCGGCGGCGTATTCATCAGCCCACACCATGAACCGCCGCACATTCATCACCACCACGGGAGCCGCACTGGCCGGCTCGACCATCACATCCACCAGCCACGCCGCCGTCATCGGCATGGACCAGGCGCCGCTGCCCTACGCGCCCGCCGCGCTGGAGCCGCACATTGACGCGATGACGATGGAGATTCACTTCGGCAGGCACCATCTGGCCTACATCAACAATCTGAAGGCGGCGCTGGAGGCGGCAAGTCTTCAGTCCAACGACATCGCTGCGCTGGTCGGCGACCTCTCGAAGGTGCCCGAGGCGCAGCGCATGGCGGTGCGCAACAACGGCGGCGGCCATGTGAACCACTCGTGGTTCTGGCAGTGGATGGCTCCCTCCGGCAGCGGCGCGTCCGGGCCGGAAGGCAAGCTGGGCGCGGCCATCCAGAGCACCTTCGGCAGCGTGGACGATTTTAAAAAACTTTTCGCCGAGGCGGGGGCCAAGCGTTTTGGCTCGGGCTGGGCCTGGCTGATCGTGAGGAAGGACGGCTCGCTGGCCGTGACCTCGACGCCGAACCAGGACAATCCGCTGATGAAGGGCGTGGTGCCGGAGGGAGAGGAAGGCACGCCCATCCTGGGACTCGATGTCTGGGAGCACGCCTATTATCTGAAGTATCAGAACAAGCGCCCTGACTACATCACCGCGTGGTGGAATGTGGTGAACTGGGCCGCCGTGGCAAAGGGTTACGAAGCCGCCAAAGCCTGACCCATGACCGGTCTGATCGAGGTCAAGGTCGCGGACCTGGCGCAGTTGTTCAACTCCATGGACCCCTCGCCCTTCCACGAGCGCGACCTCGACCATGACGCGGAGGAGTTCATCGTGAGCTGGGCGCAGGAGCATCCGCGCGAGCACGACCTGCGCCTGCTCATCCACCTCTCCCGGCCGCCCGCCGGGGAGATGGCCTCCCTGGAAAACGCCAAGGACTCCATCCGCCATTACTTTGACTACCGCGCGGGGATGCTCTGGCGGGAGTTCCGCCGTCTCATGCGGGAGGGGCGCGCGGCGCTGCTCATCGGGCTGGCATTCATCGCGCTCTGCCAGGTGGCGGCGGGGACATTGTTTCACGGGGAGCAGACCTGGCACGGCATCGCGCGCGAGGGGCTGACCGTGCTGTGCTGGGTGGCCATGTGGCGGCCCATCGAGATTTACCTCTACCGCTGGTGGCCGCTGCTGAGGCTGCGCCGTCTCTATCAAAGACTGTCGGTCATGGAGATCGAAATCCGCGTGGGATGACCGTCACCGTTCGTTGAGCGCCTTGTAAACCGCCGTGGTGATGGCGCCGGGATCACCGTGGCCGCAGTTGGTCAGCACGACCATGCCATGATCGCGCTTCGGGTAGAGAACGAGGCGGGAGGTGGCCTCGTTCTGCTTGCCGCCGTGATGCACGCGCGCGCCGTCCTGGTCCACCATCCAGCCGAGGCCCCGGTCGGTGTCGGTGCCGTCCCTGAGCTTTTGCGGCGTGAGCATTTCCGCCTCCGCGCGCGCGCCAAGCAGGCTTTGACGCAGCATGGCGCGCGCCCAGAGGGCGAAGTCGCGGATGTTGGATTTGTAGCCGCCGGCGCCGTGCTTCCAGTATTCGGCGCTCTCCGGCGCGGGCACGACGCGGCCGGATTTGTCCTTCATGTAACCGGCGGCCCAGTGCGGCTGGCGGTCGCGCTCCATGTCGAGCTGCAGGCTGGTCATGCCGAGAGGGCGGGCGATGCGGCTCATGATCTGCTGATGACAGGACTCCCCGCCGGCGCGCTGCATCACCGCGCTGGCGAGGATGCAGGCATAGGATGAATAAAGAACCCGCGTGCCCGGCGGGTGGGAAAGCGGCGTCTTGTTGAACTTGTCGAGCGAGTTGACCGGATCGAGAAAGGGCATCGGCTCGCGATAGCCGCGCCGCGTGGGGATGACGGGGCCGTAATGCGGAATGCCGCTCTGATGGCAGAGCAGTTGGCGCATGGTGATGACCTCCTTTTTGTCGGGAAACTCGGGCACCAGCACGCGCACATCGGCGTCGAGGTCGAGCTTGCCGCGCTCCACGAGCTGCATGGCGGCCACGCCGAGGAGGGGTTTGGAGTTCGATGCCCAGTTGAAGACGGTCTCCACGGTGACCGGTTCTTTTTTTTCGCGGTCGGCCAGTCCGTAGCCTTTGAGATAAACGATGCCGTCCTCCCGCAGCACACCGATGGCCGCGCCCACCAGCTCCTGGCGCTCCATCTCGGCCATCACCACCCCGTCCACACGCGCGGCCACCGCCGCATCCAAAGGCGCGGGATCCCGGGCATGCGCGGTGAGCGCCATCAGACTCGCGGCCAGCAGGCGGAGAGCGGTTTTGGCATGGCAGGCGGCAGCGATGACGGTCTTCATGGCATGAAGTGTGGCGGGACGCATGAGCGGGTTCAAGACGGAATGCGGCGGGTCATTGCGGGAAAAGCTCCATCTGCCCGCCGGGATCCGCCGGCCTGCGAAAAGCGGCGGCGCTGACCTCCGGCCTGCGGTGCGCCATGCCCGCGCGCAGGCGGGACACCTGAAAAAGCTGCGCGATCTGCTCCGACCACACACCCACACCTTTGAGCCGCTTGCCAAACTCGCCATGCGAGAGGGTGCGCCCCTGCGTCTCGGCGATGCGTCCGAGCACCTTTTCCTTCATGCCGGGAAAATGCCGCTCCAGCCAGGTGGCGAAGACCTCCTTCACGCCAAAGGGCAGCCGCACCACCGTGTAGCCAGCGAACTGCGCGCCCGCCCCCCGCGCCGCCTGCATGATGGCGGGTATCTCCGAGTCATTGAGGCCGGGGATGATCGGTGCCACCGACACGCCCACCGGCACACCCGCCGCCGCCAGCACGGAGATGGCCTCCAGCCTCATGCGCGGAGCGGAGGCGCGCGGCTCCAGCTTGCGCGCCAGGTCCGCGTCGAGCGTGGTGATGGAGATGTAGGCCGCCGCTGCCTGATGGCGAGCGAGTTCGGCCAGATGGTCCGCGTCCCGCGTGATGAGGTGGTTTTTCGTGATCATCACCACCGGATGCCGGCATTCGGCCAGCACGGCCAGGCAGCCGCGAGTGATTTGCAGCCGCTTCTCCACCGGTTGATAGGGATCAGTAACTCCGCTCAGAGAGAGCTTCTCCGGCAAATACTTCGAATGAGAAAGTGTCTCGCGCAAGATGCGGGGCGCGTCTTCCTTCACCAGGATGCGGCTTTCGAAATCCACCCCCGACGAGAACCCCAGCCACTCATGAGTGGGCCGCGCATAACAATAAGCGCAACCATGCTCGCAGCCCCGGTAGGGGTTTAGGCTCGCCTCAAAGGGCAGGTCAGGGCTGCTGTGCCGGCTGATGACGCTGCTGGCGTGATCCTTGAAAAACTTCGTCGCCACGCGCTCCGGCGCCTCGACCTCGTCATACTGCACATGCAGGCTGGCGAAACGCTGCTCCGGGTTCACCGCCGCGCCGCGTCCGCGCATCTGGGTGGGATTGGCCGGTGTGTCCATGCCGCATCCTGGCGGGCGCGGCCTGTCTGGCAAGGGCTGCGAAGATTCAGAGAAACCTTTACATCCGGGCAAAGTCAGGCTTCCACTGGCGTTCACATCAGCCGACACCATGAAAACGATCCTCCTCTCCTTTGCGCTCGCGCTTTCCACAAGCCTTCAGGCCGCCGACTGGCCCACTTTCCGCGGAGCCGACCGCTCCGACGTTTCCCAGGAAACCGGACTTCTGAAAAAATGGCCCGCCAAGGGGCCGAAGCAGGTCTGGCTCAACGAGGACGCCGGCCTGGGCTACGCGGGCTACTCCATCGTCGGCGGCACGCTTTACACCATGGGCGCGCGCGACGCCGTCGAATACGTCATCGCCATTGACGCCGCCACCGGCAAAGAAAAATGGTCCGCCGAAGCCGGAGCGCTGCTCACCAACGGCTGGGGCGACGGCCCGCGCAGCACACCCACCGTGGACGGCGGCAAGGTCTATGCCCTGAGCGGCAAAGGCGTGCTCGTCTGCCTCGACACCGCCGATGGCAAGGAGGCCTGGCGCGTGACCATGGAGAGCCTCGGCGGCAAGGTGCCGGGCTGGGGTTACTGCGAGAGTCCGCTCATTGAGGGTGATCTCGTCATTTGCACCCCCGGCGGCTCCCAGGGCACCCTGGCCGCCTTCAATAAAAACAGCGGCGTCAAAGTCTGGCAAAGCGAGTCCTGGACCGACCCCGCGCAATACTCCTCCATCATCGCCGTCAACCACAACGAGTCCCGCCAGCTCATCCAGCTCACCATGCAGAGCGTCGCCGGCGTCAATGCCGCCAATGGCTCGCTGCTCTGGAAGTCGGAATTCCCCGGCAAGACCGCCGTCATCCCCACGCCCATTTTTCAAGACGGGCAGGTCTTTGTGGCCGCTGGTTACGGAGTCGGATGCAAGTCGGTGAAAATCGGCCCTGGCAATTCGGTGGAGGAAGTCTATGCCGGCACTGACATGGTCAACCACCACGGCGGCGTCATTCTGCATGAAGGCCATCTTTACGGCTATTCCGACCGTGGCGGCTGGACCTGCATGGACTTCAAAACCGGTGCGGTGAAATGGACCGACAAGAGCCTTGGCAAAGGAGCCATCCACTGTGCTGACGGCATGCTTTACCTGCTGGAGGAAAAAACCGGAGTGGTGGCGCTCATCAAGGCCAGCCCGCGCGGCTGGGACGAGCAGGGCCGCTTCACCCTCAGCCCGCAGACCCAGCAGCGGAACCCCAAGGGCATGATTTGGACCCACCCCGTGGTCAGCGGCGGAAAACTCTACCTGCGCGACCAGGAGCTGCTCTTCTGCTTCGACGTGAGCGGGAAGTGAGGCGCCGCGCGTCATTCCTGGAACTCCCTCGCATCCGGGATGCGTGTGAAGGCGATCTTCGTGCCGGAGAATACCCTCGCTTTGTCCGGTGCGAAGCCGAGCGCGACGCTGTCCCGCCCGAACTGCTGGTTCAGATCGTCCATCACCTGCGAAAGCCGCTCCCGCCGCGCGCGGTCCGCCGCCACCGGACTGCCGAGCGCGGGGAAAAGCTCAAGCTGTTCCGGCGTGCCGGAGGATTCCAGCCCGTGCAGGGTGACGGAGATTTTTTTCACCCGCTGCCGCCCGGTCTGGTCCAGAACGCGCTCCCACAGCCCGGCCATGTGGGCCAGCAGCGCGTGGCTGTCTGACACGGGCGGGAAGCGCAGATGCGCCTCCCCGCGCAGGCTGTTCTCCATGCGCGCGCTGACGCTCATCTCACGCGCGCGGTAGCCCAGGCGGCGCATGCGGCTGGCCGCCTTCAGCAGCAGCCTACGCGCCACAATGCCGGCCTCCGGCGTTTCACGGAACTGCGGCGCCAGCACATGGCTGTGGCCCACAGTGCGACGCGTCACCACCTCCTCGTCCAGGTCTCCACCGTGGAGTTGGTGCCAAAAGCGGTCCCCGCCCACGCCGCTCCAAACACGGTGCAGCACCGCAGGCGGCGCCTTCCACAAATCCGCGAATGAATGAATGCCCGCCTGGCGCAGACGCGGCTCCATGTTCCGCCCGATGCCGCACAAGTCCGTCAATGCCAGGTGTTCCAGCCTGCCTGGCAAATCCTCCAGACGGATGACCTCCAGACCATCTGGCTTGGTAAGGTCGCTCGCCGTCTTGGCCAGCCAGCGGTTTGGAGCGATGCCCACCGAGCAGGTGATGCACTCGCCGACTTTTTCCAGCAGCCCGCGTTTGATGCGCCGCCCAAGATCGAGGGCCGCCGGCTCATTGGCGCGCCGGTCGTCCAGAAAACAGCCCATCTCATCAATCGAGCCGATCACATGAACCGGGTAATGCCGCTCGATCTCGCGAACGATGCGGTGATGAAAGTCCACATACCGCTCATGGCGCGCCTCCACCAGGATCAGCCCTTTGCACATGCGCTTGGCGTCACGAATCATCGTGCCGGTCTTGACGCCAAATTTCTTCGCCTCGCGGCTCGCCGCGATGGCGCAGGTGGAGTCTGTCTTCATCGGCACCACTGCCACCGGCTTGCCGCGCAGTTTTTTGTCGAGCTGCTGCTCGACGCTGGCGAAGTAGCTGTTCAAGTCCACGAACAGCCAGCGCGGGGGATTTAAAATGCCGGAGGTCACAAGCCAAGGCTAAACTCAGTTTTAAACTGTTCAAGAAAACAGTTATCGGAAGAATGTTTGCACCCGCACCCGATCCCCGCCAATCGTGCGCGTCATGATGCCTTCACGTCCAGCCGCAGTCCTGCCCGCCTTCTTTCTGCTCGCCACCAGCCTCATTTGCCAGGCGCAGGACGAGGCAAAGCCCGCGCCCAAGGAACCCGCCAAGGAAGAGACCAAAGACAAGGCGAAGGACGCCGACAAGCCGGAGAAGAAAAGCGTCACCGAGCACAGCCTCACCATCAACGGTCAAAAGGTGGACTTCACGACTACCGCCGGACTGCTGCCGCTCAAGGACGCCGAGGGCAAGACCACGGCGGACATTTTTTACATCGCCTACACCCGCAAGGGCGTGGACAACATCGCCGCCAGGCCACTGACTTTTTCCTTCAACGGCGGTCCGGGATCCTCCTCTGTGTGGCTGCACCTGGGCCTGCTGGGACCGCGCCGCGTGAAACTGCGGGATGACGGTTTCGCCGTGCCGCCGCCCTATGAGCTGGTGGCGAACGAATACTCCCTGCTTGATGAAACCGACCTCGTCTTCATTGACCCCGTGGGCACCGGCTACAGCCGCGCCGCCAAGCCCGATGAGGCGAAAAACTTTTACGGGGTCAACGAGGACGCGCGCAGCATCGGCGAGTTCATCCGCCTTTACATCACCCGCCACGCGCGCTGGCCCTCGCCCAAGTTCCTCATCGGCGAGAGCTACGGCACTACCCGCGCCGCCGCGCTCAGCGGCGAGCTGCTGCGCGCGCACCGCATGAACCTCAACGGCATCATGCTCGTCTCCACCGTGCTCAACTTCCAGACCATCTGGGGTGCCGAGGGCAACGACCTTCCGCACATCCTCTACCTGCCCAGCTACGCCGCCACCGCCTGGTATCACAAAAAACTGCCCGCCGATCTCCAAACGAAACCTTTGGCGGATGTGCTTGCCGAAGCGGAGGCCTTCGCCAGCGGCGAGTTTAATCAAGCGCTCCTCCTCGGCTCCTCCCTGCCGGCTGACAAACGCGCCGCCGTCATCCAGAAAATGGCCCGCCTCACCGGCCTGAGCGCGGAGTTCATCGCGGCCTCCGACCTTCGCGTGCCGCTCAGCCGCTTCAACGCCGAGCTGCTGCGCGGCCGGCGCCTCGTCACCGGCCGCTTTGACAGCCGCTACACCAGTCATGTGCGCGATCCGCTCAGCAACGATGCCGAGCGCGACCCCAGCGCCGACGCGGTCTTCAGCGCCTTCGCCTCGACCTTCAACCATTATGTGCGCGCGGATTTGAAGTTCGAGGACGACCGCCCCTACAACATCCTGGCGAGCGTCGGGAAATGGAACTGGAACGCCGAGAACCAGTTCGCCGATGTCTCCGAAATCCTCGCCGACAGCATGACCGCCAACCCTTTTCTCAAAGTCCACGTCTCCAATGGCATCTATGACATGGCCACCCCCTACTATGCCGCGCGCCACACCTTCAATCACCTGCGCCTGCATCCCGACCTGCTCAAAAACATCACCCAGGACGACTACACCTCCGGCCACATGATGTACCTCAACCTGCCCGACCTCAAAAAGCAGAAAGAGGACCTGGCACGCTTCATCCGCGCCTCCGTGCCCGGAAAGTGACACACCGAATGGCAGGCCCCCGTGATGCCCGCCCCCGAAAAATCCCACCCCTTCCCCGGCCCCGAAACTCCCCCCTCTCATCCTCCGCCGAACTGGCTCAACCCTTTTCGAAATTTTCGTCAAGGCGGGGTTTGCGGACAAA
>DDQZ01000018.1:28773-73620 GCA_002343505.1 Verrucomicrobiaceae bacterium UBA2429 | reverse complement strand
AAGGGCGCGTGGATGACGCTTACGCACCACCCTCAGGATGCAAAATCCCGTCTCCTCCGTGTGAAACAGCACACGCTCCACCACCCCGCGCAGGCTCTCGGCGGGCGGGCGTGAGTCGGCGGGCTTCATGGGTCTGAGGGATTCATTCTCCCGTTGTGTCTGCTTGTCATCACGCTTCAAAGCACCAGCACCAGCTGACCAAATCACCACGCTCAACAGGCTTGAAACTTGCGCTTTTGACGGGTCACTTCATCTCGGTGTTGGCGGAAGGTTCCACCATAGTCTTGTCCGCCTCAATTGACTGCGACCGGCCAATGTTTTTTAGAGTCAGCGATATGGCCAGGACCAAAGCGGCAGCCGCAAGAGCAAGAAAAATGGCTGAAAATGCCAGTGCCAAACTGGAAATTTTAAACGCTGTATTTCTTTTTTGCCTGCGCTTTTCGATCTTATCGGTGCCCTCCATTTTCCCCAATGCCTCAAGGCGCAGCAATTGGATGTGATCTGACATGCCATCACTCGACACATATCTGTGCAGCAATGCCAGGGATGCCGAAAGCGCGAAGCAACAGAGCGAGGCAATCGTACTGATC
This sequence comes from Verrucomicrobiaceae bacterium UBA2429, assembly GCA_002343505.1. GTDB lineage: Bacteria > Verrucomicrobiota > Verrucomicrobiia > Verrucomicrobiales > Verrucomicrobiaceae > Prosthecobacter. Next base: position 73,030 of record DDQZ01000018.1, on the reverse strand, counting down.
AAAATGCCTGAATGGGCAAAAATTCCCTCAGGAATCTTGTCTTCTGTTGCCATATAGCCAACAACCGGAATCCCCAAGAGTGAAATGCGAAGCAACTCTGACGAGACCTTCTGGTAATGTTCCAATACTGCAAAATCGACAGCTAGATGGTCCTCAGGTATGTCAACTGATCCGATGGATTGGCTTTGGCTCATAAGTGGAAGACGAGTGGTATTGAAGCCGGAGAACCTGTTTGATTCGGTTTAATTCTGTCAAACATGTCATCAGTACTGCAAGTGTGGGTTTAACTTTTCTTCCACGCCCTGACTCTCATATCGCGATGGATGGCTTCAGCGCTCTGCCAGAGCTTTGGCTGGACACGCCGCTGGCACGAATAGGCATCAAGTGCATCAAGACTTTCCAGTCGTGGGCAGGCCCTCGCGAAATGCGCGCCAGTTTTGCGCGTTTCCACGGGCATGAGCTTTCCCCGCCTTGCCGCCGCCGCTTGCCTCGTCCTCGCGCTTTTCCACTCGCCCGCTTTGGGCGCGGAGAGGCTGAATTTCCTGCTCGTCACCACGGATGACATGAGCTGTGATTCGGTGGGGGCCTACGGCTGCAGGCTGGCGGGGACGACGCCGCACATGGACCGTCTGGCGGCGCGGGCGCTGCGCTTCAACCACGCTTTTGTGCAGGTGGGCAATTGCTTCCCCTCCCGCAATGTGATGTGGTCGGGCCGCTACCCGCACACGACGCGGGTGGAGGGCTTTTACCAGGTGAAGGATCCGGATTATCCGCATTTGAGTGATCTGATGCGGGCGGGGGGCTGGTTCACGGGCATCCGGGGCAAGGTCTCCCACTCCACGCCTTACAGCCCGTATCCGGGCTGGGATGCGGATCTGGACACGCTGCCGGACGGGACGCGCGCCCATGCCAAGGACGCGCGCTCCTATTTCCTGTGCGCGCAGGACGGCATCGCCAGGGCGAAGGCGGCGGGGAAGCCGTTCTGCCTGAACATCAACATCTCCGATCCGCACAAGCCCTTTTATGCCGAGGGCGGCAGGGCGGACCCGCATGTGCCGAGCCGGGTCTTCACGGCGGAGGAGGCGCCGGTGCCGGGTTTCCTTTTTGATGATCCGCAGGTGCGCGCGGAGCTGGCGGAGTATTACTCCTCGGTGCGGCGCGCGGATGACTGCCTGGGGGAGGTCCTGCGCGCGCTGGAGGAGTCGGGGGAGGCGGGGCGCACGCTCATCCTTTTCCTCTCGGACCACGGGATGCCGCTGCCCTTCGCCAAGACGCAGGTGTACTTCCACAGCACGCGCACGCCGCTGATGGTGCTGTGGCCGGGGGTGACTAGGCCGGGCGCGGTGGATGACGAGCATCTGGTCTCGGCGGTGGACCTGACGCCGACGCTGCTGGAGGCGGCGGGGCTGCCTGTGCCGGCGGGCACGCAGGGGCGCAGCTTCGCGCCGGTGCTGCGCGGGGAGAGGCAGGCGGGGCGGGACCATGTGGTGGCGGAGTACAATGAGAACTCGCGCGGGGACCGGCACCCGATGCGCGCCATCATGACGCGCGAGCACGGCTACATTTTCAATCCGTGGTCGGACGGCCGGCGCGTGATGACCACGGCCACGCAGGGCACGGTGACCTACCGGCGGATGAAGGCGCTGGCGGCCTCGGACGCGGGCATCGCGGCCAGGCTGAACATGATAGACCACCGCGCGCCGGAGGAGCTTTACCATTACGCCTATGACCCGGACGCGCTGACGAACCTGGCCGGCCGCGCGGACCATGCGGAGACGCAGGCAAGGCTGGCGCGGATGCTGGAGGAGTGGATGGTGCGCACGGGGGATCCGATGCTGGAGGTCTTCCGCCAGCGCGGCGACCCCGCGGTGCTCGACGCCTATGTCACGCGCCAGCAGGCGGAGGCGGAGGCGCGCCGGGCGGACAAGAAAGGCGGGGGCCGGGGTGCAAAAAAAGCAGCCGCCAAGGGCAAGTCCGCCATGCCGCCGGAGAATGCCGGAACGAAAAAGGGCGCGCGCGGCAGGGGCGAGACGGGCCTCATTGAGATGAGGCTGCCGGAGTCGGCGCGGCGCGGCGGGGAAATGACGGCGGTCATCCCGCACTCGCTGCCCGCCGGGCTGGGGGTGCGGAAGCTGCATGTGACGCTGAAGGACGCCGCCGGGAAAAGGCTGGAGCGCAAGGTCGTCGAGATCACCGGAAAGGGGGAGGCGGAGGTGGGCTTCACACTGCCGCCCGGTTACGCCGGGGAGAGCGTGAGCGTGGCGGCCTTTGTCGGCGAGGAGTATGAGAAGAGCCTCCAGCACCTCCAGTCAGACGCGGTGCCGGTGGTCCCTTAGGGGTGTCAGGCCGCGATCCAGCCGGCGATGAGGCGGGCGACTTCGGGATGGTCGAGGTAGCCGTAGAATTTGTGCGGGTTGGCGCCGTCACTGCCGGTCCAGAAGTTGTAAATGCGCCGGTCTTTGATGGACTCGAGGTAGCCCAGCCTGCGCATTTCCTTGAAGTCATCGGCCACGCCCTCGTCATGGGAGACGAAGTCGTCATGGGCGGCCACGTTTTCCCAGCGGCGGATGATGTGGCGGGGATGTTTGCCGTCGGCGGGCTCGTGGGCGTCATAGAGGTTTTTGATGACGCCGGGCTCGCCGAGCGGGCAGCCGAGGGTGAGCCAGAGGGAGACGCGGTTGCCGGTGTCCTGGACGGCCTTGTACTCGCTCATCTGGGAGTATTTCCAGAGGGTGTCGTAGGCGACGATGCAGCCCATGCTGTGGGAGACGAGGCAGACGTCGTCACCGGCAAGGAGGGCGGGCTGGAGGTGGATGGCGAGGCGCTGGCGCACCTCGGAGCCGGCTTTCCGGGAGAGCAGGTAGGCGCCCATGTCCGGGGTGGCTTTGGCGACGAGCTGGTCGTTCATGCCGAAGATGCCGGCCACGGCGCTGATGACCCTGGCGGCGTCGTCCTTCCAGCGGCGGTCCTTGTGCTCGCCGAGCAGTTTTTGGTAGTCGGCTTTTTTGAAGGCGGTGGTTTTGCGCGCCAGCAGTTTTTCGAGATCGTCGTCATAACTGCCGGGAAGCTCGCAGGGGCCGGAGCCGTATCCGGGGTCGTTGACGCCGGGCAGGTCGCTCTTTTTCTTTTCGCCGGCGGCGATCATGAGGCGGTTGTTGATGTCGCCGTAGTAGGCGAAGGAGCACTTGACCCCGCCGTTTTCGATCTTGTCCGCCGAACTGGCGTCCACGCGGTTGAGGCCGTGGAGGAGGGCTTTTTTGACGAGCCGCTCTTTCTCGCTGCCGGAGGGTTTGGTGGAGCGCCCGTGGATGATGATGAGGTGTTTCATGGGGAGGGGCGGGCTTTGCCGCGCGGGGCAAGAAAAGACGCCGGAGCCCGCGCCGGCAAGCGCGAAGCGCCGCTTTCCGGGCGGCACAAATTTCGAATCCCGGTTTTTGTTTTTCGAACTTTGAGGTTCCCACTGGCACTCCAGCGGCTATGGGTGCCCCCGTCGCCCAGTGGCGATCCTTTCAAACAAACTCTATGTGCGGCATTGTAGGCTACATCGGCAGGCGGCAGGCCAGCCCCATCCTTCTGGACGGGCTGCGCCGGCTGGAATATCGCGGTTATGACTCGGCGGGCATCGCCCTCCAGAACGGCGGCGGCGGCTTGAACTTCATCAAGCGCGCGGGCCGCATTGACAATCTGAGCAAGGCGGTGGCGGAGGCGGCTCCGCAGGGCAGCACGGGCATCTCCCACACCCGCTGGGCCACCCACGGCGCGCCCACGGATGAAAACGCCCACCCCCACCGCGACCAGGGCGGCAGGCTGGCGCTCGTCCACAACGGCGTCATCGAAAACTACCAGACGCTGCGCGACCAGCTCATCGCCCAGGGGCATGTGTTTGAATCCCAGACAGACACGGAGGTGCTGGCCCATCTCGTCGGGCGCTATTTTGACGCCTCGGATGAAAAAGACGGCCCCGCCCGCCTGCGCAAGGCGCTCCAGTCCGCGCTGGCCAAAGTCAAGGGCACCTACGGCATCGCCGCCATGCACGCGGACGTGCCCGGCGTGCTCGTCGGCGCGCGGCTGGGCAGCCCGCTCGTGGTCGGCCTCGGCGATGAGGAGCATTTTCTCGCGAGTGATGTCTCCGCCATCGTCGCCCACACGCGGGATGTGGTTTACCTCAACGACCACGATATCGTCTCCCTCACCGAGGGCCGCTACGATGTCACCTCCATGGCCGGGGGCGAGGCGCAGGTGAAGGTCAGCCGTGTGGAGTTCACGGCGGATGACGCCGAGAAGGGCGACTTTCCGCATTTCATGCTCAAGGAGATCTACGAGCAGCCCAAGTCCCTGCAAAACGCCATGCGCGGCCGCCTTTCCCGCGACGAGGCCACCGCCATCCTCGGCGGGCTGAACATGACCCCGCAGGAGCTGCGCGGCGTGGACCGCATCATCCTCAGCGGCTGCGGCACCGCCTTTCACGCGGCCATGGTCGGCGAGTATCTCATCGAGACCCTCGCGCGCGTGCCCACCGAGGTGGAGATCGCCTCCGAGTTCCGCTACCGCAACGTGCCCGCGGACAGGAACACCCTCCAGTTCGTGCTCAGCCAGAGCGGCGAGACCATTGACACCCTGGCCGCCCTGCGCGAGGCGCGGCGCAAGGGCATCCGCTGCCTCGGCATCGTCAACAGCGTCGGCAGCACCATCGCCCGCGAGAGCGACGGCGGCTGCTACATCCACGCCGGCCCGGAGATCGGCGTCGCCGCCACCAAGACCTTCACCTCCCAGGTGATGATCATGAACCTGCTCGGCCTGCTCTTCGGCCGCATCCACCATCTCTCCAGCGCCGACGGCATCGAGATGATAGACGAGCTGGAGGCCATCCCGGACAAGATCACCGCCATCCTCAAGCAGACGGACAAGATCAAGGCCATCGCCGAAAAGCACGCCAGCGCCGAGGGCATGCTCTTCATGGGCCGGCTGCAAAACTACCCCGTGGCCATGGAGGGCGCGCTGAAGATGAAGGAGATCAGCTACATCTACGCCAGCGGCCACCCCAGCGCCGAGCTCAAGCACGGCATCATCGCCCTGGTGAAGCCCGACATGCCCTCCATCTTCATCGCGCCGGACGACGCCGTCTTCGACAAAAACGTCAGCAACATCGAGGAGGTGCTCGCGCGCAAAGGCCCCGTCATCGCCGTCACCACCGAGGGCCGCACCGAGCTGGAGCGCCTCACCGAGGACGTCATCTATGTGCCCGAATGCCCCGGTTACCTCAGCCCGCTGCTCACCGTCATCCCCATGCAGCTCCTGGCCTACCACACCGCCGTCGCCCGCGGGTGCGATGTGGACAAGCCGCGCAACCTGGCGAAAAGCGTGACCGTGGAGTGATGCCGGGGATCGCGCTTGAAAGTTGAACATTCCGGCTTTCCAAAGCATCCTCCCCTCGCTCATCCCTCTCCCCTCGTGACACCTCTCCAGACCCTGCCCGTGCTGGGCGCGGCGCTCCTTGCCGCGCTGCAAGGCCACGCGCAGACCCCGCCCGCGATGCCGGCGGAGCGTTCACCCGACACCATCGCCGCCGGCGCCGGGGAGTTTGTGGCGCGGGCGGTTTTCTGGACGGAGGACCAGACCCCGGCGGATTTCCTCGATCTCGCCGGCCAGCACACCAAGGCGCGCTGGCGCACCCTTTACCGCCCGCCCCCGCCCGGCCCCATGGCCGACCGCGTGAAGGCCGCGTTCACCCTCGGCAGCCTCGTGGGGGAGACCTTCCTCATCTGGCAGGCGGGTGACGCGCAGCAGTTCCGCAACAACAACCAGGAGCTCGCCACCTTCTGCCGCATCCTCGGTCTCGGTGAAAAAATGCGCCCGCGCCTCATGGCCCAGGCGAAGATGGCCGAGATGGACGAGTGGAAGGACATGCGCCAGGAGATCGTGGACGGGCACCAGGAAATCATGCGCCTCCTGCGCGAGCAGATGGATGACGACCTGGCCCTGCTCGTGGACATCGGCGCCTGGATGCGCGCGCTGGAGATCGTCTCCAAGCTCGTGCAGGAGACCCCGGAAGTGGACAAGCGCCCCCTCTGCATCGGCTCCCCCGCCCTGCTCGCCGACATGCGCCAGGACTTCGCCAAGCTCACCCCCGAAAACCGCCGCTCTCCGCTTCTCCAGCCCGTCATCGCCGTCATCAGCGAGCTCGAGCGCGTCTGGGGCGACCCGAAAATGGGCGCCCCCACCCAAAACATGGTCATCCGCACCCACGAGCAGCTTCGCGCCGTGATGGAGGAGCTGACTTTGAAGTGAGTTTTGCAGGCGGTTCGCGGCCGCGGGCGCATCCGACTTTAGTCGGATAAAAAAAGCGCCGCGCATCCGACCAAAGTCCCATACCCGGTCCGGCGCGGCGGGTGCAGGCTGCGGTTGTCATGAAGACCCAAACACACACCCGCCACCGCATGAAACACACCACCACACTCCTCGCCGCCGTCCTGCTCGGCCTTGGCCTCCACCACACCGCCATGGCCGGCTCCAACAACTTCGCCACCGCCACCGACCTGACCACCCACAACTGGCCCCCCGCAGTCTCGCTTGCCACCTTCACCAGCGAGAGCGGCGAGCCCGGGCACCGCCCGAACGGCAGCAATGGAGCGCAGAAAAGCGCCTGGTGGAAATGGACCGCCCCGCACAACGGCTTCTGCACCGTGGACACGATGGGCCACTCCGACGACCAGTTCATTTATGACACCCTGATCGCGGTTTACACCGGCACGGACGTCAACGCGCTGACCCGCGTGGCTGGCAACGACGACCATGACAGCCATCTGGGCTACGGCTCGGCGAACTCTTCCAGCGTCACCTTTTACGCCACCGAGGGCGCCACCTACCACTTCGCCGTGGACGGCCGCAGCGCCGCCGCCATCAATGCCAGCAACCACAAGGCACAGCTGCGGCTGCGCCTGTTGCGCGCCCGGGCCGAGCACCGCGTCGGCGTCATCAGCATCCCATTGGAGGAGTTCATGCACGGCATGATCCAGTTCAGCAAGACGGCGGGTCACACCTTCAGCGGCAAGATCCTGATCAACGGCAAGTCCCACCCCTTCAAAGGCGTCTTCGGCCTCGACGGCTACTGCTCCATCTCCATCGAGCGGATCGTTCCCAGAGGAGCCGCGCCCCAGCCTCCCTTGACGATCCTCCTGGACGGCACGCAGAGCATTGCCAACGGCTCGCCCTTCACGGAGTTCGCCCTGATCTCGCATTTGATCAACGGCGCGTGGTGGGGTTCGATGGCGACGCGGCAGACTTTCGCCAAAGGCACCGAGAGCGGCCTCAAGGGGCGCTACTCGGCGGCCATCAGCGCCCCGGACAACGTCTGGAAAAGCGGAGTCATGTCCTTCACCGCCACCGGCGCTGGAGTCGTCAAAGGCGCCTGCGTGCTGCCGGACGGCACCAAGACCACCTTCGGCAGCTTCCTCTGTGAGAATGACGCCACCAGCTCCTGGGTGCCCGTTTACAACGGACTCTACAAAAACACGGGCTACTTCGCCTCCAGGCTGAAGCTCACCGAGGCGGGAGCCACCGACCAGGTGACCTCGGTGAATGTCTACGGGCAGCATCACCGCCCCGAGGCGCCCGGCAGCCTCTTCATGCCGGACGGGAGGACATTTTTTACCAGCGTGGTGGTCAAAGGCTCCACCTACACCCCGCCGGCGGCCAAGGCGCGCGCGCTCGGCTTCCTCGACGGCTCCATGGGCGCCGGCAAGCTCAGCATCCCCATGTCCTCCGGCGAGATCAACCCCGCCATCATGGAAAACCTCACCCTCGACACCGGCAACAAAATCATCTTCGCCTCCAAAGCCCGCAAACCCGCCCTCACCCTCAACAAGTCCACCGGCCTCGTCACCGGCTACCTCCTCGATGACGCCGGCAAAAAACGCAGCCTCACCGGCGTGATCTTCATGGACGGCATGACGCCCAAGCTGGAGGGCCACGTCAGCGGCGCCACCAAGAACTCCTTCTTCGAAGTCATCCCCTGAGTCTCGCACCCCCCTCCCCCTCAAGGCTCCCGCGGCACCGCCTGCGGGAGCCTTTTCCTTGGGTGGGGATCGAAGCTCGAAACCCGGAGCTCACGAAACCCCTCTCCATCCGCCCCGCGCGCGGCACCGCCCTGTGATGGAAGCACTCGCATGAAGAAACCCCCGGCGGCGCGTGACTGCCCGGCCCCGCTCCGGCCATGACAGGCGGCTTGACATGTTTCCTCATCACCGCCTTGAATGACAGGCGGCGTGAAAAAAACACCCGCCATGCCTTATGAAACGGACCCCGCTCACGCATCGCCTGGCCATGATGATTCTGGCAGCCTCCTCCTCGTCTGCTTCCGCGCAATCCACCGCCGGCCCCGAGCGTCAAAACCTCCTCGGCTGGGCCGAAGGCGCCTTCACCATCCGCACCCCGAGCCCTCCGCGCACGGAGGCCCATGTCGTGGCCCTCGACGGCCAGCCGGCCACCACCACCATCGGCGTGCCAAAAAACGCGCCCCTGCCGCACGAATTCGTGATCGAACTGCCCGCCTCCACCACCTTCACCAGCTTCGCCGTGCCCGAGATTGGCGAGTTCGGCCCCGCCAAGGGCAGGCATGTCAAGACCGTCGAGATCGCAGGCTCGTCAGAAAGCGCCGAAAGCGGATTCTCACCCCTGGCCGGCTTCGAGATCCAGATCGAAAAAAAAGCCCCGCAGGAATTCCCCGTTCACTCGCCGCGCCCCGTGCGCTGGCTCAAAGTCCGCTTTCTGGACCGCTTCACGCCCCAGACCAGCCCGGCGGACCCGGTGCTCTTTTCCGAACTCATGGGCTACGGCGCCCAGGAGCAGAAGCAGCCCCCCGAAAAAGGCTTCAACGGTGTCTGGACCCTGCGCAGGGGCTACGAAGTCTCGCGCAACCTGATCGAGCTGCGCCAGGACGAAAGCGGCCAGGTCACCGGCTGCCAGGTGCTCGGCGGCCAGCTCAGCAAAATCAGCGGATCGGTGGAAGACGGCATCGTCCGCTGGATCAGCACCAGCGTGCAGGGCGGCAGAAATGTCAGCGTCCCCTCCATCGCCAGGATCACCAGCGAAGGCGAGCTGCACGGCGTCTCCTCCTTTCATGGCGGCCTTCAGACATTCTCCGGCATCCCCGCCCCGCAAGGCGCCACCACCCCCTGCTCCGAGGCGCCCGAATCTGAAAACGCCGTCAGCGCCGCCCTCCAGGCCGGACTCGCCGCCGTGCTTTACGGCATTCATTTCGATGTGGACTCCGATGTCCTGCGCCCGGACGCCGCGCCCGCCCTGGAGCAGATCCTCGAAGCCCTGGAAATGAACCCCTCCATCGCCGTCATCATCGAAGGCCACACCGACTCCGACGGCTCGGACACCCACAACCTCGACCTCTCCAGGCGCCGCGCCGCGGCGGTCGTCCGCTGGCTCGCCGGCAGAAAGGTGGACGCCGCCCGCCTCGAAGCCTCCGGCAAAGGCGAAAGCACACCCATTGCCGACAACGCCTCCGCCGTCGGGCGCGCCATGAACCGGCGTGTCGAAGTGCGCCCGCGCTGAATCCCCCAGCCTCCATCCAGCTTCTCCGCATCACCGGCAATCCCGCCGTCGCAGACGCGCAGCGGGGGATTTTTGGACAGAACCCTGACCGGTCGAAGCATAAGCTGACGCCCCGGAATGCTCCGCCGTCCGATGCAGGCGGATGCCCCGGCATGTGGAAGCGGCGTCCCGCCGCTCGGCGGGTGGAGTGGACGGGGTGTGCGTTTTTTATCCCAAGCACGGAGTGGGAAGTCAGACGTTTTTCCCACTTCTGGGCTGGAGAAAACGGGTTTTTTCAGGTGCGCGGGGAGGTGGCGAACTGGCACGGAGACGACGGGCTTGTGTCAGGCATGGTTACCTCCCGCACTTGGCACTCTGGGAGCCGGTAGCCAGCTTGTCCGCGAACCCGCCCCCCCCCCATGGCTAAGCCTCCGCTACTGCCGCTGGACCCCTTGGGTCTCGGGGCGGGGGTTGGAAAAGTGTAACTCCTGTTATGACCTCAAAACAAAAACATCATCGTCTCAAACTGGTGTTGGAGAAAACGCCTCCAATTCTCGAAGCTTCCAAACCTGCCTCTGATGGCTTAGCCAAGCTCGTTTGGGCCATCGGTCTGACCACTGGCTTTATGATTCTTGCTTGGAGGCTGCCCGAAACTGCTCTTGATGCAGGCATCGTTACCCGCGCCATGAAATATGCGCTTCACAAGCTCACCCGCGAATGACGTCCGCAGAGCCGCATTCTCTTAGACATGCTCCCTCCTCATCAGCTCATCCACCTATGGGACGTGAACAACGAGGGCCGCATCGCCTGATTCTCACTCTCCCTGAACATGACTCCCGAATGCATCCTTCTCATCGGCATCCAGGCGGCGGGGAAGTCCACGTTCGCGGCGGAGCGCTTTGCGCGGACCCACGTCATCCTGAACCTGGACACGCTGCGCACGCGCAGGCGGGAGGAGCGGCTGCTGCTGGAGTGCCTGGAGCAGCGGCGCTCGTTCGTGGTGGACAACACGAATGTCTCCCGCGCCGAGCGGGCGCGCTATCTGCCGCTGGCCGGGGCGGCGGGCTACCGCCGCGTCGGTTATGCCTTCGAGGCCGCCATCGGCCCCGCCCTGGAACGCAACGCGCGACGGGAGCGCGTGGTGCCGCCTTATGCCGTGCAAGCCACCCGCAACCGGCTGCAATGGCCCGCTCTCGATGAGGGTTTTGACGAGCTGCATTTTGTCCGCCTTGCCGGAAATGGCTTTCGCATCGAACCCTGGGAACCTCATGAAATTTGACGATCTGGACCGCGAGATGCGGCGCTTTGAGACAGAGCGGGACTGGCAGGTGCCGGAGGGTGTCTTCATCATCGCCCGCATGGACGGGCGCGGCTTCACCCGGCTGACCAAGGAGGTGATGCGTTTTGAGGCGCCGTATGACGAGCGTTTCCGCGACGCCATCGCGGCCACCGCGCGGCATTTGATGAACTGCGGCTTCCGCGCCCTGCACGCCTTCTGCCAGAGCGATGAGATCAGCCTGCTGCTGCACCCGCGCGATGGCACGTTTCAACGCAAGGAGCGCAAACTGCTCTCCGTGCTGGCCGGCGAAGCCAGCGCCGCCATAACTCATGCGCTGGGCCGGCCCGCCTGCATGGACAGCCGGCTCTGCCTGCTGCCGGACTCGGCGCGGGTGGCGGACTATTTCCGCTGGCGCATGGAGGACGCGCGGCGCAACTGCCTGAACTCGCACGCCTGCTGGCTGCTGCGCCGCCTGGGACGGGACGCCACTGCCGCTCATAATGAGATTGAAGGCCTCGGTGTCGAAGAGAAAACGACACTGCTTGCCGGGCATGGCATCGTGTTCAATGAGCTGCCCGCCTGGCAGCGGCGCGGTTTTGCGGTCGAGTGGCGGGAGGAGGAAAAAGCGGGCATGGACCCCCGCACAGGCACTGCGACCGTGACCACCCGCCGGAGGCTGCAGACGATTCTGGATCTGCCGGATGGTGCGGAATATGGGCAGTTGATCCTGACTCTTTTGCGGAGCGTGCCCGATGACGAAAGCCGGATGCATCATCTGGCAGGCACGCTGACGCACTTTCAGGTGCCCGCACCGATTGAAGACTTCTATGATGACGGAATGCTGCGGGTGCATATCGAGCGCAAGCCAGGCACGCGTTTGGCGCACGGCTTTTGCTTTCTCCAGCATCCCTCGGGGCGCCGGTCATGGCAGGGTTGGTTCAAAGAGGGCGTACGCTCCGGTCAGTGGGTGTATTGGAAGGATACAGATAAAGCACATGTGGGCGAGGTGACCGAATTCGGAGATGCTGAATACACGCCTATGCATAGCCGTCCGCTTGACGGAGCGGCTCTGTCTCCTGAAAGAGTCATCCTGATCAGCGAGGAGTATGGATATCGCTCCTGGTGGTGGTGGCCGGACCGGCCCATGGCAGAGATCATTTGCTGGTGGAAGGATCTGCCAACTGTGGAGCAATGGTCTTTGAGCGGCCCTGTTTTGCCAGGCAGCACAATTGAGGTTGCCGAAGATGAATCAGCCGCCTTCCATCAGAAATGGATGGATCATCTGCATATACGGCTTCATCTCCACGAGGATGACGACAGTGTGCTGCACCTGCCCGGCGGAGAGACAGTATTGCACCAAGGACACCCCGAAGCCGCGCTCCAACTGTAAAGCAAAGACCGCCGCGCATTATTGCCGCGGACACCTCGTTCCCGCGGACACCTCGTTCCCGCTGTAAGGGGCGCATTTTCCGCTATCCACTCCCGCCTCATGATGCACTTTCCGGCCATGCGTGTTTCCCTGGCAGCCGCCCTTGTTTTTCTCCAGAGCCTTTGCCTCCGGGCGCAGGAACCCGCGCCGGACGCGGAGCCTGAAACCGCGCCCGCTGCCAAAAACCCGTCCAAGGCCGCTCCGCCCGCCGCAACTGCGAAACCACCGCCAGAGGATGCCTACCGGCAGATGGAACTGCTCACACGCGCCATGGAGATGATCCGCCAGAACTATGTGGACGAGGACAAAGTCACCTTCGCCGAACTCGTCGAGGGCGCGCTGGAGGGCATGCTGCGCCGCCTGGACCCACATTGCGAATACATGGGCCGCACGCTGTTCGAGGACATGCAGCGCGAGCACAGCGACACCTCCGAAGGCATCGGCATCACCGTGGCCTTGCGCGAGGGCGCGCTCACCATCATCACCGTGCGCGAGGACGGCCCCGCCGGGCGCGCCGGTGTGCTGGCCGGAGATCAAATGGTGCGCATCAATGACGTGCTCACCGACAGCGTCGGCGTGGCCGAGGCCATCCAGCTCCTCCAGGGCAAATCCGGCGAGGCATTGAAGCTCACCATCCGCCGCCCCGGCACCCGGCAGTTCCTCGAGTTCAGCATGGAGCGCGAAGTGCTGGCCGAGACCTCCGTGCATGACGCCATGCTGCTCACGCCAAAGCTGGCCGGCGGCGCCAAAGTCGGTTACGCGCGCATCTCCCAGTTCACCCAGTCCACCGCGCGCGACCTCTCCGCCGCGCTTGATGAACTGGAGTCCGCCGGCATGCAGGCCTTCGTGCTCGACCTGCGCAACAACCCCGGCGGCCTGCTTGACAGCGCCGTCGCCGTCTGCGGCGAGTTCCTGCCAGCGGGCACCGTCGTCGTCACCACCGAGGGCCGCATCGCCTCCCAAAATCCCCCGCCCTACCGCACCCCCGCGCGCGACGGCAAAAACCCCCGCCGCTACCCCGTGGCCGTGCTCGTCAATCACGCCAGCGCCTCCGCCTCCGAGATCGTCGCCGGCGCCCTCCAGGACCTGAAGCGCGCCATCGTCGTCGGCACCACCAGCTTTGGCAAAGGCTCCGTGCAAAGCATCCTGCCCATGAAAAACGGCGCCGCCATGCGCCTCACCACCGCCAAATACTACACCCCCAGCCACCGCACCATTCACGAGCACGGCGTCACCCCGGACATCCTCTCCAACCTCACCCCCGCCGAGGAGCAGCGCGTGGCCAAGTGGCGCACCCAGCACGGCACCGGCGAGGCCGCCGCCATCGAGATCGCCAACCTCGGCGACAAGCAGCTCGAGCGCGCCGTGGACGCCCTCAAAGGCGTGCTCGTCTTCGATGCCTTCGGCTCCGGCGAGGCCGCGCTCGCCCCCCGCGCCCTGCCCGCCGGACAGTGAAAAAGGCCGCACCCATGAGGCCGCAGCGCATCCTCATCCTCGTCGAAAACCTGCCCGTGCCGCTCGACCGCCGCGTCTGGCAGGAGGCCTGCGCACTGCGGGATGCCGGGCACGAAGTCACCGTCATCTGCCCCCGGATGCGTGGCCACACCCAGCCCGAGGAAAAGCTCGACGGCATCCAGATCTACCGTCACTGGATCACCGGCGAGGCCGGCGGCCTCACCGGCTTCCTCGGCGAATACGCCAGCGCCCTCTGCGGCGAGTTCCTCTGCGCCCTCAAAGCCTGGCGCCGCGCGGGCTTCGATGTCATCCACCTCTGCAACCCGCCCGACCTCCTCTTCCTCGTCGCCCTGCCCTTCAAGCTGCTCGCCGGCGTCCGAGTCGTCTATGACGTGCATGACCTCTGGCCCGAGATGTTCGAGGCCAAATTCGCCCGCCGAGGCCTCCTCTACCGCGCCGTCCGCACCGCCGAGCGCCTCACCCTGGCCCTGGCGGACGCCGTCATCGCCACCAACGAAAGCGTGCGCGCCGTGGTGAAAAAGCGCGGGCGCAAAAGCGATGACGAAGTCTTCACCGTCCGCACCGCTCCCGACAAAATGGACACCTCCGCGCCCGAGGACCCCGCATTGAAAAAAGGCCGCCCCCACCTCGTCGGCTACATCGGCGTCATGGGCAGCGCCGATGGTGTGGACTACCTGCTGCGCGCCGCGCATCACATCCTCCACACCCGCCAGCGGCAGGACGTGCAATTCCTCCTCATGGGCGGCGGCCCCGAGCATGAGCGCCTGCTCGCCCTGCGTGAAGAGCTCGGCCTCGCCGCCCATGTGGACATGCCGGGCCGCGTCAGCCAGACCTTCCTCTGCACCGCCCTGCGCACCATGGACCTCGGCGCCGCCTGCGACCCCATCAACGCCTACAACGACCACTGCACCATGAACAAAACCCTCGAATACATGGCCTTCGGCAAAGCCCAGGTCATGTTCGGCATCCGCGAGGGCCGCGAATCCGCCGGCGAGGCCGCGCTCTACGTCATGGAAAACTCCCCCGAACAGCTCGGCGACGCCATCCTCGAGCTCCTCGACGATCCCCCCCGCCGCCACCGCATGGGCCAGCTCGGCCGCGAGCGCCTGCACGGCCCGCTCAGTTGGCCCCACAGCGTCCGCCAGCTCCACCGCGCCTATGCAAGGGCGCTGGCTGGCATAGCTCCTTAGTTTGTGCAACGTCAGGGATGAGCGACACGCCGCCCCAGACTCCGCAACCAGACAAGACGTTTACGGCGTGTTCGCTCCATCCGTTTGATCTGCCTCGTGTGGTCGCTGTCAGAGCCTCTCACGCCAGTAGTCCGGCCGTCTTTTGTGGTGCATGACAGCGACGATGCGGACGTGCTGTCCTCGCTCGTTGTAGCGGTAGAAGATGTAATACGGAAAGCGTTTGAGCCGGAAGATGCGAACGCCTCCGCCCACCTGCTGGCAGCGGTCGGGAGTTTCGAGGATGGCTGCCACGCCAGCCTCAACAGCCTCGGTGAATTCCACACCCAGGCGCTGGCGTCTCTCCTCATACCAGGCACCTGCATTATCATTCTTCGAGTGCGTCGGGATGAAACTCGAACGTCATGACTGTGAACGCCTGAGAACGGACTCACGGACACGACGGAGCGCCTCCTCGCCTGGGACGCCCTAAACTGCGCCAGACTCCATCTCGTCAGCCCTGCGAATGGCAACGGCGAGTTGTGCCTCAAAGACGGACGGGTCGTGCGGCACACTCTCAAGCAGCCGCTCAGCGAGCACAATCCGGCTCTCTCCGGTCAGGCAAAGGGCGTCCTCAAACACACGGTCAACGGTAATTGTCATGGCGGGAGGGTAGTGCCAGTCGAAAGGAAGGCAAACAGCCAGTCTGGCTCAAAAGCCCGCAACAGGTGCTTGTTGGAAGTTGGGATTGAAGATCTGCCCGCTGCTCACGGGAGTGTTGTTGAGCAGGCAGAACGTCTAAGCTGTGGCGACGGCGAGCGCAAGACTTCGCTGACACGACAGACTGCTGCGAGCCGTTGCCACCAGCGTTTTGTTCTCCCTCGCTGGTTCGTGGTTCATTTCTTTGGTGCCTTCTTCGGTTTATGAGCTTCCTCAAACCGCTTTCGTTCACTTTCCGGAATAGGCATCAACGCCTCCATCACGGTGTCAAAGTCCTTGGCACTGAGTCCAACCCAACCCGCACCACCTAGCGGGTAGGCTACATAGAAGTTGGCGCAGCCGTAGCAGATGCTCGTCTCAAATATCATCTCGTCACCATCGAATACGCGAAGTCCATGAATGGGCATATGACATAGTGCTCCACCACTGTTCTCGGCAACACTCACCGTCTCGACAAGTGACGGCTTCAATCGCTGAAACTCATCGGCTGTCAAAACGCGGCGTTTCAAAATCTTCGTCTCGGCTGAGTATGGCCGGATCGGGAAATGGTCGTCATCAGATGGATAGTCAAAGAAGGTGTCCTTCTTCTTGTCGTGGGGGATGTCAAAGTCCAAAAGAAAGACCTCGCAGCGAGTCGCCTTCAGGATAGCTTCACCGAGCGCCTTGCGATAAGCCGTCTCCTGCTTGCTCGCCGCTTCATAGAAAGCTCTCCTGGCCTCATCGAGCTTCTGCGATGCGTCACCTGCAAACGCTAGAACAGGCAACAGGACTCCAATGCAAATGGTATGGGCAAGGCGCATGGTTCTGTGGGCTAACGTTTCGGATCAGGCGACGGCGAGCGCAAGACGTTGCTGACACGACAGATCGCCTTCGAGCCGTTGCCTGCATCCGTTTTGTTCGGCCCTTCTGTTGCTGTGTTCATTGCTTCTTCTGTCCAAGAACAGTTTCCGGGCTGACCATCTTGCCATGCTCATCATATAGCACGATGCGAAGTCCTTCATTCAGGATCGCCTTTGCCAGAAGCTTTCGACCTTCTGCCGCCCGGGGTTTCAGCACGTTCAGAGTCATTCCGGCGCTGCCTACTGCGACATTCTCGATCTTGTGCTCGGTTAGGATGGTGTGGACTCTTCGGCCTTCCTTTGCGTTCAATTCCGGTGTGTTCACCCACCCAGCGAGGGCAACAAACTCAGGATCTCTTGCTTTGCTGAATGGACTGAAGGCGAGGACAACGACAGCAACCAACGGGATAAATCGCAGTGTGGTTTTCATGATTCGTAGATTCTTGGAGAGCATGACGATGTGGCACGCTGTTTCTTGGCCGAACGACTCGGATCAGGCGACGGCGAGCGGGAGGCGTTGCTGACACGACAGATAGCCTTCAAGCCGTTGCCTGCATCCGTTTTGTTCGGCTTTGGTGTTGTGTGGTGTCAGGTCATGATTGGCGTGTTCTGGCTATGACCGAGGAAAGGGCTTCGGCCTCAGAACGAACGCATGGCTCAATGTGAGTCAAGAATCGGTGGCAAATGGACTCGCATGTGGAAGTGACCTGCTCAATCGTGGGTGCGACAGGATGCGGTGTCCCGTGGATGCCAACCTGGCCTCTCTCTGCACAAATCCTGATGAAATGCAGAAGTTCGAATGCCATCGGTCGATCTCGCATGCCGGAACTCAGGTCGGGAACATCAGGTAAATCGAGTATGCGGAGCACACTCAACATGGCGAATGGTGTGGCCGGGTAGATGGTATATTGGTGAAACGCCGAACTGTAGAGAAACCCACAGATGGCATCCATCCGCTCGTCCTCGTCATCAGAGATCAAGCGCCGCAACTCGCTACGGGCATCTATAGCTTGGCCGTATGCGTGATGAACCTGATCCCAGGGAAGATAATCAATAAAGGTGAATGCATCTCTCCGTGCTGCGGAATGTAGCAACAGGGAATCGGGTGGCGGGTCTGGCCTTTTCGGAGCCTTAAACGCTGGAGGCGCAGGAGAGGTGAAGGCATCTCTGTAGGCTTTCCTGATCGCTGAGGCCCATTCCTTCAGAGTTGCCATTGCGGGTGAGATTGCTAGTTAGCCGAACGTTGTTTAGCCACACGAATGCATCGGCGAAAAGGATTCGGGGAAGATTTTGCGTGGAAGAGGGAGGGGATTCGTCCACGGCGGAGGGGGCGGGGAGAAATCTTTTTCATGATGAACGGGATCCAAGCGAAAACCGGGCCGGAGGTCAAGACGTTGCAGGGAATTTTGCCGGAGAGGGACTCCGGCGTGGATGAGGACTGGCGGAGGGTGGCGGAGTGGCGGGGAGTTGCAGTGAACTTTTTTCTTCTGGCAAAGCCGGGGCCGTTGCTGCTGTATTGGCCGGGTGATTTCACGTCTCATCCCTTTTCTGCCGGTGCTGTGTGCCGGCGCGGCGCTTCAGGCTGCCGCTCCGCCGGATGACCAGGCGCGTTTCCTGGCCGGGCTGTCATCGGGCGGCGCCGGCGAGCTGGCGCCGCTGGAGGGCGAGGCCGCATGGCAGGAGCACGCCGCGGCTTTTCACAGGGCCTGGGTGGATGTGGAGGACCGGCAACTGGCGCACATCCACACCTGGATGCCGACGCACTTCCCCTACATCCAGGCGGATCCAAGCCCGCTGTTCTATTTTTTCAGCGGCCCCGATTTCCTTTACGCCAGCGCGTTTTTCCCCAACGCCTCCGAGTACATTCTGTGCGGGCGCGAGCCTGTGGGCACGCTGCCGGATGTCGCGGCGCTCTCCGCCGCCGCGCGCGCCGGCGCCTTGAGGAACCTGCGCCACTCCTTGAATGCCATCCTCAGCTACAGCTTCTTCATCACCGCCGACATGAAGAGCGATCTGGCGAACACCCAGCTCAGCGGCACGCTGCCGGTGCTGTATCTTTTCCTGGCGCGCGCCGGCTGCCGCATCACCGCGGCCGAACTGGTGTGGCTCGACGCCGCCGGTGATCCCACGCAGGAGAAATCCAAAACACCGGGCGTCAGGATCCGCTTCAACAATCATCGCGGCGTGGCGCAGACGCTTTGGTATTTCACGACCGATCTTTCGAACTGGGGCATCAAGGACAACCCCGCTTTCATCGAATTCTGCCGCCGGCGCGGGCAGGGCACGGCGCTGGTCAAGGCCGCCTCCTACCTCATGCATCTGGACAGCTTCAGCAGCGCGCGCGGCTTTTTGCTGGAGCACTCCCGCCACATCCTCCAGGATGACAGCGGCATCCCTTACCGATTTTTCAACGCGGAGAACTGGATGACGAGCCTGCACGGCCACTACCCCGGACCGATCAACCTCTTCAAGCAGCACTTCCAGCGCGATCTGGACACGGCCTTCAAAACGCAAAGCGCGGGTCCGCTGCCTTTCGGAGCAGGCTACCAATGGCGGCCGAACGTCTCATCCCTCATCATCGCCACCGCGCGCCGCACCGTCCTGCGCGCCATCCCGGTGAACGAGGAATGATCCCGCTCCCGCCGCCGGGCGTAGAAAGCCCTGGCCGGCAGCTTTCGTTTGACTGCCCCTGCCTCCCAACTCTCATAGCCGCCCCATGACACCCGAAGAAGCCCAGAATCAACTCGATCAGCACGTCCGCGAAACCCTTGAATGGCACTTTTCCCCCGAGACGGGCTGCCCGTTCTGGCTCGACTGGGCGAAGAAAAACTTCGACCCGCGCGGCAAGGTGGGCGGCTACGCTGACATCATCACCCATTTCCCGCATTTCGAGGACGAGTGGCTGCGCGATCTCCAGCCGGAAGTCTGGGTGCCCGCAGCCTTCAAAGGCAAGCCCTACAATATCTTCGAGACCGGAGGCACCACCGGCATGCCCAAGCAGCGCATCGGCTGGAATGACTTCCGCGTGGATTACGAGGAGTTCAGCCACAAGCTGGACGACGCGCATTTCCCGCCCGGCCAGGCATGGATCATGGTCGGCCCCACCGGCCCGCGACGGCTGCGCCTCGCCGTGGAGCATCTGGCGAACTACCGCGGCAGCTCCTGCTACTTCGTGGACCTCGACCCGCGCTTTGTGAAGAAGCTCATCTCCAACAAGCAGTTCGACGTGGCGCGCCAGTACATGGACCATGTGGTGGACCAGGCCACTCTCCTGCTCAAGCACCGCAAAATCTCCGCCATCTTCACCACGCCGAAACTGCTCGAAGCCCTGGCGGAAAAGCTGGATCTTTATGACGCCGGCATCCGCGGCTGCTTCGTGGGCGGCACCACCATGACCCCGCAGTATGTGCGCTTCATCATCGAGGAGGTGCTGGAAAACCGCATCGGCTTCTACCCCACCTATGGCAACACGCTCATGGGCCTGGCCGCGAGCGTGCCGCTGCAGCCGGAGGACCAGTTTTCCATCACCTACTACGCCCCGCAGCCGCGCGCTGTGCTGCGCGTGGTCAACCCGAACGAGACCTCCCAGACCGTGGACTACGACACCTGGGGCCGGGTGGAGCTGACCACGCTGACGAAGGAGTTCTTCATGCCCCGCTTCCTGGAGCGCGACGAGGCCATGCGCCGCAAACCGCGCGCGCCCTACGCCTGGGACGGCGTCGCCGACGTGCGCCCCTTCGGCGCGATGGAGAAGACGATTGTCGAAGGTGTGTATTGAGCGAAGCGCCAGTGACACCAGCCCGCGCCTCATGAGGCGCGGGCTTTTCATGCCCCCAGCCAGCCGGCCAGGCGGAAGCGGAATCCGGGAAACACGGTGCTCACCGCCTCGTCGCCGGCGGCAAAGTCATCCCGCCGTCCATAACCCTCCGCCGAAGGCTCCGTGAAGCGCGCGGATGCTCCCGCCTCCGGCTCGATGAGCCAGTATTCTTTCCACCCGCCCCGGCGCAGACCGCCGCTTTGTCCAGATCACGCTGGCGTGTGTTGATGGCGATCTCGATGACCAGCTCCGCCGTGGCCGGATGCGCGTGGCGGAAGTCCTCCGGCGCGCCGGCGAACACGGCGAGGTCCGGCTCCGGCTCGGAGCGGACGCAGGTGACGGGGCTTTCGCGATCCACGAAGCAGGCGGCGGGAATCACAGATTCCAGCAGTCTTTGCAACAGGCGGACCAGGGATTGGTGCAGCGGTGATTCTGGCATTTTTTTGAAAAGCACGCCCTCCAGCAGCTCCACATCCTCCCCGATGAGTCCGAGCCTGCCGGCCTCGTGGTAAAACTCCACGCTCAGGGGATGGACGGTTTGGCGTGCTTCCGGGCTTTCTAAAACCGTAATCATGGGCACAGCTTAAGCTCGCGCTTTCGATCCCGCAATCCAGGAATCCATGCCCGCCTACATCCACCACATCGCCACCCGGACGCCCTGCCATGCCTACGGCCAGGCTTGCACGCGCGACCGCCTGAAAGGCTGGGCTGGAAACCCCAGGACCCGGCGGCTCATCCACGCCATTTACAACCGCAGCGGCATCGAGACGCGCCACAGCGTCAGCGGAGACTTCATCACGGATGCCGAGGCGACGCTTTACCGCACGGCGGAGGACGGCGCGCTGATCCCGCCGGGAACGGGCGCGCGCAACGCCTGCTACGCGCGCGAGTCGCGCAAGCTGGCGGTCGCCGTGGCGCGGCAGGCGCTGAATGACGCGCCGGGGTTCACCGCGCGGGATGTCACGCACATCGTGTTCGCCTCATGCACGGGCTTTGCGAATCCGGGGCCGGACTACCACATCATCCGCGAGCTGGGCCTGCGGGAGAGCGTGCAGCGCTACACGCTCGGCTTCATGGGCTGCTACGCGGCCTTCCCCGCGCTGCGCATGGCGGCGCAGTTTTGCGGGGCGGATGCCGGCGCCGTGGTGCTCGTGGTGTGCCTGGAGCTCTGCACGCTGCACATGCAGGTGAATGACGAGCCGGACTCCATCCTCGCGAACTCGCTCTTTGCCGACGGCGCCGCGGCGGCCATCGTCAGCGCGCGCGCGCCGCAGCCGCGCGCCGCCGCATACCGCCTGCAGGGTTTCGAGTCCGCGCTCATGGCCTCCAGCGAGCGGGAGATGGCCTGGGACATCGGCGACACGGGTTTCAACATCGTCCTCTCCAGCTATGTGCCGGACATCATCGGGGCCGGCATCCACACGCTCCTTGGCGGTGTGCTGCGGCGGCAGGGCGTGAGCATTGAGCAGATTCATGAGTGGGCCGTGCATCCCGGCGGGCGCGCCATTCTGGACAAAGTGGGGCAAAGCCTGGCCCTGAAGCCGGACGCGCTGGACGCCTCCCGCGCTGTTCTTCGGGATTACGGGAACATGAGCAGCGCCACCATTTTGTTTGTCCTCAAGGAGCTGCTGGACCAGGCCGGGAGCGAGCCTGCGACGACCTGCGCGCTGGCCTTCGGCCCCGGTCTCACCGTGGAGACCGCCGTGCTGGAGCGCCTGGGCTGCACGGCGCCCCCGGCTCAGGCGCGCGAAGAAAACCGGACTGAGGCGGGATATGAAGCATGACATCGCCATCGTCGGCGCGGGGCCGGCCGGTTTGCTGCTTGCGGGGCTGCTTGGGCAGGGCGGGCTGCGGGTGCTCATCGTGGACAAGCGCGCCGGGCCGCTCACGCATTCGCAGGCCATCGGCATCACGCCGCCATCGCTGGAGATCCTCGCGCGCCTCGGTCTCGATGCTGAGTTTGTCCGCCTGGGCGTGCCGATCCGTGACTGTCATGTGCATGGGCGGTCGGGGTATCTCGGCTGCGCGTCGTTTCGCGAGATTCCGGGCGCGCATCGCTGCATTCTCTCGCTGCCGCAGCAGGTGACGCTCTCTCTGCTGGAGTCAAAAATCGCCGCGATGCCGAATGTGGAGCTGCATCGCGGCATTGAGGTCACCCGGATCGGGCAGGATGCCGAAGGGGTGACGCTGAGCGGCGAGGGGTTCAGCTCGACCGCCCGCTGGCTCGCCGGTTGCGACGGGCACAGAAGCCGCGTGCGCGAGCTGATCCAAATGCGCTGCAAGGGCGCGTCCTATGGCTGCCATTTTCTGATGGGCGACTTCACCGACCGCACCACGCTCGGTGATGAGGCTCATCTGTGGTTCACGCACGAGGGGGCGGTGGAGTCTTTTCCCCTGCCAGGTGGCCGCCGCCGCTGGATTGTGCAGACAGCGCAGGCCGCGCTGGAGACAGAACGCGGCTTCATCAGCGGCATCGTGCGCGAACGAACCGGGCTTGATCTGCCCGCCGGGGATCAGCACAACCAAAGCCCCTTCTCACCGCGCTGGATGCAAGCCGGGCAGTATCACGACGGGCGTGTCATTCTCTGCGGCGATGCGGCGCATCTGATGAGTCCCATCGGCGGCCAGGGCATGAACACAGGCTGGGCGGACGCCGAATTCCTCGCCGGGGCGCTGCTCGCCATCGAGCAGCGCGGCCAGCCCGCGCCGCCCTTGCTCGAAGCGTATGACCACTGCCGCCGCCGCGCCGCCAACGCCGCCATAAGGCGGGCGGCGCTGGGCATGTGGCTCGGCACGCGCACGGGGCGCGCGCAGTCCTGGCTGCGCGATGTGTTTCTGCGCGAACTTGTGCTGAAAGGGCCGCTCTCGCGGCGAGTCGGGCCGCATTTCGCGATGCTGACGATTCCCTGCGGGACGCTGGCGCAAGTGCCTGAAAAAGACCGCGCCCGCCTCACTCCAGCCGCTTGAGGCTGCCGATGCGGAACATGCCGTTCATGAGCTGGAGGTTGTCCCGCTCGGCGGAGGCCGCGTCGAGATGCACGATGAAGGGAAACTCGCGCAGCTCCACGGTGTGGATGCCGTCTTTGGGCTTGGTGAAGGCTTCGGCCAGGTCCTTGATCTCGGTGATCTTCACGCCGTTGACGGTGGTGACCACCTGGCCGCTGAGGCGCTCGTAGCCCTGGGTGGTCGGCGTGGGCAGCACGGCGCTGAGGAAGACCACGCGCTTGCGGCCATCCTCCTCGAAGAGTTCGGGGTCGGAGGCCACGCGCGAGAGGCGCAGCAGCGGGCCGCCGAGCTGCTCGCGCCCGAAGGAGCCGAGGTAGGGCTGGGTGAGCTCCTGGAAGAGCAGCCCGCCGTGCAGCACATACTTCGCCCCCCTGTCGTAGAGGTAGGGCAGCACCAGGTAATCCTCCGGCAGCTTGCGGGTGAGCTTGCTTTTGAGCGTCAACTCCCCGCCATCGCGCAGGACTTTGATCTCCACCTCGTCGCCGACATAGGCGCGTCCGCGCACGACATGGCTGATGCTCAGGGCGCCGTATTGCGGATCGGCGTAGTCTCCGCGCGAGTCAATGCGGGCGCCGTTGATGGAAAGCATGATGTCGCCCTTCTTGACACCCGCCGCGTCGGCGGAGGCGCCTTTGACCACCTTGCTAATATAGACACCGGGCTGGTCGGGCGCGAGGCCGAGCCAGTCGCGGAACTGCTCGTCGAGAGTGGTCTGGAATTCGACGCCCAGCGAGGGGAAGCCCTCATAAGGCGCCTTCGCCACGTCCTTGAGGAAGTGCTCGATGATGGGCGCGGGCAGGATGGTGGCCACCTGGTTCTTCGAGTCGTAGCGCAGCAGCAGGCCGGCGAGGCGGCCGCCTTTGACCACGGGCAGGGTGAAGCTGTTCGCCTCGCTGCGGATGATGCCCTGCGCCTCATAGACCAGGAAGCTGGCATTGGGCACCGCATAACTCTGGGTCATCACCTTGCCCACGCGCATGGGGGTGACGATGAGCTCGCCCACGCGGCCGGTCTGCCAGACATTGAGCGCGTCGCCAATGCGGGCGGAGGTGTCCACCGACATGGGCTTCAGCCCGGCGAAAAAGGCGGCCTCCTTCTCCGGCGAGGCCGGGGCGAGCAGGGCGAGATTCGCCTCATAATCCACCGCCTCGACTTTGGCGGGCAGCTTCTGCCCGCTCTCGGGCAGCTCCAGCTCGATGTAGGTGGCGTCACCGACCATCTGGCCGGTGACCAGCACGCGGTTGCCCGCGAGCACCACGCCCAGGCCGCGACGGCTGCCGGGGGACTCCTTCTGCCAGGGGATGCGCTGGCTGTGGGACTGGTAGGTGACGTTCACCTTCAGCAGGGCGCTGGTCTGGATGACGGGAGCCATGCCGGGGAGCCCCGCCGGCGGCACGATGGCTCCCAACGGTTTGGCGGGGCCAAACGGTAGCTGGCCTGGAGAGGGGGGCGCGGACTTGCCAGCCGGGCGCTTCGGCGCGGGAGTCTGCGGCGCGTCCTGCGCCGGGGCGCGGAGGCAGACGGCCAGGGCGAGGAGGGCGGTGAGAAAGATCGGCTTCATGGCGAAAAGGGGCGCGGGGTGGAAATGCGGGCGGGGTTATTCGAGGCCGAGGTAGGCGTCGTCGCGGATGCTGTAGGTCTGCATGATGCGCGGGTGCGCGGTCTCGGCCAGGTCACGCCGCAGCACGAGCGGGCGGCCTTTTTCCAGCAGCTTGATGACGACGAACCTCTCCTCCTTCGAGAGCGCCTCGCGCACGTCCTTGAGGGTGCGGATTTTCATGCCGTTGATCTCATCCACCACGCTGTGCGCGTAGGGGCTGAGGTGGGTGTTCACCTCGTCTGCCAGGATGCTGGTGAGGATGACCGGCTCGGGCCGCTCCACATAGAGCTTCTCGGTGAGGAAGTTGTCAAAGATGTAGCTGGCGGTGGAGTCGTTGATCTGGTGGCTGTCCATCAGGCTCTTGTCCATCGGCTGGAAGACCAGGCCGGCATAGACGATGTAGCGCGGGCGCTGGTTGTACTGCTCGCCCAGCCGCACATAGGGATCGAAGCGTTTGAGTGCGACCTTCGTTTCCTGCCTCTTGCCGCCGCGCAGGATCACGAGATCGAGCACGTCCCCGGCGAACTTGCGCTCCACCACCTCGTTCATGTTCACCATCTCCCCCTCCATGCGGATGAGGCCGTTGTTGAAGACCGGGTTGCCGTTGATGGAGAGCAGCACATCCCCTCGCTGCAAAATGCCGCCCGCGCTGCCGGCGGGCTCCACGTCGGCGATCATCACGCCCGTGTTGTCCACAAGGCCCAGGGCCTTGCGCTGCGCGATGTTCTCAATGGCGAAGTCACTCACCGCGAAGTCCACATAGTGGTCGTATTTGCCGTCCTCCACGTCCTTGAGGAAGCGCTCGATGACCGGCACCGGGATGATGTAGCCCACGTTCTGCGCCACCCGCCCGCTGAAGCCCTGGAAAGCCACGCCGACCACTTTGCCATCCTGCATCACCGGACCGCCCGAGTTGCCGGGGTTGATGGCCGCGTCCACCTGGATGGCCAGGTGCGAGTCCACCTGCGTGTGGCTGTAGGGGCGGAAGTCAATGCGCGAGACCACGCCGCGCGTCACCGAGATGCGGTCCCCGCCGATGGGGTAGCCAATGGCGATGACCTCCGTGTTCAGCTTCGGCAGGCCGCCGATGGAGAGCGGCTTGAGCTTCTCAAAAGGCTCGCCGTCCTCCGCCTCCAGGATCGCCAAATCGCAGTCGTGGGCGATGTGGACGATCCGCGCCGGGTGCGGACGCGGGTCGTTGGAGGTGCGCAGCACCAGCTTGGTGGCGTTGCTGACCACATGCGCGTTGGTGAGGAAGCGGTTTTTGCCGATCAGGAAGCCCGTGCCCGAGCCGCCGGAGGGCTGCCCCGCGTTCCACGGCTCGCGGTAGTCGGGGATGAGCACCGAGCAGTCAATGTTGACCACGCCCTCCCATTCATCCGTGCTCAGATCAATCGCCTGGCCGCGCAGCGCGGCTGGAAGAAAAACGGCGGCCAATGCGGCCAGGGGGAGGAGGGGAAATTTCATGCCAATCACAAATTCAAAGAACGCAACCATACGCGGCGGCCCTCCACGATGACAAGAGTTTCTGGAGATTTGCTGAAAATGCCCCGCATCCGTCAAGCACGGCAGCAAGTCTCGTCCATGAAACGCTGAAATAGCTGCCTGGCGTTTTGCGGCGTTTTGCACACGAGCAGCAACTTGAAGATTGAACTGACCCAGTGATCTCCTGCCGGCGATCCGAACAAAATGGATGCAGGCAACGGCCTGAAGGCTGACTGACGTGTCAGCAACGTCATGCGCTCGCCTTCGCCTGATCCGAGACCTTAATTCAGCCTGCCTCGGAAGAGTTGCTTCAGCACATCCCCCAAGTCGAGCTTGTCCTCTCTCTCATAAGGATCCCGGCCACGATCCGGCCGCGGCGGAACCGGGCCTGATGGTATCGGCTGAGGCAGGACGAGCGGAGGCAGCTCAAAGTGGCGCTCCTGCACTCCAGAACCGCGGCTGCCATAGGACCGGCCATCCATCTCCAGGGGCCGGAGCATGGGGTTGCGGTAGCCAAGCCGGCCGATCTCGCTGAGATGCTGGTCAATGTCCCGAAAATAAGGAAACATGCTGCGAATGAAACCCGCCTGCACCGCCATCAACTGCGAGTCTCTGGAGGCATACTCCGCCATGTGAAAGGAGCGGTAGGCTTCACCCAGGGGGATGCTGGCATTGCCAGTGTGCGCGCGGATCTGGCTCGCCAGGCGGCTCACGTCCAACTGCAGGTCCACCAGCGCGCGCATGAGCTGCCCGTCCGGACTGGCGGCGGCAACCTTGTAGCGCTTGCAATAGGAGACAAAGGCCTGATGCAGTGTGCGCGTGGTGCTCTGCAGGCACTCCACCTCCTGGAGGAGATAGGACTGGCGCTGCGCGACGGGGTATCTGTCATCCGGAACGAAAACGGGTCGCTGCCCCAGAGCCTGGTTCCCGATCGTCAAGGCCAGAGCCGTCATGATGGCCGCCTGAAGTGGAGATGAGATTTTCATGAGGGGTCATGGTATGAAACCCCCGCCCGTTCGGCAATCACCAATTCCAAAACATGCACCCAAAGGGAGACTTCATGCAGGGATGAGCGGGCTATAATAGCTGCCAGGCGTGAATGGCACTCAGTTAAGACAAGGAGCGGTGCCGTAGGCCGGGTGTGTCCGGCGAAGAATCGCGCCCCTGAACTCAACAAGCCCTCACCGCCGGACCGCCCGGCTTTTGGCGCGTGAATCCCATGCCGGAGGTGCGTGCACAGCCGGGCGGGCTAAAGCCACACCCGGCCTGCGAATCGTCATTCCGCCACGATTCAGCGCCTTAACTGAGTGCCATTCCTGCCAGGCGTTTTGTGAGCATGATTTTCCTAGTCCACTGTGAATCAATCGAAACGGTGGACTGATCCGAGCGATGACAAGCCGCTCGGAGCAAGGAGCCTGGCAAACGCATGGAGGCGAAGGTGCGGCCCCCACGGCACCGCATGCAAGCGTGAAGGCGCGGGGCGCGCCCCGCGTAGAGGAAGTCGTGAGACTTCCCGGATGGGTAACGTGGGGGGCGCGCACTTCCCAAGCCGGGGAAAACTGACGTTTTCCTCTACGGGGCGTCGTGGGTCGCGCGGAGGCATGGGGTGCGTCGCCAGAATGATGTAGGCCGGGTGTGGCGCAGCCCGCCCGGCATTTGGGAGGCGTCACTTCGCATCGTGCGCCCACCAGACGACCGGGCTAAAGCCACAGTCGTCCTACGCACACCATTCCGGCGACGCACCCGAGGCATGGTAGAGGAAGTCGTCAGACTTCCCGGATGGTAAGCGTCGAAGGGGCTGGAGGCGCGAGCTTTTCCAAGGCCGGGGAAAACTGACGTTTTCCTCTACGGGGCAGGCGCTTGCGCGAGGACAGCCAGGGGAGGACCTTGCCTCCGCGGCCCGCAAGGGCGGACCTCTTGACCGTGATGAAAGCTGCCGCACTTCCCGGCTCCGCCGAGCCGCCAGGCATGTTCCGGCGGCCGGGGCGCGAGCGGCTTTCCCGCCTTCGTTGCAAGAACCCGCCCGCGCCCGTCTTTCCCTGTGCCGCACCATGACCACCTCCATGACCGACCGCCGCGCCTTCCTCAAATCCGCCGCCCTCGCCGCCGGCGGGGCCGCCCTCGCCGCCCAGCCCGCCACAGCCGCCGCCGGCGGGAAAAGGCCGAACAAGCTCTGCTTCTTCACCAAGCATCTCCAGGGCCTCTCGTATGACGACATCGCCTCCCTCGCCGCCGAGATGGGCGTGGACGGCGTCGAGGCGCCCATCCGCCCGAAGGGGCACATCGAGCCCGAGGCCGTGGCCGACGAGCTGCCGAAGTTCGTCGAGGCGCTCAAAAAACAGGGCCTGGAGATCACCCTCATGACCTCCGGCATCAACCAGGTCAGCGCCGAGCAGCACACCGAGAAGGTTCTGCGCACCGCCGCCGCCCTCGGCATCCAGCGCTACCGCATGAGCTATTACAAATACGATCTCAAGCAGCCCATCTGGGACCAGCTCCAGGCCGTGCGCCCGCTCGTCAAGGACCTCGTCCAGCTCAGTGACGAACTCGGCATCCAGCCCGTGTTCCAGAACCACTCCGGCAAGGACTACTTCGGCGCGACGGTCTGGGACATGTACTCCATCATCCGCGACTACCGCCCCGAGCAGATCGCCTTCTGCTTCGACATCCTGCACGCCACCGTCGAGGGCGGCCTGGCCTGGCCGCTGCACGCCGCCCTCACCGCCGGCCACTGGGGCGCGGTGTATTTCAAGGACTTCCAATGGCAGGGCCGCAAGAGCGAGACCTGCCCGCTCGGCCAGGGGCAGATCAGCCCCGACTTCGCCAAGCTCCTGCTCCAGCGCCAATACGCCGGCCCCATCTCCCTCCACCTGGAGTATCTCAAAGGCGACGCCAAAGACCCCGCCACCCTCAAGGAATTCCGCGCCGCCCACCTGCGGGATGTGAAGGTGCTCTCGGAGTGGATGCAGTGGGGGTGAGGCTTTTTTCCCGGTGACTTGCGCGCGCGGGGGTGGATAATGCTGAGCATGAGCGCGGCTTCTTTGACACAATCACTTTTTTCGCTGCCGGTGCCGGAGCGGATCGCCCTGGCTGACCAGTTGTATGCCAGTGTGCCGCAGGATTGGCAGGCGGAGGCGGATGCAGCCTGGCTGGAGGAAGCGGAGCAGCGCTCTGCGGAGATGGAAACCCACCCGGACATGGTGTTGAACCATGACGAGTTTCTTGCCGGCATCACCCTCAAGCGCGGGAAGGCATGAGCCGTGACGCTGCAGTTGAACCACGAATGGACACGAATCGACACGAATGAATGCGGAGAAGGGATGGGTGGCATCACCCAAGGCGGATTTCCCGGCGCTGCTGCTCTCCGGACATGATACCCCAAAAATTCGTGTCCATTTGTGTCCATTCGTGGTTTCCCAGCGCATGAAAACGGCTGAGCGGGTGGCGTGACGGCCTGGAATGGCGGTGCGGGCGGGTCGGAAGGGGGTTGGCGCGGGAGGGAATGCGGGCCGAGGGGGCGGGAGAAGGCTCCACGGATTGATGCTGAACGTCATCACCTTTTGTGAATTGGGTTTTCTCCCACAGATTCAGGGAGGCCAGCAGATTAGAATTCAGGGCAATCGGCTGGCCTCTCCGAATCTGCTGGAAAACACAATTCATGACGGCGGTGAGTCTATGTGAGCGGCACAAGCACTTGTGGGGCGGGTTTTGGTGAAACCCCTTTCAAAATGGGATGTTTTTTGAATGACTCTGTCTTGCTTGTGAGCAGTTTCGAAAACATCCCTTTGTGTGAGGGATGTCGAATGTGTCTTTTGACAAATGCCCCGATGTAAAAGGGATCCATGTTGGTGAACTTCAAATTCATCCTTGATAAAAAGGGATATGTTTGAGGTCGTATTGAATTTATCCTGGATGGAAAGGGATGTGTTTGAGGTCAAATCAAAGGTATCATGATTTAAAACGGATGTCTGATGAACTTTGAAATTGACATCCCGAATCCAAAGGGATTACCCTTGGGAGCGTCCTGCACCGGCTTGGATCGTCTGTGGCTGGGGCAGGGCGCGGGCGCTTGGGCGTTCCGCCTGGCTGCGGCCTTTGCGCGCGGCGGGCTGGGGTGTCCGGGCGTTGAGTCCGGGCTGGGGCGGGCGCTGCCTGGGGCTAGCCAGGGGAGCACGGTCTCAGGCGGGGCGGCCGCCGGCGTGCGCGGGCGGGGCGCGGGACATTTTTTCCAGACCATGAAGCATCAACTCTACTTCCCTCCCCGCCAGGCGGAGCAATTGCAGTGGCTGCGGCATTTTCAGAGCGAGCTGCCGGGCTGCCTGGCCGGGCTGGAGGCGGTGCAGCCGGTTTCCTTTCACGGGCTGGTGGAGGAGGTGCTGCGGGATCTGGACTGGCTGATCTATGTGATGGGTCCGGCGATGACGAAGCTGCGCGTCCAGAGCAAGGCGATGACGGCGGTGCAGCGCGCGCTGCTCCTGGGTGACGCGAGGGCGGGCAGGCCGCTGACGCTGCCGGTGCTGACGCCGCCGCCGCCGCCCGCCGGGCCGCCGCCGCGCGCGGGGGCGCTGAGGCGGGTGTTCAACCTGGTGCAGATCCTCAAGCGCCACCCGGCCTTCAACGAGGTCATGGGCGCGCGGCTCGGCGTGCTGGGCAACCACTACAAAACCGGGGCGCTGGCGCCGGAGTGCCAACTGCGGGTGGAGCGCGGCCCGCTCTTTGAGGTGGTGCGCGGGCGCATGAGGGGGACGTCCGGCAGGATGGTGCGGGTGATGTCACGGCGGGGCGGAGGCGGTTGGGAAAAGCTGGGCCTCTTCACGAGCGGACGCTTCACGGACAAGCGCCCGCTGCTGGCGCCGGGCGCGCCGGAGGTGCGGGAGTACCAGTTGTGCTTTGTCGAGGATGACAAGCCTGCGGGCCAGATCTCGCCGGTTTATTCGACGACGGTGTCGCCGTGAGCGGCGGCGGGGGAATCAACCGCGCGTCATCTGGATTGGGGACTGCCAGGCGTTGTGGAGACATGGAGTGCTGGAGTGTTGTGTTCCAGCACTCCATGACTCCAACACTCCAAGTAAAGATTCACCAATCATGGCGAGGCTTGGTGTAAAACGGGCGGTGGAAAAATCTCCGCCGTCTTCACGCGGGGTTAAGGTGGGCGGTGCTGTGGTGGCGCGCATCCCGCCGCCATGAATGCCATTTGCCACCGCCTCCCCGCCCTTTTGCTTTGCTGCCTGCTCGGCGCCGCCGCCGCGCGCGCTCAGCCGGCGAACCTGCTGCTCATCATCGCCGATGACCTGGGGGCGGACAGTTTCCCGCTGACGGCGGCGGCCGGGGCTCCGGCGCCGCCGATGCCGAACCTGTCGGCTTTGAAAAACAGCGGGGTGCTTTTCACCAGCGCCTACGCGCACCCGACATGCTCGCCGACGCGCGCCAGCATCCTGACCGGGCGCCACCCGTTCCGCACGGGCATCGGCAACGCGCTGACCGGCGCGGCGAGCCCGCAGCTCCAGGCCTCGGAGTTCACGCTGCCGGAGGCCTTCGCGGCGAATCCGGCGCGGGGCTACGCGCTGGCGATGTTTGGCAAGTGGCATCTGAACGCGGGCGCGGGGAGCAATGACACGCCGCGCACCATTGGCGGCTGGCCGCATTTCTCCGGCACTCTCACCGGCGCGCTGGCGGACTACTCCAGCTTCACGAAGATCACCAATGGCGCGACGAGCGCGGTGACGACCTATGCGACGACGGACACGGCCGATGACGTGATCGCCTGGATCGGCGCGCAGGGCGCGGGGCCGTGGTTCGCGTGGGCGGCCTTCAACGCGCCGCACTCGCCCTTCGCCTTCCCGCCGGACCACCTGCACAGCTATGACGGCGCGGCGGCGACGAACCGGAACATGTACGAGGCGATGTGCGAGGCGCTGGACACGGAGGCGGGGCGCATCCTGGCGGCGGTGAGCCTGGCGGAGACGAATGTCATTTTCCTCGGCGACAATGGCACGCCGCAGAATGTGATCCAGACGCCCTACACCAGCGGCCACGCCAAGGGCACGATCTACAGCGGCGGGGTGCGCGTGCCGATGATCATCGCCGGCCCGGCGGTGGCGGCGCCGGGCCGGGTGAGCGCGGAGGTGGTGCACGCGGCGGACCTTTACGCCACGATCCTGGAGCTGGCGGGCATCAGCGTCGGCGCCACGCAGCCGGCGGGGCAGGCGCTGGATTCGCGCTCGCTGCTGCCAATCCTGCAAAACAGCGCGGCCACCACGGCGCGGACGGCTTTCAGCCAGCAGTTCGGCGAGGGCCTGGCCGACAGCGCCGCCGGGCGCGGGGTGACGGACGCGGAGGGGAACCGGCTGCTCGTTTTCAATGACGGGCGGGAGGAGTTTTACGCCACGGCGGCGGATGCCAACGAGGGCAGCAACCTGCTCGGCGCGTCCATCACGCCGGCGGCGCAGAGCGCCTACATGGGGCTGCGGCTGGCGCTGGCGTCCCACCAGGAGGAGGACAGCTCCGCCGACCCGCGCGTGAGCTCCTGGCTGGTGGAGGACTCCGCCCGCTACGCGCGCATCTACCCGACCACGGCGGCGGAGGCGGCGGGCGCGGCGGTGACGACCTGGAGCCGCGGCCAGGGGGTGCAAAGCCAGCCGACCTACGCGGGCGTGAGCCAGGTGGAGTACTCGGCGGACTGGGTGTACCTCCGCGCCACGGGCCTGGCCGGGCATGTCATGGGGCCGTGGTATTTGAATGAGGCGAAGACCCAGCTCTTCCCGAACTACCCGGCCAACCAGGCGCTGATCTACCGCATCCCGCGCGCGCCGGTGATCCCCGGCACGAAGACCAGCACCGGCCTCGGCGCCACGGGCCGCATGGTCAATGGCGTGGCCATCTTTGACTCGCGGGACGCTTTTTCCTACTCGACGGCGAACGCCACCGACGCCACGCCGGTCAACGGCATCACGGGCGACGGCGTGTGGAACCGCGACGGCTATCACAACGAGGGCGTGACCTTCGACCCCGCGCTGGCCCACCAGGCCGGCTCGCATTACCACTACCACGCGCACCCCGCCGGCCTGCGCCACCAGCTCGGCGATCATGTGGACTACGACGCGGCGGCGAACCGCTACACCGAGAGCGCCGGGCCGCCCGCGCGGCACTCGCCCATCCTCGGCTGGGCGGCGGACGGGCTGCCGGTGTACGGGCCTTATGGTTACGCCAGCGCGCTCGATCCGCAGAGCGGGGTGCGGCGCATGCTCAGCGGCTTTGTGCCCAGGGACGGGGCGAATGGCACGACAAATCTCGCCGCCACGGGGCGCACCACGCTGCCCGCCTGGGCCGCGCGCGTGCAGAACCGCTCCGCCTCACTCCCGGCAAACCGATACGGACCGGCGCTGGGGCCGGCCTACCTCCTGGGGCATTACATCGAGGACTACGATTACCTGGGCGATCTCGGCTTCACGCAGGGCGCGGACTTTGATCTCAACGAGCAAAACGCGCGCTGGTGCGTGACGCCGGAGTTCCCCGCCGGCACCTGGGCCTACTTCACCACGATCCTCGCGGACGGCGCGCCGGCCTTCCCCTACACGACGGGGCGGCAGTATTACGGCAGCCCGACGGGCGGCGCGGTGACCTCGATCACGGAGAGCACGACGACGGCGGCCGCGGGCGGCCCCTACCAGGGGGGCATGAATGCCGACGCGTCATTTCAAAACGGCAGCGCCACGCTCGGCTGGACGGCGGTGGAGGGCGGCGCCTACCGCGTGGAGGCCAGCGAGAGCATGGCCCCCGGCACCTGGACGACGCTGGCGGCGAATGTGACCGCCGCGGGCGATGTGGCGAGCCACACGGACACGCAGGCCACGGCCAATGGCCGGGTGCGGCGCTTTTACCGCGCGGTGCGCACCGGGGTGGGCGCGTATGACAGCCGCGGCTTCCCCGGCACGACCGGCGGCGGCGGCGGGGCGAACTCGGTGGCGCCCGGCGGCAGCGCGGCGCGCGGCGGCACGGTCACGGTTTTGATCACCCTGCCCACCACGCCGCCACTGCCACCCGCGGCTGTGGTGCCGGCGAGCATCACCCTGGCGGGCAGCATCAGCGGCACGGCCATCTCCCGCCCCAGCCAGGCCACGGCGCAGGCCACCTTCGCCATCCCGGCGGACGCGCCGGCCGGGGCGCAGACGATCGTCGTGGTGTTCAGCGGGCCGACTTACACGATGACGGGGGCTTTCACGATCAATCCGTGAGACGAGCAGAAAACGGCTTGCCCGGGCACGATGAACCCGCATTTTCATCTCCTTAACCCATTTCCCTCATGATCCGCGCCTGCCTCGCACTCCTTCTTGTTTCCACCACCCTTTGCTTCCGTGCCCAGGCCGCGCCTGAGGCAGGCGAGCCTCTCGCAAAGTTGATCCTGCGTGAGTTCGACACGAACTCGGACGGCACGCTCGACACTGGCGAGTGGCATGGCGGCATCTCGGCCAGCTATGAGCGGCTGGACGCCAATGGCGACGACTCACTGGCTCCTTCAGAGGTGGATGAGCTGCGTGCGGACATCGCCTCCGAGTCCGGCGAGGTGGCGGCCCTGGTGGTCGTGGCCGTCATCAAGGTGGTGCTCCTCTCCCTCGACAAAAACAATGACCAACTCATCAGCCGTGAGGAATACGGCGCGCTGACGGAGGACATCTTCAAAAAGCTGGACCAGGACGATGACGGTGCCCTGTCCATCACAGAACTGGCCGAGCTGCCGCTCAAGCTGGCCCCCGCGAAGGCGGAGTGAGGCTGGCAGTCTCAAAGCGCCGCTTCGAGAATCCGCGCGCCGAGCCCCGGCAGGGCGTCGAGCGCCTCGGCGGGGGCGGGCCTCATGCCGGGGACGTGCAGGCCGCGCGCCTCCACATCCCGCAGCAGCTCGTGCAGCGCGGTGGTGAAGGCGGAGATGGCCTGGCTCTCGTCGGCGGGGTGGAAGACCAGCCCGTTGAGCAGGGCCACATGCTCGTAGCGGCGCATCCACTCGCCGGCGCGGCGGCTGGTGTAGCGCTCCACGGCCTCCCGCAGCAGGCGCGGCTGCCCGGCGGCGTCGCTTTCCCGCAGGATCTGCCAGGACAGGCAGCGCGCCACATCGGCGGCGGCGGTGACGAGGCCGGGCTCCAGGCCGTGCGGCTGGAGCTGGCGGTGGCGGTGCTCGTAGTGGATGCCGAGGTCCACCTGGCACAGCGCGTCCAATGGCAGGCTGCGGTGCGCCTCGGCCAGCATGGCCACCTCCAGCCCCCAGGCGGGCGGCAGGCGGAAGCCGGCGAGGGTGTCCATGTCTCCGGCGAACTCGCCCGACAAAGGGTAGCGGAAACTTTCCAAATGCTGGAGCAGCGGCAGCGGGCCGAGCACGTCCTGGAACGCCTGGATGAGCGGGAAGATGAGCAGGCGGGTGACGCGCCCGTAGAGGCGGTCCAGCACACGGCTGTAGTAGCCTTTGGCAAAGCGGTAGCCCATGCGCGGATGCGCCACGGGGTGGCAGAGGCGCGCGGGCAGGGACGGGCAGTAATTCAAAATGTCCGTGTCATGGCTGATGACGATGCGGGCCGTGCCGGCGGCCTTCAAATAGGCGAGGCCCATCCAGATGTTCGCGCCCTTGCCCGCGCAGGCGCCGTCGCAGCCCATCTCGGAGAGGCGGTGGTGCGCGGCCTGGAGGGCGGGGCCGTCATTCCAGAGGATGCGCAGCGGCTTGCCGCCCGCCCAGTCCCGGCACAGGCGCGCGGCATCGGCGGCCTGCTCCGCGGTCATGACATTCATGCTGAGCACGATCTCGCTGACGTAGGCCGCGTCGGAGAGGGTGCCGAGGATGGCGGGCAGGGCGGGGCGCTGGGTCTCGGCGAAGAGCGCGGGCAGCAGCACGGCCACGGGGCGGTCCCGGGTGAGCGCGGCCAGCTCCTCCCCGCGTGTGGAGGGGTCCGGCGCGGCCAGGTGATGCAGCGTGGGGAGGCGGGTGTGCTGGTAAAAGTCCGCCATCCTTTATGCGATGCTCCCCTTGCCGGGCGCGGCGGGGCTTTCATGGGCGGCGCTGTCCTCGTCAGAGTTGAGGGCGCCGTTGACGGGTTCGTCGGCGGGTTCGCCGGTCTCGCTTTCGATCTCGATCTGCCTGCGCCAGCGGCGGGAGATCCACGGGCGGAAGAGGCCGTAGAGCAGGTAGCTCACAAAGAGCACCGAGGGCATCCATTCCCAGTTCCGCACGGTGAAAGCCACCACGATGATGGAGACCAGCACCCAGGCGGGCGAGCGGCGCGTGCGCCAGTTGATGGACTTGAAGCTGGGATACTCCAGGTCGCTCATCATGAGGAAGGAGAGCAGCACCATGAGCACCGCCAGGCCGTACTTCCACGGGCCGATCTCCTTGTTCCCCTCGTCCAGCCACAGCATCAGCAGCGTCAGCGAGGCGATGACACCCGCCGCCGCCGGGATGGGGCAGCCGCGGAAGTGCTTGCTGTTCGTCTTGTCATCCGAGGCGGCGATGCAGTTGAAGCGCGCCAGCCGCATGGCCCCGCACACCAGGTACACCGAGGCGATCAGCCAGCCCAGGCCCGCCGGTTTTTCAATGCTGGAGAGCACGATGTCATGCACCAGCAGCGCCGGCGCCACGCCAAAGCTCACAATGTCCGCGATCGAGTCCAGCTCCCGCCCGAAGGGCGACTCCTGCCCCCCCAGCCGCGCCACGCGCCCGTCCAGCACATCGAAAAGGCACGCGGCCAGGATGGCGATGATGGCCCAGTAGTAGTGCTCCGTGACCAGCCCCTCGCGCCCCTTGAAGATTTGCAGGATGGCCACGAATCCGGACAGGATGTTGCCCGCCGTCATCAGCGTGGGCAGCACAAAAATTCGGGGTTCGCGTTCGATCATGAGCGCGCACT
This sequence comes from Verrucomicrobiaceae bacterium UBA2429, assembly GCA_002343505.1. Taxonomy (GTDB): domain Bacteria; phylum Verrucomicrobiota; class Verrucomicrobiia; order Verrucomicrobiales; family Verrucomicrobiaceae; genus Prosthecobacter. The sequence continues at coordinate 35,784 of DDQZ01000018.1, read as the reverse complement.
GTAACCCGCGGCCCGCGCTTGTCCGCATGAACTTTGCAGTTTCCTCGCCGCCGCCGCGCGTTCATCCTTCCGCCATGACCGCCCCCATCCCGCTCACGCCCGAGACCACTCTCGCCCAGGTGCTCCAGGCCTACCCCGGCGCGCGCCGCTCCATGTTCGCCAAATACCACATCGGCGGCTGCAGCTCCTGCGCCTTCAGCCCCGATGAGACGCTGGCCCAGCTCTGCGCGCGCAACGACCAGATCCCTGTGCAGGAGCTCATCTCCCACATCCAGGAAAGCCACGAGTCCGACGTGCGGCTGCAAATCCCCCCCGCCGAACTCGCCGCCCTGCTCGCCGGGGAAAATCCCCCCCGCCTGCTCGACGCGCGCACCCGCGAGGAGCATGAGGCCGTCCACATCCCCGGCTCCCAGCTCATGACCCAGGAGGTGGTGCAGGAAGCCTTTTCCCAGTGGGACAAAGCCGCCCCCCTCGTCATCTACGACCACACCGGCACCCGCTCCCTCGACGTGGCCGCCTACTTCATCGGCCACGGCTTCGACGACGTGCGCTGCCTCGCCGGAGGCATAGATGCCTACAGCGCCGAGGCCGACCCCTCCCTGCCGCGCTACCGCGTGGAATTGGAGGAGTGAGCGGGAGAGTCGTCAGCGGGCTATGGGTCCACCCATTCAGCCTCACGCTCTCTTTTCATTTCGTGAATTTAGGCTCGTCATCCCATGTTGGAATTGATGTGTCGCTGAACCGTTTCAGCCGACTGCCGGCAATTCTACATAGCGCTCGTTTTTCCATCCGTGTCATCCCTCCCTGATAAAGTCTTCAAGAGACTCGACATGCTTGCCGACAGCGCCGCCATGACAGCGCGGCAGCGCCGGCGGCTGTGAAGAAGGATTGACAAAAAATGGCGGATTTTTAAAATCGCCGCGGATAAATCAAAAAATGCATCTCGCAACGCAGGAGCACACAGGCATGAGGAACGACGATTTCGAAGAACCGAGGCGCGGCAATCCGCCGTTGCACTCCGAAAAAATCATCACTGACAGGAAGATCTTCTTCCTGGACTTGAAGGAGAACGAGCGCGGCCGTGTGATCAAGATCACCGAGGATGTGCGCGGCCGGCGGGACACGATCATGCTGCCTCTGGAGGCGGCGGAGGAGTTTCTCGACGCGCTGCAGCGCATCCTGGAAGTGGAGCGCGACCTTGACGAGATGGAATGAGGCGCGCGGGCGGCTCCGTGGCGGGTCGTGACTTGCCGCGCCGCCGGCCCGGTGCCAGAATGCCCTGTGAATGGCATGACCGCCCGGTTTTTTCTCCTTCTGCTCGCGGCGCTGCTCGGCTCGTGCAGCCATGCTCGGAAATTCGCCAAAGCGCGCCCCTCGGAAAGCACCCCCTTCCTGCGGCACGCGGCGGAGATGCGGGCATCGGACCCCGGCAGGTCGCCCTTTGCCAGGGTGTGGAGGAACCCCTCCCCGAAGGTCTGGCAAAACGCGCGGGAGAGATGGACGATCCACATCGCGCCGGTGTGCCTGGACCATTTGCGCCCGGTGGGGCGCGCGCTGGCGCGGGTGGAAAGCGGGGATGAGGCGCGCGAGCGGGCGGCGGCGAGGCTGGCGGCCTACCTGCGCGAGGAGTTCGCGCGGGCGTTCCGCGAGTCGCCCGGCCCGCGCCAGGAAGTGGTGGCAGCGCCTGCGGCGGACAGCCTGCTGGTGGAGCTGGCGCTGGTGGAGCTGGACCCGAATCCTGTCTCCGGGGGAGTCACGCGCCGGTTCATCAACCTGCTGACCTTTCCCGGCGCGGAGTCCGTGGTGGGGGACCCGCTCAAAGGGCGCACCGCCATCGAGGGGCGGCTCTATGATCCGGTGCAGAAGCAGGTTTTGCTGGAGTTCACCGATGTGGAGCAGAACCGCTCGGCGCTCATCCTCTCCCTGCACGACTACAACCACTACAGCCATGCGCGCAAGGTGGCGCGCGAGTGGGCGCGGCAGTTCGAGGCGCTGGTGAGGATGCCGCCGAGTGCCAGGGTGAAGGACAGCCCCGCCTTCATGATCTGGCTCTGGTGACGCGCGCGCTCAACGCCCGCGGAATGCCGCCCATGCCTGGCGGTAGGTGAAGGCAAGGGCCAGAACTCCGGCTCCAAGCAGCACGGAACGCACCGGGTCTGCCACCGCCAGCAGGGGCAAGGCCGCGTCCAGGGAAATGGTCTCTGAATCCGCGCGGCCTGCGGCTTTCGCGGCGATCACAGCCACAAAGAGGGAACTCAGCCAATAAAGGATGGGACGCATTTTTTGAATTTATTGGCCCGGTTTTATCTCGTCCGGCAGGCTTGGGGCAAGTAAATACATTGTGCTTCCAAAAAAAGTGCCACCAGTCCGCGCCGCCGGCTGCCGCAGGCTCGCCCGATGGAGGGACGCGGCCCTCCCGCCGCGTTGAGCTTGCGCCGCGAGGCGGCAGGCGTATCGGGGCGGCTTCGATGAATGCATCACAGACCTCCAACCACAGGCCGGACATTGACGGGCTGCGCGGGCTGGCCGTGCTCCTGGTGGTGCTGTTTCACGCGCGCCTTTCCTTCCGGGGCGGATTCATCGGAGTGGATGTGTTTTTCGTCATCTCCGGCTACCTGATCACGGGCATCATGGTCAGGGACCTGGAACGGGGAGGCTTCAGCCTGCTGGAGTTTTGGGAGCGGCGCGCGCGGCGCATCCTGCCCGCGCTCACGGTGCTGGTGCTGGCGGTGCTGGGTCTCGGCTTCTGGCTGATGCTGCCCGGTGATTTGGACCGGTTGGGAAGCTCGGCGGCGGCGCAGGCGCTGCTGGCGGCCAATGTTTATTTCTGGAGGGAAGGCGGAGGCTATTTTGCCGGGCCTGCGGAGCAGATGCCGCTGCTGCATTTGTGGTCGCTGGCGGTGGAGGAGCAGTTTTATCTTTTGATGCCTTTCCTGTGCATGGCGCTGGCCGCATGGCAGCGGAGAGGCGGGGGCCGGGATTTGCGCGGCCTGTGCCTGCGCGTCTTCGGGGCGCTTTTGCTGCTGAGTTTGGCGGTTTCAGCCGTCATGGTCGAGGCGGACCCGCATTGGGCGTTTTACTGGCTGCCTGCGCGCGCATGGGAACTGCTGCTGGGCTCGGTGCTGGCGTGCCTGCCAGCGACGGGCCGGTTTCAGCAGGCGTTGAAAAGACGGCAGGGACTCGTGTCGGGCGCTTCCCTTTGCGTCATCGTCGGGACGGCTCTCGCCTATGACAATGACACGCCTTTTCCCGGACTCGCGGCCCTGCCTCCGTGCCTGGCCGCCGGCCTCTTGACAGGGGCGCATGCAACGAACGGCGCGGGCTGGGCGCGCCGTGTGCTGGAGTCGGCTCCGCTGCGCCATCTCGGCCTGGTCTCGTACTCGCTTTATCTCTGGCACTGGCCGCTGCTGGCTTTCGTGAGCTATCTCAGCCCGGTGGTGCTGGATGCGGACGACCGGGTTTGCAGGCTGGCGGTCGTGCTTGCCGCCTGGGGACTGGCGGTGCTCTCCTGGCGCTGGGTGGAGACGCCGGTGCGGAGACGGACGCTGCTCGGCCGGAGAAGGCCTCTTTTGCAAACCGCCGCCCTTGCGTTGGCGGTGACTTTTGCCGTCGGCTGGAGCCTGCGCGGAGGCTTGCCCGGGAGGATCAAACCGGAGGTGCTGGCTCTGGCCTCGGCGGAGTCCGCCGCGAAGGAGTGGCCGGATGATGCCGGGGCGGCGCTGGAAAACAGGCTGCCGAAGTTCGGAGCAAAGGCAGCCGAAGCTCCCGCGCGGGTGCTGGTCTGGGGGGACAGCCACGCCAAAAGCATCGTGCCCGCGCTGGCGGCGTGGTGCGTGGAGGAGCGGGCGGCCGGACGGGTGGCCGCGTACTCCGCCACGGCGCCAGTCATCGGATTCCACCGCAAAAGCCGGGGCGGGCTGAACACCCGCAGCCACGCCTGGAGCGCGGCGGTGCTGGAGATCATACGCCGGGAAAAAATCCCGGACACGGTGCTGACGGCGCTTTGGAGCAAATGCCCGGGCGACGATCCGGCGGCATTCGGCGCGGCGTTGCTGGACACGGTGCGGCGGCTGCGCGAGGCCGGCACCCGCGTCTGGATCATGCTCGACGTGGCGGGTCATGACTTCATGGTCTCGAAAGCCCTGGCCTTTCACACCATGCACCCCGCCGTTTTCCGGGATCCGCGCCGCCTGGGGCGGACTCTGCAGGATTACCGCGATGACAACGCGGTGATCGAATCCCTCCGCCCGGCGCTGGAGAAAGCGGGCGCGCGCGTTCTCGATCCCGCGCCCCTCCTGTTCGGCCCGGACGGGCGCGCGCTGATCGAAGCGGACGGAAAAGCCCTCTACCAGGATGACAACCACCTGACGCATGAGGGCGCGCTGCATTTGAAAAGCCTCTTCGAGCCGGTCTTCAAAAACTAAACCCGCCGGGCGGGGGCGCGCACTTTCGGATTTCGATTTTCCCATTCCGGGCTTCCATGAAGCATGCGCGTCTCCCTGCTCCATTACACCCTGCCTCCGGCCATCGGCGGAGTGGAGCGGGTGGTGGGGACGCAGGCGGAGGCCTTGCGCAGCCTGGGGCACGAGGTGAGCCTGTGGCCGGCTCAACAAAAGGCGGAGTTCGCGGCGGCGCTCGCGCGCGGGGCGGTGGACGCGGTCATCGTGCATAACGTGTTCACGATGCCGTTCGACCTGGAGTGGACGCGGGAGCTGACGCGCCTGGCGCTGGCGCGAAAGGACGTGCTGTGGATCAACTGGGTGCATGACGTGGCGGCGGTGAATCCGCATTACGCGGGCATCCCGTGGAAGGAACCGGCGCCGCGCGCGCTGCATGTGGCGGTTTCGGAGGCCCGGCGGCGGGACTATGAAAGGGCCGCCGGTTTGCGGGACATCCGCGTCATCCCGAACGGCCTCGACATGGCGCAGGTGCTAGGACTGACGCGGCGCGTGAAGGAGCTGGGACTGGAAAGCCGCGGTCTGGTGCTGTTCCATCCCGCGCGGCTGGTCCGGCGGAAAAACATCGAGCTGGGAATCCGTGTCACGTCAGCGCTGCGCAAGGCGGGTGTGGACGCGCTCTACCTTGTCAGCGGCGCGCCGGACCCGCACCAGGCGGACGGGAGGGCATACCACGCGGAGCTTTGCCGTCTGGCCGGCGAGCTTGGCCTGGATGACGGGGTGCGCTTTCTCGGCGAGGACGGACCGCTCTGCGAGGCGGATGTGCGCGCCCTGTATGCGGCGGCGGACCTTTTGTTTTTCCCCAGCACGGGGGAGGGTTTCGGACTGCCGCTGCTGGAGGCGGCGGCGCACCGGCTGCCGGTATGGTGCTCGGACCTGCCCGCGCATCGCGAGGTGCTGGGGGACGGAGCACATTTTTTTCCGGCAAATTCGCCGCCTGAGACCATCTCGGCACAGATCATGCGATGGTGGCGCGCCGATGTTCCGGACGCATGCCGCAAGTCGCTCTGGAGGCGGCATGACATGCTCAAAATCTGCTTGGAACATCTTGAGCCTCTGCTACTTGCACATACCCATGATCATGACTGAAGACACCGGATTTTCCGCCGACGCGCTCGCCCTCCTGGAAGCCCGGCACAGTGATCCGTTTGGTTTCCTCGGCATGCATGAAAGCCACGGCGGAGTGGTCGTGCGCGCCTTCCACCCGCGCGCCCAAAGCGCCCGCGTCACCGCGCGCGACGGCTCCGGCTCCTGGGAGATGAGCCGCGAGCATCATCACGGCTTGTTTTCCGTGACTGTCACCGGGCATGGCTGCTTCCCCTACGACATCGAGTTCACCAGCTACGAGGGCCGGGTCACGCGCGGCGCGGACCCCTATTCCTTCGGTCCGCTGCTGGGTGAGCAGGACATTTATTTTTTCCGCGAAGGCACCCACCAGCGGCTCTGGGACTGCCTCGGCGCGCGCCTGCGCGTGGTGGACGGCATCCCCGGCGCGCAGTTCGCCGTCTGGGCGCCGAATGCGCGCCGCGTCTCAGTGGTGGGCGACTTCAATCACTGGGACGGCCGCGTGCATCCCATGCGCCTGCGCGTCGAGGGCGGCGTCTGGGAGATCTTTCTGCCCGGCATCACCGAGCTGACGCATTACAAATTCGAAATCCTCACCGCCGAGGGGCACCTGCTTTTGAAGACCGATCCCATGGGGTTCTTCGGCCAGCACGGCACACAGACCGCAAGTCTCGTTTTCGACCTCGACCGCTACCGCTGGAGCGACCAGGAGTGGATGAACCGCCGCGCCACCCACGATCTCTACCACACGCCCATGAGCATCTACGAGGTGCATCTCGGCTCGTGGAAGCGCATCCCCGAGCAGGGAAACCGGCCCAAGTCCTACCTCGAACTCGCCGACGACCTCATCCCGTATGTGAAGTCGCTGAATTTCACCCACATCGAGCTGATGCCCGTGGCGGAGCACCCCTTCGACGGCTCCTGGGGCTACCAGGTCACCGGTTACTACGCTCCCACCAGCCGCTTTGGGAATCCGGATGAGTTCCGCCAGTTCGTGGACCGCTGCCACCAGGCGGGCATCGGCGTCATCCTCGACTGGGTGCCCGGGCATTTTCCAAAGGACGCCCACGGCCTCGCCAAATTCGACGGCAGCGCCCTCTACGAGCATGCCGATCCGCGCCAGGGCGAGCACCAGGACTGGGGAACGCTCATCTTCAACTACGGCCGCGCCGAGGTGAAGAACTTTCTCGTCGCGAACGCCCTCTTCTGGCTGGAGCAGTACCACATTGACGGCCTGCGCGTGGACGCCGTGGCCTCCATGCTCTATCTCGACTACTCCCGCAAGCCCTGGGCCTGGGTGCCCAACAAATACGGCGGGCGCGAGAACCTCGAAGCCATTGACTTCATGCGCGACCTCAACCGCGTCTGCTACGAGAAGCACCCCGGCACCACCATCATCGCCGAGGAAAGCACCGCCTGGCCCGGCGTCTCGAAGCCCACCGATGCGGGCGGCCTCGGCTTCGGTTTCAAATGGAACATGGGCTGGATG
>DDQZ01000018.1:0-28655 GCA_002343505.1 Verrucomicrobiaceae bacterium UBA2429 | reverse complement strand
AAATGGAACATGGGCTGGATGAACGACACCCTCCACTACATGCAGGAGGATCCCGTCCACCGGAAGTATCACCACGGCGAGGCCACCTTCTCCATGCTCTACGCCTACGACGAGAACTTCATCCTCGTCATCAGCCACGACGAGGTCGTGCATGGCAAGGGCAGCCTCATCAACAAACTGCCCGGTGACCGCTGGCAGAAGTTCGCCAATCTGCGCATGTTCTTCGCCTGGATGTGGACCCACCCAGGCAAGAAGCTCATCTTCATGGGCGGCGAGTTCGGCCAGTGGAGCGAGTGGAACCACGCCCGCAGCCTCGACTGGCATCTCTTTCTCGGCGAGGAGCACGCCGCCGCGCAAAAGCTCGTGCAGGACCTCAACTGGCTTTACCAAAACACGCCCGCCCTCCACCAGCTCGACCACGAGCCGGGCGGATTCGACTGGCTCGACGCCAGCGACGCCGACCAGAGCATCTTTGCCTACACCCGCGCCGACCGCGAGGGCGGCATCGTTTATGTCATCGTCAATGCCACCCCTGTCCCGCGCAAAGGCTACCGTGTCGGAGTCGCCCGCCCCGGCTCCTACCGGGAGTTGCTGAACACGGACGCTCCCAAATACGCCGGCAGCGGCATGGTCAACCCGCTGCCCCTGCAAAGCCACGACATCCCCTGGCACGGCCGGGCCCAAAGCATCATCGTGGACATCCCGCCGCTCGGTGTGAGCATTCTGGCCTGAGTCTGCCAGACTTTGCCGCGGCGATTTTTCCCCCTTGCCAAGCCGCCGCTCCGCCCGCCATGCTGCGGGTCATGAGAAAAATCATCGCTTTCATTCTGGCGGGAGTCGCATCAGCGGGCGCGGAGGCGCTGCATGAGTGCGGGCACTGCGCCAAGCATCTGCTGCCCTCGGTGACGAAGCTCACCCCCGGACGCAAATACGCGCGCGACCGCCGGGTGGACATCGTGCACTTGAAGCTGGAGGTGGTGCCGGACTTCTCCAAGAGGACTGTGGCCGGACTGATGACGATGGATTTCTCACCCGTCGGGCTGCCGCTGGAAAAGCTGGAGCTGGACGCCGTGGACCTGGCAGTGACCGAGGTCTCCGCCAATGGCGCCACGCTCGCGGACTGGCATGTGGGCGAGGAAAAACTCGTGCTGCATTTTGACAGGCCCGCGGCTCCAGGCGCGAAGCTGCAAGTGCGCGCGCGGTGGACGGCGGCTCCGGAGCGCGGCTTGTATTTCCGCACGCCGGAGATGGGCTACAAGCCGGGCGACACGCAACTCTGGACGCAGGGGGAGGCGGACCTGCACCGCTTCTGGTTCCCCTGCTACGATTACCCGAACGAGCGCTTCAGCAGCGAGATTGTCTGCGATGCGCCCGCCGGGATGGAGGTCATCTCCAATGGCGTGCTGCTGGGCAAGGCGCCCGCCGGTGATCTTGTGCGCTGGCATTGGCGGCAGGACAAGCCGCATGTGAACTACCTCGTGGCGCTGGCGGCGGGCTATTTCCACAAGCTGGAGGACAAGGCCGGCGAGCTGCCCCTGGCGCTCTTTGTGCCGCCCTCGCTGAAGGAGACAGCGGAGGGCGCCTTCGCCGACACGCGGCGCATCATCGAGTACTTCCAGAAAGAGACCGGCGTGGCCTTTCCCTGGGACAAGTATTACCAGGTCTATTGCCTCGACTTCATCGCCGGCGGCATGGAGAACACGAGCTGCACTTTCAACGCCGCCGAGATGCTCTTCACCCCGGCCACCGAGACGCTGCGCACCCTGCACCGGCTCGACGCGCACGAGACGGCGCATCAATGGTTCGGCGATCTCCTCACCTGCCGCGACTGGTCGCACCTCTGGCTGAACGAGGGCTTCGCGAGTTACTACACCGTGCTTTATGAGGCGGAGAAAAGCGGCTCCGATGCGATGAAATACTCCCTCTGGCGCGAGGCGGAGCGCGTCTTTGAGGCAAAGGACACGCGCCCGACCGTATGGCGGGACTATGGCGACCCGATGCAGCAGTTCGACACGCGCGTGTATCCCAAAGGCGCGTGGATCCTGCACATGCTGCGCAGCCAGCTCGGGCCGGAGCTGTATCAGAAAGCCATCACCCTCTACCTGGAGCGGCACCGCTTCGGCATCGTGGGCACGGATGATCTGCACGACGTGGTGGAGGAGGTCAGCGGCCTGTCTTTTGACCAGTTCTTTGACCAATGGCTCTACCACGGCGGCTGGCCTGACCTGAATGTCAGCTATGCCTGGGACTCGGGCGCGAAAATGGCGAAGCTCACGGTGAAGCAGACGCACAAAGTCACCGACCAGGTGCGCCTCTTTCGTGTGCCGCTGCCGGTGGCCTTCACTCTCAAGGGGGAAAAAACGCCGCGCCTCGTGAAGCTGGATGTCCATCAGGCGGAGGAAGCGTTTTATTTTCACCTGCCCTCTCAACCGGAGTTCGTGCGCGTGGACCCGGACTACACGCTGCTGGCGCGCATCGAGTTCTCCCCGCCCGGCGACATGCCCGACCGCCAGCTCGAAAGCGATGTCATCGGCCGCATGCTCGCCGTGCGCGCGCTCGGCAAAAAGAAGGACGCGGACACTGTCGCCAAGCTGGCGAAACGCCTGACCGGCGACGCCTTCCACGCCGTGCGCGCCGAGGCCGCCTCCGTGCTGGCCAAAACGGCCACGCCCGAGGCGCGCGCCGCGCTCGTGGCCGGACTCGCGGGCCAGGAGGACGCCCGCGCGCGCAAGGCCGTGGTCGAAGCCCTGGCCTCCATCCCGCATCCCGACGCGCAGGCCGCGCTGCTGGCTCATGCGGCGGTGGAAAAAAATCCCGAAATCCTTTCCGCCATCGTGCGGAGCTGGGGCGCGCGTCCCGGAGACGCGGCCATCTCGAAAGCGCTCGCGGAGCATTTTGAAAAAGCCAGCTTTGGCAACCAAGTCGCCGCCGCGACTGTCGCCGCCTGGCGCGCTCACGATGACGCCGCCCCCGTGCCCGCAATCCTCGCCGCCCTGCTCACCAGCCCGCTGGACTGGCGCACGCGCGACCACGCCGCCGCGCTCGACGCGCTTGCCTTTCTGTCACGGAGGCAGGAGGACCGCGACGAAGTGCGCGGCTTTCTCATCGAGCACCTCACCCACCCGCGCCAGGAGCTGCGCGCGGCCGCGGCCAAAGCCCTCGGCACCCTGCGTGATCCGCGCGCGCTGGCCGTGCTGGAACCCATGATGCCCGGCGGCGGCGCCTTCACCGACCCCGTGCGCGAGGCGGCGGCCAGGTCCGTTCAGACCCTGCAAAACGAGCAGCCCGCGCCCGCCGAGTTAAAGAAGCTCTGGGACGAGCTCCAGCAGCTCCAGAAGAAAACCGAGACTCTGGAAAAGCAGGCCGGCGATTCCAAAAAGAAAGCCGCCGCGAAGTGACAAGCAGGCAGCCCCCGCGTCCTGAAATCATGACGGACAGCGAAGCTCAAACTCCGTCTCAGCCAGCCTGCGCCCGTTGATCTGCAACTCGACGCGGTGGCTGCCGGGATAATGACTGCGTGTGGTAAAGTCGCGCAAGGTCTGCTTTTTGCTCAATGACAAGCCGGCCCCGCCCTCCAGATCCGCCTCGGTCCATTTAAACACCTTGGCCGAGGCGCCGCCGCCGCTCCTCGCATAATGCACGACGTAATCCACGGCCAGTCGCTGGCTTTGCCGGCTGGTGGAAGTGATGCGCGCCGTCAGTTCCAGGACTCCGCCGAGGGTGATCCGGCGCGGGCTGGCCTCGATGCAGGCCCGCACCGAGGGCGCGACTCCGAAACCGAACAATGCCAGCGCGCCCGGATGACCGCGCTTGATCAGCGTGCGGCAGGCGTGCTTGGCGATCCACCGGCGCTCCTCCCGGCGCGGGATTTCCCACTCCGCCAGCATCTCGAGCACATGGCCGGGATGATCCTTGGTGATGTCATTGAGATGGTTGGCCACCGACTTGCGCACATAAAGCGCGGGATCGTCGCGCAGGGCTTCGAGGATGGGCGCGGACGGACCCGGGTCGCGCACCAGTTCCCGCAAACGCAGCCCCCACGGCAGGCGCGGGCGTGATCCCTCGCTGGCCAGACGGCGCACATGCTCGTCCGTGTCGGCGGTCCACTCCCGCATCACCCGCAGAGTGCCGCGCAGATCACGCTGCAAAAACGGGCGCACCGCGAACTCCGCGGAGCCGTGCGGCGTGAGGCGGCGAAGGGCTTCAAGCGAAAAAGCGGGGGCGTCCAGGCCGAAGGTGGCCACATAATCGCAAAGACATATCCCCACGAAGCTGTGCCCGACCTGCGGCGCGATCTCAAGCAGCACCTCCGTCCTCGCGCGGAAGTTTCCCGGCAGAGCGAGGTCAACGGCCAGCGCAGCCTGATGCAGGCGCTGCATCAGGCTGCGCTCGCCCAGCCCCTCCAGCGTGGCGGCCAGAAAGCGGCGCGTGTCAAAGCGTGGAGACGCCTGCTTGAGCAGGCGTGCCAGGGAGCGGTATCGCTCCTCGTTGAACCATTCCTTGAGTTGCGCGGGCGGATCAGACTCGGCGGGCATCCGGCAAGAAAGCCCGTCCCGCCCGGGCCGCCAGTCCGAAGCGCAAACAATGCTCACTTCTCCAGCAGCCAGCCGAGCAGGTCGGTGAAGTCTTTTTCTGGAATCGTCTGCCCGAACACGGACGGCATGAGGGAGAGGGGCTGCGCGTCGTCTTTGACCACGGTGCTTTTCGACACGCGCTGCTCGCGCCCGGCGGCGTCGGCGAGGATGAGCACCTGGCCGGCCTCGGCTTTCAGGAAGCCGCTGAGGGTGGAGCCGTCCTGGAGGGTGAGGATGTGGAGGTGGAAATGCGCGTCCACATTGCGGTTCGGGTCCAGGATGTCCTCGCACAGGCGCTCCACTCCGCGCGTGCCAATGCCGTCGAGCTGCGGGCCGATGAGGCCGCCCTGGCCGCCGGTCTGGTGGCAGGCGGCGCAGTGCGTCTGGAAAATCTGCGCGCCGCGCGCCTTGTCCGGCGCGGCCTTGGCATAGGCGGCGCCGCGCGCGGTGATGAGCGCGTCGAGCTGCCGGCGCTGCTCCTGTGAGACGGGCAGGGGAGGCGGCGCGGGGCGCGGCGGCAGGTGGGCGGCGAGCTTTTCGCGCAAGGCCGCGGGCGCGCTGTGCTGAAGGAGGATGGCCAGCTTTTGCAGCGTTTCCCGCCGCTGGCTCTCGGCTTCAAAGTTCTCCACGCGGACCACGGGCGGCTCAATGCGCGTGATGCCCAGCCAGGCGTAGGCTTTGCCCGCGTCGCCATCCACGAGCTCCAGATGCACGGTTTTTCCCACATGCGAGGAGAGGTCCAGCTCCGTGCGCTGGGCGGTGTCGTTGCGTGGAGGAAAGGCGTGCGCGAGTGTCGTGCCGGTGGCGCTCTCGACCACGCGCACCAGGTTCTTTTCATGCGCCCCGGCGGTGGGCGGGCCTCGGTGGCCGTTGATCCACAGCGCGAGCTTTTCCGGCGCGGCAAAGGCGCGGGACTTCAGCGCGCCCGTGCGGCTTTCCTCCGCCCCGCCGCCCAGGCCCATGCTCTGCAAGACCCGCGCCTCCACGCCATCCGCGCAGGGCCGCGTGCGCAGCGACCAGACGGGCGCGGGCTCAGTCTGCGGCACCGGCAGCCAGGAAGCCTCGGTGTGCGCTTCAGCATTCGCGAGGTGCTCCTCCGCCAGCTCGCGCGCCCAGGCCAGCAGCTCCGCCGGGGCGGCCATGCCGCGCTCGGAGAGGCCGTCAGCGAGAGCTTGCAGCCGTTCCAGAGGCTGGCCCCCCGGCAGTCGCGCGAAGGCGACGGCGGCGGAAAGTGTCTCGGGCCGGTGATGGCGGGCGACATGTTTCCAGCGTTCCGGAGGCGACTCCAGCATCAGGGAATCGAGCAGGAAGGCGGCGGCTTCCGCCGTGGGGACCGACTGCAGGACGGACAAAAACCAGGGCTTGTCCGTGGTCGGTTTCAGTTCGGTCATCAGCGGGTTGTCATGGCGGAACCAGGGCTGGGCGAGCCAGTCGCGCAGCAGGACTTTCAGGGCGTGGACATAATGGGTGTCGCCCTGGAGATGCAGATCATCGGCCGGCCGCTCGATCATGCGGTCGCATAGTTCGATCAGGCATACGAACGTCCAGAACCGCCACTCGTCAATCTGATCGGGTTCGCGATCCGGCACCTGGAGAAAGAAATCCGGCCGGTTCTGCAGTACTTGCACCGCCGCACGACCGGCGGCGCTGCCACGAAAGTCGAAGATGAGCCCCAGTGCCCAGCGTTCCCAGGGATGCAGCTTTTCCTGGGCACCGACAATCTGCGTGGCATGTGCCATGAGCAGGCCGCCGAGCTCGTCGTCTCGATCCTCCACCCACCAGCCGCCCGTATGCAGGTGGCGCAGCACGCTCGCCACGGCAAAGCGTTCGCCCAGGTACGACAAGGCCCACAGCGTGTAAGCGAAGCGCAGGTCAGTTTTCCGCCATTCGAGGGGCAGGGGTTTGAAATCGTGGGGTTCGCTGTCCGCATAGCCTTCGGGCCAGGCATCGCCCGCCGGAGTGAAGGGTGGGAACGGACTGTCATCGGCGAAGACCCGGCCGAAGTCTGTTAGCCAGCTTTTGTCACCACGTCGCCGCACCTCCTGGAGCGCGAGATGGCGCCGGATCAGATTCGGGCTGCCCATTTCTTCGGCGATCTCGCGCGGCGACATGCGGGTGAAATCCGTCGCCACTGCCTTGATGTCCTTCCTCACCACCCGCCAGATGCGCCCGCGTTCGCGGTCGCGGCCGGGGTGGTCGAGGGGGACTTCGTAGTGGCCGATGATGCGGTTGTAGAAGTCGGCGATGTAGAGGGCGTTGTCGGGGCCGAGCTGGAGGTCCACGGGGCGGAACCAGGGGTCGGCGCTGGTGACGAAGTCGGGCCGCTCATTCGCCTTCGGCGTGCTGCCGGTGAAGGTGACTTTGTCGAGGTTCACGCGCGAGGTGACGACGTTGCCGAGGAAGACGTGATCGTCCCACTCCGGCCCCCAGACGCCGCCATCGAGATAAACGATGCCGCAGATGCCGGTGCTGCCATGCGTGTGCTGGCACATGACGGGCGCGAAGCCGAGCCCGTCGTGCGGTTTGCCAAAGCTGGGGTAATGCGCGCCGCGGATGAGTTGATAGACGGGGGAGCTGTGGCAGTCGGCGCTGTAGAGATTGCCGTAACGGTCCCACGCGAGGCCGAAGGGATTCACCTGGCCGCGCGTCCATGCCTCCACGGCGGAGCCGTCCGGGCGGAAGCGAAACACATTGCCGCTGTGCAATTCCAGATCCGCAGATGACACAGATTTCGCAGAAACCCCATCTGCGGAATCTGTGAAATCTGCGGATGTGCCCGCCTGTCCGCGGACGCGGAAGGTGGAGGTGTTGTTGAAGCCGTGGGTGGCGTAGATCCAGCCGTCGAGACCTAAACGGAAGCTGCTGCACATGCCGTGCGTGTCCTTTTCATAGCCGAGCGGACCGAACAGCACCTCGCGCAGGTCGGCTTTGCCGTCGCCATCCGTGTCGGCGAAGTACCAGATGTTTGGGATGCTCCAGGCGATGCAGCCGGCCTTGTGCTCCGGCTTGTGCCACGGCAGCACGCCGGTGGGAATGTTCAGCCCGTCGGCGAAGTCGGTGACTTTGTCGGCGCGGCCGTCGCCGTCGGTGTCTTCGAGGATTTTGATGGCATCCCGGCTGTCTTTGACGCGCGTGCCTTTCTCGTCCGACCAGCGCGATTTGTCAGCGGAGTAGGGATACTCGACCGTCGATGACACCCAGAGGCGGCCGCGAGCATCGAAGGCCATGTTGATCGGCTTGTTGATCATCGGCTCGCTGGCAAAGAGCTGCACGGTGAAGCCCTCGGGCACGGTGAGCTTTTGGCGCTCCTCCTCGGGAGAGAGCGGCCCGGTCTCGCGGACGAGGCGGGTATCGGCGGCGTGGCCCGCGCAGGCAAGCCACAGGCAGGGAATGATGCAACGGGTAATCATGATTCGGGTCCGCCGGGAAAAGGCAATGTGAAGGGCCAAAGGCAAGCGCGGAGCGCAGCCGGTGAAGATTCCTGTACGCTGCCCGGCGGATTGAGCTTAAATTTTCATTGTGCCAACCGGCGCGTCCTGATACAAGCGCGCCCTTCTGTTTCGAAAAAAATGCCCAGGCTTCTCTCCATCTGCTGTCTGACCGCGCTGGCCGCCGGCGCGCAAGATCTTGCGCCGCTGCCTACGGGCGGCGCGGAATTGACCGCTCCTGAGCCTGGCATTGCCGCGGGATTTTTGAAGCCCACCAAATCCATCAAGCCGCCGCTGCCCGCCTCTCAACCCGGCATGACCGCGCCAGCGCAGCCCCAGGTAAACGCGCCCACCGTGGCGCGTCTGCGCAGGCTCATCCTGCTGCCCGGCGGGCTCAGCCCCGAGGCTGTGCGCGAGCAGATCGCCGCAGGCGGCCAGTCCCGGCAGCCGATGACCTGGGTCGGTTTGGAGGCGCGCGCGCCGGTCATGGCTGATCTGGCCCGCTTCTTTGGAGCCGACGTGAATCCTGAGACGCAGAGGAAACTCATCGAAACCGTCCGCCACGGCCTCGGCGGCGCCAATGCCCCCAAGCGCGTGGAACTCGTCGGCTGGCTGCCTGGAGAGGGCGTCATGGCCCTGGCGGTGTATCCTGAAAGCTGAGGGGTAAAACGGCTGGCTCGCAACGCACGGGCGCCATTGATGGATGGCCCCATTTTTCCATCCCTGTCCAGACGCGGGCGCAAGAGGGTGACACAGAACTCATGCCTGTTCGGATAGGGCCGGCTTGCCAGGGTAACCGGAGCAGACAAGAGTGTCTGCATCACATCGGGCGAACTTTTGCGTCCGAGCCGTTGGCACGCAGCCTCCGCCCTGTTTTTCACCCTGCGTCTTTGCTGTGTTGCGCCGCCAGTTTGGCGAGCACCTTTTCCACGCAGGCTTCAGCGGTGAGGCCGTGCTTTTTGCGCAGCACGGGCACGCTGCCGTGCTCGATGAACTCGTCCGGCCAGCCGACGCGCGCCACGGGGGTGGTGATGCCTGCGCTGGAGAGGTGCTCCATGACGGCGCAACCGAAGCCGTTCATGAGCACGTGGTCCTCGAGGGTGCAGACCACCCTCACTTGGCGGGCCAGGCTTTCGATCAATGCGCCGTCCAGCGGCTTGATCCAGCGCGGGTTCACGAGGGCCACGGAGAGGCCTTTTTCCTCCAGCATTTGCTTCGCGGCCTGGGCCACGGGGAACATTTCGCCGAGGCCGAGCAGGGCCACATCCGTGCCTTCGGCCACGAGCTCGGCCTTGCCGATCTCGAGCAGGCTGGGGCTGGCCTTGGGGGTGACGCCGGGGCCGTTGCCGCGCGGATAGCGGATGGCGATGGGACCTTGGTCGTAATTCGCCATGGTCCAGAGCATGTCCACGAACTCGTCCTCGTCCTTCGGCTGCATGTGGACGAGGCCGGGGATGCCGCGCAGGTAGGCGATGTCGAAAAGGCCGTGGTGGGTGGGGCCGTCGTCGCCGCTGAGACCGCCGCGGTCCATGCACAGGCGCACGGGCAGGTCCTGGATGGCCATGTCATGGATGACCATGTCAATGGCGCGCTGCATGAAGGTGGAGTAGATGGTGAGGAAGGGGCGCAGGCCCTGGGTGGCCATGCCGCAGGCAAAGAGGGCGGCGTGCTCCTCGGCGATGCCGACATCAAAGTAGCGCTCGGGGATTTCCTGCTTGAAGCACATGAGGCCGGTGCCGCCGGGCATGGCGCCGGTGATGGCCACGATGCGCGGGTCCGCCTTGGCGAAGTCGGTGACGCTGCGCCCGTAGATCTGGGAGTAGGTGGGCTTGTCGGTGGAGGCGGTCTCACCGGTCTCGACGTTGTATTTGCCGAGGCCGTGGAACTTCAGCGGGTCTTCGAGGGCGGGTTTGTAGCCGCGGCCTTTCTCAGTGAGGATGTGCAGGATGACGGGCTCGTTCTGCGTCTTGAGGAACTCGAAGGTCTGGATGAGCAGCGGCAGGTCGTGCCCGTCAATGGGGCCGTAGTAATGGATGCCGAACTCCTCGAAAAGGGTGCTGCGGTTGTGCGCGCCCTCGCTCTGCGGGAGGAGGAGGCCCTTGGCGGTGTTTTCCACGCGCTCGGCCAGCTTGCGCGCGCCGCCGCCGAGGACGAACTCGACGAATTTGGCCGCCTTGTCATGCAGGCTGGCGAAGCCGGGGTTCGTGGCGATGCTGTTGAAGTACTTGGCGATGGCGCCGACGTTTTTGTCAATGGACCACTCGTTGTCGTTGAGGACGATGATGAGGCGCTGGGTGTGGGCGGAGACGTTGTTCAGCGCCTCGAAGACGGGGCCGCAGGTGAAGGCGGCGTCACCCGCCACGCAGACGACATGGTCGTCCGTGCCCTTCAAGTCGCGCGCGGTGGCCATGCCGAGCGCGGCGCCCAGGGCGGTGCCGGCGTGGCCCGCGCCGTAGCAGTCGTGCTCGCTCTCGCTGCGCAGGAGGAAGCCGTTGAGGCCCCCGTATTGGCGGATGGTGTGGATCTTGTCCCAGCGGCCGGTGAGCATCTTGTGGACGTAGCCTTGATGGGCGACGTCGAAGACGAACTTGTCCTTCGGCGTGTCAAAGACCCTGTGCAGGGCCAGGGTGAGCTCGACGACGCCGAGGTTCGGCCCGAGGTGGCCGCCTGTCAGGCTGAGGGTCTCGATGAGGGTGGCGCGGATTTTTTCGGCGAGCGCGGGCAGCTTTTCCAGCGGCAGGGCTTTGAGATCGGCGGGGCAGGTGATTTTGAGCGGGTCGGTGTCCACGAGGTTGGGTCAGAAAAGGGTGATGTCACCGCTTTCGGCGCCGGCCTCTGGCTTGGCGGCGGGTTTGCGGCGGGCCGGGGCGGGAGTTTTGGCCGTTTCAGAGGGAGGGGTTGCGGCGGCGGGGTCGAAATCGGTGAGCGTGGCCTGACCGGATTCGCCGGCCTGGATGAGTTCGACGCGGCGGCGCGCGGTCTCAATGCGCTGGCGGCAGGAGGCCAGCAGTTTCATGCCTTCCTCATAAGCGTCCACCATTTCATCGAGGGGCATTTTTTCCATCTCCATGCGCTCCACGATCTCATCCAGGCGCTGCATGGCCTGTTCGAAGGTGAGGTTGCCGGGGATGTCGCTCATGTTCGGGATGGGTGGGAAGAACGGGCGGCCATTATCAGGACGCCATGCGCCGCCGCAAGCGTTAAAAGCCGGTGGTGGCAATGACGAATTTCATTTCACACTGGCAATCCCTCTGCTCCCAGGCATAGGATGACCACCCTGCCGCAAATACCCATGGAAAACTCCGACGCCGCTCCATGTCCCGAGGACGACGCCACTGATCAAAGAGAACTGCCCACCCCGGAGGAGTTGACCGAGCTGCTTCCGCAATATGAAACCCATCAGGTGGTCGGTGTGGGCGGCATGGGCGCTGTTTATTTGTCGCGCCAGGTTTCGCTGGACCGCTGGGTGGCGCTGAAGGTGCTGCCGCTTTCCGCCGCCCGGGACGAGGAGGAGGCCCGGCGCTTCATGAAGGAGGCGCGCGCCATGGCGCGGCTGGCGCATCCGCATATCGTCTCGGTCTTTGATTTCGGCCAGACCAAGGCGGGGCATTTGTTTCTGGCGATGGAGTTCGTCGAGGGCGGAGATCTTCACTGGCGCATTCGCGCGGGGGAAATGACACCGGAGCGAGCGCGCGCGGTCATCGCGCAACTGTGCGAGGCGCTGCAGTTCGCCCACGAGCACGGCGTGATCCACCGCGACATCAAGCCGGCGAACATTTTGATCACCACCGACTGGCAGGTGAAGGTGGTGGACTTCGGCCTGGCGGGCGATCTCAATGCCGCGCCCGGCTCGGATGAGGCCGCCTATGGCACGCCCGACTACGTTTCGCCCGAGCGGCTGATCGTGGGCGCGCTCGTGGACCACCGGGCGGACATTTATTCACTCGGCGTCGTCATTCATGAATTGCTCACCGGCCTCACGCCCAAGGCCGCGGGCAGCGAGGCGGGCAAAGGCCTGCCGCCGGGTTTTGCCGGCGTGCTCTCCAAGTGCCTCATGCACGATCCAGAGCGCCGCTATCAATCCGCCGCCGAAGTGCGCCAGGCCCTGCTCAGCGCGGGCCGCGCCGCCACCCAGGCCGCCGCCCCGCCCTCCCCGGCGCGCCGTCCGCCCGCAGCCATGCAGCCCTCATCGGAAGCAGCCGAGCGCGCCGCGCAAATGGCCGCTGTGTTTCGCCGGCGGCAGATGATGAGCAATCTGGGCTGGACCCTCGCCTGCCTCATCGCCCTCGGCGCGCTGGCGTGGATCGTGTGGCGGGACCATTATCAGAACGCCGCGACTGAGCCGCCGAAGGTAGAGAGCATGGAAAACAGCGCGCAATGAGGATGTGATTCGCATTCCGCCCCAGTGGCGGGGCTGGTTCACATGCGGCCGCGTCTGCCTGCGCCCCTGCCAGGGAAACGGACATCCATCTTTCGTCGCCACGCCGTTCATGGCACCACGCCATGCGTCACCAGCCATGCCTGCCACGCGCCGAGCACCTGCGGCCAGACAGTGGCGTCCTGGTGCAGATTGTGGGAGGCGGTGCCGGTGGTGGCGTGGAGAATGCGGCTGTTTGTCACGCCGAGGTCGGAGAGCAGGTTTTGCAGGCGCAGCGAGTTGGCGGGCGGCACCACGGTGTCGTTGCTGCCGTGGAAGATGAGCGCCGGCGCGGTGATGCCGCTGGCTTCGCTCACGCTTGGGTAGGAGACATCGCTGCCGTCACCGTCCTCCAGCACGCCGCCCGCGCAGATGCCGATGGCCTTGATGCGCGAGTGAAGCAGCGACGCGCTGCCCGCAGTGGTGAAGCCACCCCGGCTGTTGCCAAACATCACCACGCGATTCATGTCCACATACCCCCGCGAGGCCAGCACGGCGAGGCATGCCTCAATGCGCGCGTGGTTTTCGGGCGAATGCCCCGTCTCCGCCTCCGGCGCGCCCGTATCCTGATGAGTCAGGTCCGCGCCGATGCAGACGAGCCCCCAGGGCAGCATCTCCGTGGCGCGCGCTCCAGCATAACCGCCCGCGCTGCCGCCAGTGCCGTGGTTGATGACGACGGCGGGGAATGGCCCGTCACCCGCCGGTTTCCTCAAAATGCCGGTCACGCTGCGCTGCGCGTTGGTGTAGGTGAAGTTGTTGCCCGACACATTGACCGTGAAGACGCCAAAGTCGCGCACACGATAAAAACGGCGGTCCTCGATGGCGGGTGGCGACCCGGTGAGCGTGCCGTTGTCCGTCCAACTCATCGCCGCC
The DNA here is from genome assembly GCA_002343505.1 of Verrucomicrobiaceae bacterium UBA2429. Taxonomy (GTDB): domain Bacteria; phylum Verrucomicrobiota; class Verrucomicrobiia; order Verrucomicrobiales; family Verrucomicrobiaceae; genus Prosthecobacter. Next base: position 15,363 of record DDQZ01000018.1, on the reverse strand, counting down.
TGCGTGGCGGCCACGGCCGCGCCGAGAGGCAGCCAGTTCATCAAATCATCGCTGACCTCCACCTGATACCATGCGCCGATGGTCGTCGGCCAGGCGAGGACGATGTTTCCATTCACATCGCGCGATGCCTGAGGTGTGATCGCTGGCGGCGCGTTCACCGTCAAAACGAGCTGCTGCGTGTCCGTGCCGCCGCCTGAGTCGCTGACTTGCACGGTGAAGGTGAACGTGCCCGCCGCCGTCGGCGTGCCGCTCAACACGCCTGCGCTGCTGAGCGTGACACCTGCTGGCAACGCGCCGCTGAGGACACTCCAGGTGTAGGGTGCGGTGCCGCCGCTGGCAGTGAGCGTGACATTCAGCGCGGCGCCGGTGCTCGCCGCAAGTTCCACGCCACCACCGGGGAAGCTGATGGTGAAATCATCAGCGCCAGCGGCCAGCGCCTCCGCGATGAACTCCCACATGTTCGCGCCCTGCGCGTCGAACAGCGGGCCGACCGAATGCGGCAGCCCGGTTTCGACATAGCCGGAGGGAATGCTCTGCGCGTCGAGCGCGGCCTTCCAGGCCTGGTTCTCGCTCACCAGATCGCCCACCGCGTCACGAAACGGCATGGAGGCGCGCAGCGTGGCCGCGTTTTGCACCACCCAGTGAAAGGCGGAGTGGTCGTTGTAGGCCGCCATGCTGTTGTTGAAGATGGTCGCGGTCTGGTTCGCGTGGCGCTGCTGCATCTGCGTCCACGTCAGCATCGCGCCGTCATACACCGCGCAGCAGGCGAAGCTGGCCGGGAACTTCGTCGCGAACTTCGCCGCTCCAAAGCCGCCCATCGAGAACCCCTGCATCACGCGATGATTGCCGCCGGGGCGCACGCGGTAGTTCGCCTCCAGATGTGGAATGATCTCCTGCATGATGTTCGTCTCGGCGGGCTTCACCACGTTGACCGCGTCCGCCCAGAACGAGTCGCCGTAGCCGTCGGGAAAGACGATGATGCACGGCTCGATGAGGCCCGCGCCCACCGCCGCCTCATGGCTCACAGGCACCGTGGTGATCTGCGGGCCGTCGTGCGTGCCACCGATGCCGTGCAGATGATAAATGACCGGGTAACTCGTGCTGCCGCCGCTGTAGCCCGGAGGCAGATACAGGCTGAACGTCACCGGCGCGCCCGTGACGGGTCCGTTGAAGGTGATCGGCGTGACCGTGCCCTGGCGCGTGGCATTCACCCACAGTGAAAAATCCGCCTCGCCCGTCGCACCCAGCGTGTCCGTGGCCCGCGCGCGAAACGTGTGGCCGCCGGAGGCCGTGCTGGTGCCTGAAAACGTGCCGTTGCTGTTCAGCGTGATGCCCGCAGGCAGCGATCCCGACACGAGCGCCCATGAATAGGGCGCGGTGCCGCCCGTCGCTGTCAAAGAACTGCCCGGCGTGGCATTGCGGTTCACATTGATGCGCGTGCCGCCTGTGTTGTAGGCCAGCGTCAGCGGCGGAGCACCGCTGGTGATCGTCACTTGAAGATAATGCACCGTCGAAAGCTGTCCCGTGCTCGCTGTCCCGTCCGTGACGACGAGCGCGACCTCCACCGTGCCCGTCACGCCTGCCGCAGGTGTGATCGTGAGCGTGCGGTTTGCGCCGCTGCCGCCCCATGCGAGGCCACTGTTGTTCAGCCGGCCCGAATACGCAGGCACCGGCGGCGTGGTCGTGCCAGCAACATCCGCATCGAGGCTGAATGCCTCCACCGTCAGCGCGCTGGCCGCTGTCTGGCCGTCGCCAATCGTCACTGCCACCGGCGACGAAGCCACACCTGCTGTCACGGTCACGGAGGCGGGCGCGCTGATCGTCGGCGCGGTGTTTCCCGCGAAGGACAGCACGCCATGCGTGGTGAACCACGCGCGGCCGATGGAATACACATCCGCGCGTTTCTGATTCGCATCCATGATGCCGTGCGGCACCGCTTGATACAGCAGCAGCCGGTTTGGCACCGTGTGCAAGTCGAGACTGGCCTTCAAATCCTGCGAGCGCGGATAGCTCGTGTCCTGCGTGCCGTGAAACAGCAGCATCGGCGCTGTGATGCCCGCCACCTCCGCCTGCGTGGGCAGCGCGTTCGTGGAACTGCCGCCCGTTCCTTGCGATCCGCCAGCGCCGAGGATGGCTGCTCGCAGCGCAGGATGAGGCGATGGATTCTCGCCACAAAATCCGCCGGTGAAATACGCGCCCATGCTGTGGCCGAACATCGCCACGCGCGTCATGTCCACCGTCGGCACATCCGCGAGAATCTTGAGGCATGCGCGGCCGATGCGGCTGTTCTCCGGGCAGTAGCCCTCGTTGCTCGACGTGCCGCCGCCCGCGCCCGCATGGCTGAGTTGCGGCACGATGCAGTAATAACCCCACTGCACAAAATTCGCCGCGTGCTGCGAATTAAAGTTCGCCGCGCTGCCGCCCTTGCCATGGCAGATGAGGATCGCCTGCCCTGTGGCCGCCGCCGTCGTCGGCTTGCGGATGTAGCCCGTCACCACCGCGCCCGCGTCATCCGGGTCGTCGTAGGTGAACGAGTTGTCGCCCGTGTTGAAGCTGAAGCCCGGCAGCGTCTGCGCGTGCGCCGTCAGCACGCAGAAAAACAGGCAGAGAATGGCCAAAAGCGTTTTCATGGCGGCACTTCACTTCGCCTTGAGCGCATCGTGTTGGGTAAACCACTCGCGGATGAGGCGGAAGACCTCTTCGCGCATGGTTTGGTCGATGGGATGGCCTTGTCCATCGGCCACGAGGCGGTCGTTGGGCACTTTGTTTTGATCGAGCACTTTCTTGAGCGACTCCGACTGCTCTGGACGCACCACATTGTCCGCAGCGCCGTGCAAAATCAAAAAGGGCGTGCGGATTTTTTGCGCGGCCGCCGTGGAAGGCGCGGGATAGCCCGCGCGCGGTGCGATACCGCTGCCGGTGATCGCCGCGGCCTTCAGCAGGCCCGGCGATGACGCGGCGAGGCCGATGGTGACAAAGCCGCCCATGCTGTGGCCGTAGGCAAAGAGGCGTTTCGCATCCACCTCGGGTATCTGGCTCGCGAGTTCGAGACAGGTCTTCGCACGGCGGATGTTTTCCTCGCTCGCGCCGTAGTCGGCGGGCTGTGGCGCGCCCTTCGCCGCGCCGCGCGCGCCGCCGGTGTGCGTGTAACTGGGCGCGATGCACACAAAGCCCCACTTCACCATTTCGCGCGCCTTGTTCATGCCAAAACTCTCCGCGCTGCCGCCGAGGCCGTGGCTGATGAGCACAGCCGGAAACGGTCCCCTGCCCTCCGGTTTGAGCAAAATGCCGCTCATGGCGAAATCGCCGTCGCGATACGTCCAGCGCTCGCCATCGAGTTGGAAGCCTTTCGAAGCGTTGGTGGCCAAAGATGCCGGTTTTGCGGCCATGAGGGTCGTTTGCGGTGCCACGACGTATTGAGTTGTCGAGTTCATGGAGAACACGCGCTGGTAAAACGCCCAGTTGGCATCGCCGAGGCCCTCGTAGAGCGGTCCGGGCGAATGCGGCGCGTCGGGAATGGCGTGAAACTCGTGCGCGATGCCGAGGCGCGTCAGCAGCCCGCTGAACTCCTTGTTGAGCGGGCCCAGCCCCTTCGTGCTCGTGACGATGCGGACCGGCGTGCGGCCTTTCACCTTGTCCGCGTTCTTCTGCGCGAGATTCCACGGATTGCTGGCCTCGAAGTAGGCGCGGTCGCCGCCGTAGATCGTCTGGAACGAGCTCGCGAGCCGTCCAGCGGTCGGATCATCCGGCTTGTGCAGCGCGCCGTCGATGATCGAGATTGAGCCGAAGAGTTCGGGATGCTTGAAGCCCCATTTCGCCGCGCCGCCGCCGCCCATTGAGAAGCCCTCGATCATGCGGCCCGCGCGCGTGGCTTGTGTGCGATACGTCGCATCGACATGCGGGATCAGCTCCTGGATGCTCACCGTCTCCACCGGCATTTTTCCATCGGCGGAGTCCACATAGCTGCTTCGGATCATGCCATTCACGAAAACCATGATCAGCGGCGGCGTCTTGCCCGCTTCGATTGCGCTCGTGAGTCTCGCCGTCATCGCGGGCACGCCCTGCTGCGAGCCGCCGATGCCATGCAGCCAGTACACGACCGGATAGCGCCGCTGCCCCGATGCCTCGTAGCCCGGCGGCAGATAGATCAGATAGCTCACCTTCTGCCCCGCCGCTTTGCTGTCGAAGGTCTTGTAATGCAGATTTGGGCCCTTGACCGGCGGCATAAGCCAGCTCGGTTCCGAATCACGAGCACGATTTCCCGGCACGACTTGCGATGTCTCCTGCGTCGTCGTTTTGCCTCCCTGGCCGAGCGTGCGCGCACCATGCGCCAATGCGGCTGCAAACTCCGGATCGTAATCCGCTTGGCCTTTCGTGCCTTTGAGCACATCCACCGGATATGGCAGCAGGTAATGCGCGTTCACGCGATTCGCCGCGTCCACGATCTCGCGCAGCGAGCCGAGCGGCTTCTTGCCGTATTGAGTACTTGTGCCCGCATCGCCAAGCGTCTCGAAAACGATGCGTGTCTGTTTCGACCACTTCAAAAATGCTGTCTTGCGCCCGCTGTCCTCAATGTAGCTCGCACCGTGCAGGCCGTTCTGGCCGACGTAGAAGCCATGATCCACCGCGTATTGGCCGATCTCGACGGAATAATCGTTGCGCGCATCGCCGAGGTTCAGCGTGCCGACATTCAGCGTCACCACGAGCGGCAGGTGTTTGAAAATCCTGTCCGTTGCATCGATCCACCCGCGCACGGTTGCCAGCCACAGCTCGTCGGAGTATTTGCGGCCATCGCTCGCGGGCGTGGCGGCATATTGATCTTTGAATTCGGGCGTGCGCTGGTTGAAGGCGACGAAGCGATACGGGTTCGTCTCCGCGCCGGGCGTCACGTCGAAAAAGAGCACATTGGGATTCGCGTCGTAGCGCTCCGCCAGCGCGGTGAGAAAGGCAAGCGCGCGCCGCTGGTAGATCGGATCCCACGGCAGCGGGATCTCCGTGCCCGAGTCCGCGTGCTTCGCGAACTTCGCGCCGTCATCCCACACCGATTGCGGCGTGGCCGTGCGCGCGGCGGGATTTTTCCAGTAGCCGCTGCCGATCCAATAGACGCGAAACGCCACCTTCTTCCCCGCATCCGCCCACGGCTTCATGCGCGACTCGATCAGGCTCCAGTCGTAGCGGCCCTTTTCCTTCTCGATCTCGCTCCAATAAAACTGCACCCAGTTCCCAAGCACGTCAGGATTGGCGACAGGCGCAGTGTTCGAGTCGTAGCCCTCCTTGGCATAAAAAAAGATGCCGCCGGAGGGGTCGCGCGGTGTTCGCTGGGGTTCGTCTCCGAAGGCGGGCATGAGCAGCGCGGCTGCCAGGCTGGTGTGAAAAAGGGCGGAGTATTTCATCGGGCGTTGGGTCGGTTCCAGAGGAGTTGGAGGCGCGTTGCCAGGGCCTCGACGAACACGGTGGGCAGCGCTTCGTCGTCCAGATGGCGCGCGGCGAGAGCGGTGACATCGGTCTCGACGCCCGTTTCATTCAGATAGTCCGCCAGGGCGCGGGCGTCGTCGCCGTGGTCGTCGGTGTGCAGCAAAAGCAATTGCGGCTGGATTCTCGGACGCGGGCGATGATGGATGCCGAGACGGCGGAAGCCGGGGCTGCCGCCGCGCAGCGTGTCATCCACCGCACAGCCGAGCGCGAAGACATCGGTGTGGAAAAGGGATAGGATCACGGCCTGCTGCGCGCCATAGCCGAGCCCGCACAGAACTCTCATGCCACGCTGCGCGCGGGTGGGGTAACGGCTGTCCACAAAGCGGGTCAGCTCGCGTGCGACCATCACATTGGCAAACATCGGCTCGCGCGGAAACGCGGGGCCGCTGTTTGGGGCGACCACGAGGCAGGGCGGCAGCCGCCGGTCCTCCATGGCGGAGCGCAAGGCCGCTCCCAGACGCGCCGCCTCGCTATGCTCGTCGCCATTCATGCCGTGCAGCAGATACAGCACAGGATAGCCGCCGTGACGGTCGCGGTCGTAACCTGGTGGCAGCATCACATTGACGCCGATCTCGCGGTCCAGCCGGTTGCTGCGAAAGGTGACATGCTCGAATCCAGGCGTGCGGCGTCCAGGCACACTCCACGGAGCCGTCTCGAATTCATCAATGGAACGCGCGCCCGTCGTGCCTTGGGCGTCGGCTGCGGCGAACTGCTCGGCTTTGACCAGAGTCGGCTTGCTGTCGCCATGCCGGGCGAAACGCACCGCGCCTTCAGTGACATCGAGACGGGTGAACCACCCTGCGGCGGCGAGGGTGAACTTGGTGCCGACGATCTCCGCGCGGGCGTCATCAGTGAGCCAAAGCATCGCGCCCCGGCGCTGCGGCGCCACCTCCGCGCTCACCGTGCCGCTGAGCAATTGGAATTCCTTGCGCCCGCGCAAAGAGCGCACCCGCACCCGCGCGTCGGCGCCCAGGTCGAAGCGCGTGTCTTCGCCGGCAAAACTCACGATAGCGCCGCCGGTCCGGGTTTGAATGAGGTCGCCCTCGGAGAGCGGTTGGTGCTCGTTCGCGGGAAGCTTCTCACCAGCGCGCTCCACCGTCACACCACCGAGACGGCCGCTGAGATATGCGGCGACCGGCGGTGGATTCCAGACCTGCCATCCCATCCAACCGGCCACGACAGCAGCGGCAGCCGCCAGAGGCAGAAGACGGCGGAAAGCCTTGGAGCGACGTGAAGATTGCGGCGGCTCTGCCGCCCTCTGGTGAACGATTTCAACAGAACGCCGCCGAGCGGAGGCGCGCACTGCGGCGGTGAGTTGCTGCTCGCGCAGGCAGGCTTCAACGAAAGCGCGGGCGTGTTCAGCGCTGCCGGCCATCCACGCGGCCAGTTCTCTTTCATCCGCCGCAGTGATCGTTCCATCAAGGTAGGCGGCGAACAGTTCGTCCTGGCGGTTCATGCGACACCTCCTCTTGTTTGCAGACGACGCTCCACGCAGATGCGCAGTTGTTCACGCACGCGCTGCAGAGCCATCCGCACCGCCGCGGCAGTGGTGGCGAGATGGCGCGCGATCTGGGTCGAGTCCAGGGCCTCGTCGTAGCGCAGGCGCAGCAGTTTGCGGGCGTGCGGCGCCAGTGTTTCGAGGCACTCGCCAAGCGCCGCCTGCTCGCCGCTGATTTGCGGCGCGGCCTCGCTCCAGTTCTCCGTGATGCGATCCAGCAGATCATCGTCGAAGAGCACCTTGCAACGGGCCTCGTCCCGGCGATGTCCGAGAATCTGGAATTTGGCCGTGTTCAGCGCCCAAGGCAGAAAGGGGCGCTGCGGGTCGTAAGAGGAAAAGGTGCGCAGCAAGGCCAGCGCGGTTTCCTGGGTCAGGTCGTCCGCGACCGGGTCGTCCCGGACCAGCGCGTGAATGTAGCCAGAAACCGCCGGCTGGACCGAAGTCCAGAGTCGGGTGAAAAGTTCCTGCTGCGCGTCGGAGAGCATGTGTGCGCCCTATCTTTCCAGGACGCGGACACAGTGTAACAGCGTTTTTGATTTTGTTTCGGCCCGTGGATGCCTGGCGAAAATGAAACTCAGCGAGGAATCTTGTTCAGCGTGTAGTAGGCGTCCGGGAAAAGCAGAGGCGCGCCTTGCTTCGAGCGCAGGCCGGAAGCGCGCAGCTCGTGGACATAAAGCTCGCGCAATCCGGCGACTTTGAGGCGCACGGTGAGGCCGTCGGGCGAGACGGCGGCGGACTCGATGGTGTGCGGGCGCTTTTCGATCTCGTCGCTGCCGTAGGCGCCCGAGTAGGTGTAGGTGAAGCTCTCCAGCGTGTAACTGGCCGGACTCGCGGCGGTGGCGGGGTCGGCGGGCTCGGTGAGAGCGAGTTCGAAGCCGTCCGGCCTCGCGCGCATCTCGCAGATGGAAAAGGGGATGGCACCCTTTTGCCGCACGCGGGTGATGCCGTAGCTGCGGTTGCCGAGGGAGGACCAGCCGCGGTTGGTCATGCCGACAAACAGGCTGCCATCCGGCGCGAAGGCCATGCGCACGACGGCGGCGGGGAATCCGCTGAGAAAAGGAAAGCAGGCGCCTTGATACTCGCCGCCGACCTTTTCCAAAAACACGCGGCTGATGGCGGAGTTCGTGAACTCGCCCACGAGGAGCTGGCCGTCAAAGGGGCCGAACCTGCCCTTCTGGTCAATGACCTGGATGTCGGTGCCGCTGCGGCCCATTTTGTTGTATGGCAGCCAGACCGTGGCCGGAGCCATGACTGGTGCTGCGCGCAGGGCATCGGGATAAGCGCAGTCCTTGGGCAGCGGGGAGGTGAGTTTGATCGGAGAGTCAGGGTGGTCGAGCGTGGGCAGCGCTTCCTGGTTGGTGTAAAAGACGCCTTTGCGCAGATGATGCACCGGCGTGGCGGCCACCCAGGTGCCTTGTTGGTCCGTGACAAACATGTCGCCCTCCAAGTTCGCGCCCAATCCGCAAGGGCTGCGCAGACCCGCCGCCATGGGGATGACGCCGCCTTTGCCATCAGCCAGCATGGCCCAGCCGTGCCATGGCAGCTTGTTGTTGGCGCGCTCGCCCATGCCGAGATTCGCGGTGATCCAAAGGCGGCCTTCGCCGTCGCGCTCGGGGCCGTAGGTGTAGGCGTGGTAGTTGCCGGTGACATTCCATCCGCGCGCATAGGTGAGGTATTCGTCCGCCAGACCATCGCCATCCGTGTCGCGCAGGCGCGTCACTTCCGCGCGCTGGGCCACCAGACAGGCATCGCCGTCTTGCAGCAGCCCGAGCGGCTCATGCAGACCGGAGGCAAAGCGGTGGTAGGTGATCTTGGAGGGATCCTCACCGAGCACGCCATCCAGAAACCAAACCTCGCCCTTGCGCACGGTGACACCGAGACGATCCGGGCCGATCCATGCCATGCCGCTGACTTCGAGCGTGACGCCATCGCCGGGTTTCCACGTCGTGTCGCGCGAGCTGGACGGGGATGAGGCCGTGTAGAGATCGAGCGCTTCATAGCCCGGCTCAATGGCGGAGAGGGAGAGCGGCAGGAGGAGCGCGAGTTTGAAGTATCGGCTGAAGCCTTGGCACCAACTTCTTTGGGAGCTCATTTCCATGAATAGACAAAGTGGCGTTGATGGTTGGCTTTGGCGGCGGACTCGGTGACTTCGAGTCCTTCGGGGTGCGTCCAGGCGGGCTCTTTTTGGCCCGGCGCCCAGGTGACGGTGCGGTGCAGTTTGCCTTCTTCGACGCGGTAAGCTTCCTCGACTTCGACGCCATCCACGCGAGTTAAAAAGGTGGGGTTGCCGGCTTTGTCCAGCCGATAGCCGCGATAGCCGGGCGCGTCATTTTCGGAGCCTTGGGGCCAGGCGAAGACTTCTTTTTCGAGCGGGTCTTCAAACGGCGCGGCGCGCACGAACCAGGTGGAATAGGCATCGAAGAAACGCCCGCGCCAGGCGAGCGCCGGGCGGCCTTTGTCGCCGTCGTAGGCGATGTGGATGCCACCGGGGAACCCGGCGAGGATGGCTTGGGAGCCGACGTGGTTGAGGAAGGCGCGTTGAAGGATGGGCCGATCCTGCGGGATCAGTTCGAAGGCGTTCGCCACGTGCGCAGGGTAGCCTTCGGGCAGGCTGTCGCCTTTTTTGATGAACTCCCAGATGGCGGCGAGTTGCTTCTCGGTGTCGCCGTCCAGCACATCCTTGAGCATGGTCTGACCTCCGGGCCAGAGCGGCGGCATCAACGTGCCGGGGCGGTAGCCCTGGGGGTTGAGCATGTAGTCCCGGAACCACTCGGGTGTGAGGCGTTTGTCGAGCTGGGAGATGTCCAGCGCCTGAATGCCGAGCGAAGGCTTGTCTCCCCACACATGGCAGGTGATGCAGTTCATGCCGCCAAGAATGCCGGTGAGTTTTTGCCCGGCGGCAAGGTCGCCTTCGGGATGCAGCTTCGGCAGTTCCTTTTGATCCGTCTTCTTGAGCAGGGCGGTGAGGGTTTTGGCATGAGCCGGATACTTCGGCATCTTGGTCTGCAGGTAAGGCCGCACGCGTCCCTCGCCGAGGAAGACGGACTCGAGCCAGTCGGCGCGCAGCTTTTGGCCGATGCCTGTGAGCGGCGGCGCGAGGCGACCCGCGTCGGCGATGCCTTCATCCCCCACGAAGTAGCGATCCCGCGCCACATCAGGTCCGCCGATGCCGTCGCGGCCATGGCAGGCGTAGCAATTCAGCGCCTGGAGCGTAAGGTGCGTCTGCTGTGCGGTGGTGAACGCGGGCTGGTCTTTGCCGGAGAGAAACGTGATGAGTGAGGCGCGCTGGCGGTCGCTCAGATCATAGTGCGGGCGGCCTGTGGCGGGCTTGGCGGAAAGGCAGCCACCTTCACTTTTCTGGAGTGCCACGGTCACGGGTTTATCCTCGGCAGTGAGACTGTGGCAGGAGGCGCAGTTGAGTTTGGCGACGATTTCCGCGCCTTGTTTGGCGAGGTCTGCATTGAGCTTGAGAGTTGGCAGGCCCGGAGCCTCGCGCGGATCACTGGGGCGGTAGTCCATGAGATGACATGCGATGTCCATGGCGTCCTCCGCGTTGAGGCCGAGGTGGGGCATGCGGCCATCGGGGCGCACGGCATCGGGATTTTCGAGAAAGGCGGCCAGGGTGAGCAGGCTGTACTTTTTCTTCAAATCCGGCAGCGGCACCGGGCGCGAGGTGAACTCCTCCGGCTTCGGCGCGCCATGAGCGGGATGGAAATCCGGCGTGGGCGCATGGCAGGCCACGCAGCCGACCTGGTGGAAGCGCGCGCTGCCGCGCTCGGCGTTGGCGTGGCGCGCGGCTTTAGGTTTGACGGGCTTGCCCACAGGTTTGAGCGACATCAGATAATGCGTCACCGCCTGGATCTGCGCGGCTTTTTCCTTGGCGGGCAGGCCGTCAAAAAGCGCGGGCATCATGGTGCCGGGCTTGGCGCTCTGCGGGTCGGTGAGGAATTCGGCGATCCAGGCAGCGTTGGCGCGGCTCTTCATATCCGCAAGAACGGGGCCCTGGCGCGCGGGCAGGCCGGTGTCGCCGCCGTGGCAGTTGGCGCAGCCGAGTTCGTTGTACAAAAGCGCTCCGCCTTCGCGGGTCGGCTCGCCGTTGTGGAAACGTTCGAAGCCGGTGACGATGGGCTCGGCGTGGAGGCTGGTGGCGAGGAGGAGGAGTTGGAGTGAAGCCTTGAGGCGACACGAGAGAACGCTCCGCCGTGAGAGCTGTGCAGAACAAGCTAAAGAAGCTTGAACTCCAACTGTTGGAGTGAAGCCTTGAGGCGACACGGGAGAACGCTCCGCCGCGAGAGCTTTCCAGAACAAGCTAAAGCTTGAACTCCAACGGTGCAGGCTAAAGCCTGGACACCAACATCCTAACCGCATTCCGGCGAATGCGCCTACGATGCAGCGGCTCACGCGTTCACCTCCTTCAGCAGCCCCTCGATGTGGGCGCGCGATTTGTTGATCGCGGCGGTGATCTCTCCCGGCGTGGGCAGCATGGGGATGCCGCGCGGGGTGGGATGCATGAAGATTTCGACGTAACCGTTGAAACCGACATCGCGCATGGCTGCGAGGATTGGTTTGTAATCGAGCGTGCCGTAGCCGGGAAGCTGCTGCAGTTCGATCTCCTTCGCCACGGTCTGCTTGCTGCCGATGCCGTATTCCTGGAAGTAGATGAAGGGCAGGTTCTTCGCGCCCAGCTCGCGGATGAGCTTTGGCATGTCCTCAATGTGATCGTGCAGATGATGCGGCGCGAAGGCCACGCCCAGCGCGGGATGTGTGTTCAGCTCGGCCCAGTAGCGGATGGAGTCGGGCGAGTAGAGCAATGCGTTGCCGTGGTTCTCGATGGCGAGCGTGATGCCGTGCTCGGCCGCAGCATCCGCGTGGGGTTTCATGAGTTCGAGGAACTCCTTGATGCCCGCCTTGGCCTCGGCTCCGGTGACGTTTTTCGGTCCCTTGGAAGCGCACACGATGAGGCTGCCGCCGAGCCTTTTCACCATCGGCATCTCCGGCTGCAAGCCGAAGGGGCCGAGCGGATAGCGCGTCGAGCAGACGAGCTGCACACCGTGTTTTTTCAGCAGGGCCTCAAAAGCATCCACGCCCATCTCATCCACCTCCTCGCGATGCGTGGCGTGCTGTTTGCCCCAGATGTCGATCCCTGCGCAACCGGCGGGTGCCACCTCCGGCAGCACTTGAGCCAGCTTCATGTCGCCATACAGCGCGGAGGAGAGAAGGTATTTCAATTGCAGCGGCGCCTTGGCGGCGCGCGCGGGCAGCGCGGCGGCTGCGGCGGCGCCGGTGGCGAGGGAGAGGAATTGGCGGCGGTTGGGTTTCATGATGGGTGGGTCTGGGATTCGTTGGAGTGAAGCCTTTAGGCGACACGGGAGCGGGTGTTGTCTCGAAAGTTCATTGAACAAGCTAAAGCTTGAACTCCAACGGGGACTGCAACTATGCATTCGCGGCGACCCACGCATCCAGCGCGGCGATCCAGGGGCCGACGAAGTGGCCGCTGTCGTGGTAGGTGCGTCCTGAGTACATGTGCCGGTCAATGACACACGGCTCGTTGACATAGATGCCGCCGCAGACTTCGAGATCGAACTTGCACTTCGCCACCGTGGCCATGCGCAGGCCCAGCACGATGCCGGCGCGCGCGGGAATCTCCACGCCGTGGCAGACGCTGGCCATGGGGCGCTGGTTGTCCCAGAACCAACGCGTGAAATTCAATAAGTTCTCGTCTTCACGAATGTACTCCGGCGCGCGGCCGCCGCTGAAAAAGATGCCCGCATATTCCTCCGGCCTCACCTCGGCGAAGGGCACGTCGCAATCAATGCTGTAGCCCTCCCACTCCTTGGTGATGGTCCAGCCGGGTTTGACCTCGTGCAGCACCATCTGGTATTTGCGTTTTTCCGGCGCGGTGACGACGGGCTGGTAGCCACCCTCGATGAGGCGGTAGTAGGGGTAAAGCGTGTCCACGGTTTCCGTGGCGTCGCCGACGACGATGAGGACTTTTCCTTTGGGCTGTGACATGAGAGCGGGTCTGGGTTGAAGGCGGGCAGCGCCGCCGGGAGAGGGATATTAAACGAGGAAGGGCTTGCCTTTCTCTGCATTTGTCGCGCATCATCCTCAGATTTTCCGTCAGATGAAACGCATCCCCCGAGTCGCCCTGCTCATTGAAACCGCGCGCAGCTACACGCGCGACATGCTCGCGGGTGTGCGCCGCTACATCGCCGAGCACGGGCCGTGGTCCATCTTCATCGAGCTGCGCGCCTCGGACTCCGCGCCGCCGGTTTGGCTGTCCAAGTGGGACGGCGACGGTTTGATCTGCCGGACTTTCAACGAAACGATCGCCCTCGCGGTGAAGGCCGGGGGGCTGCCGGTGGTGGAGACGCGCTCCAGCCACCTATGCCCGGAGTTCCCTTTCGTGGGCATGGACAACTCCCTCATCGGCCGCACCGTGGCGCAGCATTTCCTCTCGCGCGGCTACCGGAACTTTGCCGCTTACAGCCTCGACACCGAGCGCTTCTTCGAGCAGCGGGTGCGAAATTTCGTCGCCGCGGTCGGCGAAGCCGGAGCGGACTGCCCGGTGCTCCCCGGAGCCGAGCCGGAGTCCGTGCGCGACTGGGAAAAGGCCCAGCAGCGTCTCATTGAATGGCTGGAGTCCCTGCCCAAGCCGGTGGGCGTTTATGCCGCCAATGACCAGCTCGGCTTCCGCGTTCTGGACGCCTGCCAGCGCGCGGGCATCTCCGTGCCGGAGGAGGTGGCCGTGGTGGGCACCGAAAATGAGGAGACGCTCTGCTCGCTGGCCAGCCCGCCGATGACCAGCCTGCGGCTCGACGGCCACACCGTGGGCTACCTGGCCGCACGCACGCTGGACCGCATGATGCGCGGGCAGAAGCCCGAGCGCATGGAGACCCTGGTGCCGCCGCGCGGCATCGTCGTGCGCGCCTCCTCGGACGACCTCGTCATCCACGACAAGCTCGTGCAGAAAGCCGCGCGCCTCATCCGCGAGCAGGTGGCCGCCGGAGTCAATGTGGACCAGCTCTGCGCAGCGCTCCACATCTCCCGCAGCAGCCTGGAGCGGCGCATGAAGGAGGCGCTGGGGCGCACGCCGAAGGAGGAGATCCAGCGCCAGCGCTTCCGCCTCGTCGAGCGCCTGCTGCGAGACACGGATCTCACCATCGAGGCCATCGCCGCGCAGACCGGCTTCACGCACAGCCACTACCTCCAGGCCGCCTTCAAGAAGCACCACGGCATCCCCCCCGGCCAGTTCCGCCAGCAGCGTGAAGCCTGACCCGGCGGCCAGGCGGTAGCCGCCGCCGCAAGGCGGTGGGGGATTCGAGGATCGGGCACCGGCTTTGCTGCCGGAGTCGCCACGCCCTTGCGGGCGCAGCCACGCCGCAGCAGCCGCCTCAAGACGGTGGGGCTGGAAGGATCGGGCGCCTGCTTTGCCGCCAGGCGGCCCTTCGTTACGCCGCATCCCCATACCGGCACAGCATGTGCCAGAGATAGTCCGCTTCGTCAGGCGGGCCGAGGATTTCCTCGGCAAAGAGTTTGCGCACCCTGCCCTTGAGCGTGTGGTGGAAGTAGCCGCGGAGATTGACCACTGTCATGTCATGCTTGTCCGCCATTTCCTGCTGGGTTGGAAAAGGCGGCGGCGGCCATTTTTCGAAAAGCACCAATGGCAGCAGGTCCCGGATCAGGCGCACGCGCTCCGCGCTCCGCCCCTCCTCCATGCGGCGCGCCACCGAGCGCCAGATGCAGCGCGCCAGGATCAGGTCGCAAGCCGGCCCGTGCTCGAGGTGCGCGGCCTGGATGGCGAGCATCTCGCGCTCCACAGCCTCGGAGTCCAGAGACTCAAACTTCCAGCCCCCGCCGCGCTTCAGCGTGCGCCGCGCATGGTGGTCCTTGATCGTCAGGTTTCTGAGGCAGGTCATCAGCCAGCTTCGGAAGCTGCCGCGCCTCTTCGAGTCGAAGCCCGCTACAAGCTCGCCCATTGCCGCCCCATAACCAGGGCGTGGCTGCTGCCGCCCGGCACATCGCCCGCGTGCCGGGGAACCTCCCCCGCCAAGTCCTCTGGGAATTCGGCGCAGCATCGCCACCAAAGTCGAACACATCTATGTGCGGGAAGGCTACGGCATCAGCCTGCCCGGCATCTCCCCCGCCCGCATCAGCGCCGCCACCGCCCCATGCCTGATACCCACCATCGAGCGCTGGCAGCACGCCCTGCCGCGGAAATGCCACCCTGCTTTGTCTCCACGAGCACACCCGCCGCGCCGCCCGCACCGGGCGCGACACCGCCGCCGCCCTCAGCCACGCCCAGGCCGCCCGCAACGACACCACTGCCGACGACCGCCGCCGCGTCACCACCGCCGCCCGCCACCTCATCCAGCGCACCGACTACCCCG
>DDQZ01000052.1:39474-46985 GCA_002343505.1 Verrucomicrobiaceae bacterium UBA2429 | reverse complement strand
ACCGGCGTCGTACGTGCACGCGCCTTGTCTCGCTCTGTTGTTTGCGGAAGTTTATCTTGCTGGACGAGGAACCCCCGCCAGCTCCCCCCCCCGCCAGCCGCCGCTCCTCCGGCTGCTTGAAGCTCCTTTTTGCCACCATCCTCCTGAGTCTTGTCGCGGGCGGCTTGCTGCTGTGGAAGCTGGCTGACATGGCTCGGGAGGGTGTCTCATGGCTGGCCTTGCTGCCGGAGAAAATGACCTCCACGATCGTCACGGAGAGCTTCCGCCAGTCGGTGACCGAGATCGCCTCCACCAATGGCGCGGTGCTGGAGGTGGCCACATTGCAGACGGACGAGACGGTCACGAAGCACGACTCGCGCGGACTTTTTAATGACAGCATCCCGCTGGGCACCACCGTCTCGGAAATCCGCGCCCCGGTGTTTTACCGCTACCACATCCTGCTCTCCGACGAGTGGCGCATCGAGATCAACGACGGCCACGCCATCGTCCACTCTCCCGCCATCCGGCCCTCCCAGCCTCCGTCCATCCGCACCGAGGGCATGGAGAAAAAATCCACCGCCGGCTGGCTGCGCTTTAACGCGGCGGAAAACCTCGCCAGCCTCGAGGCGGGTCTGACCACAACTCTCGAAAAACGCGCCGGCTCCACCAAAAACCTCAACCTCGTGCGCGAGAAAGCGCGCCTGTCCGTGGCCGGTTTCGTGCGTGAATGGCTGCTCAAGGACGAGCGCGGCAGGGCTGCGCAACTGAAAAGCCTCACCATTCATTTCCCCGACGAGGCCGTGCCCGCCGCGACCACTCTGAATTTTGACGACCCGGCTCCCTGACCTCCGCCGCCGGCAGGCGCGCGATCCAGCGGGGACGGTGGTTTTGACGGATTTGACGGCGGTGAAGCGCGCGTGTAAACCGGTCGCCATGTGGTGGTCCTACTCCGATGCCAAAGAACGCAAAAACAAGCTCCAGCGCGAGATAACCCGCCGCCAGAAGCGAGGCGAGACATTCACCGCGCTGCAGGCGCCGAGGGGCATCAAGCTCAGCAAGACCTTCTGGGGGCAGGCCTGGTGCCGGAATCTGGAGTCCTACCAGCAATATGAAAACCGCCTGCCGCGCGGGCGCAGCTATCTGCGCCAGGGCAATGTTTACAATTTGCGCATCGAGCAGGGCCTGCTGAGCGCGCAGGTGGCCGGCTCGGAGCTTTACGAAACGCGCATCCACATCCAGCCCCTGCAGCGGCCCCAGTGGAAGGCCATCCAAAAGGCTTGCGCCGGGCAGGTGAACTCCATGCTCGACCTGCTGGCGGGGCGGCTCGGCGATGGTGTCATGGCGGTGCTCACCGACAAGGACGGGGGGCTTTTTCCCAAGCCGAAGGAGATACGCTTTGACTGCTCATGCCCCGATTACGCGGACATGTGCAAGCATGTCTCAGCCGTGCTTTACGGCGTGGGCGTGCTGCTCGACGAAAAGCCGGAGCTGCTCTTCACCCTGCGCGGCGTGGATCAGGCGGAGCTGCTTTCCGAAGCCGGGCAGTCGGCGGTGTCCGGCCTGGACCAGGCGCCCTCAGACCTTGGAGACGCGGACCTTTCCGCCTTGTTTGGCATTGACCTCTCAGGGGCGGAAAGCGTCCCCGCCGTCGTGGAAAGGAAGCCCGCGGGGAAACGCGCCGGCGTGAAAAAACAAGCCGTGAAGCCGGCCAAAAAAGCGGCGCGGAAAAAGTCCGGCTCATCGTGAGCGCAGGCACGAACAGCGCGGCGCGCGAGATCCCGCGCAAACAGCCGCGTTGCATTCCGGCTCCGATGCGCGTATGTGATCATGCAAAATGAGCGCCCCTGAAGAATCCAAGGACACACGCCTCAAACAGGCGGAAAAAATCGCGAGCCACCCGGAGCAGTACAAAGTGTGCGAAGGCTGCGGCTCGATCGTCGTCGCGCGCGCGGTCACCTGCCCGAGCTGCCACGGCTACCTATTCGACGCCACGCCGGAGCGCGTGGTGTCGCAGGCGCGGGAGCTGGCGCTGCGCGCCCCGCATTCGGTGCTGAGCGCGGACCTCAGTTGACCGCGCGCCATCAGGGAAAAGACCAAGGAGACCCCGGCGGACACCACGAGATGAATCCTCCCGCCGACTCGCCCCTGCCTTACTCGGATGTGAAACCGGTGGGCGCCGCCGATTTTTACTCGGCGGTGAACGCCACCTTCCGCTTCATTTTGCGAAAGACGGGCATGGAAGGACTGCGGCGCTACTGGGCGGAACTCGGCCGCGGCTATTACGCGCCGGTGGCGGACCGCTGGCGGACTGGCGGGCTGCTTGCGGTGGCGGCTTACTGGCGCGCTTTTTTTGACGCGGAGCCCGGGGCTGTCGCGGAGGTGGAGCTGCGGCGGGACGAGGTGGTCGTCGAAGTCGGGACATGCCCCGCCATCGGCTACCTGCGCGCGCACGGCCGCGAGATCACGCCCTGCTTCTGCCAGCACTGTTATTTTGTCAGCGAGGCCATCGGCCAGGGGGCGGGCGTCGAGGTGCGTGTCAGCGGCGGTGACGGGCGGTGCGTGCAGCGCTTCGCCAAAGCGGGGCATTTCACCGCGCCGCAGGCATTGGAGGAAATCCGCGCGGCCACCAGTCTCGGGACGGCGGAGACATCCTCCACAAACTCAAAGGCATGAACGGCATCACGCGGCATTTCTGGGGCTGGGACGCGCCCGTGCTTGAGAAGGCGGCGGCATTTTTGACCAGGGAGAGGGAGGCCTCGCAAGGCGCGCCGGATTTCCCCGGCATGCTCCTCATCGTGCCCACCGCCGAGGCGGGCCGCCGCCTGCGCGAGGCGGTGGCGCGCGCGCTCGAGCAAACCGGCGTGCTAGCCCCGCCGGTGTGGACTGCCGAGCAGGCGCTGCTGCCGCCCCAGGCGCGCAACTCCTGCGCGACGCCGATGCAGAGCCAGCTCGCCTGGCAGCGCGCTCTGCAAAACCTGCGGCCGGAAAAGTTGCCCGCGCTTTTTCCCAAGCCGCCGGAGGACTGCGGCTGGGCCTGGCAGGTGGAGATGGCGCGCCTGATGATGGAGCTGCAGGCGCTCACCGGCGCGGGCGGACTTTCCTTTGCCGATGTGGAAAAGTATGCGGGCGGAGATGCCGCGCGCTGGCGGGATCTGGCTTCCCTGGCCGCTCTCCACGTCGCGGAATTGAAAAGGCACGGCCTGGAGGACGCGCAGGAAGTGAAGCTCCGCACGGCCCGCCAGCCCGTGCTGCCGGAGGGTGTGGAGCGCGTGGTCATCCTTGCAGCGCCGGACCTCCCGCCCTTGTTTGACCTATGGGCGCGCGCCTGCGCGGCATCGGGAGTCGCCGTCGAGGTGGCAGTGCATGCGCCGGCGGAAATGGCGCGCGGTTTTGACGCGCTCGGACGCCCCCTCGCGGAGTGCTGGGGCGAGGACGCGCCCGTGGTGACGCCGCTCAATGATGACGCGCTGCTTCTCTGCCACGACGCGGCGGCCCAGGCGGAACGAGCCATGGCGGAACTGCGCGCGCTGGCGCCCGCCGGGCGAGTGGCCGTGGGTGTGGCGGATGCGGAGGCGGGCGGTGTGCTGGTCGAGAAACTGACCCTTGAGGAAGTGCGTGTGTTTGAGCCGGGGGGCATCCCGCCGCGCCAGACCGGCCTGTGGCATCTGCTTTCGGACTGGCTCGCGCTCATGGAGGGCGGCTCATGGCGCTGCTTCACGCGCCTGCTGCGCGTGCCGGAGATGCGCGCGGCTTTGGCGGGATCATGGGCGCGGGGATGCGATCTGCTGGCGCGGGCGGATGCCTTCACCGCGGAGCATTTGCCGGTGACTCTCGGCCATGCTTTGGAATGGGCCGGGCAAAAAGCGAAAGGCGCTGAGGCGGCCGGCAGCGACAAGACGGAGAATGACGCGGAGGAACTGTTTTGCGCCACCCTGCGGACGGCAGTCGCGCTCATCGAGGAAATGCGCGCCCTGCCTTTGTCCGAGGCGGCGCGTCTTTTCCTGCAGCGTGTTTATGGAGAGCGCGAGTTCAGCCCGGAGAACCCGGAGGATCACCGTCTCACAGCGCCTGCGGACGCGTGGCTGGCCTGCTGCGCGGAGATTGAGCAGGAGACGGAGCGCTTCGGACTCAAGCCCCGGATGGAGGAGGCGCTGGCGCTCTCCCTGGAGGCTCTGGCGCGCGCGCCGCTCTCCGAGCCGCGCGGCGAGGTGGACCTCGTTTTGCAAGGATGGCTCGAACTGCTCTGGGAGTCCGCTCCGAACCTCATCGTGGCCGGCATGAACGAGGAGCATGTGCCCGGCATCCTGCTGGCGCATCCGTTTCTCCCTGACGGGCTGCGGCAAAAGCTCGGCCTGCCCTGCCAGGCCACCCGGTTCGCGCGCGACGCTTTCATCCTTCACGTTCTGGCCGAACCAAGAGCGCGGCACAAGGGCTTGCGCCTGCTCTGCGGCCAGTGGAGCGAGCGCGGCGACGCGTTGCGGCCCTCGCGCCTGCTCTTTCTCTGCGCTGACGCCGCCCTGCCCGCGCGCGTGGGCCGCCTTTTTCCAAAGCACCAGGAGCAGGTCGCGCCCGCCGAGCCGGCCCGCACACCGGCCTGGCGGCTGCGCCCGCGCCAGGCCGCCGCCAGGCTGGAGACCATCTCGCCATCGCGTCTGGCATCCTATCTGGACTGCCCCTTCCGCCATTACCTCACCAGCGTTCTGGGCATGGCGGGGCCGGACCCTGACCAGAGGGAGATGAGCGCGCTGGATTTCGGCAATCTGGCGCACCAAGCCTTGCAGCAACTTCATGCGCATGAGGCCATGCGGCGCAGCACGGACGAGGAGGCGCTGGCTGATTTCCTCGTGGAGACCGCCATGCGCGAGGCAGCGCTGCGATACGGACGCAGGCCCGCCCCTCTCGTCTCCCTGCAACTCGAGGGACTCAAGCAAAGGCTGCGCCATGCCGCGAAGACCGAGGTCGCGGAGCGCGAGGCAGGCTGGCGCATCCTGCGCGCGGAGTGGAGTCCGGAAAAGCCCGTGCTCATCGAGGGCGCGGAACTGCGCATCCAGATAGACCGCGTGGATCGCCACGAAGGATCGGGCCGCATCCGCGTGCTCGACTACAAGACTTCCGACAAAGCCGCGGACCCGCTGGACAGCCATGCCCCCAAGGCGGGCAGAAAAACAACGGAGCAGGACGAATGGAGGTGCTTCGACGCCCCCGACGGCCAGCGCCGGTTGTGGAGCGGTCTGCAACTGCCCCTCTACGCTCATGCTTTGCGCGAGCATGGACTTGAGCCGCAGGAGGCGGGTTATTTTGCCCTGCCCAAAAGCGTTCAGGAAACCCGCGTGCTGCTCTGGGAAGACTTCGGCCCGGCCTGGATTGACGGCGCCCTGGAATGCGCCGCCGAAGCCGTGCGCCGGATGCGCGCCGGCGTCTTCTGGCCGCCCTCCGCCAAAGCCCGCGAGGCTGGCCTCGACGAAATCTTCCTCGCCGACATCACCGGCACGGTTGATCCCGGCTTTCATGCGTGAGAGCCGGGGAAAGCCTTGCGCAAAGTTTTTGGTGCGCATCTGTGCCAACCTTCATGCGGGCAATTACCAGACTGCGGTTCAACTGGCCGAGGAAAGACTTCAAACCTGGGACCACGAGGTGGAGACGCATCTGCACCATGCCGCCGCATTGTCCGCCGCAGGACGGGGAGACCAGGCGCTGGCGGCCATCGCCCGGGCATTGTCGCGCGAGTATTACGGCGGGCACTCCAACGACAAGGATCGAGGCGTCATGCCGCTTTCGATGAATCCCTGGCTGCTTTCGATTGGCGCTCCAATCAAGGACTTGATCAAGCGCATGGAACTTTCCGACGGCGAGGATGAGGCCGCGCTGGCGGAGCGCGAGATTCGGATTGCGGAATGGATCGTCAAGCAACCTTACGGCTACGCGACGGCCCTGGAGCGTGCCGAAGTCACACGGCTGGCGCAGGCTTGTGTCAACCGGGCCCTGGAACGGTTTAACTACAAGCCATCCGCCGGCACTCCTTCGATTTTGAAGTCTCTGCTGCCCAGGGATGCGGAGAGCGGGGGTTTGAATTCGAGAACATTGCGGTGACGATGTCCCGGAAAAAAGTTCTCCTGCGGGTTGCAGGGTCTCCGCGCGGCGGTATTCTCCGGCCACCGACTACCCCGTGGTGTAATGGTAACACAGGAGATTTTGATTCTCTCGTTCAAGGTTCGAGTCCTTGCGGGGTAACCACCGCGCAATGACATGTCAATGGCCGAGAAACGGGAGGATTTGAGTGAGGAAGATGAGGGGCACCTGCGCCGCGCCATCGCGTTGTCGCGTGAAAAAATGCACGCCAACCTTGGCGGTCCCTTTGGCGCTGTGATCGCAAAAACGGGAAGGGTCGTTGCCGAGGGGTGGAACCAGGTCATTTCAAGCAAAGACCCCACGGCTCATGCCGAGGTCACCGCCATCCGCCTTGCCTCCACGCGCCTGGGGCATTTCGTTCTCGAGGGCTGCACGCTTTACTCGAGTTGCGAACCCTGCCCGATGTGCCTGGCCGCAGCCTACTGGGCGCGGGTTGACCGCGTGGTCTATGCCGCCACGCGCGCGGACGCGGCTGCGGGAGGCTTTGATGACGAACTGCTCTACCGCGAGCTGCCGCTGCCGCCGGACCAGCGCAGCCTGCCCATGAGCCAGGCGCTTCATTCGGAGGCCGCCCGGGTTTTCGATGAATGGCGGGCCAAGGCGGACAAGGTGATGTATTGATCCGTCCATGAACACGACACGCGCGTTGCGCGCGAGCCGGGCCGGTGACAAATTCAATCCCGAATGACACGGTTTGACTTCATCATTGTCGGCAGCGGAGCGGCCGGCCTCAGCGCGGCCCTGCATGCCGCGAGGCATGGCAGCGTGGCCGTGATCACCAAGCGCGGCGCGCTGGACTCGAACTCGAACTGGGCGCAGGGCGGAATCGCCTGCGTGACGAGCGATGAGGACAGCATTGAGAAGCATGTGCAGGACACACTCGTGGCTGGCGCTGGTCTTTGCCGGGAGGACGCCGTGCGCGCCATCGTCACCGAGGGGCCGGCGCGCATCGCCGAGTTGGTGGACTGGGGGGTGCACTTCGACCAGCGCGAGTCTGCCGAGGGGCATCTGGAGTTTGACCTGACCAAGGAAGGCGGGCACTCGAAGCGGCGCGTGCTTCACGCCGCGGATGCCACTGGCAGGGAGATTTCAGAAAAGCTGCTGGCCGCCGTGCGCGCGCAGCCGGCCATCACCGTGCTGGAGAACCACTTTGCCATTGATCTGGTCACCACGGCGAAGCTGGGCTTTGTTTCCGAGGACCGAGTGCTCGGCCTGCATGTGCTCAGGGAGAACGATGGCAGCGTGGTCACCCTGCGCTCGGATCGTGTCATCCTGGCCACCGGCGGCTGCGGGCGCGTCTATCTCTACACCACCAATCCGCGCGTGGCCACGGGAGACGGTGTGGCGATGGCCTGGCGCGCGGGAGCGAGCGTGGCGAACATGGAGTTCATCCAGTTCCACCC
>DDQZ01000052.1:38981-39338 GCA_002343505.1 Verrucomicrobiaceae bacterium UBA2429 | reverse complement strand
CCAGTTCCACCCCACCTGCCTCTATCATCCTCAGAAGCGCTCCTTCCTTGTCACCGAGGCCATGCGCGGCGAGGGCGCCCGGCTGATTGGCGCGGATGGCCGGGAATTCATGCAGGACTACGACCCGCGCGGCTCCCTGGCTCCGCGCGACATTGTGGCGCGCGCCATTGACCATGAGATCAAGCGGACGGGAGGACCGTGCGTGTATCTCGACATCTCGCACAAGCCNNNCATCCCCGTCGTGCCCGCCGCGCATTACCAGTGCGGCGGCGTCGTGACGGATGTGAACGGCGCCACGCGCATCCGCGGCCTCTGCGCCGTGGGCGAGGTGGGCTGCACCGGCCTGCACGGCGCCAA
>DDQZ01000052.1:518-38814 GCA_002343505.1 Verrucomicrobiaceae bacterium UBA2429 | reverse complement strand
CAGCAACTCGCTGCTCGAATGCCTTGTGCTCTCCAGGCGCGCCGTGGACCATATGATGAAAAAGCTGCCCGTCGGCAAAGAGACCGCGCAGGACTACGAGGTGCCCGCGTGGCAGAGCGGCGACGCGGTGGACAATGACGAACTGGTCGTCATCTACCACAACTGGGATGAAATCCGCCGCCTCATGTGGGATTACGTTTCCATTGTGCGCACGACCAAGCGGCTCCAGCGCGCCGCCGCGCGCCTGCGCAACCTGAAGCGCGAGGTGCAGGAGTTTTACTGGAACTTCCGCATCACCAGCGAGCTGCTCGAACTGCGCAACCTGGTCGAGACGGCCTCACTCATCGTCGAGTGCGCCATCCGCCGTCATGAGTCGCGCGGGCTGCACTACACGCTCGATTTTCCCGAGAGGGACGAAAGCCGCCCGCCGCAGGACATGGTTTTGCGGCGGTATTGACCAGAGTCCGCGCGCGCTACAACGAGCGCGCCGTCGGATTCTCCACCCAGCCCGCGGGGCGCTGGCCACTGCCTTCGCGGCCTTCATCTCCGAGCTCGATCCTGGCGGCTTCAGCCAGCGCGAGCAGCCGTTTCACCACATCAGGCTCCGTGGCCGAGGTTTCATGCTCCTCGGCGATGTCATCGCGCACATTGTAGAGTTCGAGCGGCACGGCAGCGTTCCTGCCTTTGCCGGAGACGAGCTTTTTCTCCAGCGGCAGATACAACTTCCACGGGCCGCTGCGCACGGCCTGAAGCTGGCCCATGTGATAATAAAAAAAGCCGCGCTCATCGGTGGGGGACTCGGCTCCAGGCTCGCCCAAAAGCAGCGGGCGGATGTCGTGCCCGTCAATGGGATTGGCTGGAAGCGCGGCAGAGCCAAGCGCGGCAAAGGTAGGCAGCAGATCGAGCATGGAGGCCAGCTCCCTGCATTCCGTGCCGGCGGGGATTTTGCCCGGCCAGCGCGCGATGCAGGGCATGCGCATCGCCCCCTCGCTCGTGTTGTAGCCCCAGCCTTTGTAAGGCAGGTTGCTGCCCTGCGGTGGATCGCGCCGGGGCGCGCCGTTGTCGGAGGTCCAGATGACGAGCGTTTTTTCATCCAGCCCGAGGCGCTTCAAGGCGGCGAGGATTTCGCCCATGGACCAGTCCAGCTCCTCCACACTGTCCCCCCATTCGCCATTGGCGGACTTGCCGCGGAAGGCCGGGCTGGAGTACGCATGGGCGGTGCTGCCCGGCATGGCGTGCGGCAGGTAAAGGAAGAAAGGCTTGTCCTTGTGCGCCTCAATGTAGCGGATGGCCTCCTCCGTGTAGCGCTTCGTGAGGTAGTCGCGATCCACGGGCGCTTCGATGACATTTTCATCGCGCATGAGCGGCAGCTCGGGCCAAATGTCGGGCATTTTGTCCTTCGTCATGTCATCGCTGTAAGGAATGCCGAAGTAGGAGTCGAAACCCTGGCGCGTGGGCAGGAACTCCGGCTGGTCCCCCAGATGCCATTTGCCGATGATGGTGGTGGAGTAGCCCGCGCTTTTCATCACCTCGGCCACGGTGGCCTCCTGCGGATGCAGGCCCTTCGGGGCCACGGGCTGAAGCACGAAGGTGCCCTTGTTGCTGACATGCAGGTTCAACCGGCGCGGGTAGCAGCCCGTCATGGCGGCGGCGCGGCTGGGAGTGCAGACGCCGCTGGCGGAATAAAAACTGGTCAGCCTCATGCCCTCGGCGGCCATCTTGTCCAGATGCGGCGTGCGGTGCTTCGTCAGCCGGTTGAAGCAGGCCACATCGCCATTGCCGAGATTGTCGCAGAAGACAAAGATGAGGTTCGGCTTGTCCGCCGCGCACACGCTGGCGGCGGCGAGTAGCAGAAGGGAGAGAAGTCGGGCGCGCATGGGGAAAGGGAACCCCGCGCATGTCAGGCTTCTTTCACCACGCACACCCCCGTTAAAACCAGTCAGCCATGCTCACCTTCGTTTTTTTGGGCGCGGGCAGCAGGGCTTTCACGTCCACGCTGAGCGCGGACGCCAGACAGAGCAGCTCAAAGTCCGCCACCCAGCGGATCTGGGATTCGATTTTTGCCAGCGTCTCGCGGCTCAGGTCCCAGCCCTGCAGCCCGCAGCGCGCGGCCAAGTCCGCCTGCGACAACCCCGCTTCATTGCGGAGCTGCCTGATCCTGGGACCGGCGATGTTGCGCGGCCTGAAACTGGCGCGTTCGGATTTCAGAACGGAATCGTTAGCTTTCAGCCGCGCGTCGAAGGTTCCGTATTCAGAACATAATATTTCTGATGCTTGCCCCGTTTCACATGGCGGTTTACACATGCTTGAATCACACATGCCCGTCCGCTGACTGGAGAAATCCAGGGGCAGAAACCCGCCAGTTGCACCAACAATGACGTCACTCCGTTTTTCCGTCGTCCTCCTGACCGCCCTGGCAGGCCTTGGCCTGCTTTCCGCCCAGGTGCCCCAGCTCATCAGCTATCAGGGCCGCATCATTGCCAATCAGGTGAATTTCGACGGCACCGGACAGTTCAAGTTTGCTCTCGTCAATGCCGACGGCTCCGCCACCTATTGGAGCAATGACGGCAGCAGCACTGCCGGCGGCGAACCTGCCGCCGCCGTGGACCTGCCTGTCTCCAAAGGCCTCTACTCCGTCCTCCTCGGAGACGCCACCCGGCCCGGCATGACCGTGCTGCCCGCCACGGTCTTCACCCATGGCGATGTGCATCTGCGCGTGTGGTTCAGCGATGGCGTCAACGGCTTCCAGCAACTGAGTCCGGACCGCCGCATCGCCGCCGTGGGCTATGCCATGATGGCTGAAAGCGTTGTGGACGGGGCCATCACCACCGGCAAGATCGCCGATGGTGCCGTGACCTCCGAGAAGCTGGCTCCCGGCGTCGTGCAGACGGACAATCTCGCCCTCGGGGCCGTGGGCAATGCCCAGCTGGCCAACTCCGCCCTCACCATCACCGCAGGCCCCGGCCTGGGCGGCGGCGGGCAGGTGCCGCTGGGCGGCAGCATCGCCCTCAGCAATGCGGGCGTGCTCTCCCTGGCCGGCGGCAATGGCATCACCGTGGATGCCGCCAGCGGCGCTGTCACCCTGGGCAGCAGCGCTGCGAGCGCCAACACCCCTGGCGCTATCGTCGCGCGTGACGCCAGCGGCGATTTCAGCGCCGGAACCATCACCGGCAGCCTCAATGGCAACGCGACCACGGCCACCAGTGCGGCCAGTTTCACGGGAGAACTCGCGGGCGATATCACCGGCACACAGGCAGCCACAGTCATCGCCGCGACAATCGTCACGGGCAAGGCGCTCACCGGCTTTTCCGCAGCCGCGGGCAGCATCACCGCCAGCGACACCCTACTCAGCGCGATTGCCAAGCTTGATGGCAATGCCGCCCTCAAGGCCCCGCTCGCCTCGCCCACCTTCACCGGCAGCGTCACCCTCCCCGCAGGCAATGCCACTGCCGCCCCGCTGTTTTTGCAGAGTGGCGTCAGCCTCACGACCCCGATCTTCGGAGCCGTGGAGTTCGATGGCACCAACCTTTTCATCACCAATAACGGCGAAAGCCCCACACGGAAAACGGTCGCCTACACGGATTCCATCATCAACGGCTCGCAGGTTGCCGATGGCTCATTGACTGCAACAAAGCTTGCGGCAGGCGCAGTCGGTGCTGCGCAGCTTGCCCCAGGCGCTGCAGCGGCAAATCTGCAATCGGTCAACCTTAGTGGTGTTGCCAGCACTGGCCTTATATTGTCTGCCCTAGAAAACAATGAAGAATTGGAAAATGCAGGATATGTTAAGGCCTATGGTTCAGTAGTTGTGCCTGACACTTGGTCAGTCCATTCAACCGGGTCTCCGGTCGCACGTGGCGGAGGCACTGCCATTTGGACTGGTGCGCAGATAATTGTCTGGGGAGGGCGTGACTCCAGCTTGAACTATTTGAATGATGGTGGTCGCTTCGACCCTGAAACCAGTTCATGGTCAACTGTGTCTGCAACCAATGCGCCAACACCTCGAAGCAGACACACGGCCATTTGGACAGGAACCGAAATGATCGTGTGGGGAGGGGGGACCAACATCAGCGGTCCCTATAACAATGGTGCCCGCTACAATCCTGTTAACGACAGCTGGGTGACAGTTGCCTCTGGTCCAGCAAGGACCAATCACACAGCTATATGGACAGGCAGCGAAATGATAGTATGGGGCGGTTTTGACGGTGTAAACACTGTAAATGACGGCGCGCGTTACAATCCTATAAGCAATAGCTGGAGTGCCGTCAGTTCCTCTGGTGCTCCGACTGCAAGCAGCTCACACTTGGCAATCTGGACTGGCAGCGAAATGATCATTTGGGGAGGCTCAGCAAATGGGTGCCGCTACAATCCAGCAACCGACACATGGACCGCCTTGAGCACGAGCGGAGCGCCAACTTTGCGCAGTGAGGCATCAGCCGTTTGGACAGGACATGAGATGATTGTGTGGGGAGGCTCAAGTGGCGGCACCTTAAACGATGGATACCGTTACAATCCCACTACCGATACTTGGACACCTGTCAGCCACATACTTGCACCAAGTTCACGCACACTACATACGGCCGTGTGGACTGGAAATGAAATGATCATTTACGGCGGCAACGACAGTAATGGAGAAAGTAGGCGCTACTCACCGCAATCAGACAGTTGGTCAGTGGTTGCAACCATGAATAATCGCCTGCTACACAAAGCTATTTGGACTGGACGTGAAATGATTATTTGGGGCGGGGAAGTCGATGGCAAATTTCAAACACATACCCTTCGATACACTCCCGGGCGTGTGCTTTATATTTATCAGAGGCCATGAACAGCAAGCACTGCATCCTTTATCTTTGTGTTTTCGCAGCCGCTAAGTTGGCCTATGCTGAAGAGCAGCAAACATTCATAATATTAACTTCGCTAGGCAGCAAATCAACGAGCACGAACTACAGCGACGAAGCCACCATAGGCGACATCGTCGGGGTCTCTGCGGCTCCAAGTGTGGGTCTGATCTTGAAATCAGGCTTCAGCGGCCAACTCTATGAGGTGGAAACGGTGGAAGTGGCTGCAGATCCGTCCGTGGTGGTGGAGGGCGGAACGGCCCAACTCCGGGCGGTGGCGGCGATGGACGACGAGAGCCTCGTGCGTCTAGGTGGCAGCGATGCGCAGTGGTCGGTTCTGCAAGGCCCGATCACAGGCATCAGCCCGGAGGGTGTGGCGACGGCTGGCGCGGTCTTTGTCAATGCTCCGGCAAGCGTGCGGGGGACCTGGCTGGGCGTGAATGGCGATGTGACCCTGACGGTCCTGAACGTGAATTCGGCGGTGCCCGCGCAGCCTGCGCCTGATCCGGGCTTCACGGAGCAGCCCTTTGCGGCCCTGCATCCCGGCCTTTTCGAAGGCCTTTTGCGCGACACGCAGGGCAACATCCTCGGCGCGCTGACTGGATTGCGGCTCACGAGCAAACGATCCTTCACCGCCAGAGTGGTCTTCAATGGGGTGGCTCAGTGGCTGAAGGGCGCTCTTCTGCCCGATGGCAGCTTCTTGATGAGCTATCCGCGCCAGAATCGGAGCGACCTGGCGGTGAGCCTGCAACTCGGAATTTCCGACAGCGGCGCCGTGCTGCTGCGGGCCACGGTCGCAGGTGATGGAGTCGCCACGGAGGGCTGGCTCGCCCATGCTCCTTATAGCAGCAGAAATCCCGCTCCTTCCTCGCGGGTCGGGATTTTCACCTTTCTGCTCCCCGCCCCAGAGACAGGAAGCCTTTCCCTCCCCGAGGGCGACGGATACGGCAGGGCGCGCGTCAGTAAAAGCGGCGTCATCACGGCCGCTGGCAGAACCGGCGATGGCGCGGGATTCACGCTCAGAGGCGCCCTCAGCGGCGACCTGCAATGGCATGTCTTCAAGGAACTGCACCGGCGTCAGGGACAACTGGCGGGAATTGTGACTTTTCGTGACGTGCCCGGAGTGAGCGACTTCGATGGCTCCATGCTCTGGAGTAAAAATCCACTCCCAAGCTCCAAAAGCTATCCCGGCGGTTTCTCGCTAACCCCTGGCTTGATCGGCTCCGCCTACACCGCGCCGGCGAAGGGCGGGCGGGCTTTGGATTCCCTGCCGGAAGGGCCGGAGAATGCACGGCTCACACTCGCGGCAAGCAGCCTGCCTGGCGGAGGCTTCTCAAGACTCATGACCTGGCACGACACCAACAAACTGACCCACGCCGGACCAGAAACGCTGTCGGTTTGGGTTGCCCCTTCCAATGGCGCGTTGACCGGCAGGTTCCATGACCGCGCCAGCAAGCTCCTGGTTTTGTTCCGAGGGGTCATTTTCCAGAAACAGGGCCTCGCAGGCGGCTGCTTCCTGCGCGATCACCAAACGGGCTATGTGCATATCGAGGGTAATCATTAGCAGTGAGACGAGCGGAATACGTCGTTTTTAAACGGCGTGATGACCGCTATCAGAATGATCATTGGCTCGAACAGCCGCAAGGCAGTTTGAACCCGTAATAGGAGTTCGCGGCCAGTTCCTTTTCCCAGAGCTTCCGAATTCGCGGACAGTCGCTGAAGACCCGCATTCCATTCCGCCATGCTTGCCAGACTTCTCGGTAGATGAAGCCTTTGCGATAATACAGGTATTCCTCGGCGCAGAGGTTGAAGTAGTCGAACAGCAATTTCTTTTCCTCATTGGAAAGCTCCTGCTCCAAAGGGCATTCCAAAATGTCGAAAAGCGGACCATTCATTCGATCAAAACGCTCATTGAACGAAGAGAACAGCTCTTTGAAAAGTCGAACCTCTTCAAGGTGTTGTTTGAGGACGAAGTATGATAATCCCAATGCCGAGCCGAGGGCAGGATAAAGGAAAGTGGTTGTTTGCAGACTTGGAATCAATGCCCACAATAAAACAATGAGGAGCAGGAGTCCGGCGACTAGCAGCAAGATTTTCTCGTAGATCCAGTGTTTCATAACATTGTAAGGGTAATAGGTTCGGTTTAATGATTCCTGCAATCCACTTTGCAGGCAAAGTGGGAGGCTGTTCAGTCTTCGTCTTCTTTCATGACTGGCTTCTGCGCGTTGACTCCGAGGGCGAAGACACCTGCGAGCACGAAGGCCGCCGCGCACAGCCACACGCCCTCATGGAAGTCGTGGTTCGTGTCGTAGGCGGCGAGCACGGCGGTGAAGAGGATGGGCTGGATGCCGGCGCCGAAGTTCCCCCACATGTTCGACCAGCCAAAGAGCTGCGCCTGGTGCCTGCCGCTGATGTCCTGCATGGTGGTCCACATGGCGGGCAGGCCGATGTCGGCAAAGAAGGCCACCAAACCGAAGGCTGCGGCCATGCCCCAGGGCGAGTCCGTCCACAAGGCGAGCACATAACAGGCGGCTGCGGCGAATTTGGTCACGGACATCGGCAGCATGCGGCCGAGACGGCGGCCTTTGCGGCGCGACAGCGCGTCGGTGATCCACCCGCCCAGCGGCAGCGCGGCGATGCCGATGGTGAGCGCGCCGGTGGTGATCATGCCGGTCATGCCGTCGTCGAGCATCTTCACCTTTTTCAAATAATCCGGCAGGGAGAGGATGAGGAAGGCCCAGCCGATGTTGGTGAAGAACTGCACGGCGTTGGTCATCCACAGGTTGCCGCTGGCGCAGGCGGCGCGCAGTGGGAAGCGGCGCGGGGGATTTTTCACCGGCTGGAAGTCGCCGCGCCCCTCGGCCAGGAGGGCGATCTCGGCGGCGTTGCAGCGCGGGTGCAGGCGCGGATGATCGCGAAAGACGACCCAGTAAACACCCGCCACAGCCACGCCCACCGCGCCATACAGCCAGCCGGCCCAGCGCCAGTCGCCCGCCTGGAGAATGACATAGGCCGTGAGCGCCGGAGCCACCGCGCCGCCCACACGCCCGCCCCAGGAGATGAGGCTGCTGGCGAAACCGCGCGCCTCAATGTGCGCCCATTTGGTCAGCAGCCCGCTGCTGGCCGGATAGTAGCCCGCCTCGGCCAGCCCGCAGCCGATGCGCGCGATCATCAGCGTGGTGAAGCCCCAGGAAAAGCTGGTGGCGGCGGTGAACAGCGACCAGGTGGCGATGTAGATGGTGATGAGGATGCGCGTGCCGAAGCGGTCGCTGAGCCAGCCTGCGGGCACCTGCGCCAGCGCGTAGGCCCAGAAGAAGGCGCCCTTGATCCAGTCAATCTCGCCGGGGGAAAGCTCGATGCTCCGCTGAAACGAGTCCGAGCTGATGATGTTCGCCAGGCAGATGCGGTCCAGATACATCAAAAAGGCCACCATCGTGGCCGTGGCGAGCACATGATGACGGACGCGGGAGAGAGCTTCGGGCATCGAGCTTTTACGCATAGTGCGTTTGAAGCATTGCAGGGGTGGGGAACGTTAATCAAAGCCAATGTTCTTATAAAGAACGCGATTCCCGCCGGTTTCAGGCTGATGGCGTGCCGATGAGGTTCCGCAAGATTCCAGAATCCGCCCAACGCAATATATCGGGATTGCGGGTGCGCGAGGCGCGGTTGTCCTCCGATCCGCCGATGACACAGGCACGACTCGCCGCAGCTTTGACGGATTTGGGCATCGTCATGGATCGTGTGGCCGTCGCCAAGATTGAAACCGGCCAGCGTTGCGTTTTTGATTTCGAACTGAAGGCCTTTGCCGCCGCGTTGAACCGGCCGGTGGAGTGGCTGCTAGGCATCGGTCCGCGCGGCACTTCTGGCAGTGTGGGAGTTGCGCGTGGAAACAAGTGAGAAAGCCAGCGTCATGAGTTTTCGACCCGCGACTTTGCTGCGCACGGCCACGAGCCGGGCGAAATCCGATGTGGCGAACAAACTTGTCTCCATGCTGCTGCATGAGATCAGCCGCGAGATCACCGAGGCGCATGGAGCGCCCGCTGTGACGAGCGAATCCTACGCTTCAAGCGTGGAGCGCGCTTTTGGAAACGCCTGTCTTTATTGCGCAAGACCCCTGGAGCGGAACAGCACCGTGGTGGAGCACCTAGACGGCATGAACCGTTTTCGTCTTGGACTTCATGTTCCCGGCAACGCGGCGCTGGCGTGCAAGGCCTGCAACAGTCAGAAGCGCGGAGACGACCAGAGGGCGGAATTGATCCTGGCTGGCACGGGATGGGAGTCATTTTTATCTCACGACGGCATCCGTTGCGGACTGAGCTGCAAAAGTTGCGCTTACTGGAGGGATATCATCCCGGATGCGGAAGAGAGGCGGATGTTTCTGGCACAGCGCAGAGAAGCTGTGGCGCGGTTTCGCCGGCACTATCTGGAGATACTGGCTGCAGCTTGTGGATTGAGGGAGTCATTGCGCGGTCAAGTGACGGAGTTATACCGCGCTTGCCAGGACTTCGCTTCGAAGGAGATTTCTGCTCTCAAGCGGAGAGTGTTGTCATGATCTTGACCCGCCCCCGGCGGCTCAATAAAGCAGGAAATGAATCTCCTTGTCCGTGAGCAGGGCGGTGTCCTGCACGGCGAGGAGGGCGCCCATTTGCTCCAGGTTTTCCCACTCGGTTTCGTAGCCTTCGATCAAGGGGAAATCCGACTCAAGCAGGAGAGGCTCGACCATCGCGGGGGCGGTCCTCCCAGCGATTTCGGAGGCGTTTTTCTCCTCCGGCATGAAAACCACCAGCGCGGCCAGGACCACGGCAGCGGCGGCCCAGATGAGGCCGGCAGGGGCTTTTTCACCCCCGCTCCACCAGGCGCGCAGGGCGGCCAGCCAGCCGTGCTCCTGCGGGGTCTGGCGCGCGGCGCGGAGCACGTTTTGGGTGAAGTTTGGACGCGCTTTGACAGGCCGGGCCTTGCCGAGCAGTTTCCAGAGCGGGTCGTTGGGGTTTAGCGGGTCCATGACAGTTTCGAGCCATTACAACTGCTTCCAGGGCGTGGAGTTGCGCTTGCGGGGGATTTTTTTGAAAAACACGTCATGAGTGATGTCTCCGGCTCTGATGGAGTGGAGTGCGTTGGCCGGGTCTCTCACAGCGCCGCTTTCAGCAGTTCGGCGAGATGGATGGAGGCTGACTGGCCGACGGTGACGACTTCCGCGTGATCCAGCGTTTGCGGCTGGATGCCTGCGGCCCAATTCGTCAGCATGGAGATGCCGGCCACTTCCATGCCCAGAGCGCGAGCCTGGATGGCCTCCGGCACGGTGGACATGCCCACCGCATCGGCCCCCAGAGCGCGCATCATGCGAATCTCCGCCGGTGTCTCGTATTGCGGGCCGGGCGTGGCGGCATACACGCCCTGATGCAGCGTGATGCCGAGCGCGCGGGCTTTTTCCAAAAACCCAGCGCGCCATGCGGCGGAGTACACCCCGCTCATGTCGTGAAAATTCGGCCCGCCTGTCAATGGCGACGCACCCAGCAGGTTCAGGTGGTCAGTGATCAGCATGAGTTCGCCAACGCCGAAGCCCGTGTGGATGGCGCCCGCCGCGTTGGTCAGCACCACCCGTTTCACACCCAGGCTGCGCATGACACGGATGCCAGCCGTCACCTCATGCGCACTTAGTCCCTCATACATGTGCCGCCGTCCTTGCGCCAGAAGCACCGCGCGGCCACCCACATGCGTTAGAGCCAGGCGGCCCGCGTGGCCCGGAACCGTGGATGCCGTGAGGCCCGGCACTTCCGTGTAGGGCACCTCAGTCTCCACGCCCAGTGCCTCCGCCACGCGTCCCAACCCGCTGCCGAGCACGATGGCGGTTTCAGGACGGGCGGCTTGGATGCGGTCAAGGCTCATGCGGCGGAGTTCATCCTGGAAATCCTGCGCCGCAACTGCTCATGCAACTCCTCCACCAGCGGCATGGCCACTCCGGCGGCGCGGGCGCGGCGCACGGGTTCGCCCCAGATGGCCTCCAGCTCCACGGCGCGCCCTTCCTCGAAGTCAATGAGGGAGGAGGGCTTGTAGCGGGACATGGTGCGCGTGCGCTCGATCATGTCCGGGATCAGTTCAAAAGGCACTTCATGGCCCAGGGCGCGCGCGGTGGTGATGATTTCTGTCATTAGCGCGCGCGCCCGCGCCTCCAGCGCCGCATCCGCCAAGATGGCGGCGGTGTCCTTTTCGCCCTCGGCGATGGCGAGTCCGTTGAAGGGAATGTTCCAGACCAGCTTCTTCCAGCGCGCGGCTGCCAGGCTCGGTTCCACCACGCACTCGATGCCGCAGCGGAGGAACTCCTCCGCGATTCGCCGCGCGCGCTCCCCCGGCGCCCTCCCGTGCTCGCCCAGGCTGATGCGGCCTTGCGCGATGTGCCGCACCACGCCCGGGGCGGTGCGGTTGATGCACACAAAGCACAGCCCGCCCAGCACGCGCTGGGCGCCGAAGTGCGCGGCCAGGAACTCTTCGTTGCCCAGTCCATTTTGCAGGGTCAGCAGCGCCGTGTCCTTGTGCAAAAGCGGGGGCAGCAATTCCAGCAGGAATTCATTCGAGGTGGCTTTCATCGCGATGAGCACCAGGTCGCATTCCTCCATTTCGCGAGTGCTGCCATACGCCGGCACGGCAAGTGTCAGATCGCCCAGCGGGCTGAGAATTTTGAGTCCGTGCTCCCGAACTTCCGCCAGATCCGAGCGCATCAAAAAACGCACGTCATTGCCATGCTGAGCCAGCCTCCCGCCGTAGTAGCAGCCCACAGCGCCTGCCCCCACGACCGCGACGCGGCCCAGAGGGGAGTTTTCAGCTTTGTCTGGCATCAGGCTCAAAGGAAACTGGGCCTGCCGTGATCTCAATCGTAAAATGACAACCGGTCACTGTGTCCGACATCTCACCCAAAAAGATCCGCCTGCCCGCTGAGCGGGGGCGCGAGACCGAGCTTGCGGTAGGCGGCGGGCATGGCCACGCGGCCGCGGGGGGTGCGTTTCAGGTAGCCCTGCATCACGAGGTAGGGCTCATGCACATCCTCCAGCGTGCTGGCGTCCTCGCCCACGGCCACGGCCACGCTGCCCATGCCGACGGGGCCGCCTTCGAACTTATGAATGACCGCCTCCAGGATGCGGGTGTCCATTTCATCGAGTCCGGACTCGTCAATGTCGCGCATGGTGAGGGCCTGGCGGGCCACATCCTCGCTGACGATGTTTTGCGCCTTGACCTGCGCGTAGTCGCGCACCCAGCGCAGGAGGTGGTTGGCGATGCGCGGAGTGCCGCGCGCGCGGCGGGCGATCTCATGGGCGCCGCCCTCGTCCATCGTCACGCCGAGCAGGCGCGCCGAGCGCAGGAGGATGTGCCGGAGCTCCTCGGCGCTGTAGTAGTCCAGCCGGTTCGGGATGCCAAAGCGCGAGCGCATGGGCGCGGTGAGCATGCCGGAACGCGTGGTGGCGCCCACGAGAGTGAAGGGCGGCAGGTCGAGCCGGATGGTGCGCGCTTTTGGCCCCTGGTCTATGATGATGTCCAGGCGGAAGTCCTCAATGGCCGGGTAAAGATACTCCTCGATGCTGGGATGCAGGCGGTGGATTTCATCAATAAAGAGAAGGTCGCGCTCCTGAAGGTTGGTGAGGATGCCGGCGAGGTCGCCCGCGCGCTCGATTTGCGGGCCGCTTGTGGTGTGCAGCCGCGAGCCGACCGCGTTGGCGATGAGATTGGCCAGGGTGGTTTTGCCCAGGCCGGGCGGACCGCAGAGAAGCACATGATCCAGCGGCTCATTGCGCATTTTGGCCGCCTCGACCATGACTAGAAGCTGCTCCTTCACCTTGGCCTGGCCGTGAAATTCCGAAAAATCCCCGGGCCTCAGGGCCAGGTCAAAGGGGGAATCGGCTTCGTTCAGGGCGGGGTTCACTTGGGCGTTCTTTAGCGCGGAGCCGAGCGCGTGGCAATGGCGGGATGGGTAAGCCTGGGCAGCTTGGGTGCGAAGGATGCGAGTTCCGGAGGCCTTTCATGCATTGACCACCCGCTGTTTGCCCCTACTATGCGCGCCCCGCCCCAATGAGCCAGACCGCCATCACACCGACCCGCGAGCAAGATTTCCCTGAGTGGTATCAGCAAGTCGTACGCGCCGCGGATTTGGCGGAAAATTCCGAAGTGCGCGGCTGCATGGTCATCAAACCCTGGGGCTACGGCTTGTGGGAGAACATCCAGCGCCAGCTTGACGCCAAATTCAAGGAAACCGGCCACGTCAACGCCTACTTTCCCCTGCTCATACCACTCAGTTATCTGGAAAAAGAGGCCGAACACGCGGAAGGTTTCGCCACCGAGTGCGCCGTGGTCACCCATCACCGTCTGGAGGCGCAAAAACAGCCGGATGGAACCACGAAAATGATCCCCACCGGCGAGCTGGCCGAGCCGTTCGTCATCCGCCCCACCTCCGAGACCATCATCGGCGCCGCCTTCGCCCGCTGGGTGGAGAGCTACCGGGACCTGCCGCTTTTGATCAACCAGTGGGCCAATGTGATGCGCTGGGAAATGCGCCCCCGCCTGTTTCTGAGGACCGCCGAATTCCTCTGGCAGGAGGGGCACACCGCCCACGAAACGGCCGAGGAGGCCATGGTGGAGACCCGGCTCATGCACAAAGTGTATGCCGACTTCCTGCGCAACCACCTCGCCATCCCGGTCATTGCCGGCGAGAAGACGGAAAACGAGCGCTTCCCCGGCGCGGTGAACACCTTTACTGTCGAGGCCATGGTGCAGGACCGGAAGGCCATCCAGGCAGGCACCAGCCATTATCTGGGCCAGAACTTTGCCAAAGCAGCCAACATTCAGTTCCTAGGCCGCGACAACACCCGCCAGCTCGCCCACACCACGAGCTGGGGGGTCAGCACCCGCCTCATCGGCACCCTCATCATGGCGCACGGGGATGATGACGGCGTCATCCTGCCTCCGCGCGTGGCTCCGAGCCAGATCGTCATACTGCCTGTGACTCCGAAGCCGGACACGCGCCAGGAGGTCATAGATGCCTGCGAGGCCCTGGCGCAAACCCTGCGCGCCCAGACCTTTCACGGTGAGCCGCTGCGCGTCCATGTGGACAAGCGCGACATCCCCGGCGGCCAGAAGAACTGGGAGTGGATCAAAAAAGGCGTGCCCATGCGCCTTGAAATGGGGCCGCGCGACATCACCAGCCGCAGTGTCGCCGTCTGCCGCCGCGACCAGGGACCGAAGGCCAAGGAATTTATCCCCAAGGAGGAATTCCTTCAGACCGTCACCGAGCGGCTCCAGGAAATTCAGGACGCCCTGCTCGCGCGGGCCACAGAGTTCCGGGATCAAAATTTCAAAAAACTCGACTCTCTGGATGAATTTAAAGCATTCTTTGACGAGACCGCGCCCGGAGGGTTCGCCCTCATGCACTGGGCCGGGAGCAACGAGGAGGAGGGCCGCATCGCCAGGGAAATGAAGGTGACAATCCGCTGCATTCCCATGGGAGACGAGTTTGCCGGGGAAGGAAAATGCTTTCTCACAGGCCGCCCCAGCATACGGCGGGCGGTCTTCGCCAGGGCTTATTGAGGCCCCCGAAAACTCGGGGCATGGGGCACGGGCATCCTGCCTGTGCGAACAGGCGGACACTGTTTTCCATGCAAAGCAGGTTTCTGGAGTCCCCCCAGTGGGTGGTTCCCGATCACACACTCCTCAGGTAAATATCGTGCCGTCTGCACGCCAGGCAGCCGGACTTCTTCAAAACGAAGTCATCGGTGACCGGTTCCTTGATTTTTTTGCCTTCATCGCATGGCCGTGGGGGGGCTGGTTGGAGGGTATCGGCCAACGAGCGGCCTCGTTTCACCTCTTCGGTGCTGCCGCGCAAAATCTTTGGTTCGAAAAAATAAAAATCTTTACCCATGAGGCGCAAACCTTTAAAACCGCGAAATAAATCACGAAAAATACCTCCAACCCACCCCCTTCTAGAAGAAGCCCAAGGCCTGATCTTGGACTGAATCGTTTCGGACAAACCCTTTGCCAACCATGAAAACCCTCCGTCGCCACCGCGTCCTCATTAATTCCGCCCTCGCCTGCCTTATGGCGGCTTGGCAGATCGGCCAGCCGCTCAAGGCAGACACCATCAACTGGACTGCCGGTAGCGGGCTCAATTTTGACTGGGCAGACGGCACCAACTGGAGTTCCGGGGTGCCCGGTGCGGGTGACGATGCCATTTTCGGAACTCCGGTTCCTCTTGCCACTCCCGGCATCACGCTTGCAGCGGGCAGCCTGGCGAATTCCCTCTCATTCCTCGACAGTTACAGTCTCACTGGAGGTGACTTGACCCTCACCAGCGGTGGCATCCATGCGAATCTTGGTCAAAGCGTCACGATCAACAGCCTGCTGAGCGGCAATGCCGGACTCACCAAGACAGGGGGCGGCTCCGTTCGTCTTGCCAATGCTTCCAATGATTACACGGGCGTCACCACCATTGCCAACGGCACCATCATCATTTCAAATCCAGCGGCACTGGGTGCCTCGCTTAGCCCGGTTGATATTACTGACGGAAACACCACTCCCTCCAACACTTCCACCATAGGGTTTTATGGCGGTTCTCTCGTGCTTGATGGCTCCACTGCGGGATTCACTTTCGCGCGTGATCTGAATCTCAGCGGCCAGGGTCCGATCGGTGGCCGTGGAGCCACGGTCAACAGCATCGGTAACAACATTCTTTCCGGGACGGTGACCTCCTCAGTCAGTTCGCTGGTTCCCGCCACTTTCCGCAATACCCGCATCAACAGCATCAACGGCACTCTCGGGTTGTCCGGGACGGTGAACGCCCAAGGCACTTCCGCCACCACCTTTCTTTCGTTTGGCGGCATCAACACCGCCGGCGTTGGCAACTACAATTTCACAGGTGTCCTTTCCGGAACCGGGAGCATTGAGAAATCAGGTGCCGGCATTCTCTATCTCGACCCTTCGAGCACCTCCGGTTTTGCGGGTACGGTGCGCATTTCCGCCTCCGCCACCGGGCAGCAAAGCAGTGTGCGCGTCACACAAGCAACAGTCGGCGGAACCAGCATTTTTGGAACGAACACCGTGTCAGCTGACGATCCCAGTGCCATTGATTTGAATGGCGGTGTTCTTGAGTTCCGAAGCGAGGGCAACCTCGATTTCAACAGTCTTCCGTCGGGGAAGAACGTCTATCATCGGGCTTCTTCCACGGTTTTCACAGGGCCGGGTGTGGGTGGTGACAACATCAATGGCCTCACAAGCCTCGGCACCTTCCGCATTGCGGCGAACACGACAGCCACTTTTAACAGCCGCAATGGATACGGGGTGACCTTTGGCGGAGCGTGGACGCAAGAGTCCAGCAACAACAACAACACAGTCACCAATAACATGGGCGGCACCCTTACCTTCACGGGCAATGCATGGAACAACAGTGACGCCAGCGCGCGCACCCTCACCATCAGCAGCGCGGGTAACACCGTCATCACCGGCAGCATCAACACAAGTGGCGCCGGCATCAAAACACTCACAAAAACCGGAGGAGGGAATCTGACAATCCTCGGCACAGCGACCACCCTCAACGGGCCGGTGAATGTGCAGGGATCTTTGACAATCACGGATTTCCGCTCGGTCACCAACAACACAGAGAGCATCACGCTGGGCAACACAACCACGACCGTTGGCAATTTGCTCATCGGCACGACTGCTGCCGCCACCGCGCTGGGGCTGGAAACCAGCAGGCCGATCATTCTCAATGGCACCACTGCCGCCAATTCCATCTACGCCAACCAGGCGGGCCTCAATCCGGCAAAACTGAACGGCGCGATCACGAAGCCCATCGCAGGTAATGCGACATTCATCCTCGGTGGAACAAACACCGCGGACAACATCATCAACACAGGCATACCCAGCTTGGGGACGAGCGGGGTGACGAAAGTGGGGCCGGGCACCTGGGTTCTTGCCGGGGAGAATCTTTACACGGGAACCACGACAATCGTGAACGGCACCTTGAAGTTGAAGGCCAATGCCGCTTCCTCCACCATTCTGGCGGCCGCCAACGACATCACTTTCGGCAACTCCAACGTCTATGCCGGGGGCGCATTCGAGTTTGTCGGACAGGACGGCGTCAACAATGTGCAGGCTCTTGATGTGCTTACCACGACATCAGGCGCCGGCACCGTCCGGCTCACGCCGGGCGTCGGCGGCACCGCATCTCTCTCATTTGCCTCTCAAGCCACCGGTGCCGCAGGCACGGTCAACTTCGTCGGGGCTGACTTCCTGAACAATAAAATCACCATCACGGGAGCCAACGGGCTGATCAGCCGCACCAATTATTGGAACGGCTCAAACTTTGCCTACCGCGAATCCAATGTGCTGCGCGCGCCGGTTTACGGAACGGATGCAGGCTTCACCACTTCCGCGAGCGCGCTCACTTCGGCTGCCAACATGGAAATCACCGGCAGTTTCGCCACCAACACGATCTCGATAAGCACGCTGAAAATCGCGGGCAGCCGCACTCTGACCATCAACCCGGCGCAGACCCTGACTCTGAGCGCGGGTGGTGTGCTGGTTACCGGCGGCAATGCCCTTATCACAGGTGGCACCGCGCTGGCCCTGGGTTCCCAGGCTCTTGTCGTGAGAACCAACCTGCCGGGTGACTCATTGGAAATTCAGTCGGTCGTCACCGGCACGGGTGGACTCACCAAAGGTGGCGAGGGGACGTTGATTCTTGCGGCAGCCAACAATCAGACAGGCACAGTGACGATCAATGAGGGCACGATCCAGCTTTCCGGCTCTGGACGGCTGGGCGCTGCGGCAGCGTTGACCATGCGCCAGGGCACAATTCTCGACCTCAATGGGGTCACTCCTTCAACCAACACCAACGCCTACAACAACAATGGCAGTGTGACCAGCTCCGCACCGGCCACTTTCACTGTGGGTGGCGCTGATGGAACCGGCACTTCATTTGGTACCGTGAATGGTGCCATCAGCCTTACCAAGGTCGGCACTGGAGCGCAGAGCTGGCTGGGTTCGAGCACTTACACGGGTGTAACGACCATTGGCTCCACAGGGTTGGTCACCGTCAATACTTTGGCGAACGGTGGTCTGCCAAGCGGCATTGGCCAGTCCTCGAATGCTGCATCCAACCTTGTTTTCAACGGCTCCACAGGGGGTCTCGTTTACCAGGGCAACGTTGTGAATGGTATTCTGAATCTTGATTCAGCCTCGGCCGCCACGGACCGTCTTTTCACCCTGGCTGGCACTGGTGCCACACTCTCCTCCACAGTTTCGAACAATAATGCCATCGTCTGGAGCAGCACCGGCGCGATTGTCCACGCGGTCACAGGTCCGCAAAGCCTTGTCTTCACCGGGACTTCCACCGGCGATAACACTTTCAACCCTCAACTGACAGACAGTGGTTCGGGTGCGAATATCACCAGTGTGACCAAAACCGCGGCCGGACAGTGGAACTTCGGCAACCCCAATAACACTTACACCGGCACCACCACGATTTCGAACGGCGTCCTCGCTTTCAACGACAATGGAGCCCTGCCCGCAAACAGCCCTCTGGCTCTCGGTACAACCACCACCAGCGGCATTCTTCAGATAAGCGGCACTTTTGAGAGAAACATCGTTGCAACTCCTGCTGCCGGGACCGGCACCATCTCGTGGATAGGCACAACCGGCGGCGGCGGTTTCGCGGCGCATGCCAGCCAGCTTGTTGTCGCGATTGGCGGCACGGGCAGCCCGACAGCGCTGACCTGGGGCAGTGGTGGTTTTGTGCCGAGTGGCGCCGCGTTGATTTTCAACTCCGCAAGCGCCCTGGCTGATGTGGAGTTCCGCAACGCCATTGATTTCGGAGCGGCGGTGCGCACCATCACGGTCAATGACAACGGCAACACTGGCGCGGATTACGCAACTCTCACGGGTGACCTCAGCGGCGCTGGCGGCGGCCTTCTGAAAAATGGCGCGGGGATTCTCCGGTTGTATGGTGTCAACTCCTACACCGGCACCACCGAAGTGCAGGCCGGCACTCTCGTGGTGACCTCTCTCGGCGGCAGCACTGGCCCGGCCACATCAAGCGTGGGCGCCAGCGGTGTGGCGATGGGTGACAGCAACGCCATCGTTCTTGGCAATGCCACAACCACTGGCGGCCTTCTGCAATATGTGGGGCCGGGCGAAACCAGCGACCGCAAGATCCGGCTGCGCGGCACCACCGCTGGCAATCAAATTCATGCGGATGGCTCCGGACCGCTGATTCTCACCAATGTGGCCCACGACACTGTTGAGACGGGGAACAAGACTTTGTCACTCCGCGGAACAAACACTGCCGGCAACATGATCACCAGCCAGTTGTCTGACAACGGCGCTGGAGTGCTGAGCATTGGTGTGGATGGCAGTGCCACCTGGATTCTCACGAACGGCTCCAACAACTACACAGGCACCACGACCGTCGGAGCTGGTGCTCTGGGCATTGGGCATGATACAGCGCTTGGCACTGGCAACTTGATTGTCAGCAATGGAAACCTCTTCGCGTTTGGCGGCGACCGAACCATTGCCAACACATTGCAGATGAATTCCGGCACTTCACATGGCTTCTTGGGGGATCACAGCCTGACATTCACGAATGCGGTCAATCTGGCTGCGTCAACGAGCAGCAGCAATTTTACCAATGTGAGTATTGTGCCCGGCGAGGCGGTTATTTTCGATGGCGGAGTTTTCGCGGATGCCCTCACCGCCACCCGCAACTGGAGCATTGAAGGGCAGGGCGAGCTTGTGATCAACGGCAGCTTTACGACCAGCACTGCTTTCGGCGTCAATATCATCAAAACGGGCAACGGCACCCTGACTCTCGGCACCGATGGCTCCGGCTCCAACTG
The DNA here is from genome assembly GCA_002343505.1 of Verrucomicrobiaceae bacterium UBA2429. Taxonomy (GTDB): domain Bacteria; phylum Verrucomicrobiota; class Verrucomicrobiia; order Verrucomicrobiales; family Verrucomicrobiaceae; genus Prosthecobacter. The sequence goes on along the minus strand of DDQZ01000052.1, from coordinate 19,109 downwards.
GAATCAGGCCGGCAATGCGGTGGATGTGGATCGCGGAGTATTGAAATTCGCCGCTGATAACGCCATCCCAACTGCGGCCTCAACGAATGGAGGCCTGACCCTGTCCCCGGAAGTGCTCACCACTGACACCGCCACAGTGGACCTCAACGGCACGACACAGACAGTCAACGCCATCACGATGAACACGGATGGCGTGGCCATCATAGACAACACCTCGGCCATGGCTGCCACTCTGCGCTTTGGAGCCAATGACACGGCGGCCAGCATTGGCGGCGGCATCGGCACCTACACCGTTACAGACAGTGGGGCGGGGGCGCTCTCCCTGGTGAAGCTGGGCAACACCAGCGCCACCATTCCGACCGGCGTCACCCTTACCTACCAGGGCGGAACTGGCGTGGAAGGCGGAACCTTCACCATCGCCTCCCCGGTCAGCGGCACCAGCTCACTCTCCGTCATCAACAGTGGCAGCATCCTGGCCCTCACCGGCGGCATTACCTCGCCGTCCGCCATCACGTCAGTGGTCGTGGAAAACGGCGGCACCCTCAGTCTGCTCGACGGCGCGGGCAACAAGCTCGACAGTCTCGCCAACCTTCAGCTCGGCTCCTCCGGCGGCACCATGTCCACCTTGAACCTCAATGTCGGGGACAGCTTGGTGGCAGGCGACGAGTTGAACACCGACACCCTTACCCTGCTCAGCGGCGGCACCTTGAGCCTCTTCTCCGGCAATCAAATCACCCTCAACCTGACCGACATCGGCCTCAACCCGATGGAGACCTACGAGCTGCTCGCCCTCGGTGCGGGTTGGGTTGGTCCGGGGTTTACGAGTGGCAACCTCGCAAACACCGACTGGCTCCTGGGTGCAACACCGGGCGGTTTCGATTCCCTCATCCTCACCGCCAACGACACCAGCATCTTCATCACCACTGGCAACCTCATCGTCGGAACCTCCTGGTGGAATGCGGGCGGTGCGCTTGACAACTGGAACGATGTCGCCAACTGGGCAATAACAGACAAATCCGGCGCCACTCCCGCCGCCTCCATCCCGGGTGCGGGCACCGACGTGGTCTTCATCGCCGACAATATTGCTGGTGGTGGCGCAATCACCACCACACTGGAGCAGAACTTCAAAGTCAACTCCCTGACTTTCGAGGCGAGCACGAATCCGCTCAACACGCCCTCCTCGGTCACCATCAACCCCGGTACGGTCGCCACCAACCGCATCGAGATCGCTCCGCAGCTCGCCGGTGACGGCATCGAAATCTCCGCCGGCGGACCTGCCGCCGTGACCATTAGCGGACCGGTCCGTCTCGGCGGCACGGCCACAAGCCAGACCTGGACCGTGGCGGACGCCGGTTCGGTCCTCTCCCTCGGCTCGCTGGCAGGGGAAAGGGACGTTACCAAAGCAGGCTCCGGCAAGGTGGTTCTCACCACCGCCGCCGACCCGACTTTCAACGGAGGGGTCACTACGGATTTCACCATCAATGCGGGAACACTGGAGATCTTGGATGTCAGCGCCCTGGGCAACCCGATCAACAGCAACCTCGCCAACGTGACGGTGAACAACACCGGCGTCTTCTTCTACAACGGCGCTGCCAGCACGGCGACGAATCTGGCGATGCCGATCACTCTGAATGGCGGCACGCTCTCGGCAGGCAATGCCCCCGCACCCACTACCACGATCACGCAAAACTACAGCGGCCCGGTCAACGTCAGTGGCAATTCATTCATTAACATGGCCAATTCCAACGGCCCGGCAACGAATACCGCTCAGAACATCACCCTTTCCGGCGTCGTCAGTGGTTCGGGTGGACTGACGGTGTCCAGCAACACCACCACGCTGACGGGGGGCAATCCTGAAAGTGGAACCCTCCTCATCAGCAACGCTGCCAGCACCTGGTCTGGACCGCTCACACTCACGAGTGGAACCGTGGACATCGGGGTGGCTGCCAGCCCGACAGTGGTCCCGAGCAGCGTCACCTTCGATGCTTTTGGAAGACTCATCGTGCGCGGGGTTAACGGCCAGACATACGACCTGGCGGGGGCCATGAACTTCACGGCAGGCACCATCGGTGAATATTTGCTGGACAACACCAGCGCGGTTCTCGCCGCTGACTTTGTGGTTAACCAGGACGGCCAGGTCAACCTCGGTTCCGGCGGGACCGGTGCCAGCGCGCGCTTCACAGTGAACGATGCCGCCACGCTTCTCAATATTAACGGCAATGTCGTTCTTGGCGGCAACAGCAGCATCTCTGTGGATGGAGGCGATGCGGACTCATTTGTCACGATTTCCGGAGTCATTTCTGATGGCGGCTCCGGTTATTCCCTGGCCATTAACGACGACGCTGGCGGCTGGGCAATCACGAACGACATCATTCGCCTTACCGGATTGAACACCTTCACCGGCAACATTTCACTCGATTCGGGCATCCTGGAATTCAACACAGTCACCGGCATCAGCGGTGGTGCCAGCTCTCTCGGCAACGGCACGGCCATTTTGACCACAAACGCCGCCAATCTGCGTTTCATCGGATCTTCAGCACAGTCAACCAACCGCCCGATAAACACTGCCGGCGGCGCGTTGACGTTGTCTGCGAATGGCGCCACTGCCGCTGACACCATCACTTACAACGGGCTCATCACGGTGGGGTCCACAGCGGACGGTTCTCAGATCGTGCTGACTGGCGCGGCGGGCCGCGAGGGCATCATCACAGGCGGCATCATGCAGACCGGCGACGCCGCCGATTTCACGGTCAATGGCGGTCTTTGGACGTTGCAGACAGGCACTTCCCGGATTGGTGATGACGCGACTGTGACAGGTGCCGGGACGGTTTTGGATGTGGACAGCGGGGTCTTGCAGGTTCGCGATGACTTCACGGTTACGGCCAACAGCGTGCTCAATCTGAATGCGACAGGTAGCTTGAGTTTCAGCATTGCCACTCTCAGCGCGGATGCCTCACTGCGAGCCACAAATGGCGGTGTGATCAACCTTGGTGCCAATAATGCCATCGTTACCACTGATTTTGACGGACTCCGGATTGGCACGGATGCCGCAGGCATTGGCACTCTGAACATGAATGCGTTCAACCAGTCTGTCACCGAGTTCATTCTCGGCAACCGCCAGTCTGACCGTTCGGGCATCGTGAATGGCACAGGTGTGCTTACGGTCACCGGAAACCTGGATGTTTATGGTGGCTCCATCAATGCCAACCTTGCCAGCACCGGAACCAACACGTTTGAGAAAATCAGCCTCAACACCGTGACCTTGTCGGGTGACAATACCGGTCTCGCCTCCACCGGAGCGAGCATTGTTTACGAAGGCACGCTCATCCTTGACTACACTTCGAGTAACACGACCAAACTCCGTGCCGCATCCGCATTGGATATCCGCGGTGGACACCTCCAGCTCAACGGCAACGCCAGCGCCGCCACCAGTCAGTCGGTGGGATCAATCACCCTGGCCAGCGGCATTGGCAACAGCTTGATCACTCTCAATCCTGGCGCGGGCCAGGACCTGGTTCTGAATCTTGGAGCCATCACACGGGCGGTCAACGCCCGAGCAGGCACGCTCCGCGTCATCCTGCCTTCTGGCACGCAAAGCGCCACCAACGGAGTCACGACCACGACAGGGTTGACCAACGGGCTTGTCGGCACTGCGGGATACCTCACAGTGGAGGACGGCACTGGCACTTGGTTTGCAACCAAGAGCGGCAATAACATCGTCGCTCTTGCCTCCACGGCGAAAAATGACATTTCCACATGGGCTGCGGGGGATCACATCACTGACGAGACCACAGGCTTTACCGGCACTTTTGCCAGCGTCAGCATCAACAGCCTGCGGTTTGACGCCGCTGGCGGCTCCGACATCAACCTTGGTGGAACTGGAGTTCTTGGCATCGCAACAGGCGGGCTTCTCGTCACCGACAACGTGGGCGGCACGCCCTCGCTGATTGGGGGCACGATTTTCTCTGGAGCCCTGGCCAGCAACGTTCCGGAACTCATCCTCACCCATGACGGGTCCACAAATTTCATTCTTGGCTCGGACCTCAGGACCAACACTGCTTTCGTCAAATCCGGAGCCGGCACAGCCGTTCTCTCCGGAAACAACGTCTCGACTGGAGACGTGAGCGTTCAGAACGGCATTCTCCAACTCAGCGGCGGCAACGCCATCGGCGACACGGCGCGTGTCACACTTGCCAACCACCGCAACACGGTCCTTGAGTTGCTTGCCAGCGAGACGATTGGCCGCCTCGAAGGCGGACAGCGCCAGACCAACGGTGACTGGGGTGTTGTGGATGTGGGAGGTCATACCTTGACTACCAATCAAACGGCTGCCTCCACCTACTCGGGACGCTTTGCCGGCACTGGAACCGTCATCAAAACAGGCGCTTCAAATTTCACCTGGTCAGGCCATGACGCTGCCAATGGATTCACCGGAACATTCTCGGTGGCCCAAGGCCTGGTCATTCTCAATGGGGCAGGAAGCCAGTTGAATGGCGCTTCGGACATTGTCCTGAGCGGTTCTGGAAGCTCTCTCCGTTTTGATAACGACCAGACCACCGCCGTGGGCAGCCGTATCACGGATATTGCCACCATCACGCTCAGCAGCACGGCGGGCACCACCGCAGATTCCCTCGGATTTTACATGCGCCGCTCTGCCGGCACCACCACGGGCACTGAAACAGTGGGCCAGCTCGTCCTGAACACGGGACACAACACGGTTGCCGCCGAAGGCAACGCTACAGACCGGATCGCGCGCATCAACTTCGTGAACGCGGTTCCCCTCGTCCGCAACAACCTTTCCACCCTGCTGCTGGTTGCCCGCAATTTTGCTGCAACAGCCGGACAGCGCGGACGCATTTCATTCTCGGTTGCTCCCAGTGGTGCCATCGGCGGGGGTGGCGCAGCCGGCACATCAACCCTCAATATCTACCCGTATATGGTGGGTGAGGATGCGTCGGGAGCGCCCAGTGGTGCTGCAAACTTCGGCAACACTTTTGTTTATTATGAGACTGGCACCACGGACATGCGTCCGCTGAATCTCACCACGGAGTATGTGGTTGATGAAGCGAACTTCAATTTACTGGGGGCGGGAGTTCTTGCGAACAATGTGAGATTCACTGCCAGCCCCGGCGCAGCGCTTGATTCGGACACCACCGGCGTCAATGCCCTGGTGCTGGACAACGCCACGGGTATCACAATTGGTGGTGCTGCCCAGCCTTTGCAGATCACCAGCGGAGCCATATTGTCCGCTGGAGCGGGTGCCAATGTGATCAACGGGTTCACCAGCCTCACCACAGGTGCCGGGAATCCCTATTACATTTATGTCACGAATCCCGCAGGGACCCTGACTCTGGCCGCGACCACGCTCGGCAGCTCCGAGGCGCTCGTGAAATCTGGAGCGGGTGCGCTCATTCTGGGCGCGGCCAACAGTGTCACCAGCGTTAACATCAATCAGGGGGTGCTCGAAATCGGTGATCTCGACCATATTGGTGGTGACGCTGGGAATCTGCGTTTCGCCGGCGGCACACTTCGACTTGGCGCTGGCTTTACCGACGATATTTCCACTCGTGCCATATCCTTCCTGATTGGCGGCGGCACTCTGGACACCAATGGGATTGACCTGACACTCGCAGGCAGTCTTGGCTCGGGAGCAGGTGGATTCACCAAGGCTGGTGCCGGCAATCTGACGCTGAACGGCACAGCCACCTACACGGGCAACACTTTGCTGTCGCTGGGCACCGTAACGATTGGAGCCAACAACGCACTAGGCAACGGAGGCAATCTGACGCTTGCAGCAGGTTCCACGCTGTCATTCACCGGCTCACAAAGTCTTTCCCACGGGTTGGTCACCACCAGCGGCGCCAGTCCGGCGATTATTGGCAGTGGAACGATAACAGCATCCAGGGGTTTCCTGTTTAACAACACGGGCGACATCGCCATCAGCGCTGTATTGGCGGGAGCGGGCGGCGTCTTCAAAGCTCAAACCAACATGCTGACTCTCGCGGGTTTGAACACTTATGTTGGCACCACGGAGGTTCAGGCAGGCACCCTCAGCTTCGACAGCATCGGTAATGTTGGAGGCGGGGCCAGTGCCCTGGGTAATCCGGCCACGGCTCAGGCTGGCATCATCCGCATGGGACTCACCACAGCCGCCACCACGCTCACTTACACCGGCAGTGGTCATTCCTCCAATCGTCTCATTGGCATGCAGGGAACCACCGGGGGTGTGACTCTCAACGCCGACGGTTCCGGCGCCATCAGTTACGGCGGCGCCAGGTTTGAAAACGCCGGCAATAAAAATCTGACACTTGGTGGTGCGGCTGATTCCGCATTGATCAACTCGATCGGCGGCCTCAGCGAGCTCGGAGGTGTCATGAGTCTCATCAAAACAGGTGGCAGCACTTGGCAACTCAGTGCGGCCAACAACCACAGTGGTGCCACGACTGTGTCGGAGGGAATACTCTCCATCACAAACTCAGGTGCTTTGGGCACGACCGCCGCAGGAACGAGCGTCGGTACTGGAGGTGTTCTGCAAGTGTCGAATAACGTGAGTGTCACAGGTGAGGCGTTGACACTCACTTCAGGAGCTGGAGGCAGCGCCACGCTGAGCAACCTCAGTGATTCCAACACTTGGACAGGCAATTTGACGGTGGATACCGGTGCCGACGCGAGCAACCGCGCAGTGCTTAATTCTGACGCTGGCAATCTGCTCATCAGCGGCAGCATAAATCTCAGCTCCGGCACTCAAGATTTTGTTCTTCGCGGAGATGGCAATGGTGAGATCAGCGGTCAGATCACAGGTTCTCAGCGTCTGTTCAAGAGCTCGGTCGGAGCAGGAACCTGGACACTTAGTGGAGACAACAGCTCGACCTTCACAGGACGAGCCACAGTTGGCAACGGCGCGTTGCAGGTGTCCTCAGAAGCCAATCTTGGTGCGACACCTGGCTCTTTTGAAGCCAATCAACTCACCCTCGGTGGTGGCAGTGCCAACGGAGCTCTAAAAACGACTGCGACGATGTCCTTGAGCGCAAACAGGGGAGTCACTCTTGGAACCATGGGAGGAACTTTTGACACGGCAGCGGCGACAACTCTCACTGTGAACAGTGTGATAGCCAGCGCGGCGGGTGCCCTTGTCAAAATTGGGACGGGCACACTGTCGCTGGCCGGTAATAACACTTACGTTGGAGGCACAACAGTAAGCGTTGGAACCTTACTGGCTGTGAACACCCTTGGATCGGCCACCGGTGCGGGACCGGTAACAGTGGATTCAGGAGCCACACTTGGTGGCAATGGTTTCATCGCTCCAGGGGTGGATGGTAATATCACGGTCAACGGCACACTGCAGGTCGGGGCTGCGGGTGATGCGAGCGCCCAGCAACTGACCATCACGACGACAGGGGTGGGCTTGGTGACGGTGAACAACATTGTGGTGTTCGATCTCTTCAGCGGCCAGGGCAGCGGTGTGCTCAATGACGCGACGCACAACGACCAGTTGGTGGTCAGCGGCAGCAATGGTTTCGCCATCGGAGCGGGGGCGCAACTTCATGTGAGCACCAGCCTGCCGATAGACGGCACCTGGGTGGCGGGCTCATCGTGGCGTTTGTTTGACTGGAGCGGTCTGACTGGCGGTGTGACCGGGGAATTCAGCAACCTGAGCGATCCCGCTCCCTTCAATTACATGAACCTGCCGGACCTCAGCTCCATCGGACTGGCGTGGGAATACTCGGCGGGCACGCTGACGGTGGTGGTGCCTGAGCCTGGGCGCATGCTGCTGCTGTTCCTTGGCCTGATGGGACTCTTCTTCCGCCGCAGGCGTTGATGAGTCCGGGGCACGGAGATGCGGGTGTAATCGGATGTGCCGGTGTCTTCTAGCGAAGGCTTTCCGCTGCCGACAACGATGTGATTGCCGCCCTGCGATAGCGGGGCGGTCGGGGAAAATCTGAGAACAGCGACTGTCTCCGCTGGCCTGCCTCCTTCATAAGCGCGGCTTTTGGATGGCCAGTGACTGTTTGGGATGAAGCATCGTTTTCCATGCACTGCGATGGAGAGTTTCTGGATGTCATTCAGAGACAACGGATGGACTCCGGCTGCCCAAGCTCCAATTCCTACGGCGGTGCTTTGCTGCCGCCATTTGGCTCAAGTTTTTGCCGGGGCATGGCGACGGCCTTTGGCACCACCAGGAGCGCGGCCACGGCCATCCAGGTCATGCCCAGCATCACGGCAAAGTTCAAAAGCCATGCCGTGATGCGAAAGACGGGGCTGCGCAGTCTTTGCCAGGCGGGCCACGTTTTCTCAAGTATCACGAAGAGTGCGGCGGCGGCGCCGGCGAAGAACTGAAAATACACGACAAAGATGGAGCAAAGATCGAAAATCCAGTTCGCTTCGGGCTCCTTTCCGCCCACTTCCGACCAGATTTTCAGCATTCTTGGAATCAAGACAAGATCCGCAAAGACCACAAAAAACAGGCACGGGATGCCATAGGCGGCCAATTGCAGATAGCTGCGCAGCGCGGACTCGCGAGGTTGGAATTGTGTGGATGCGGGTTCGCTCATGGCGGCGGGAATCAGCGCCAGTGTTTCTCCGCGAAGGTCATGTACTGCTCCCAGTCGTAGTCCTTCACGTCATGGCCGCCGGTGCGCACATGGTAGCCGATGCTGTGGCCGACGGCTGTGTCAATGGCGGGCTGCTCGCTGACTCCGGTTCCTAATTTGCCGAAGAGTTCATAAACGGGGCTGGCGTGGTAGCCGGAGAGGAACTCGCCCTTTGGATCGGCCCACTGGTCTTCAACCGCGCTGCCGATGTGGATGGGCCGGGGCGCGGCGAGGGCGACGAGGAAGTGCTGGTCCACGGGGCAGGCGGCCTCGTTGCCGGCGTAGTTCTTGTAGGTGGCTGTGAACCAGTGGGGGAAGGCGCGCGTGATGACGGCGGTGGTTTCACCGAAGTTCCGGCGCATGAGGGCGGCGCCGCCCTCCCCGGAGTTGTTTGAGATGGTGAATGCGAAACGCTCGTCCTGCGCGCCAGCCCAGAGGGAGGTCTTGCCGAGACGGGAGTGGCCGATAACGGCGCAATGTTTCGCGTCCACATCACGGTCGTTTTCGAGGTAGTCGAGAATACGGCTGAGACCCCAGGCCCAGGCGCTGATGGCGCCCCATTCACCCTCCTTCCACCTGGTGGCGGCTCCGGCCGGGGAGGTGAGGCCGCGCAGGCCGTCCTTCCAGCCCTCCGCGTGGTCTGGCTCGATGTCGCCATAGTAGGCGGTGGCGACGGCGAAGCCGCGGGAGAGGATCATCTCAAGCGGCCAGCGGCTGCTTTCGTTGCCACGGCTGGCCTCGGTGGCGCGATTGTCCACGATGTGTTTTTCCTTGCTGGGCCGCATCCAGCGGGTGGAGAGGGGCACGTCGGTCTCGGTGCTGACGGCGTGGTTGCCGCCGAAGCTGAGACCGGCGAAGCAGGGCGCGGGACGGTTGAGGCCGTTCGGGGTGTAAAGCATGAGTTCCATGCCCTCCCAGGCGGGACAGGAGGGCAGGGTAATCTGGATGAGCTTGCGGGTGGCTTTGCCGCCAAGGGCGTCTGTTTTCACTGACTTCACAGAGAAGGCGGGCGCTCCGAGACCCTCGGGCACGCGGCCATAGACGTGCTGCTGATAGAGGGCGAGGATTTCGGGCCGGCGGTGTTTTTGCCAGTCCTCAGCGGTCTTGACGACGCTGCCGTCGGCTCGCGTCAACAGACCTGGCAGCGTGTAAGAGCCTGCGAGGGACTCGTCATAGTTGGCCTTGCTCTGCTGGGCTTCGGCGAAGTCTTCTCCGGTGAGGATCATTGCGGTCAGGAGGATGGGTAGCGGGCGCATGGAGTGGAATGGGATGGGAGCATGACAAAACGCGAGCCTGCTGCGGCATTCATCAAGCGCGCAGGCTTTGCTCGAATTCCCCCAATGACCGCGCCAGGTCGGCGATGCGCCCTGTCTGGCTGCTCATCTCCTGCGCGCGCCGGGCGGCCTCTTCTTGTGCAGGGGCGAGCAGGGGCAGGAAGCGGGAGAAGAGGTTCTCGACATCGCTGTGGATCTGGCGGTGCAGCATGTCCCGTAGCAGCTCGGAGGACTCCTCCAGGCGGTCCATCAGAAGGCCCCGTGTGTGGTTGAGCGCGGTCTGGGTGATGAGGAAGGCGAAGCCGGCGAGCAGCAGGCCGCCGCCGCCTGCGATGGCCGCTCCGAGCGGGCCGTCGAACCACCACGCCGCACCGATGGCGGCGAGCACGGGCAGCAGGAGCCAGGGCACCCAGCGTGCGCGGCGGCGGGCTTTGCGCAAGCCGGGTTCGAGTGCCTCGTCGAGCTTTAGACCGAGGACAAAACGGCGCATGGTGCTGTCCATGTGGACGGAAAAAAGCCGGCGCAGGTCGGCATCGGCATCCACAGGCAGTGGAGCGTCGTGGGCAAAGAGCGTGCCGCGTCCCTGAACATGAAGGAAGCGGGCGTATTGCAGAAAGTCCTCCTCCAAAATGATTCCCACCTGGCGCCAGCGGTCGCCGGTGCGGTGCTGGAGATCCTGGAACAGGCGGTGGTCAAGGCTGTCCTTCCGATGGCCGCCGAAGTCCTCGTCCTCCTCGCCGTTCTTCTCGAACGCGCGCTTGGTGGACAGGACGTGCTCGGCCATGCCGGCGACAAGGAGGCAGCACTCGTGGTAGTCGCGCCCGGTGGCATCAAGGGCGGGGAGGATTTTTTTCAGGGTGCGGTCCACCTGGAGTTCGCGTTCCGTGATGAACTCCTGGATGAGGGCGAGCGCGCGCCGAGAGTCGGCGGCTGTGGATTCGACACTTTGGCGCAGGTTTTCCAACAGCTGCCGGGCCAGGCGTGTGGTGCCGGCCATTTTGTGGAGGCGGGCCGCGTTGTGTCCGACAAGGCTGGAGATGTGCGATTCCAGGGGCAGGAAGCCGCTATCTTCCAGCAACCGCTCGCGGTCGAGACCGGAGCTGCGCGCCAGGTAGGCTTTTTTGGCCGAGACGGCGAAAATGGGAAAATGCTGGCCGTAACGCTGGCTGGTGAGCTGCGCCATGTAATCGGTGATGACCTGGATCTCCTCGGTGCTGCGCAAATCGCACTGCTGGAGGATGAAAATGACGTGGCGCATCCAATGTTTGTGCACCTTGTCGAGGAACTGCCAGGCGGAGGCGCCCCAGGGGTTCATGGCGCTGAAGACGAAGATGACCAGGTCCGCCACAGGCACGAAGCGCTCGGTGATCTCCTGGTGCTCGTTTTCGATGGAGTTCGTGCCGGGGGTGTCCACGATGTGGAAGTCGCGCAGGAAGTCGCTGGGCACATGCACCTCGTCGAGCGTGGGTGTGACGGGCACGATCTGCTGCCGGTCGCCGTGCTTGAAAAAAAGGATCTTGTCCGTGGTGGGCACGACTCCGGTGCGGGAGAAATCCTGGCCGAAAAGGGCGTTGAGGAAGGTGGACTTGCCCACGTTCACCTCGCCGACGACGACAAAGACGAAGGGGTCCCTGAGGCTGGCGATGAGGTTTTCGGCGATGGCGGCAGACTCGGCGTCACCGCCGAGGTCGCGGATGAGACCGGCCAGACGCTGCAGTTCCGTGCTCAGGCGGGTGCGGAGCTGGAAGTATTCGTCGCCGATCATGGAAGCATGGGTTTGAAAAATGCCGAAAGGCTTCCCGGCAGCGGGCCGGAGTCATCGGAAGGCGTTTTTTTTCTCCAAGCACAGCGGACGCTGTCCGGCAAGGGCGGATAAGCGGATCAATTTGTCAGCCGTCCGGTTTCGGGCTCGCTCACGGGCAGGGCGGGGCTGATGATCATGCCGACGGGCATGTTTGCCTTCTCCAGGTTCATGAGCTGGCTGACGGTGACGAACTGGTAACCCTGGGCGATGAGCTGGTCGAACACGGCGGGCATGGCCTCAATGGTCGGAGGGTGGATGTCATGCGCGAGCATGATGGCGCCGGGCCGCGCGCCGCTGACCAGCCGGTTGGTGACCACGGAGACGCCGGGCCGGCGCCAGTCCTGCGGGTCCACGGACCACATGATGGTGGAGTAGCCGAACTCGGAGAACATGAGCTGTTTGATGCGCGTGTTGATGGCGCCGTAAGGCGGGCGGATGAGGTGCGGGCGGTAGTTGGCGGCGGCCATGAGCGCGTCCTCGCTCAACTTCAGCTCGCTGCGGATCTGCGCGTCGGAGCGGCTGGTGAGGCTGGGGTGGGTGTAGGTGTGGTTGGCGATCTCGTGCCCTTCCTCAATGATGCGGCGGATGATGGCGGGGTAGGCCTTGGCGTTGCGGCCGACGACGAAGAAGGTGCATTTCACATTACGCTCCTTGCAGATGTCGAGCAGCTTTGGTGTCAGTGACGGGTGCGGGCCGTCGTCGAAAGTCATGGCCAGGATTTTTTCCTGCGTGTTGACCGAGGAGTAGCTGATCTTCACTCCGGCAGGCGGGGCGGTCGGCAGGGTGGAGGGCTGCTGCACGCGCTTGGCGAGCGGATTTGGCTGAGCGGATGGAGCCATTTCCTCCAGAGGCACCGCGCGGCGCACCTCGTCGAGGCCGGCAAGATTTTCGTCTTTCGAGGTGCAGCCGGAGCCGCCGAGCAAAATGCCGAACCAGATGCTGAGATACATGCGTTGGGGAGTCACGCCGCGCAGTATGAGAGCGGCGGGGCATTTAGGAAAGCGTGAAGTTTGTGGAAAATGAAATTCGCATCGCTTCGCACCGTGGAATTGCCGCGAGGATGAAATACGCCATCTTGCGGCGTTATTTTTGGATCATGCTCCAAGCGCGCACCCCTTCACCCCCGATCCCGCCTTCTGTCAGCCGCCGTGGTTTTTTCGAACGTCTCAGCCTCGGCTCCATGACTGCCGCGCTTGGCGCCGAGATCGTCTTTGCCGGCAAAATGCCCGCCGGTCTGATCCCGGTGGCCCTCGCGCAGACCGCGCCGCCTGACATTGAGGGAAAAGACGGCCTCAGCATCCTCAACGACCGCCCTCTCGTGGCCGAGACGCCGGCGCACCTGCTCAATGATGCCGTCACGCCTGCGAAGCATCTTTTTGTCCGCAATAACGGCCTCGCTCCCGCGCCGGAACTGCTCGATCCGGACAAATGGACATTGGAGATCGCCGGAGAAAGCTGTGAAAGGCCGGCGGTTTTCACGCTCAAGGAGCTGAAGCAAAAGTTCGCCCACCACACCCTGCGGATGGTGCTCGAATGCGCGGGCAACGGCCGCAGCGAGTTCACCCCCCCCGCCACCGGCAACCAGTGGACCACGGGAGGCGTCGGCTGCCCGGAGTGGACCGGCATCCGTCTTGGCGAGGTGCTGCGGCATTGCGGCATCAAAAAAGACGCCGTCTATCTCGGCTACCATGGCGCGGACCTCCATCTCTCCGGCAATCCGGAAAAGTCCGCCATCTCGCGCGGAGTGCCCATCCAGAAGGCGCTGGAGGATGAGTCGCTGCTCGTCTTTGCCATGAACGGCGCGGACATCCCCTGGCAGAACGGCCACCCTCTGCGCCTCATGTTCGGCGGGTGGGCCGCCTCCACCTGCGGCAAATGGGTGAAAAAAATCGTCATCCGCGACCGCGAGCATGACGGCGAAAAAATGACCGGCAACTCCTACCGGATGCCGCGTTATCCTGTGGCCCCTGGAACCAAAGTCCCGCCCGAGGACATGGTCATCATTGAGGCCATGCCCGTGAAATCGCTCGTCACCTTTCCGAAATCCGGCGCCACTCATCCTGCGGGTGAAAAACTCGCCGTGCGCGGACATGCCTGGACCGGCGAGGGGAGCGTTGCCTCCGTCGAGGTCTCCCTCGACTTCGGCTCCACCTGGGGCAGGGCGGCACTGAATGCCCCGGCCAACCGCTACGCCTGGCAACAGTGGCGGGCGGAGGTGGGTTTCCCGAAAAAGGGCTACTATGAAATCTGGGCGCGCGCTACGGATGACCAGGGCCGCTCCCAGCCCATGATCCTGCCCGGATGGAATCCCGAAGGCTACTTGAACAACTCCTGCCACCGCGTTGCCGTGCAGGCCGTCTGATCCATGCGCCCGTCCGCCGCCATTTTCATACTCCTCACGCTTCCCGCCGCCGCGCAGGATGCTCAGTTGGATCCCGCCACTGGCATGAAAATCGCCCCTGGCTGGGAGATCACGCGCAACCACTGCGTCATCTGCCACTCCCCGCAGACTTTCCTGCGCCAGCGCGCCACCGAGGCCAACTGGACTTCCGTGCTCGAATGGATGCAGACCAACGGCGGCCTTTGGAAGCTAGAACCTGCGGTGCAGAAAGACATCATCGCCTATCTTGCCGCCAACTACGGCCCCGGCGACTCCCAAAACTACCGCCGCGCGCCCATCCCGGCCACGCTCATGCCTCCGAACCCTTATGCCACCGAGGCGCGTCTTGAGGCTGAGGAAAAGAAAAAGCAGGGCCTCATTCCTGCCGTGAAGCCTCCCGGTCCATGACCCCCGCCGCGCTCATCACCGGTGGCAAAGGCGCTCTCGCCGTGGCGCTGCGCGCGGAGTTGGAAGCACAGGGCTGGCAAGTCCATGCGCCGGGCCGCGAGGTCATGGATGTCACCGATCCCGGCAGTGTGAGTGATTTCACAGGGGCGCTGGAAAGGCTCGACCTCCTGGTTCACAATGCCGGCCTCATCCTTGACGCGCCGCTGGCAAAAATGAGCGCCGCCAGCTTTGACACCGTGCTTCAGGCGCATTTGCGCGGCGCCTTTCTCTGCGCCCGCGCCGCCTTGAGGCTCATGGTCCGGCAGCGCGCCGGACACCTTGTTTTCATTGGCTCCCGCAGCGCCCTCACCGGACCCGCCGGCCAGGCCAATTACGCCGCTGCCAAAGCCGGCCTCATCGGCCTCGCCCAGAGCCTTGCCGCTGAATACGGCCCGCGTGGCATCCGCGCCAATGTCGTATTGCCCGGCTTTCTGGAGACACCGATGACTGCAAGCCTGCTCGCGCAGCCTGAGAAGCGCGCCCGCGTCATGGCCGAGCACAGCCTCGGGCACTTGAACACCTGCGCTGAGGCAGCCCGCTTCATCGTCTTTCTGCACACACTGCCGCACACCAGCGGCCAGGTCTTCCATCTCGACAGCCGCATCCATCGCTGGGCGTGACATTGTGCCAGGGAAGCTGGCATTTGGTGGCACTTTGCCATGCCAAAGCGTCAAAGTGTCATCGCCATCGCAGGTGGGTTATGGCGCGTTTTCACAGCGTCGAAAGTGTATTCAATTGGTTTTGAGCCATTTAAAAATACACGTTCGGTGCTGGCATGGCGCATGCCATATATGAGGGACTAAAACCCTCAGTTTCACTTTCCCTCCAACCCAACTCTATGAGCAAAATCCTCGGCATTGACCTCGGCACCACGAACTCCTGCATGGCCGTCCTCGAAGGCGGCAAGGCCGTGGTCCTCGAAAACAGCGAAGGCGCGCGCACCACGCCCTCCATCGTCGCTTTCACCAAGAGCGGCGAACGCGTCGTCGGTCAGGCCGCCAAACGCCAGGCCGTCACCAATCCGCGCAACACCGTTTTTTCCGTCAAACGACTCATGGGCCGCAAATTCACCGAACTCACCGAGGCGGACAAACGCATGCCCTACAAGATCGTCGCCGCTGCGAATGGCGATGCGCATGTGCAGGTCGAAGTCGGCGGTGAAACGAAGACTTACAGCCCGCAGGAAGTCAGCGCGATGATCCTGTCGAAGCTGAAGGCCGACGCGGAAGCCAAGCTCGGCGAAACGATCACGGAAGCCGTCATCACCGTGCCGGCTTACTTCAACGACAGCCAGCGCAACGCCACGAAGGCCGCAGGCGAGATCGCGGGCCTCAACGTGCGCCGCATCATCAATGAGCCCACCGCCGCCTCCCTGGCCTACGGCCTGGAGTCGAAGAGCGATGAAAAGATCGCCGTCTATGACCTCGGCGGCGGCACCTTCGACATCAGCGTGCTCGAAATCGGCGACGGCGTCTTCGAAGTGCTCGCCACGGATGGCGACACCCACCTCGGCGGCGACGACTGGGACAACACGCTCATCACCTGGATCGTGAACGAGTTCAAATCCGACAGCGGCATTGATCTCAGCAATCAGCCCGATGCCATCCAGCGCATCAAGGAAGAGGCAGAGAAGGCCAAGATCGCCCTCAGCTCCAGCCAGAGCTACGACATCAACCTGCCCTTCATCACCGCCGACCAGACCGGGCCGAAGCACATCATGAAAACCCTGAGCCGTGCCAAGATGGAGCAGCTCTGCGACAGCCTCTTTGAGCGCACCATGAAGCCCGTGCGTGACTGCCTCGCCGCGGCCAAGCTGGACGCCTCGAAGATCGACGAGCTCGTCCTCGTCGGCGGCATGACTCGCATGCCCAAGGTCGTCGAGACCGCGAAGAAGCTCGCCGGCAAAGACCCCCACCAGGGTGTGAACCCGGACGAGGTCGTCGCCATCGGCGCGGCCATCCAGGGCGGTGTGTTGAAGGGCGATGTGAAGGACGTGCTCCTGCTTGATGTGACCCCGCTCACGCTCGCCATTGAGACCGCGGGCGGTGTCGCCACACCGATGATCCCGCGCAACACGACCATCCCGAAGAAGCACAGCCAGATCTTCTCCACTTACGCCGACCAGCAGCCTGGCGTCGAAATCGTCGTCCTCCAGGGCGAGCGCCCGATGTCCCGCGACAACAAAACGCTCGGCACCTTCAAGCTCGACGGCATCCCGCCGATGCCGCGCGGCGTGCCGCAGATCGAGGTCACCTTTGACATTGACGCCAACGGCATCCTCCACGTCTCCGCGAAGGAAAAGACCACCGGCAAGGAGCAGAAAATCTCCATCCAGGGCAGCTCCGGCCTCAGCCAGGACGAGATCGAAAAAGCCAAGCTTGACGCCGAAGAGCACGCCGAGGAAGACCGCAAGCGCAAGGAAAGCGTCGAAGTGAAGAACAAGGCCGACAGCCTCACCTACGAGATCGAAAAGACCCTCAAGGAATGGGAAGGCAAGGTCCCCGCCGAGCAGCTCACCCCCATCACCGACAAGCTCGCCACGCTGAAATCCGCCATCGAAGCCAATGACACGGAAGCAATGAAGACCCAGACCGAGGAGATCGAAAAACTCTTCACCGCCGCCTACCAAGCCGCTGCCGCCGCAGGAGCCGGTGCTCCTGGTGCCGGTGGCATGCCTGACATGGGCGGTGCCGGTCCCGATGTCGCCTCCGCCGAGCCTAAGAGCCAGGACAAAGGCAAGGTCGTGGACGCCGACTTCGAGGTCGTGGACAAGGACAAGTGAGATTGGCACACCAAGGATGATTCTTTCTGCTCAGTCATTGCCCCCCAGGCAACCGCACACCCGCCAAGGCGCGCCGATGAACGGCGCAGCCCTTGGACTGCGGCAGCCCTGCTGCCGCTTTGGGGTGGGGGCAGCCCTGCTGCCGGGAGTGGACTCACGACTGCGCGCTGAACTCTCGGATTCGGCCACCCACTCGCGTTCGAAGCCGGCAGGCCGTAGGCCGGGTGTGTTCGGCGAGCTGAGCGCCGTTGTCACGCTGACTCTCCGCCGCCGAACCGCCCGGCTCATGCGGCTGGCGCGGACCTCCAGTCAACCCGGTGATTTGGCGAAGCAAACCCATCCGCGATCGTCCGCCAAAGCCGGGCGGGCTAATGCCACACCCGGCCTACTTCTGGCCCTGCTCGCTTCTTTTGTCCTCGTCTCCTGCGGCAAACAAGAAGCTGCCAAACACGCTGTCGAAGCCCCCAAGCCAGCCGCCACATCCCCGGCCCCCGTTATTTCCGACAGCCGTCTCGACGCGGAGATCAGCCAGGCTTTGACACCGACGGCGGCCGAGCGTGATGAAGGCCTCGCTGATCTTGCCGAGGACATCCTCGACAAGTATCCCAACAAAAACGTCACCGAGCTGCTGAATGTGCCCGAGGTGAACGAGAGCCTGAAGGTGGCTTTGACCAAGCTCTCGGAAAACAAGGCGCTGCAAAACCAGATCAACGGCACCGTGGCCCTGGCCGCGCAGATGCAGGGTCTGAATGGCGAGCCCGGCGGCACGCGGCTGGACCTGGACACCTCGAATTACGACCACGCCCGGAAGTCCCGCCTGCTCCAAGTGGTGCTCTCCGAAGACCCGCGGCGCATCGCCGGCTTCATCGCCCAGGAGATCGGCGAGGCGGTGCCGGAGCTGACTTTTGAAGGCGTGGACCGTGCCAGCAATGGCGTGGCGATCCGTGAGAACGCGCCTCCGCAGCAATGAACCTTTTTTGATGAATCCCACCCCGTGAAAATTTTCCGCCCGGCCACCGCCCCCGCTTCAGGGTGTCGGCGGCCGGGCAGATGAACCAAACCAAACCAGAACCACAAACCCGTAAGCAGAAACCAGACCAACTATGGCTACCTCCATCACCCCGCTCGGTCGTCGCGTCCTCGTGAAGCGCTCCACCAGCGAAGAAAAAACCGCCGGCGGCATCTTCCTTCCCGACACCGCCAAGGAAAAACCCCAGGAAGCTGAAGTCCTCGCGCTCGGCACCGGCAAGGACGACGAAGGCAAGGACGTGAGCACCCTCTTCACCGTGAAGAAGGGCGACAAAGTCCTCATC
>DDQZ01000052.1:0-237 GCA_002343505.1 Verrucomicrobiaceae bacterium UBA2429 | reverse complement strand
TAAAAACCCGCCCCCCCCGCCGCAGACGCCCGCACCACCCACAGTCCATCATTCACCCAACACACCCCTAACACACACAACACAGATATGGCTAAACAACTCCACTTCGACGAAACCGCACGTCAGGCACTCCTGCGCGGCGTCACCAAACTCGCCAAGGCCGTCAAGGCCACGCTCGGCCCCGCCGGACGCAACGTCATCCTCGAGAAGAAATTCGGCTCCCCCACCATCACCAAG
>DDQZ01000046.1:107163-116726 GCA_002343505.1 Verrucomicrobiaceae bacterium UBA2429 | reverse complement strand
GCCGGCCGCCACCGCCCAGCCCCGCCGCCGCAAAAAAAAAAAAATCATTGCCCCCCCCCCCGCCATTGTCCCACCCTCCAGCCCAAACTCGCGCCGCCAAAACCCCGATTTTCCCGCCATGAACCGAATTTACCAAGGACGTGTCACGAAGGTGCAAGTGCCCGCGCCAGCCGCCGCAGAAGAAACAGTTGGCCGAAAGAAGGCGAAAAAAGACGCAAAACCGGAATGGCTCGACCTGCCCGACGGCGAAGCCGCGCTGTGGCGGCACCATGAGCTGTTTCAGGATCAAAGATTGGATTGGCTTTCTTTGATTTTAGCCCCCAGAATGTCAGCGGCCATGTTCGCCAACGACCACCCCTACCGCCATTATGAAGGGCAGGCTTTTTTGCCTGAGGCGGAATCCATAATGACCATCCGCAATCTTTTCCATCCTTCAGTCAGCCATTAAAAGTGGCTCAAACAAAGTAAAATAGTTCTTGAGGATATGGATTGATTGCGTTAAAGCGCGATCATGAGCACGAACTCACGGTTCCCGACACTTCTGTCTTCAGAGTGTTATTCCATGGCCAGGAGCCTTCTTGGCAGCACTGAACAGACAGATGATCTGCTCTGTGAGCTTGAGTGGCAAATCGCTTCCCGAGCTGAGTCATACCCCATTGTGGACCTGCCTGAAACTCGCATGGCTACAGCGACCCTTTCGTCGGCGGCTGGCACCGTGATCGTCGCTGTGTTTTTTCACCGGATCGACAAAGACCAACTCGAACTCGACCACCTGTGCCTGGAAAGAAAGGCAGCTCCCGTTTTGAATCCAAGGACAAACCTCGCGGCGCTTCCTCTCGCAGCTTAACCGACCACCGCCATGCCTCTTTCCCGCATCTACCAGGGTCGCACAAATAGCCTGATAATCTTGACTCCCACTCCCCAAGAGCCTTGGGATCACAAAGCGTTGGCTCGCTTTGACTCTCCACTATGGCGGCATCATGCGCTGTTCCAGGATGCGGTGAATTATTATCAGCTTTGTCTTGTGGCCCTGGCTTCTTCAGATGGCACACGGCCTCTGTCCAAGCTGCATGAGCAGATGAAAGCCAGTTGGGATGAAGCCAAGACAGACACCGAGGATTCCTGGCGTGTACGTTTAGCGCGCAGGCTCGGCATCCCGGCTGCCAGTTTGTTTGAGGCAGCTTTGGCGAAGGTTCTGGAAGGGAATGAGGCTCCCGAGCGGGCTCGTGAGCTGGCCGGAGAGCTGCTGCTTGATAAGATTGAAGGAGATATTCAGCAGGCGGGCCGTGGCTACTGGCCGCGCTTTTGTGATCCCAAGGCCAATCCGACCTATGATTACAGCGCCACAGCACGCGCCAGTGCTTCCGGCCTGACCAAACTGGCTGCCGTCATTCATGCAGAGAATGTCACGGAGGAGGCTTTAAAGCAGGTGGCTGCTGAGATGGATCTTTCGTGGACGGTGAAGCTCCAGCCAGACAAAAACTTTGTGGGGGCCGAGGCTCGTGCTCGTCTGCTGGAGGCGGCTCATCATTTTATCAAAGTGGCGGAGTCGCCACCGACGAAACTGGCCGAGGTGCTGGCTCGGTTTCCTGATGGCCTAGCCTTGTGGCAGGCATTGCCTGAAAAGATTGCCGCGCTGCCAGAGGAGACTCAGGTGCCGCGCAATCGTAAAGCCAGCCCTGATCTGACGTTTGCCACGCTGCTTTTTCAGCATTTCCCCAGTTTATTTACGGCTGCTGTGCTTGGCCTTTCGGTGGGGAAACCCAAGTCAGTCAAGGCTCCGAAGGTCGTCGAAAAAGTCAGCGCCCGAAGGAAGGCGAATGCGGTCACCCAAGCGGTGGTCATTGAAGAACCGGAAATCGACTTTGCCGAGCTGGGGGATGATCCCATCAAACTGGCGCGTGGTGAGCGTGGCTTTGTGTTTCCTGCTTTCACGAGCCTTTCTTTCTGGGCAGTGCCCGGGCCGCATGTGCCGGTGTGGAAGGAGTTTGACATCGCAGCCTTTAAGGAAGCGCTCAAAACGGTGAATCAGTTCAAGTTGAAGACTTCGGAGAGGAATGCCCTGCTGGCTGAGGCGCAAAGGCGTCTCGACTACATGGATGAAAAGACGCACGATTGGAAAACAGGTGACTCTGACGAGCCCGGTCACATTCCGCCGAGACTGAAGAGTGATCCTAACTTCACCCTGATCCAAGCCCTCACCCAGGACGAAGGAGTCTCGAACAAAGCTACAGGTGATCAGCACATCCCGAAGGGTGTTTACACAGGCGGCTTGCGTGGATTCTATGCCATCAAAAAAGACTGGTGTGAGCTTTGGGAACGCAAAGCGGATAAGAGTCAGGGAACACCCACAGAGGAGGAACTCATCAGCATCGTCACTGACTATCAGCGCGACCATGTTTATGATGTGGGAGACGTGGGACTCTTTCGTGCGCTTTGTGAGCCGCGCTTCTGGCCGTTGTGGCAGCCGTTAACCGATGAACAAGAAGCTGAGCGCATCAAGGCTGGACGTGCCAAAGACATGATCTCGGCCTATCGCGTCTGGCTTGAACTCCAGGAAGACGTTGTGCGTCTGGCACAGCCCATCCGCTTCACTCCTGCGCACGCTGAGAACTCTCGCCGTCTCTTCATGTTCAGTGACATCAGCGGCAGTCATGGAGCCGAGTTTGGCAGTGATGGGAAAAGTCTGGAAGTCAGCATCGCTTATGACGTGGACGGAAAGCTCCAGCCCGTGCGTGCCAAATTGGAGTTCAGTGCTCCGCGTGCGGCACGAGATGAGCTTGAAGGCCTTTCCGGTGGCAGTGAATCCATGCGCTGGTTTCAGCCGATGATGAAGGCGCTCGACTGTCCCGAAGTCGAAATGCCTGCTCTGGAGAAGTGTGCGGTCTCCCTCATGCCGGACGTGGTGAAAAAGGGTGGGGGAAAGTGGGTGCGCCTGCTGCTGAATTTCCCCGCCACACTGGAGCCTGAGGGGCTGATCCGCCATATTGGCAAACAAGCGATGTGGTATAAGCAGTTCAACGGCACTTACAAGCCGCGTACTCAGCAACTCGACACTGGTCTGCATCTCTACTGGCCCGGATTGGAGAAGGCTCCCGAGGCTGAGGATGCAGCCGCGTGGTGGAATCGGGAGGAAATTCGAGCCAAGGGCTTTTCCGTTCTCTCGGTGGACCTTGGTCAGCGGGATGCCGGAGCTTGGGCGCTTCTGGAAAGCCGGTCTGACAAGGCGTTCAGCCGTAACAGACAGCCCTTCATTGAACTTGGTGAGGCAGGCGGGAAACTCTGGTCCACCGCGCTGCTGGGACTCGGCATGTTACGCCTTCCCGGTGAGGACGCCCGGACAGGAGCGCTGGATGATCAAGGCAAGCGTGCTGTGGAGTTTCATGGCAAGGCGGGACGAAATGCTCTGGAGGCCGAGTGGCAGGAAGCCCGTGAGATGGCCTTATTGTTCGGCGGTGAGGAGGCTAAGTCACGCCTTGGTCCCGGCTTTGACCACCTTTCCCATTCAAAGCAGAATGAGGAGCTTCTCCGTATTCTTTCGCGTGCACAAAGCCGTCTAGCCCGTTTCCACCGCTGGAGTTGCCGCATTCACGAGAAGCCGGAGGCCACAGGCGATGATGTGATCGACTACGGACAGGTGGATGAACTGCTGACAAAGACCGCCGAAGCCATGTTGGAGAATCTGAAAGCTCTCTATACCAATGCTGGCGGCATCCTTGATTCCAAGTCGAAACAGCCGCTCACTCTTGTGGGGCTCCGCAAGAAGCTAGAGGCCCAAAAAGTGGAGCCGGAGAAGATCGCGGCTGTTTTGAAGCCCCACGCGGAAATCATTTTCCAAAGACTCGGAACGCTGATTCCTGAATTGAAGCAGCATTTGAGAGTGAGCTTGGAGAGGCTTGCCAATCGTGAACTGCCACTGCGTCATCGTGAATGGGTATGGAATGAGGCGTTTGAAAAACTTGAGCAGGGGAACTTCAAAAAAGAGGAGAATCCGAAATGGATTCGTGGTCAGCGTGGTCTTTCCATGGCGCGCATTGAGCAGATTGAAAATCTGCGGAAGCGCTTCATGTCTCTGAGAAGACAAATGAGCTTGATTCCGGGTGAGCAGGTAAAGCAAGGGGTTGAAGACAAGGGACAGCGCCAGCCTGAACCCTGTGAAGACATCTTGAACAAGCTGGACAGGATGAAGCAGCAGCGGGTCAATCAGACGGCTCACCTGATCCTGGCACAGGCGCTTGGGCTTCGTCTTCGCCCTCATCTAGCCAATGATGCTGAGCGGGAAGAAAAAGACATTCATGGTGAATACGAGCTCATCCCAGGTCGCAAGCCCGTGGACTTCATTGTGATGGAAGACCTCTCCCGCTACCTGAGCAGTCAGGGCCGTGCCCCTTCCGAGAATGGCCGCCTCATGAAATGGTGTCACCGCGCGGTGCTCGCCAAGCTGAAACAAATGTGTGAGCCTTTTGGCATCCCCGTGCTTGAGGTTCCCGCCGCCTACTCTTCACGCTTCTGCGCGCTCACGGGCGTTCCCGGTTTCCGTGCGGTGGAAGTGCATGATGGAAATGCCGAGGACTTCCGCTGGAAGCGGCTCATCAAAAAGGCGGAGAAAGACAAGTCCTCCAAAGATGCGGAAGCAGCGGCCATGCTTTTCGATCAACTGCACGATCTGAATATCGAGGCGCGTGAGGCCAGGAAGCAGGACAAGAAATTGCCACTGCGGACGCTCTTTGCTCCGGTGGCAGGCGGCCCGCTCTTTATTCCCATGGTCGGCGGCGGGCCGCGTCAGGCGGATATGAATGCGGCGATCAATCTGGGGCTGCGTGCCATTGCTTCACCGACTTGCTTGCGTGCTCGGCCCAAGATCCGTGCGGAACTGAAAGATGGCAAACATCAAGCCATGCTGGGTAACAAGCTGGAGAAAGCTGCTGCGCTTACTCTGGAGCCACCGAAGGAGCCGACCAAGGAACTTGCCGCCCAAAAGCGGACGAACTTCTTCCTGGATGAGAAGTTCGTCGGGAAGTTCGATACGGCCCATGTCACCACGAGCGGGAAGAAGCTGCGCCTTTCTGGTGGCATGTCCCTCTGGAAAGCCATCAAAGACGGGGCGTGGCAGAGGGTGAAGAAAATCAACGATGCCCGAATCGCGAAGTGGAAGAACAACCCTCCACCAGAGCCTGATCCCGACGACGAGATTCAATTCTAGCCATTTATAAAACAGCCGCTCCTGTTTGAGCAGGAGCGGCTGGAACTTTCCCCGCTTCCCAGGGCGGGAAACGCAGGTCGTTCATGTCTTGGCGGACTTGGACTTATCGCAAAACGCGAGCCTGCGGTCAACTACTGGGATTGTTAGAGACCCCAATATGACATACCGCAAATACCAAGACCCAAACCGCCATTGGCGCTGGAGACTTGTGGCCGCGAATGGCCGCATCATCGCCAACAGCGGCGAAGGCTACCACAACGAAAAAGATTGCGACTCTGCGATCCAACTCGTGAAAGGCACTTATGCCGCTCCCGTGTTGAAGGAGTAGAAACCTCGGCCCCGGCATCCTGGATGATGCCGGGGCTTTTCATTTTTTGATTCGAGATGTTGGATTGCAGCTTTCAGAAGCCCGACCCCGACGACGAGATTCCCTTCGCATGACCTGTGCCTTGCCAATCCTGACGCATCTCTTAAACTAGGCGGCATGAAGACGCTGGAGGAGCTGCCGATCAAGATCGACCGCGAGAAGATCGCGGCGTTCTGCCGTGAGCGGGGCATCCGGAAGCTGAGCCTGTTTGGCAGCGTGGTGCGGGATGACTTCGACCCGGAGCGCAGTGATGTGGATGTGCTGGTGGAATTCCTGCCGGGACGCAAGCCGGGTTACGGCTTCGTCCACTGCCGGGAGGCGCTCGAAGAACTGCTGGGGCGTCCGGTGGACCTGCTCACCGGACTGGGCAGGCGCCTGGGGCCGCTGGTGAAGGATGATCTCTCGCCGATCTATGAGCAGGCATGATCCACGGCTGACGCTGACCCAGATACGGGAGGCGGCGCGGCGGGCGCATCTCCTCTGTGAGGGAACATCCCTGGATGAACTGAGGCGGGACTGGATACGGCTCACGGCGTTCGAGCGCCAGTTTGAAATCATCGGCGAGGCGATCAAGCGGCTGCCGCTGGAGCTGCGGGAGCGCTACCCGCAGCACGACTGGCGCGGTGCCGCCGGCCTGCGGGACATCGTGGCGCATGGCTACGACTGGATCGACCATGAGGTGCTGTGGGACGCGGTGCGGGGGGATTTCCCCTCCCTGTTCACGACGGTGGAGGAAATGATGGCTGATCTGGGCGGGGAACTGCCGGTGGAGGAGGCTCCGCTGACTTGATCCCTGCCTTGCGAAACCCCTGACGTGCGTATGTTATGAGCGATGAAACTCCGCCTCGACCTGCTGAAGCACCTGACCACGGAGGACGTGATCCGGGAGGCGGAGGCGACGGTTCACCGTTTCAAACCCGAGCCGCTTTTCTCCACAACTGGGACTGGCAGTCTGTCGTCCGCATCAACGCAGGAGCGTGCGCGCGAGGTGGCGCACAGCACGGCTTTAACTCAGAGTCTGGAGCAGCGTGCGCGGCAGTCTGGGCAGAGCGGCACGGACAAGAAATGACGCTGGCGGCGGCGTTTGACTTGCTGCGGGAGTTCCACAAGCGGGCGCCGTTCCTGTTCTTCAATGGGAACACCTTTGCGGCGATCGGGCGTGAGCTGAGCTACGCGCTCTTCAGCGATCTGCCGCCGGTGCGGAAGCGTGAGGTGGGCTCGGCAACGGCGCATTACATCGCCGGGGTGCTGGACCGGACGGTGATGGTGCAGGTGGTGGAGAGCCTGTGCGCGGCGGCCGATCTGGCGCCGGGCACGCGGGTTAGGACGCTGCGCGGCAGCACGCACGGCGTGGTGCTGCGGGTGCTGGAGGACGGGCGCATTGTGTGGCGGACGGACAGCGGGACGGAACTCATCGCCCTGCCGGAGGCGCTGGCGGCGGAGGAAGGCGGAACGGCCTGACTTGACAGGCGGGTTTAGAGTACCCGCCGTCATGAACTCCGCCGCCCCGATCCAGACGCAGGATGACGCGCTGTCCCTGCAACCGCCGCTGCCGGTGCGCCGGCTGCACAACTTCATCTACTGCCAGCGCCTCTTCTATTACCAGTGGGTGGAGAATCTCTTCGAGGAGAACGCGGACACGATCGCCGGAAGCCATGCGCACCGGAACGTGGACAAGCCCTCAAACTATGAAGAGGACAAGAAGGTGGCGCTGGCGGAGGGGCTGCCGGAAGGAGCCCGGCTGCGGAGCCTGAAGCTGGAAAGTGTGACGCTGGGACTGGTGGGCGTGGTGGATCTGATCGAAGGCGGGCCGGAGGGCGCGGAAGTCGTGGACTACAAGAAGGGCAGCGCGAAGCGCGGGCAGAACGGGGAGCGGGTGGCGAAGGAGAGCGACGCGGTGCAGGTGATGGCGCATGCCCTGCTGCTGGAGGAGGAGGGCACACGGGTGACGCGCGGCTGGATCTACTACGCGGAGGACAAGCGCCGGGTGAGCGTGGAGCTGTCGCCGGAACAGCGTGAGCAGACCCTGAAGGCGCTGGCCGATGCGAAGGCGCTGGCGGCCAGCGGCCACTGCCCGCCGCCGCTGGTGCATGATCCGCGCTGCCTGCACTGCTCGGCGTATCCGATCTGCCTGCCCAATGAGAGCCGCTGGTGGGCGGCGGGCTTTGAGGAGAAGGTGGATGAGCAGCAGATGGCGTTTGTGTTTGATGGCTGGCCCGTAGCCGCCGACGCCAGCCGGTGGAGGCCGGGAGGCCACGCCCTGGCGGGCGCAGCTACGACGGCCCCCGAGATCAAGGAAGCGCCGAGGCCGGACGGGGATGCGGGGGAAATCCTGGTGGTGCAGGAGCCGGGGGCGCAGGTGGGGCAGCGCGGGGACATGTTCACGGTGAGCGTGAAGGGGGAGGTGGTGCAGAAGATGCCTGGGCACCAGCTCCGGGCGATCTATCTTTATGGAGCGGTGCAGCTCACGGCGCAGGCGGTGCAGACGGCGCTGGAGCTGGACATTGACGTGGCCTATTTCTCCCCTGCGGGCCGGTTCCTGGGGATGCTGCGCGGGCTGCCGACGAGCGGGGTGGACGCGCGCATGGGCCAGTACGAGTTTTTCCAAAAGGAGGCCGTCCGCCTGAAGCTGGCGCGGGAGATCATCCGCGCGAAGATCCACAACCAGCGCGTGCTGCTGATGCGCAACGGCGACGCGCCGGAGAGCGTGATCAGGAAGATGGCGGAACTGCGCGACGGCGTGGCCGGGGTGGAGGACCGCACGCAGCTCCTCGGCTACGAAGGGATGGCGGCGAATTTTTACTTCGAGCATTTCCCCACCATGCTCAAGGGCCGGGGGGAGGCGTGGCGCTTCGACTTCCAGGGCCGCAACAAGCGCCCGCCGCGTGATCCGGTGAACGCGCTGCTGTCCCTGGCTTACTCGATGCTGGCCAAGGAGCTGACGGGCGTGTGCCATGCGGTGGGGCTGGACCCGTTCCTCGGCTTCCTCCACCAGCCGCGCTATGGCCGCCCGGCGCTGGCTCTGGACTTGATGGAGGAATTCCGCCCGCTGATCGCGGACAGCGTGGTGATCTCCCTGATCAACCGGGGGGAGCTGGGGGTGGATGACTTTGTGCGGAGCGCGAACGGCACCTTCCTGAAGGATGCCGGGCGGCGGGCCTTCTGGGAGGGCTACTTCAGGCGGATGGACACGGAGGTGAGCCACCCGGAGTTTGGCTACAAGATGAGCTACCGCCGCATGCTGGAGGTGCAGGCCCGGCAGCTCTGGCGCTACCTGCGCGGGGAGGCGGCAGGCTACCATGGATTCACCACGCGCTGAAGGAGGACGGCCATGAGAACACGATACCTGGTCAGCTACGACATCTGCCACCCGAAGCGCCTGCGCCGGGTGGCGAAGGCGATGGAGGGCTACGGCGTGCGCCTGCAATACAGCGTCTTTGAATGCGCGCTGGATGAGAAGCGGGTGAACAAGATGAAGGCGGAGCTTCAGCCGATCCTCAACCATGATGAGGACCAGGTGCTCTTTGTCAGCCTGGGACCGGAGGACAGCAGCCACGGCCTGCGGATCGAGGCGATGGGGCTGCCGTATCTGGCGCGCAGCCGGGTGACGATCGTTTGAGTCGGGCGGGATGGCATTCCCGCCCAAATCTTGCTTGCGCCCGCGGCGGAAACCGCGAGCATGGAGCGGCGAACAAAGCGCAAGCCTCCGCCACCGACCACCCTTCCTCCGCCATTGGAACGGGCAATCTCTCCAAAATACGTGCTGCGGCACGGGTCTTTGATATCGTGATGACTGATGAGCGGCGCTCCTCGCGAGCGCGGAAGTGCCGGGCCTGCGCTCACACCGCGCTCGCGAAGGGCGTCACACTTTATCTAACAGGCGATTCACTCCAAAGTGAGGTCGTTCCACGAATGGCGCTCGCGCAGCGGCCCAGGTATCCAGGTAGAATGGGCGTTCCACGGCGGCGCTGCATCAGTCGCCACGATTCAGGA
>DDQZ01000046.1:89828-107072 GCA_002343505.1 Verrucomicrobiaceae bacterium UBA2429 | reverse complement strand
CGATTCAGGAGAGCTTGAGGCGGCGCGTGCAGCGCGTCACACAAGATGACGACGGTGGCATCAGTCGCCACGATTCAGGAGAGCTTGAGGCGGAGCACCGCCGAGGCGCAGTCATTTTCCGCAGCGCAGGCATCAGTCGCCACGATTCAGGAGAGCTTGAGGCGGTCCACGACCTACGGCGACAACACCCTCCTCCTCGGCATCAGTCGCCACGATTCAGGAGAGCTTGAGGCGGGAGCACATCAACTTGGACACGCGCACGCCCTCCGGGCATCAGTCGCCACGATTCAGGAGAGCTTGAGGCGGTTGCAGGCTCAACCTGCTGCCATCCTCCAGTTCCGCATCAGTCGCCACGATTCAGGAGAGCTTGAGGCGGCAGCTAACGCGGCTGAGATGAACCCGCCCATGTCGCATCAGTCGCCACGATTCAGGAGAGCTTGAGGCGGCAGGAGGAGGGACGCATTTACCGCATCGGCGTCAGCATCAGTCGCCACGATTCAGGAGAGCTTGAGGCGGAAGCCCAAGGCGGGCAAGTATTTGACCATCCCGGGCATCAGTCGCCACGATTCAGGAGAGCTTGAGGCGGAAGGGATTATGTTGTTGCTATAACAGATTCTAAAGCATCAGTCGCCACGATTCAGGAGAGCTTGAGGCGGAGGTCAGTGCCGCCCGGATCATTCCGCCAGCACCGCATCAGTCGCCACGATTCAGGAGAGCTTGAGGCGGTCTCGCGCGAACAGGGCTATTAGCCCGCGCGCTTGCATCAGTCGCCACGATTCAGGAGAGCTTGAGGCGGTAATCCACTTCGCGACGTTCGTTTTCAGAGCCTTGGCATCAGTCGCCACGATTCAGGAGAGCTTGAGGCGGTCTTCAAGACGCTCTTGGAGTTGGGCAATGGTGGCATCAGTCGCCACGATTCAGGAGAGCTTGAGGCGGCAAAAAGAGATTCAGCCAAGACTCCCAAGGCAAGGCATCAGTCGCCACACCTGCATCAGAGGCTCAAGACTTTGAGCCGCGCGGCATGGCAGTCAGGCCGTGGTGTTGCGTGTGAATGGGATCGGGATATTCCGACGGCCTGACTGCCATGCCGCGCGAATTTTTTTGGCCGGCCCCGGTCATCTGGTGTTGCGCGTGAATGGGGCATCGCCGCGCAAGTGGTGTTTCCAACCGGTTTCGCAGGGGGCTCGCCAGCTTTGCGGCTGCGGGGGCAGGTTGCAGGGTCTGATCCGGCTTGTCCCGCTTTTGGGGCGGCAGTTCCATGAGGGGTTTGCCGCTTTTCAGCGCCGCGCGCCTGGAAATCGGCGGTGTTTGCGTTGGCATGGGGCGGGGTTGTGTTAGAGTCCGCCGCTCATGCCCCTTGTCCGAGTCGAAAACCTGCAAGTCCATTTCCCCGTCCGCTCCGGCTGGCTGCGCCCCGCCGGCGTGGTGAGGGCTGTGGACGGGGTGTCTTTCGCTGTGGAGGAGGGCAGGACGCTGGGCCTGGTGGGGGAGAGCGGCAGCGGCAAGTCCACGGTCTCGCGCGCGCTGCTGAAGCTGATCAAGCCCACCGGCGGCGCGGCATGGTACAGGGACCGGGAAATCCTGGGCATGAGCGAGGCGGAGTTCCGCCCGCTGCGGCGGGAGATGCAGATGGTGTTCCAGGACCCGATCGGCTCGCTGAATCCGCGCATGACGATCGAGGCGATCCTGGGGGAGCCGCTGGGCATTCACTTCAAGGACATGGACCGGGCGCGGAGGCGGGATGTCTCGGCGGCGCTGCTGCACCGGGTGGGCCTGCCGGAGGACTCGCTGAGGCGCTACCCGCACGAGTTCAGCGGCGGGCAGCGGCAGCGCGTGGGCATCGCGCGGGCGCTGGCGGTGCGTCCGAAGTTTTTGATCTGCGACGAGCCGGTCAGCGCGCTGGATGTGAGCGTGCAGGCGTCCATTTTGAACCTGCTGAAGGATTTGCAGGACGAGTTCAAGCTGACATATCTGTTCATCGCCCACGACCTGGCGGTGGTGCGCCACATGAGCGATGAGATCCTTGTGATGAACGGCGGCCGGGTGGTGGAGGCCGGCCCCGCCGAGGAGGTGTGCGGCCAGCCCCGGCATGATTACACGCGCCGCCTGCTGGCCTCGATCCCGGCGCTTGGCTGAGCCCTCCCCCCCCACCGCCGCGACCATGACCCCGCTTTTCCGCAAATTCATCGGCATCAACTGGATCCTGTTTCTCATCATGGGCGGGCTGCTGGCCTTCGGCGTGTATGCCATCTTCACGGCGACGCATTTCCGCGAGGACGATGACGGCCTGGGCCTGGCGCTGAAGTGGCGGGACCAGTTGCGCTGGATCGGGCTGGGCGCGCCGATTTTCTTCGCGGCGGCTTTGATGGACTACAAGTGGCTGCGCTGGGCCTGCCTGCCCATTTACCTGGCGGGCATCGGCGGCCTGGTTTACCTCGACATGTACGGGGTGGAGGTGAAGGGGAACAAGGCGTGGGTGTACATCGGCGGCATGTCGGTGCAGCCCTCGCAGTTCGCGATCCTGGGCGGCATCATCATGCTGGCGGTGGTGTTTGGAGAGCTGCCGCGCATCTGGCCGGTGTTCCGGCGGCCGTGGCTGCGCATCCTGCTGGCGGCTGTGGTGGCCGGCATCCCGGGGGCGATGGTGATCAAGGAGGACTTCGGCTCGGGCCTGGTGTGGGGGCCGGTGTTTCTTTCGATGATGCTGGTGGGCAGCATCCCCTTCCGCTACCTGATCACCCTGGTGCTGGGCGCGCTGTGCGTGACCCCGCTGGTGTATTTTTTCGTGCTCAAGGACTACCAGCAGGCGCGCATTGACACCACCTGGCACATGCTCACCAACCAGATGGAGAAGGTGAACGTGCGCGGCGACGGCTGGGTGCCGAACTTTGTCCAGATCGCGGTGGCCTCCGCCGGCTTCGAGGGCAAGCGGGCGGCGCGCCAGGTGCTGGGGGAGGACGCGGTGCGCACGGTCCACACGAGCTTCTTCCCGAAGACCGAGGCGCACAGCGACTTTCTTTTCGGCGTGATCAGCGAGGAGTTCGGCTTCCGCGGCTCGGTGCTCCTGCTCACCAGCATGGCGCTGCTGCTGGTGTGGTGCGTCTTCATGGCCTTTTACTCGCGCGACCAGATGGGCAGGCTGCTCATCGTGGGCGTGGTGGCCATGTTCTTCGCGCACACGTTCCAAAACGCGGGCATGTGCGTGAACCTCGTGCCGGTGATCGGCCTGCCCATGCCCTTCATCAGCTACGGGGGGACGTTCATGATCGTCACGCTTTTTCTCATGGGCATGGTCCAGAGCGTGTGGGTCCACCGGAACATCTCGCCGCTCAACAAGAAGACCTCCGGCGGGCGCTCCAGGCGTGATGAGGAGGACTGAGCGCCCCGGCCGGGCCGCCTCATCTTGAGGCTTGCCCGCGCGCGGGTTTTCCGCTTTCCTGGCGCCATGCTCGAACTCACCGGCGTCTCCCGCACCGTTCCGCACAAGCGCGGAACCCTGACCGTGCTCAACGAGGCGAGCTTTTGCGTGCCGCCCGGCCACCTGATGACCGTGATCGGCGCCACCGGCAGCGGCAAGACCTCCCTCATCACGCTGCTGGCGGGCCATGACGCGCCCTCGCAGGGGGCCATCCTTTTCCAGGGCAGGGACTGCGCCGTGGAGGCGCCGCACCCCAACAGCATCGGCCATGTGCCCGCCTCCGACGACGTGCTGTGCGAGGCGCTCACCGTGCGCGAGAGCGTGATGAGCGCGCTCATGCTGCGGGTGGCCGGGCAGAGCCGGGAGGAGCGCGTGGCCCGCGCCTCTCATCTGCTGGTGGGCACGGGCCTGGAGACGGCGGCCACCGCGCGGGTCGGGACGCTGACACTGCCGCAAAAACGCCGGCTCAAGCTCGCGCTCGCCCTGGTCAGCGATCCCGCCCTCGTGCTCTGCGACGAGTTCACCGACGGCCTGGACGCGCGCTCCGAGCGGGAGCTGGCCGCCCTGCTCAAATTCGTGGCGGGGGACCACCCCGCGCGCGTCGTCATCCACGCCACGCAGACGGTCGGCAACCTGGCCGCCTACGACACCGTGGTCATTCTGCACGAGGGGCACGTCTGTTTTCACGGGCCCTCGCGCGCGGTCACCCACTACTTCAGCATCCCGGCGATGGACGAGCTTTATCCCCGCCTGGCCAAGCGGCCCGCCGAGCGCTGGGGGGACTCGTGGTGCAGGCACCGCGACTCGTATTATGAGGCCTTCAAACTCGGCGGCCTGGGAGAGCCGGCCACCTCCCTCGGGGATGAGGAAAGCGCCGCCGCCCGGAAAGCCGGGGCCGGGCGGACCGGCTTTACCGAAAGCAGGACGGCCGCCGCCGCGCCGGAACCGCCGCCTTTGCCCTCCGCCACCGCGCAGGCCCGGCACCTGATGCTGCGCCGCTGGACTTTGATGCGCCGCACCCGCGCGCAATGGCTGAGGCATCTGGGCGTGCTGCTGCTGTGCCCGGCCGCCGCCGTGCTGCTGGTGCTGCCGAACAGGGGCTTCCTGGAAAAACTCTCCGCGGATGCCGGGCCGGAGGTGCTCTGGCCGGCGGCTTACACCTGCATGATGGCGCTGTGGGTGCAGATCCTGCTCGTGCTCATGATGGCGGTGCGCGCGGGGGCGCGGGAGATCGGCGGCGAGCGTCCGCTCTACGAGCGCGAGCGCGCCGGCGGCCTGAGGCTGGGCGCCTACCTCGCCGCGAAGCTCGGCTTTGTGCTGCCGCTGGTGCTCCTGCAATCCCTGGCGCTGGGCGTGCTGGCGGACATGCTCACCGGCGGCCTGCCCGGCCACGCGCTGCCGCGCCTGCTGCTGCTGGCCCTCACGGGCTGCGCCTTCGGCTGCCTCTGCCTCGGCATCTCCGCGTGCAGCGCCGACGCCGGGCGCGCGCACAGCCGCGCCTGGATGCTGTTCTTCTTCAACCTCATCCTCGCCGGGGCGCTGCTGGGCTTCCCGCGCGTGCTCGGCGGCGTCATCCACCCCTTCATCACCGCCTACCACGGCTGGTCGGGCAGCGTCGAGACTCTGCGTGACACCGCCGTCTTCGAGCCGGTGACGCGCCTGGTCCGCACCTGGTTCGCCACGCCCGCCCAGGCCATGTGGGCGCTCGGCGGGCACTCGCTTGTCGGAGTCCTGCTCGCCTGGTTCGGGCTGCGGAACAGACGGTGAGCGCGCGGAGACAGGCTGCTTTTCCACTCCATGCGCATCATTCCGCCATCCGCCCCGCCGCGCCTCTCACGCTTTGCCAAAGCGGTGCTTCTCCCGATGCTTGCGGCCTTTTCCCTCGCGGCGGCAGCCCAGAACGGGGATGACCTGAAGGAGAAGCTGCGCGCAGCCTCCGCCGTCATCACCCAGGCGCGGACCGACGCGATCTCGGCCGCGAAACACGCGGATATTGTCTTTGCCGCGGCAAGGGCGCTGCATGCGGAAGGCCTGAACGAGGAGGCCAATGATTACTTCGAGCACGGCCTGCGCCTGAGTCCGTGGAGCCTGGATGAGCAGCTCGCCCATGCCGCGCTGCTGCGTGAGATGAGCCAGGTGGAGGAGGCTGGTGCAAAGGCGCGCATGGTCTGCCAGCGGGCCGAGAGCGACGCCTTGCACGCCAGGGCGCTCGCCACACTCGGCGAGCCCGCCCCGCCGCCGCCCGCCGGCTGGGATGGTGACGCGCGCCGTCCGTGGATTTGCTTCATCAAGATCGGCGACTTCGAAGACACCATCCTTCGTGACGTGATGGAGAAGATTCAAGCCACGCTCGGCATCACCCCGGCGCTGCTTGATGACAAGCTGGCCCTGCCCAGGCCGCACCGCAGCAGTTTCGACCGCTGGATGTCCAGGCAACTGCTGCCCTCCATAGACTGGTTCTCGCCTCCGGCGGTGGCGCTGCTAGAGAGACTGGGCAGGAGCGTGCCGGAGGAGGCGGACCCCGGCATCCTCCTGGCCGCGCTCGCCGCCGAGCTGCGCCGGGAAGGCGCCCATGAGAAGGCCAATGATCTGGAGAACACCGCCGCCCATTTGAGGAAAAACGACGCGCAATGGAACGCCCCGGCTTTGATTCAGCAGTTGCAAACGCTGGCGCAAAACAGGGGCACGTTTGGTCCCGGCATCGTCGTCGGCCTCACCCGGGCGGATCTCTATGAAGGAGACAGCAACTATGTCTTTGGCATGGCGCTCACCGGCAAGCGGATATGCGTCGTCTCCAGCGCCCGCTTTCGCGCGGAGTTCAATGACGAGCCGCCCGACCGCGCCCGCCTGGTCGCCCGTCTGCACAAGCAGTTGCTCAGCAGCATCGGCTTCGCCCTCGGAGTCCCCCGGCCCACGGATCCGACCAGCGCCCGTTCCTATCCCGCCAGTCTCCAGGAGCATGACGCCAAGTCCGGGTTCATGTCCCCCGCCTGCATCACGGGCTTCGAGCGTGCCCTGGGCGAAAAGCTGCCCCTTGAAGCCTGGCCCCCGGAAGCCCGCGCCGCGCGGTCCGGCGGATCTGGCAAATGACATGCCATCGTGTGAATTCAATGAGTTCGCTGTTGGGTGCCTTCCGCCCCCCGCCTGCGCCCTCATGAAACACAAACGGGACAAAAAATGAACTTCCTGTTTGAGGAATGAAACTCCAAGCCCTCCAATCCGACATCACCATCCCCAATATGGACGCCATTGTGAACGCGGCCAACTCCTCTCTGCTCGGCGGCGGCGGCGTGGATGGCGCGATCCATTGGGCGGCGGGGCCGGAAATGCTGGCCGATTGCCTGACACTGAATGGTTGCCGCACCGGCGAGGCGAAAATGACGAAGGGTCATCGCTTGAAAGCATGTCATGTCATTCACACCGTCGGTCCCGTCTGGCACGGCGGCAAAAACGGTGAGGCGGACAAACTCCGCGTCTGTTACACAAACTCCCTGCGCCTCGCTGCCGAGAACGGGCTGCAAAGCATCGCCTTTCCGCGCATCTCGACGGGCATGCATCGTTTTCCATCGGATCAAGCCGCGCAAATTGCCGTGGAAAGCTTGCGAACCTTTTTGGCGGCGCCATGTTCCATCCAAACCGTGGTCTTCTGCTGCTTCAGCGCGGCGGATCGGGATCAGTATGAAAAGCTGCTCACACCATGAAATCCCCACCGGAAGCCATTCTGGGGTCTCTCCTCGGCGCTGCCGCGGGTGATGCGCTGGGCTTGCCATACGAAGGCATGTCGGGAAAGCGGGTGCGGGCCTTTGGCGAGGTCCGGCATCGGTTTCTTTCGGGCAGGGGCATGTTCAGCGACGACACAGAGCACACACTGATGCTTGCGGCGGCAATGCACGCGCATCGCGGGGATGTGGTCGCGTTTCAGAGTGGCTTCGCGCGGAAACTACGCTGGTGGTTGCTCGGTTTTCCCGCAGGAGTGGGCATGAGCACGGCGATGGCGATTTTGCGCCTCTGGCTCGGTTTTCCACCGTCGAGATCAGGCGTGCGCTCCGCTGGCAACGGCGCGGCCATGCGCAGCGCGATCGTGGGAGTTTTTTGGGCGAATGATGAGGCCAAACGCCGCGAATTCGCTCTCGCCGCCTGCCGTGTCACGCACACCGACCCGCGTGCCGAGGAATCGGCACTGCTGGTCGCGGAAGCATCAGCGCTGGCTGCAAGGCATGCATCGGTGGAAGAAGTAGTCGCGTGCTTGTCCGCGATGATTTTCAGCGATGAGATGAGGACATGCTTCGAGGCACTTGAGGCGGGGTTGGCTGCTGAGAGGAGTGTTTTGGACTTCGCGGGGAAAATCGGCTGCGAACGAGGTGTGAGCGGATTTGCCCCCAGCACCGTCGCGGTGGCTCTTTTTGCCTGGTTGCGGCATCGCGGACAGTTTGAAGCCGCCCTTCGCTCGGTCATCGAATGCGGTGGCGACACCGATACCGTCGCCGCCATCACAGGAGGCATCTGTGGAGCTGAAGCGGGGGAAAATGGCATCCCGCAAGCATGGCTCGCGGACATCTGCGACTGGCCGCGCTCTATCACGCACATTCGCGGAATCGCGGAGGCTGTGGCGGGTGAGTCAAAATTGATGCCGCGAGTCTTCTGGCCCTCGGTGCTGCTTCGTAATCTCGTTTTTCTCGCTGTGGTGTTGCTGCATGGCTTCCGGCGTCTGCTGCCGCCTTATTGATTTGACCGCGGCAAACTGATCCGCTGGGGATTGCGTTTGTCTTTTGCCATCATTCGCATTCGCCGAACGCGGGGGCCTCACGGTGTTAGAGGGAGCGCGGAACATATTTACCCGCCTGATTCCCGAATCACGCGGCGGCGAGGCGCGGGACGGGGTGCGCGCGGGCTTTGGCGCCGGGCTGGTCGCTTTCGAGGAGGCCGTCGCGCAGGCGGATGATGCGGGTGCAGCGCTCGACCATGCGCTCGTCGTGGGTCACGAAGACGAGGGTTTTGCCTTCGGCGTTGAGCTCGTCGAAGAGGGCCAGAATCTCCCTGCCGGATTTGGAGTCGAGGTTGCCAGTGGCCTCGTCGGCGAGGATCATGAGGGGGCTGTTGGAGAGGGCGCGGGCGATGGCGACGCGCTGCTGCTGGCCGCCGGAGAGCTCGTTGGGCTTGTGGTTCATGCGGTGCTCCAGGCCGACACGGCGCGCGAGCTTCTCGGCTGTCCTCCTCATGAGCGCGTCATCCGCGCCGCCGTAATACATGGGCACGGCGATGTTCTCCAGGACGGTGAGCTGCTGGATGAGGTTGTAGCTCTGGAAGATGAAACCCAGGTTGCGGTTGCGGGCGGCGGAGAGGTCGTCGTCGTTGAGCGTGGCGACGTTTTCGCCGCCGAGGAAGTAGTCCCCGCTGGTGGGCTGGTCGAGGCAGCCTAGGACGTTGAGCAGGGTGGACTTGCCGCAGCCGGAGGGGCCCATGATGCAGACGTATTCCCCCGGATAGATGTCGAAGGAGATGCCCTGGAGCACCTGGCTGACGACATCCCCCATCTGGTAGGATTTGCGGATGTCCACAAGCCGGATGATGGGCTCCCGCCCTTCATGAAGGGCGGCGTTTTCCTCCGTCAGTGTCATCCGCGCACGGCGGCCACGTCCCTGGCCTTGGGGGTTTCCTTCGGCTTGCGCTCCTGCGGGGCGCCGGAGGGCTGCTGGGCCGGGCCGGTGGCGGGTTTGGGCTCCGAGGTCAGGCTTTTGGGGATGGAAAGGGCGACCTTTTCTCCGAAGGCCAGGCCTTCCCTGACTTCGATAAACTCGTCGTTGAACAAACCTGTGACGACACTGCGACGGGCGATGCCCGAGCCTTCGGTGACGTAGCAGTAGTGCTTGTCGTCCTGGACCTCGATGGACTGGACGGGGACGAACATGACATCAGCGAGCTGGTCCACGATGACCTCGACTTTGGCGTTCATGCCGGGTTTCATCCAGGTGTGCGTGCCGAAGATGTGGACGGACGCGGGATAGACTTTGAGGTTGGGCGTGTAGCGGCTGCTGCCCGAGTCGGGCATCAGGGCCAGCTCGGCGACGCGTCCTTCGAGCACCTTGCCGGGCTCGGCATCCACGCGGATGAGGGCGGGCTGGCCGATGCGGACTTTTTTGACCTGGGATTCGTGGATGTTCACGCTGACGCCCATCTGGGACATGTCCGGTATGGTGAGCAGAGTCTGGCGGAAGCGGATGGTGGCGCCCTCCTCGATGGGCTCGCTGTAGCGTGTGGAGCTGCTGGCGTTGAGGTTGCCATAGGCGACGAGACCCGGCTGGGAGGCGCGGATGAGGCAGGCTTTGAGCTGGCGGTCCAGGTCGTCTTTCTTGGCGAGCTCCATGTCATAGCGGCGCTTGGCGGTCTGGAAGCGGGTCTCCGCCTGGGCCATCTTGGAGCGGTTGGCGCGCACGGTGCGCTGGAGCTTGGTCAGACTCTCACGGTATTCGGACAGGAGCAGGGCGCACTGCTTGGAAAACTCGTAGGTTTTGAACAGGCTGAGCTGGGTTTCCGCCGTCTTGACGGAAAGGGAGACTTTTTCGAAGTTGACTTGGTCGTTCTCCAACTGGGTTCGGGAGATGAACTCGCGCGCGGCGAGGCGCTGGGAAGCTTCAACTTTCTGTTTGGCGACCGCGAGCTCCGATTTGCGCAGGAGGAGTTCGTCCTCAAGCTGCCTGAGCTTTTGCTGGGCCTCGCCGTCACCGCTGTCCTGCCTCTCAAGATAGGGCGAGAAATCCATGCGATCCGCGTGGAGGGGCACGGCGTCCGTGTTTTGCGGTTCAACGGCTGGCCCCGGGGTTTCCTTGACTTGCTGGGCCACCTTCAAGGCGGCGCCCGCTTCAAGCTGGACGTTGGCCTGCTGTTCAAGGTCGTCGGCGAAACGGTCGAAGGCTTCGATGTCCTTGGGAAGGCCGGCGGCGACGAGGATGTCGGCGGCAAGCTGGCGGCCGAGGTATTTTTCAAAGTCCATCAGGGCAAAGCCGGCGGTCTGCTTCATGTCCCGCACGAGGCTCTGATTCTCACTGCGCTGGATTTCGCGCCCTTCGTCCGCGTCAATGTACATGGAGACCGTGGTTTGGAACTGGATTTCGTGGTCCTGAATGCGGGTGCGCAAATCGGTGCTGTCCAGTTCGATGAGCACCTTGCCCTCCTTCACATCCTCCTCGGTCACCAGGTATCCCTCGGGAATCACACTGATGATCTTGGTGGGCGTCTCGATCTCCGACTTGTGCTCGAAGTTCCTCAGCGCGCGGATTTCACCACCTTGCAGCACGTTGATTTGGAGCGGGCCTTTCTGCACGGCGAAGGTGGGCACGTTGTCATCAGCCGCGCCGCCAGGGCCGCGCAGCATGAACCAGGCCGCGACCGCAATGACCGCTGCTCCGACCACC
Source organism: Verrucomicrobiaceae bacterium UBA2429 (assembly GCA_002343505.1). Lineage (GTDB taxonomy): Bacteria > Verrucomicrobiota > Verrucomicrobiia > Verrucomicrobiales > Verrucomicrobiaceae > Prosthecobacter. Next base: position 96,242 of record DDQZ01000046.1, on the reverse strand, counting down.
AGATGCCATGCTTTCAATTTCATCATTCTTCCTCGGTTCCCTGATTCTTTTCGTTTTTCAATACGTCCGCCCACCGGCCGTCTTTCTGAATGAATAGAATTCCCATGTCGCTCCATAATTGCAGGCGGGCGATCACATGGTCAATTTTCGACGACACCACAAGGTCGCGCGCGGCAATGAGCCGGTCCTGTGATTCCACGATGTCACGCGCGGTGCCCTGGCCTTCGGCCATGAGCGCCTCCTCGATCTCCAGCCTCTTCTCGGCCAGCGCCAGACCTTCCACGGCCAGGTCGTACTGCTGCCTCGCCACCTCCAGGGCGCGCCAGTCCGCGCGGATGTTGCCGCGCAGGTTTTCCTCCGCCAGCTCCAGCTCGCGCGCGGAGCGCTGCTCGGTGATCTGGCTGGAGCGCAGCACATTGCGCTCGGGTTTGGTGTTCAGGTTCAGGTCCACATCAAGGCCGGCTGTCAGGCGGCGCTGGCGGTGGTTGAGTTCCAGGCCCTCGTTGCCGCCGGGCGTGCCGATCTCGTAATTCACCAGCGCGTTGACGCCGGGCAGTGTGTTCTGGTGGGCGATTTTCACCTTGCGCGCCGCGTCCTGGAGGCGGTCGCGCTCATTGAAGAGGTCCAGCCGCGTGATCAGGGCGGTGTCCTGCGCCTCGTCCAGCGTGCCGGACGGGTCAATGACCTGGAGGTTTTCGATCTCCTTGTTGTCCAGCACGATGCGCTCGGTCACCGGCAGGCCGAGGGCGATCTTCAGGTCGTCAAGCTGGTCCTCGTAATTGCGGATGGCGGTGATCCTGGAGCGCTCATAGGAGAGCAGCCCCTGCTCGATCTGCCGCAGGCTGGATTGAGAGCGCAGGTTCGCGTCCGCCAGCGCGCGCTCGCGCTCCAGGGAGAGGATGGCCGCGCGGTAGGCCGTGTTGCGGTTCCGGGCCGCCTCGCGCGCCTGCAGCACGCGCAGGTATTGGCGCGCCGTGTCCACGGTGAACTGTTTGCGGAACTGGGTGAAATCCCGGATCGCGTAGAGCACCTCCCGCTCGTCCTGGCGCAGGGGCTCCGAGGCCGCCAGCACGCCCGCGCCGCGCAGCAGCGGCTGGGAGAGCGTGGCCGCCGCGCGGGAATCGCTCAGCTTCGGCGTGGCGCCGGTGAAAAAGCGGGTGAAATCCGTGCTCAGGTCCATTGCCAGGCGCGCGCCCGTCCGCATGAGATAGTCGAAGCCCACGATGCCGTCGGTTGTCAGCGTCGAGGTCCGGACAAAGTCGTTCACCCCGTTCTTCACCTGCCGTTCCGTGTAAAACACCCCCCCGCCGCCGTCGGCCACCGGCCCGAACTGCTGCCGCGTCAAAGTCAGCCGCAGCGCGCTGAGGTACACTGTCTCCTTGCGCCCCAGATAGCCGCGGTTGCGATGCACGGCGAAGTCCAGCGCGTCGGCCAGGCCCAGCATCCGGGCGTTTTTTTCGATGAAGGCGCGCTCGCCGAGGAAGTCGCTGTTGTTGCGGCTTTTCTCCAGCGCGTCCAGTTTCGCGGGGGGCGGGGGAGTGATGTCCAGCAGCGTCTCATCGGTTCCCGCCACCACCTGCGACTTGTTTCCGATGATCCCGAAGACCTCCCTGTCCGCCCAGCGCTTGTAGAAAGACTGGGTGCAGCCGGAGAGGAGGCAGAGGCCGGGCAAAAGCGCGGCTGGGAGGAGGGCGGCTAGGGGGCTTCTAGGCATGTCGGATGTGTGCGCGAGATCACCCTCCGGGGCGCTCGAATGAGGGGGGAGTTTTTCAAAGCGGCCCGGCGGGTCCAATCAACGCCCGAACAGCGCGGCTTCTATCAAGCAAGGCCGTGTTCGGAGCCGCGTTGTGACATGCCTCATGCAAGCCGCGCGTCATATTCTCAGCCTCATCCTCGTCCCCGCCCTGGCCGCCCAGGTTCCGATGGAGGAATACAGCACCAATCACGTCACCCACGGCCCCATGCTCGGCCTCGTCACCGACTCCAGCGTGCGCGTCTGGGCGCGCACGCACCGGGCGGGGGAGTTCACGGTGCGTTATGGGCAGAATGACGAGAGCTTGGATCAAAGCACTACGCCAGTGCGGACCTCAGCCGACCGCGACCACACCGGCTCCGTCACGCTCACCGGGCTGAAGCCGGATACCCTTTACCATTACCAGGTCTTCATCGGCAAGGTGCCCAGCGGCCCCGGCGGCAGCTTCCTCACCCTGCCCGGCGCCGAGGCGCATCGTGAAGCCACGCACAACCCCAAAGGCCTCTTCAACTTCCGCTTCCAGTTCGGCTCCTGCGCCAATCAGAATCCGAAGAGCGGCATCGGCCCCAGCCTGCCAGCGCACGCCACCATGCTGCGGGAGCTGCATGGCCGGACGCATTTTTCCATCATGAACGGCGACTTCATCTATGAGGAGCACCGCTCCATGCCGCCCGAGGCCTGGCTCATGCAGGCCGGGCTGATGCCGGATCAGGCGCCGCGCATCGTGGACCTGGCGCCGAACATCACCGGCCTGTGGGAGAACTACAAAACCTACCTCTCCCGCGGCGTGAACCTGGCCGCCTGGCAGCGGAACATGCCCACCGTCTTCACCTTCGACGACCACGAACTCGTCAATGACATCCGCGGCTGCGGCACCACCGGCTTCCGCGAGCGCCGCGCCGTCTTTCGCGACATCGGCATCCGCGCCTGGGAGGACTACGCCGGCTGGGCCAACCCCTATGAGACCACGCAGGGCATCCATTTTGGCCGCGCCATTCTGAAAAAAGGCAGCGACATCCTCGTGGACGAGCAGGCCGACTTCACCAAGCTCGACATGACCCAGGCCGCCAACCTGCACGTCCATTGGGGCAGAATCACCGCCGGTGAGGACGACATCCGCCTCGACAAGGAACCGCCCGGCAACCCCAACGCCGGCATCTTCGCCATCGCCGAAGTGCTCGATGCGCACCGCCTGCGCATCACGCCCGCCGCTTACGCGGACAGCACCGGCTCCTATTCCATCGGGCGCAAGTCATACGGCAAATTCACCGTCTCGAATTGCGATTACTTCATCATAGACTCCAAGACGCACCGCGAGATGCACGACATCAAGGACCCCTCGCGCGCGGGCCTCAGCTTCCTCGGCAAGGACCAGAAAGCCTGGCTGCTCGACGAGATGCGGCGCAGCACCAGCGATTTCTTTTTCCTCGTCTCCTCCGTCAACTTCATGATCCCCCACAACGGCGCCGGCGGGCATGAGTTCACCGAGGGCAAGGACGAGGCATGGACCTCGCTCATCGCCGAGCGCGAGGAGCTGATCGAGTTCTTCGACGCGCTGAAAAAGCCCGTCTTTATCCTCACGGCGGACCTGCACAACAGCTTCGCCATCAAGATCACCGACCGCGTGTGGGAGTTCTCCTCCGGCCCGCTGAACTCCGTGAACCATGTGCCCGTCAACGACGAAGGCAACCGCCCCGCCACCGGCATCTACCAGTCCGGCCCGCGCAAGTGTGACATCCGCTGGAGCAGCTACATCCTGCCCGACCTGGAGCGCCCGCAGCGCATGTATCCGTATTACTGCGTGGTGCAGGTGAACAACGTCTATAACATGCCGCAGCAGCTCGGCGGCACGCGCTGGGTGGCCTACCCGCACCCGCAGGTCATCTTCCAATACTTCGACGGCCGCACCGGCGAGCATGTGTACTCCGAGGCCATCAGCACCGCGCGATGAAGAAAGCACGGATCAAAAAAGGCTGCGCCGCCGCGCTCCTGCTGCCCGTGCTCGCCATCACGGGCCTGCTCATCATGGCCGGGTGCGCGAACCGCGTGCCACACCTGCCCGTGCCGTCCGGCATCACGAAACGGACGGATAAACTCACGCTCCAGGGCAGTGAGGTGCCGGTGGACATTTACTTGCCGCAAAAAGCGGACAAAGCGCCGGTGGTCATCGTCGCGCATGGCTTCACACGAAACCGCCGCGTCATGGCCGGGTGGGGCATCCTGCTGGCGCAAAACGGCATGATCGCCGCCGTGCCAGACCTGCCCGCCTTTGCCGACCATGGCCGCAACGCGCGCGCCATCGGTGATTTGATCACGCTGCTGCACGAGCCGGGCAGGCCCGGTCAAGCGGCGCCCACGGGAGATGTCGCGCTCATCGGGCATTCGGCGGGCGGCTTTGCCACGCTGCTGGCGGCGGGCCGGGAAAAACGCGCGCGCTGCTGGGTCGGGCTGGATCCGGTGGACTTCATGGGCCACGGCCTTGCGGCGGTGAAAAAGCTGAAAGTCCCCGCGCTCATGCTCCTGGCCGAGTCCGGCGCGTGGAACCGCCATGCCAACGCGCTGGCCTGGCTGCGGGTCCCCGGCGCGCCGCTCGCTGCGCTGCGTGTGCGCGGCTCCACGCATTGCGATCCTGAAAATCCGACAAGCCGCATGGCGGAGCTGGCCTGCGGCAGGACCGATGCCGCGCGCCGCGCGGTGTATGAGCGGCATGCGCTCGCTTTTCTGCGGCGCCATCTCCTCGGCGAGCCTGCCGCCGCTCCGGCTGAAATGGCGGAAGGTGACTCCGAAGTCGCGGTCATTTCCGCGGCGGAAGACATCGAATAAACTCCGCGCATTGAGGCGTGCGAGGCATCACCCTTCGAGGAAGCGCTCCAGCAGGGGCCGCAGCTCCTGCGTCGTGCTCTCCGGCCAGAGCTGGCGCGGCGTCATGAGGGAGCCGTCGAGCGAGCGGTGCTCAGGCCAGCCTGCATCCTTCGGGATGCGCGGGATCACGCATGCGAGGATGGCTTTCGCCATCGCCGCGTTGGCCTGCACATGACCCATCACCGCCTCGGCGGTGACGTGCTCCTCGTCCGTCTTCCAGCAGTCGAAGTCGGTGATCATCGCCAGCGTCGCCAGCGCCATCTCGGCCTCGCGCGCCAGCTTTGCCTCCGGCAGATTGGTCATGCCGATCACGTCAAAGCCGAGCTGCCGGTGCGCGTTCGACTCCGCCCTGGTGGAGAAGGCCGGCCCGTCCATGCACACATAAGTGCCGCCGTCATGAACGCGCGCGCCCTGCTCCGCGGCAGCCTGCTTCAGCAGCGCGCGCAGTCCCGCGCTGAGAGGGTCCGCAAAGGCCACATGCGCCACGATGCCGCGCCCGAAGAAGGTGTGCTCGGCGCGCCGGCTGGTGCGGTCAAAAAACTGGTCCGGCAGCAGCACATCCCGCGGGTGGTATTCCGCCCGCAGACTGCCCACGGCGGTGACGGCGATGACGTGGCGCACGCCCAGCGAGCGCAGAGCCCAGAGATTGGCGCGGTGCGGCAGCTCCGTGGGCAGGATGCGGTGTCCGCGCCCGTGCCGGGGCAGGAAATAAACGCGCCGACCGGCGAGGACGCCGCCCACCAGCTTGTCCGATGGCGGGCCGAAGGGCGTGGTGATCTCCAGCTCCTCCGGCTGCTCGAAGCCTTCGATTTCATAAAGCCCGGAGCCGCCGATGATGCCGATCGCTGGAGGGAGTGTGTCTGCCATGCGCCCATCCATAAGGCGCGGCCCGCCGTGCGCAAGGGCGCGGTGTCATCGCGTCATGGTTGCGGCGCCCAGGCCGCGCCCCGGCACTCTCATTTCATGGCGGCATAGACGCGGTGGACGTCGGCGTGGCCATCGAGAGCCTGGAGGAAGGCGGTGACCTCGGCGCGCTGGGTGTCGTCGAGCGGTGGGCAGTCCTTGGGCTGGTGGTGGAGTTCCGAAGTGGTGATCTGCCAGCCGGCGGCCTTGAGCGCCTTGGTGACGGCGTCCAGATCGGTGGTGGCGGTGAGAAAACGCGCGCCGAGGTGCCCGGCGGCGTCCTCATCGTCGAGTTCGAGCGGCTCGACGTTGTCCGCGCCGGCTTCGATGGCAGCGGTTTCGATGTCCTGGGCGGCGTCCGGATGGTGGGCCTCGATGAGGCCGCAGTGCTCGAACATCCAGGCGACGGAGCCGGGCGTGCCCATGCTGCCCGCTTTGAAAAGCACGCGGACTTCGGAGGAGGTGCGGTTGTTGTTGTCGGTGAGGCACTCGACCATCACCGGCACGCGGTGCGGTGCGAAGCCCTCGAAGACGACGGTCTGGTAGTTCACCGGCTCGCCGCCGATGCCGCTGCCTTTGGCGATGGCGCGCTCGATGGCGTCGCGCGTGACGCTTTGCTTGCGCGCGGCGGCGATGGCGGCGTGGAGGCGCGCGTTGAGGTCGGGGTCGGGGCCGCCGAGGCGGGCGGCGACCTGGATTTCACGCGTCAGCTTGCCGACGATTTTGCCTTTTTGATCCGCGGCCAGTTCGCGCCATTTCTGTTTCCATTGTGCTCCCATGAGATGTTTGAGGGTCCGGTTTGGGGTTCAGTCCGTGGTTTTGACAGGGGTGAGGATGAGCTGCTTGAGATGCAGGCGGGCCGGCTCGCCGGCGCTCAGGCTGAGGATGCCGCCGAT
>DDQZ01000046.1:68215-89710 GCA_002343505.1 Verrucomicrobiaceae bacterium UBA2429 | reverse complement strand
GGCTGAGGATGCCGCCGCGCGCCTCGGCGGGCAGGTCGAGCCGGCCCAGGCGGAGGATGCTGTAGGTGGCGGCGTCCGGGGTGGTCTTGCCGGAGTCGAGCCGTGTGGCAAGGCTCTGCTTCCCCAGGGTGAGTGTGACCGGCAGCACGGAGTCCAGCGCCGGGCAGGCGTAGTGCAGGATGACCTCGTAGGCTCCGGCGGCGAGGCTTTCGATGCGCCACTCAATGACGCCGATGGCTGCGGCCTCGGCGCTGGAGTCGGGCAGGGGCTGGATTTTGGCGGCGAGGCCGGGTGTGAGGCTTAGCGCGCCCCGGCGCAGGCGCGGCAGGGGCGGCGCGCCGGATTTGGCGGGCGGCTCGGCGGGGGCTTTGAGCATCCGCGCGGCGTCGGCCAGGTCCACGACACCGCCGGAGCTGATGATGTCCTGGATGCGGGTGATCTCGCGCTGATAAGGAGCCGGATCGGCGGCTTGAGCGGCGAGGCGCTGGAGCTCGGTGACGTATTTTCCAAGCAGGGGCACATGCAGGGAGCGGAGCTGCTGGACGTAGATGGCTTCCATCTGGCGCAGGCGCGTGTCCTCGCCGCTGGAGGGGGCCGGGGTGGAATGGGTTGCCGGGGTTTGCGCGCCTGCCTCAAAGGCGATGAGCAGCGCGAGGGTTGCGGAAAAAAGCCGCCGCATGACGGATGGGGAAGGGGTTTTCATCGGCGCGCGCCCTCCGAGAGCGCCCAGGCTCCAGGCGCGGGTTTGCGACGCTGGGCGGCGCGCTCGCGGGCCAGCAGGGAGTCGTGCAGGCCGGTCTCGCTGACTCCGCGCTTTTCCCTGGGCGCGATGACGGCGGCCAGGCCCTGGTCCACGAGGATGTTTTGGTAAAGGCCGACTTCGGGCAGAAAGACGAGCGCGGAGATGCTGCCGTCTTTGTTTTTGCCCGGCCGGACGAGCAGGCGGAGGGGCTTCCCTTCCAGGTAGCCCGCGGTGAACTCCCGCGCGAGGCGCGCGGGCGAGTCGGTGTCCTCGATGCGGAAATGCTCGCGGATGCGCCCGGCGCGGTCCGCGTCACGGGCGGCATCCACCGGCGCGCATTCGACCCATAGAAGCTGGACGCGGAGCCGGCTGCCGTCATGCTCGACGAAAAAGCGGTCGCCCTCGTTGGCGGGGTCGGGAACGAAAACCGCGCCGTCAAGGTCGTCGAAGGCGCTCAAGGGCGTGGCCGCGCCTAGCAGCCGCTGCGTGGAGCGCCCGTTGTCCTGCAGCATGCGGATGATGCGGCGCGCCTCGGCGTCGGCGGCGTCCTTGAGCGCGGGCGTGCCTGCGGCCAGGTCGCGCAGGCTTTGCAGATAGCCGTCCACAATGGGTTTCTGCACGGCGGCCAAAGTCTCGGAGAGGGACTTGCGCAGGTCGTCTAGCGTGGGGGTGGAGCTGTCCGGCGAGACAATGGTGGGGGCGTCCTGGGCGGCGGGAATGAGGCGCAGGGCACGCAGGCGGATGTGCCTGGCCGGGTAGCCGGCGGCCGCTGTCAGGCGCAGGCTCACGGGGCTGCGCGTGAAAGTGACAGGCCCGGCCTGGAGGGAGGTGAAGGCGCCGTCCGCGCGCACGGGGGCGATCTCGAAAGAGCGGCGATTTTCCGCCGCGCCGGGCAGCAGGGAAAGCTCGTGAAATTCAAAGGTCACATGCTCCTGCGGGCGGAAAAGCCCCGGCAGCATGCCATCCGGCGGCGGGGCTGTCTCAATGAGGCAGGCCTCCAGCTCCAGGTAGTATCTGCCGGGTGAGACCTTGACACCCGTCCACTCGGCGGAGCTGCCATTGGTGCGCCATTGCGTCAGCTCCTCGCCGCGCGCCTCCACGGAGCCGGAAAGGCGGGCCTGGCGCGCGGGCAGCGGGATGGCAAGGGAGGCGGCGATCTCCGCCCCGGTCACGGGGTAGAGCGCCTTCAACTCGTCACGCCGGCGGCGCACCAGCAGCGCCTCCTCGTACTCCGCAGCTGCGGCCAGTTCGGCCTCGGCGCGGGCCAGCGCGGACTCATACTGGCCGCTGAGTGTTTTGGAGGAGGCCAGCACATCGCGCAGGAAGGCCGCGCGCGCCGAGGCCAGCGGCGCGGGGTCCGTCGTCTGCGCGGAGGCGGAGCAGAGGATGACGAGAAAAATCGGCGCGATTCTCTTCATGGGGTTAGCGTCCCGCTGGAGTGAGATGCACGGCCAGCAAGTGCATCAGGTTGTCCTTCACCACGGAGCGGGCGCTGATGACGAGCGGGCCGGAGCCGTCGGTGACCTTGAGTGTGCCGAGATTTTTTTCCTGGGGGCCGCGCAGGGTGGTCACCACATCCGCGTCGAGAGTGAAGCGCGCCTCGGCCACCTGCAGCGAGCCTCCCTCCAGCGGGCCGCAACGGTAGCGGACGACCACCTCGTAGCCTCCGGGAGGCAGGTCCGGCAGTTTCCACTTCGCCGCGGCGCCGGGCCGGCTCCAACCGGTGAGCGCGCCGCCATCCATGCGCACTCCGCCGTCCAGTTCGGCGTGCGCCAGATCCAGGGAAACGCGCTCCGGCAGCAGGCGCGCCTTGAGGGATTGCTCGCGCGTCTGCGCCAGCAGAAGCTCCTTGTCCAGCCGCTCCAGCTCCGTGGTCAGGCGTTTGCGTTGGTCGCGCGCCTCGATGGCGGCGGCATAGTCGCCGGCTGCGGCTCTCTGTTTTTCCAGTTCGGCCAGGCTGGTGAGCTGCTGCTTGAGCGGGTTGAGCGCGGCCTCCATCAGCCGTTTTTGAAAGGCCAGCCGCATCAGTTCCAGCGTCTGCGGCTCCGGCGCGCGCGCCTCCTGGGCCGCTGCCGGCCAGGCCGGAGCGCCGAGAGCGAGGACACAGGCGATGAGCGCGCGTTTCACCATGCTGGCTGAGGGGGGCGCGCCTTGCGGAAACGGCAGGCGCGGGCGCGGATGGTAGCGCTCCCCTGCGGCCAGACAAGGCGGAATCCGGCCCGCGCGCAACTTGCCGCATGACAAGCCGCCGCCCGCGTCCCAACATGCCGCGCCCATGGCCTCCCTGCTCAAGACACTCGGCCTCGCCGCCGACCCCACGCGCGCCCGCCTGCTCCTGCTCCTGCGCCAGGAGGAGCTCAGCGTGGCCGAGCTTCAGGAAATCCTGGCCCTGCCCCAGTCGAACATCTCCGCCCAGCTCTCCCGCCTCAAGGCCGCCGGCCTGGTCAGCGACCGCCGCAGCGGCAAGAACAGGCTCTACAGCCTGGCGCCGCCCCCGGCGCGCGAGGCTCCCGCCCGCGAGCACTTTCTGGCCCTTCTGGAGGCCGCCGGCGCCTCCATGCCCGAGGTGAAAAAGGACGCCACCGCGCTCAAGGTGTCCCTCAAAAAACGCGCCCGCGCCGCCCAGGCCTACTTCGACGCCCTGGCTGGAAAATTCGGCCGTCATTACATCCCCGGACGCTCCTGGAAAGCCCTCGGCGAGACCCTGCTCAAACTCATGCCGCCGCTCGTCATCGCCGACCTCGGCGCCGGCGAGGGCACTCTGTCCCAGCTCCTGGCCCAGCGCGCCCGCCGGGTCATCGCCGTGGACAGTTCTGAAAAAATGGTCGCCTACGGCTCCGCCCTCGCCCGCGAGCACGGCTTCGCCAATCTCGAATACCGCCTCGGCGACCTCGATGATCCGCCCATTGACCCCGCCAGTGTGGACCTCGTCATCCTCAGTCAGGCCCTGCATCACGCCGCCAACCCGCAGAAAGCCCTGCGCGCCGCCCACCGCCTGCTCAAGCCCGGCGGCCGCATCGCCGTGCTCGACCTGCTCAAACACGCCTTCGAAAAAGCCCGCGAACTCTATGCCGATGTGTGGCTCGGCTTCTCCGAGGCCGAGTTGCTCGGGATGCTTGAGGCCGCCGGCTTTGCCTCCGTCGAGACAGGCATCGTCCACAAGGAATCCCGCAGCCCTGGCTTCCAGACCGTGCTCGCGATCGCCGAAAAAAAAGCCTGACTTGCAGCGCCGGGCACGTCGCCTCGTCCAGCGTCCGCGCAGCCGGCGGGCAAAAACACGCGCACGGGCCGCGTTAGCCTCACACCATGCGCCTCATCTTCCTTCCCCTCCTCCTCGCCTCCTCCGTCTTCTCGCAAACGAAGCTCCAAAAGGCCGATGTCACACTCGCGCCGCCGAAGAATCTCAAGACCACCCTCGCTCCCGGCTACACCATCCCAGTGGTGGACATCAGCGGCGAGACAAACCGCCAGGTCATCGTGGATCGCGAGAAAGGCCAGTATCTCGGACATCCGACGACTGTCCTGCTCGAAGACAACCAAACGATGCTCGCGGTCTATCCGAAGGGCCACGGACGCGGTGCCATCGTTTACAAACGCAGCAACGATGCGGGCCTCACTTGGAGCGACCGCCTGGCCACACCGAAGAACTGGGAGACTTCGCTGGAAGTGCCCACGCTTCATCGCGTCGTGGATGCAGCGGGAAAGAAGCGCCTCATCATGTTTAGCGGTCTTTATCCCATCCGCATGGCCGTTTCAGAAGACGATGGCGCGAACTGGAGCGAGTTGAAGGCCATCGGTGATTTCGGTGGCGTCGTCACCATGTCCACCGTGCTCGCCTTGAAGACGCCCGGCCATTACCTCGCTTTCTTCCATGACGATGGGCGTTTCATCCGCGGCGGCGAGGTGGAAAAGTACCGCGTCAAAAGCCCGCACGCGCCGGATTACTCGTCCTCCACGGCCAAACCTTGGCGTTTCTGGGTTTACACGACTTTGAGCAAAGACGGCGGCCTCACCTGGAGCGTGCCCGCTCCCATCGCCATGCTGCCCGATGCCAGCCTGTGCGAGCCTGGAGCGCTTCGTTCGCCAGACGGCAAACAAATCGCCGTCCTGCTGCGTGAGAACAGCCGGAAGTACAACTCCTTCGTCATTTTCAGTGACGACGAGGGCCTCACCTGGTCGCACCCGAAAGAACTCCCCGCCGCCCTCACCGGCGACCGCCACGTCGCGAAATACGCGCCCGACGGCCGTATCTTCATCAGCTTCCGCGACACCACCCACGTCAGCCCCACCAAGGGCGACTGGGTTGGCTGGGTGGGAAAATACGAGGACATCGTGAATGGCGCCGAAGGCCAGTATCGCGTCCGAATCATGGACAACAAAAAAGGCCAGGACACCACCTACCCAGGAGTCGAGCTGCTGCCCGACGGCACCTTTGTCACCACCACCTACGGCCACTGGACTGAGGGCGAGGAGGCCTATGTCGTCAGCGTGCGCTTCAAGCTCGGTGAACTCGACGCCCGGCTCCCGCGCTGATCTACAGCGCATCCCCACTGCGACACTCCTGTCATGATACGCCACACCGTCACCTTCCGCCTCAAACACGCGCCCGGCTCCGGCGCCGAGCGCGATTTTCTCCGCGCCGCCTGCGCCCTCGCCGGCATCGAAGGCGTGAGAAACTTCGAATGCCTGCGCCAAACCAGCCCGAAGAACCCCTTCACCTTCGGTCTCTCGATGGAGTTCGCCGACGAGAGCGCTTACGCCGTCTACAACAACCATCCCGACCACACCGCCTTTGTCCAAAACCGCTGGATTCCCGAGGTCGAGGACTTCCTTGAACTGGATTACATGCCTCACACACCATGAAAACACTCGCCTTCGCTTCATCATTCCTCATTCTGGTTTCGTCATTGCCGGCGAAGCCTAACGTCATCTACCTCATGGCCGACGAGCTCGGCTACTACGAGCCGGCGTTCATGGGCGGAAAGAACATCCAGACGCCGAATCTCGACCGCATGGCGGCGGAGGGCATGCGCTTCAACAACCTGCTCGCCGGCTCGTCCGTGTGCGCGCCCACGCGTTGCTGCTTCCTCACCGGCAAGCACAGCGGCCACACCAGTGTCCGCTCGAATGGTGGTGGCACGCCGCTGCGGGCCGACGAGGCCACAATCGCATCCATTTTGAAGCCGCTCGGCTATGCCACGGGTGGATTTGGCAAGTGGGGCAATGGCGGTCGTGATTCCACTGGCGTGCCGGAGAAGCACGGCTTCGAAACTTTCCTCGGCTACTACGACCAGGTCCACGCGCACAGCTACTACCCGCCGTATCTCATTCAAAACAGCGAGGAAGTGCCGCTGGAAGGCAATCAAGGCGCCACCGGCAAAACCTACTCGCACTACGTCATCCACGACGCGGCGATGAAGTTCATCCGCGAGCACGCGCAGCAGCCGTTCTTTGCCTTTCTGCCTTACACGCCGCCGCACGGCAATTTTCAAATCCCCGACAGCGATCCCGCATGGGCGCTCTACAAGGACAAGCCTTGGCCGGAGGACGCGCGTCGCTACGCCGCCATGGTTACGATGATCGACCGCCAGGTCGGCGAAATCATCGCGCTGCTCAAAGAGCTCGGCATCGAGGAGCGAACGCTAATCATGTTCAGCGGCGACAACGGCGCGAACGACTACTTCAAGTCGGCCGAGCACCCGCGCGGCGTTCACAGCGGCAACAAAGACCCGCAAAGTGGCGTCGAGTATCGCGGCACCAAGGGCACTCTCTACGAGGGCGGCCTGCGCATCCCCTTCATCGCCCGCTGGCCGGGGAAGATCGCTCCAGGCGCTGTGTCCGACCACCTCGGCTACTTCCCGGACATCCTCCCAACCGTCGCCGAAGTCACCGGAGCCACCGCACCCGCCGACATTGATGGCCTTTCCCTCCTGCCCACGCTGCTCGGCAAAAACGCGGAGCAAAAGCAGCACGAGTATCTTTACTGGGAGATCAACGGCTGGACCGCCATCCGCCAGGGAACATGGCGCGCGGTCCGTAGCAAGCCCAACGCCGCCTGGGAACTCTACGACCTCGCCACCGATCCCGCTGAATCAAAAGACATCGCTGCTACGAAGCCGGATGTGCTCGCGAAACTCACCGCGCTGGCGGAGAAGGCGCACGAACCCGCGCGCGAAGGCACCTTCAGCCGCACCGAACGCCATGAGCGCGACCGCCGTGCGAAATTTGGCAGGCAGGATGACCTCAACTACAACCCCACACCCGGCGGAGGCAAAAAGAAGAGCGCCAAGTCCACCGCGATGGACCCGGTGAAAGGAATGCTCTCATCCAAAGAGTGGAAGGTCGTCCGTGTGAGCAGCGAGAACACCGGCAACAGCAAATTCGCCGCCAACGCCATCGACGGCGATCCCGACACTCTCTGGCACTCGAAATTCAGCAACGGCACCGCCAGGCCGCCGCACGAACTGGTCATCGACCTCGGCGCGCCGCATCAGATTCGCGGTTTCGTCTATCTCGGCCGTCAGGACGCGGGTTGGAACGGCGCGGCGAAAGACGTGGAATTCGCCATCAGCGACAAACCCGACGCCTTCGGCCCCGCTGCCGTCAAAACAGCGCTGCAAAAGATCAAAGCCGCTCAAACCATCGCCTGCACGCCCGCCACCGGCCGCTACGTCCTGTTCCGCATCCTCTCCGAGCACCGCCCCGACAGCGAACTCGCCAGCGCGGCGGAGATTGGTGTTCTCGGTGAATAAGACACCCGTCATGAAGCGCCTCCTCATTCTCCTTTCGTCATTCATCATTCGTCATTGTCGGCGAAGCCCAACGTCCTCTTCATCATCTCCGACGACCTCACGCCCACGGCGCTCGGTTGTTACGGCAACAAGGTCTGCCAGACACCGAACATCGACCGTCTCGCGGCGCGCGGGATGCGGTTCACGCGGGCGCATTGCCAGGGCACCTACTGCGGGCCTTCGCGGGCGTCGTTCATGTCCGTCTACTATCCGCATGCCACGGGCGTGCAGGGCTACATCAGTCCGCGCGCGGCCATCGGCGAGCGCGCGACGTGGTCGCAGCATTTCAAAAACGCGGGCTACTACTCCGCGCGTGTCAGCAAGATCTTCCACATGGGCGTGCCCGGAGGCATCGAGAAAGGCGGCGACGAAGCAGACGATCCCGCATCGTGGACGGAGCGCTTCAACAGCCAGGGACCCGAGTGGAAGGCTCCCGGCATCGGCGAGACGCTGGAACGCAATCCCGACGGCAAAAAGCCCGTCATGGGCGGCAACACCTTCGTCATTGTCGCCGCGGACGGCGATGACATGGTGCACTCCGACGGCAAAACGGCCGCGAAGGCCTGCGAACTCATCGCGCAGCACGCGAAGGAGCCGTTTTTCCTCGGCGTGGGCTTCGTGAGGCCGCATGTGCCGTTCGTCGCGCCGAAGAAGTATTTCGACATGTATCCGTGGGAGCAAATGACGCTGCCGGAGAAGCTGCCCGGCGACTGGGACGACATTCCGAAGCCCGGCATCAACTACAAGACCAGCGTGAACATGCAGATGGACCTCACTCGGCAAAAAAAGGCCATCTCCGGCTACTATGCCGCCGTGAGCTTCATGGACGCGCAGGTCGGCAAGGTGCTCGACGCGCTCGGAAAATCCGGCGAGGCGGACAACACGATCATCATCTTCACCAGCGACCACGGCTATCACCTCGGCGAGCACGACTTCTGGGCCAAAGTGAGCCTGCATGACGAATCCGCGCGCGTGCCGCTCATTATCAGCGTGCCCGGCAAAAAACCCGGCGTGAGCGATTCGCTCGTCGAGCTGCTCGATCTCTATCCCACCACCGCAAAGCTCTGCGGCCTCGAAGTGCCTGCGCGACTGCAAGGCAAGGACATCAGCCCCATTCTCGACGATCCCGCCGCCAGGGTGCATGACACCGTTTTCAGCGTCGCCGGATCAAGCAAGGGCCTCATGCTGCGCGACGACCGCTGGGTCTTCATCCAATACACTGAAGACGCCTCCAAAGGCATCGAGCTCTACGACATGCAAAACGACCCACGTCAGCTCACCAACCTCGCTTCGTCAACCGATCACGTTTCTCGCGTTGAGGAATGGAAGGCCAAAGTGACCGCCAAACTCGCCGCGGTGCGCGCGAATGATCTGGGGCAATGACTATGTTCTCGCTTTTCCGTGTTGGATTGAGACTGATCCGCTGTTGGCAGCGGTCCGCGCGAGCCATTCATTCCATCACATCAATGGTCAGGCGGATGAAGAGCCTGTCCCGCAGGCCGATCTGCTCGGAGAGGTAATGGTAGGGTCCGTCACCGTACTCCGTTGCTGGCGTCCAGTCCTCGACTTCCAAGGTCTCGGAAGTCTCCGCGCCGACAGTGACGCCGACGACGCCGGGTCCTTCGTCCACGAAAAGACTCAGCCAGCCAGCCTCCAAGTCGCCAGGATCCGCCACAGGCAGCAGGTGCGCGCTGTTTTCCAAAGGATGCAGCCCCAGCGCGTAGGCGACCACGTTCGGCACGCCGTCGAAGTTGGGATCGAAGCTGTTGGCCGCGTTGCCGCTGTTATCGCTGGTGCCAAAGTAAAACTGCCGCCACTGCTGGATGGTCCACACGCCGCTGCCGGACGCGGAGATCAGGAAGGGCGACTCGTTTTCGTCATTGTTGAGGATCTGGACGACGCCAAACAAGTCCCCCAGCGCCAGGGGGGCGAAGGCAAGCGTGAAGGTGGTGCTTTCCCCCGGCAGCAGACTGGTGAGCGCGGGCTGGGTGATCGAAAAATGGTCATCATCCCAATCCTCATCCAGGACCACGGCCAGACCGCTTAGGGTGGCCGAGCCGACGTTTTTGATCGTGAACGTCTGCGGGGCGGAGACCGAGTCGCGCGCCTGCGTGCCAAAGTCCCAGAAGCCGCTGCCGTCGTTCCGCTCATCGGCGGGCGCGGTGCTGGCACCGTTGAAGACGGCGATCTCCGGCGCCGCGATGTCCAGCCAGGCGGCGTAGCCGGACACCTTGTCACCCGCGAGGCTGAAGTAGCCCCCGGCATACAGACGGCCCGCCGGATGCGCCAGCAGTGCGTGGACCGGCAGATTCGTGCCCGAGCCGATGGCAAACCAGGACACGCCATTCCAATGCGCGATGTTGTTGGCGGCCCCTCCGCCAGCCGAGGAAAAACTGCCGCCCACATAGAGCGTGCCGGAGATGTCGAAAGTCATCGTGTGGATCGTGCCGCCGTTCCCGCTGCCGAGCGCCGCCCAGCTCGTGCCGGTCCAGCGCGCCACACGGTTCCGCGTCTGCGTGCCGGACTGGGTGAAGGTGCCGCCAGCATGGAGGACGCCGCCGGGGCTGAGCGCCAGCGTGTTCACGGTGCCGTTGAAGCCCTGGCCGAGCGCGCTCCAGGCGGTGCCGTTCCAGCGCGCCGCGCGATTGACCGTGACACCGCCCATGATGGTGAAACCGCCGCCCGCGTACAGCGTGCTGTCTGATGAGGACCACAGCAGCGCGTTCACAGAACCGCTGGCGGCCCCGGTGCCCAGCGCGGACCAGCCCGTGCCATTCCACATGGCCACGCGGGCCGTCGGTGCGGCGCCCGAGTTGAGAAAAGAACCCCCGGCGTAGAGATTGCCGCCGCCGTCCAGCGCCAGCGCGCTGACACGGTCATCCAGTCCGTCTGCCAGCGCGGACCACGCGCTGCCGTCCCACTTCGCCACCCGGTTGGCGGACGCGCCGCCCGCCAGGGTGAACTCCCCCGCGACGTAAAGATCGTCACTCGCATCCACTGCCAGGGCCAGCACTTTGCCATTCACCCCGGTGCCCAGAGCGGTCCAGGCCGTGCCGTCCCACATCGCCACATGGGACGCCAGCGTGGTGCCCGCGCGCACGAAGTCGCCCCCCGCATACACCCGCCCCGCCGAGTCCGCTGCAAAGGCCAGCACGCCGTCGTTGATGCCGCTGTGCAGCGCGCTCCACGCCGCACCATCCCAGTGCGCGATGGAGCGCGCCCCAGTGGATCCCGCCGTTGTCAGACTGCCGCCCGCAAACACGCCGCCCGAAGCGTCACTCACGATCACCTGGACTGAATTGTCAGTGCCAGTGTCCAGCGCGGTCCAGGTCGTGGTCAGGAGATTCCATTTGGCGATGTTCCTGGCGCTGACAGCCCCCGCCGTTTCAAAAGCGCCGCCGACGTACAGATTGCCCGCCGTATCGAAAGCGCAGGTCGTCCCCGGACCATCGAGACCGCCGCCCACCTCGTTCCACACCGCCCCGCTCCACTCCGCGATGCCGTTCACCGGCAGGCCGCCTGATGAGGTGAAACTGCCCGCCGCATAAACCGTGCCGCCGCTGCTGACAGCCAGGGAGTTCACCACCTGATTCACCGTGCCCAGACCGCTCCCCAGTGCCGACCACGCGCTGCCATCCCAGCGCGCCACCTTGTTGGCGCTGACCACACCCATGGCCGAGAAAGTGCCGCCGACATAGACATCCGCCCCATCCACCGCCACGGCATTGATCGTTCCATTGCTGCCATTGCCCAGGGCGGACCACCCGCTGCCGTCCCACTTCGCAATATCCGGCGAGGTCACGCCTCCCGCCGTCGTGAACAGCCCCCCCACATAGACATCGTCCGAGTCATCCACCGCCAGCGCCCTGCCGTGTGGGAAAGTCCCCCCTAGACCGGTCCCCAGCGCCTCCCACGCCGTGCCGTTCCACTTGCCGACCCCGTTCAAAACAAGCGCCCCATCTCCGGTGTGGCTAAAAGTCCCCGTGGCATAAACGTGGTCATTGGAGTCCACCGCCACCGAGTGAACGGTGCCGTTCAGCCCCTCCCCCAGCGCGTTCCAGGCGCTGCCGTCCCACATCACGATGTTTTGCGCCTGCGTGGTCCCGGCGACGCTGAAGCCACCCCCCAGGAAAAGCCGGCCCGCCGAGTCCACCGCCGCCCCATGCACGACGAAATTGGCTCCCGGCAGCCCGCCCAGGCTGTTCCAGTCCGCGTCCGCAAAAGTGGGGTCAATCCGCACCGGATAGACCGCCTCCGCATCCTCCACCGTGATCACGAGGCAATCCGGCGCGGTTGCCGTCATCCGCGCCCGCAGCACCCGCCCCGCGGCATCCGTCACCCGCAGACGATGATACGCGATCTGCCTCCCCGATCCGGCCAGCGTGAGCAGCGCCCCATCCCCGCCGCCGCCGGTCCGGCAGCCCAGCGCGGCCAGTTCCACCTGCAATGCACCGCCCCCCGCAGGTCGTTCGGTCACCAGGAAATCCTGCCGCACTCCGTCCACGCTCACGGAATACTCCTCGATCAGACCTGTCCGCGCCCAGACGGCTTTTTGATCCGTCACGATCACGCCGCCCTTCTCCTCAAGCTCGTGAAACTCACCTCCACGTCCCGCCCGATCAGCGCGGATCTGGAACCGATCAGGCACCGCGCCACTCAATGATGTAAGCCACAGCCCGGCCGGAGTCGCCTCAGCAGCTATTTTTTGAAAAGCACAGTGCAGCCGCGCTTCACCGTCGTCCGTGGCCGTGACGCGCAGACCTTTTTCCGCCTGCCCGGCCAGCGCCCGCGCCACCTGGGAGCCGGAGGAGATGACCTCAGCGCTCGCGAAGAGACCGATGAATCCTGTGAGATAGACTGCCGCCTTGGCGAAGTATCGAGGCCATCCAAGACCGTGTTTCGCGAGGGCGGAAAGAAGTGCCGGCGTATTCATGGTGTTCCTTTCGTGAACGGTTCACAGTGGGGTCGCCTGGAACAGCCAGTCTCCACACTCAGAACAATTCTAGCGGACAAGCCGCCCGACGAACAATACTAAAATCAAGTGATCGCTGGTTAAACGCGCCTCGGACACCTGGGAGGCGACTGCCAGAAATTGGCGTGCGGGAGTCGGACAGGATCGGCCCAACCAAAGTATGGAGAAGGAATGGTCGCTGCGGGAGTGCGGCAATCATGACCATCGAAGAGATAAGGAACGGTGAAGACTCCCGCCTCCGCGCATCGTTTGTGCATGATCCCAACTCCATGAAAGCCATCCTCACTTTTCTCTGCCTCGTCACATCGGCCTTAGCCGGGCCGACCATCGTTTACGTCTCGGAAAGCGGTGAGAAACGCATCGCGGTGTGGTCGTTGGATGAATCATCGGGCGAATTGACACGCTTGAGCGAGGCGACGCTGCCGGGAGCGCCGGGAAGCCTCGCGATCAGCCCGGATCGAAAGCATCTGTATGCCTCCGTGCGCTCAGCGAAGCAGTTTGCCACAATGGATGTCGATGCGAAGACGGGAGCGCTGTCGAATACGAGCTTCGCGGATGCGGGTTTCAATGCGGCCTATGTTTTTGCGGACAAAACAGGCCGCTGGCTGCTCGCGGCGTCTTACAGCGAGGGCGTCGTTGGTTTATCGGCGATCCAAAACGGTCGCGTGAGCGGTCTGCCGGTAGTCACGCTCGAAACGGGCAAGAAGGCGCACTGCATCCAGGTCGATCCCGCGAACAAGTTCGCCTTCGTGCCGCATGTGGGCGAGCTGAACAAGGTGGAGCAGCTTCGCTTTGATGCGCAGGCCGGCACGCTCACGCACAACACGCCGCCGCATCTCCCCGGCGGTGAAGGCGAAGGACCGCGGCACATGCAATTTCATCCAAACGGCAAATGGGCCTACTTCGTCAACGAGCAGGGCAAAAGCGTGACGTTGTGCGATTACGACGCGGAGAAGGGAACGCTCAAAGCTCGCCAGAGCGTGCCCACCGTGCCGGAGGACTGGCGTGACAAAGGCTCCTGCGCCGACATCCATGTCAGCGCCGACGGACGCTTCGTCTATGCCTCGAATCGCGGCCACGACAGCCTCGCCATCTTCTCCGTGAACGCACAATCCGGCGAACTGACCGCACACGGCCAGACGCCGACCGAAAAAACACCGCGCTCTTTCTGCCTCACGCCCGGCGATCAATTCGTCGTCTCCGCAGGCGAGGGCTCGCACAAGCTCATCGTCTTTCGCCGCAATGCTGAAACCGGAGCCCTCACCCCGCTCAACACCTACGACTGCGGCAAAGGCCCTGCGTGGGTGATGAGCGTGAAGTTTGACTGATCGCGCTCACTTCTTCCGCCAGATTTTCACGTCATCCACCACCGCGTTGCGCGGCACGGCGAGGCGCAGCGTGCGCTTGGTGGGATGCGCGATGCCGGGGGAGCTGAAGGTGCCGGCGGGCTTGCCGTCAATGCTGGCTGAGAGCGTGTCCCCACTGATCGTCACGACGAGTTCATGCCACTTCCCGGTCTCGACAGCATGTGGGAAGATCTTGTCCTTGCCCTTGACGGCGGCTTCCTGCTCGGCGCTGAGCTTCTGTTTCGCCTGGCGCGCCTCGCGGATGTCGAGCCGCATGTTGCCGGTCTTCAAATCCTGTAGCTGCACGGATTTCGGACTGACCTTGGCGACGAAGAGATGGCCGGCATGCACCTCCTTGAACTCGAGGTCGGCGAAGTTCAGCCCCAGGCTGTCCCGCTCGTCCTCCAGCATGAAGCGCAGGCTCACCACGCCGTCGGTGAACTCCGCCGGGTGCGTCACGGACACCGCATGGTCCGCCTCCGCGTGGATAAAAATGCGCATCACGCCGTCCTTGAGGTCCACCTGCTTGTGGCCCTTCGCGCGGCTCCTGCTGTTGGTGCCCCAGCCGTTGCCCGGCTCGTCCTTTGTCTCCTGCGACTCGCCGCGCTCGAAGTCGTCCGAAAAAATCAACTCACCGGGGCCGTCGGCGGCCATGGAAGAGGTGAAAACGAGGGCGGTGAGGAGAAGCAGGGGGTGTTTCATAAGCAGCGAGCCGCTGGAACGCCGGCGGGGCGCGCGGCTTTCAAACCATCCATCCGTCAGAGGCGGCTCGAAACCCGGCACCGTAATTTTCCCACCAAACTCAGGCGCGACTACTTCTGAAACATCTTGTCCTGCGGGTTGCCGCCGCTGAGAAGGTAGGCGGTGAGGTCGAGCAACTCGTCCGGGTTGAGGGCGTTGATGAGGCCGGGGGGCATCATGGAGACGGGGCGGGTGCCTTTGCGCAGGATGTCTTTTTCATCCACGCTGATGTGGTCGTTCGGGGCGAAGGGGTTGGTCATGATGAAGACCTTTTCATTTTCCTCGACGACGATGCGGCCGATGATGACGCTGCCGTCTTTTTTCACGATCTCGTGGCTGTCGTACTGGTCGGAGATGACCTTGCTGGGGTCTATGATGTTCTCCATCAGGTCGCGCAGCGTGTAGCGGTTGCCGGAGCCGGTGAGGTCCGGGCCGATGCTGCCGCCGTCGCCGTTGAAGCGGTGGCAGGTGGCGCACATGGTGGAGCGGTACATGGCCTCGCCGTTGGCAAAGTCCCGCCCTTTGAGGCCAGTGGTGGCGAGTGCGGTGGCCTCGTCCAGGCTCCAGGCGCGGCCCGGTCCCTTGGGCGCGACATAGTTGGCGATCTGCACGCTTTCCATGCGGCTGCTGAGAGCGTCGAGTTCGGCGCGCTCGGCTTCGGGGACGAAGTTGGCGAGGGCTTCCTTGCGGATGTTTTCGATGAAGCCTTTGAAGCTGTTCCCGCCCTTCCAGGTGCGGGCGCGGGGGAACCAGGAGAAGTAGGTGCGGCGCAGCTCGGGCGTCCAGCCGCTCGTGGCATTGCGCAGCGCGAAGATGTAGGCGATCTGCTGGGCGTTCGGACGGCTGCCGGCGGCGGCGCGGGCGGCGTTGGCGTAGCCGTCGTTGCGGCTGAGCACGGCGTCGCTCGCCACATCCTGGAAGTCATCGGCGGCGGTGGCCATGAGGGCCAGCGTTTTGGAGGGCACGGCGGTGGAGTCGAGCGCGATGAGGAGCTGGCACAGCTCCCGGTTCACCATGGCGTCCTCGGAGGGGTAAAGCGGCTCCAGCTTTTCGCAGACAGCCTCGCAGACTTCGGGGCCGGGTTTGCCCAGGCGGGTGAAGACGAGCTGGATGGCGCGCAGGGCGGCGAGCGTCTGGCCGCGGCTGAGCTGGGAGCTCCCGAGCCGGCCCAGGGTGCGCAGCATTTCAATCTGCAGCTCGGCCTTGTCCGCGCTCACATAGGCGATGGGTGGTGAAGATGCGCCGGGCTCGGGTTTGCTGGTGGGCTGCTCTGAGGCGCCGCCATGGACGCGGGCCAGGGCGATGATGCACTCGATGATGGCCTGCGGGTGTGTCTCACCCAGGGCGCGCTGCTGCCAGAGATCCCGCGGCAGGCGCTCGATGGCCACCCGCGCCGCGTAGCGCACATGGCGGTCGCTGTGGCTGAGGTAGGGCCAGGCGGTGTCGAGGATCTTTTGCGGCTCGGCGGCGCCGTCCACATGTAGCCGCTCCAGGGTGTGCCTCATGCGCTGCTCCTCATCTAGCGGCAGGGCTTTGACGGGCGCGATGGATTCCTGCCCGGCATAGGTGACGCGATAGACTCCCGACTGCGTGCGCCTGCCGCCGACGGCGAAGTACATCGCCCCGTCCTGCGGATGGATCACGACATCCGTCAGCGGCAGGGGCTTGCCAAAGAGGAACTCCTCCTTCTCAGCCAGGTAACTGCCGCCCTTGGGTTGGAGGTGGACGGCCCACATGGTGCCGTAGGTCCAGTCGGCGATGAAGACGGCGCGCTGGTATTTGGCGGGGAATTTCGCGCCTTTACCGCTGACCACGCCCGTGGGGCTGCCGGGGCCGATGTCCAGCGTCGTCGGCAGCGAGTCGGGGTAATAATCCGGCCACTTGCCGCTGCCCGAGCGCCAGCCGTAGTCCGCGCCGCTGACGCAGTGGTTCACGCGCGTGGGCCGGTACCAGGGGCTGCCGATGTCCCACTCCATGTCCGCGTCATAAGTGAAAAGCTCGCCGCCCAGATCAAAGGCGATGTCGAACTCGTTGCGGAAGCCATAGCAGAAAAGCTCCACGTTTTTGCCGTCGGGATCCATGCTGCAAATGAAGCCGCCGGGCGCCATGCGCCCGCGCGCGTGGCCGTTCGCATCCCACATGCGCGGCAGGATGTGGTCCTCGGCCCAGAGTTTGGCCGGGCGGCTGGCGTGCAGCTCGTCGGGCAGCTCCGTGTGGTTGCCGCCGTTGAAATAAATGCGTTTGCCGTCCGGGCTCACGACCATGCTGTGCAGCCCGTGCTCGCCGCCGCCCTTCATGGTCACCAGCTTCTCGATCTGGTCGTACTGGTCGTCGCCCGTCGTGTCGCGCAGGCGGTAGAGGCCGTTGTCCTTGCCGTTCTCATTGACCATCACATACAGGCTGCCGAAGGCGTGCAGCAGCCCGTGCGCCTTGCCCATTTCCACCGGCAGCCTCTCAGGCTTCAAAGTCTCGGTTTTGCCGATGGCGGGCAGGCTCATGCGGTAGAGCGCGCCGTATTGGTCGCAGGCGATGAGCCGGCCCTTGCCGTCCACGGTGAGCGCCACCCAGGAGCCCTGCTCCTCCTTCGGCACATTATACAGCAGCTCCACCTTGAAGCCCGGCGCGGCGGTGATCTGGTCGGCTGCCACCACCTCTGTGACTGCGGCCTTGGGCGCGCTGCCGGGGCCTTTCTCCAGCGCCTTTCCCCACGGTCCGGCCCCGTATTCGGCGATGACGACGGCGGGCCGCCAGTCCTCCTTGCCCGTGGGCGTGGCATCCCACTTGGCGCTCGTTTCAATGACATCCAGCGTGCCGTTCTGCCTCTCCAGTTCCAGCTTCAAGATGAAGGCCGCCGTGCCGCCCTTGTTGCGCGCCTTGACCACGAGATGGTTTTTCCCGCCAATGACCAGGTGCTTGATCGCATCCGCCCGCACCGGCATCTGCCAGTCGGGATTGACGGCCAGCAGCTTGCCGTTGAGGAAAACCTCCGCGCCATTGTCGCAGGTGGCCGTCAGCGTCGCGGACTTCGGCGTCAGCTTCACTTCGAAATGATGCTGAAAAGTGACCTGCTCGCCGTCGGCGGCTTTGTTGGAAATCCATATCCATTGCGGAGCGGCGAGAACCGGAGCGGCGAGGATGGCGAGGGCGGAGATGAGTTTGGCTGGCATCATGGCCGAATGGAGCGCGAGGCGGCGGCGGGTCAAACTGAACCTCGACGCGCCTCATGCCTTTATTCGGAACGCGGACGCTTTCCTCGCGGATGGAACGAAATGATACGACCTTCGGGGATGCGTGCTCCTTCCGTGATCCAGTGACGCAGAATCGCGACATCCTGCCGCGCGATTGCATGGCCCGTGGGCGGCATGGCACCGGGGATAGCGTCGCCAAAAGTGACGACCTGGAAGAAGCGGCTACGCTCCGGTTTGCCAGGGACGATCCAAGCGTTTGAACCGACGAGCCTGGCCAGTTCCGCACTGTCGTTGATCGGCGGCATGTGGGAGAGGCGGTTGTCGCCGTGGCAGTGAACGCAGTTCGCCTCCAGGACGCCCGCGACTTTAGCAAAAGCCGGGTCGGCGATTGCCGCTCCCGGCCTTGAGCCGCAACTGGGAATGAGGCATGCGAAAACAATGGCAGTCATCGGGAGCAACAGTCGGCGCAGTCTTTGATGGATCATGGCTTTTGTCATAACAGAAGGCGGGGCGGCGCGCCATGCCGATTTCAAGGCCGCAAGAACGCGGCCGCAGCGGGCGTAGTCTGCCCCGCTTCTCCCCCAATGGCAACCCACCCCATCAACTGCAACGGCCTCGGCCGGCGCGATTTTCTCCAGACCGGCTTCGGCGCGCTGGGCGGCCTGGCCATGACCGATCTGCTGGCGCTGCGCGCGCGGGCGGCGCAAGCGCGCGGCAAGGCCAGCCCGGACCAGGTCAACTGCATCCTTGTCTGGCTGGACGGCGGCCCCTCCCACTATGAGACGTTTGATCCGAAGCCGGACGCGCCGCAGGACATCCGGGGCGAGTTCAAATCCATCCCCACATGCGTGCCGGGGGTGCGTTTCTCCGAGGTGGTGCCGAAGCTGGCGCAAAGCTTCGACAAATTCACCGTGGTGCGCTCGATCTGCCACAAGGACCCGAACCACGGCGGGGGCAATCATTACCTGATGACCGGCGCGCCGACTCCGGTGCCGGTGGGCTGCGGGGCGTTTGTGAGTTTTCACCCCTCGTTTGGCTCGATGGTCTCGCACGAGCGCGGTGTGCGCGGCGGTCTGCCCGCGTACATGAGCCTGCCGAGTGTCTCGCGCTCCGGCGGACCGAACTTCCTGGGCGCGCAGCACGCGCCGTTCGTGATCGGCGGTGATCCGAACAGCAAATCCTTCCGGGTGCGGGATGTGGCCATCCCGCAGGACATCAGCGAGGGGCGCGCGCTGAGCCGCAACGAGCTGCGAGCCTCCCTGGACCGGATGCGGCGCATCACGGACATGGCGGCGGATGACCCGACGACGGGCTTTGACCAGTTTTACCGGCAGGGCATGGAGCTGGTGACTTCTCCGAAGGCGCAGGCGGCCTTTGATCTGAGCAGGGAGCCGGAGCATGTGCGCAAGATGTATGGCGAGAACGACTTCGGCCAGCGCCTGCTGCTGGCGCGCCGCCTTGCGGAAGTGGGCGTATCCTTCACGGTGGCCTACTGGGGCGGGTGGGACGATCATCGCGGCATTTTCAAAGCCTTTAAAAACGAGGGCAAGGCGGCCAAGCTGGACCAGGGGCTGAGCGGACTGATCACCGATCTGGACCAGCGCGGCATGCTGGAGAGCACGCTGGTGGTGTGCCTGGGCGAGTTCGGCCGCACGCCGAAGGTGAACAAGGACGCGGGGCGCGACCATTGGCCGGGCGCGATGAGCGTGCTAATGGCGGGCGCGGGCATCCCCGGCGGGCAGATCGTGGGGGCGACGGACCCAAAGGGCTACTACGCGGCGGAGAACATTTATTCGCCGGAGGACTTCGCCGTGTCCCTCTACACCAAGCTGGGCATTGACCCGCACCAGGTGCTGCACACCAGCACGGGGCGGCCTGTGCAGCTCGTCAACGGCGGCAAGCCGATCAAGGAACTCTTTGCGTGAGGCAGGCGCGCATCCCAGCCGTGATGGCCGCCGCCACGGTGCTGTCGTGCCTGGCGGCGGCGCTGCGCGCCGAGCCGCCGAAGCTGGAGGCGCTGTTCCCCGCAGGCGGGCGGGCGGGATCGTCATTCGTGCTGGCCGCCAGCGGGCGTGTCGAGGAGGGCGCGCGGCTGTGGACTGAGACGCCGGGCATTCACTTCGTGCCGACAGGTAAAAAGCGCGAGTGGCAGGCGACGGTGGAGGCAGGTGTGCCGGCGGGGCTTTATCTGGTGCATGCGGCCAACGCGGACGGCGCCTCCGCGCCGAGGTGGTTTAGTGTCGGCACGCTGCCGGAGGTGGCGGAAGTGGAGCCGAACAATGAGGCGGGACATGGGATGCCGATCGAGAAGCTGCCTGTCTGCGTGAACGCGCGCCTGGAGCAGAGCGGGGATGTGGACGGCTTCAAAGTCAAACTCGCCGCCGGACAGGCTATGGCCGGACTGGTGGAAGCCTACAGCCTCGGCAGTCCGGTGGATGTGATGCTGCACATCCTGGATCCTGGGGGCATCCGAGTGCATACCGCCAGCGACGGGCGCAGTCTCGATCCGGAGTTTGTCTTCAAGGCGGAGAAGTCCGGGGAGCACACGGTGCAGATCGCGGGGTTCGCGCATCCGCCGCAGGCGAACGTGGCCTTCACTGCCGGCGCCACGGTGGTTTACCGGCTGCATTTGAGCACAGGGCCGGTGGTCACGCGCATTCATCCCCCCGCCATCGCGGCCGCAGGCAAGACCACGGTCACGCTTTCCGGCATCGGCCTGGACCCGAGGAAGCTGGCGCACAGCATCGATGCGCCGGCGGGCGCGCAGCCGGGGGAAGTGATCCAGGTGGTGGTGCCGGGTGCCTTGCAGCCGCTGCAGGTGCTGGTGTCGGAAAGCGCGCCGCAGCAGGAGAAAGAGCCGAACAATGAGCGTGACAAAGCCACGCCGGTCAAAGCCGGCGTCGTGGCGGGAAAGATCACCGGCAGGGAGGACAGCGACCGCTTTTCCATCGAAATGAAAAAAGGCGAGAAACTGCAGGCCTCCGTGTGGGCGAAGCGGCTCGGCCTGCCGCTGGACGCGGCTTTGACCATCGAAGACCCGCAGGGCAAGGTGCTTGCCAGCATCGCCGACGCCGGTGACGAGGCGGACCCCGCCGCTTCATGGACCGCCGCCGTGGACGGGCCGCACCAGATCGTGGTGCGCGACCAGTTCAATCTCGGAGAGGAAGACGGACACTACGCGCTGGAGATCGGCCCCGCGCGTCCCGGCTTCACCGCCACGCTCGCGGACGCCAAGGCGCTCGTCATTGAGCGCGGGAAAAGCGCCAGCCTCAAAGTCACGGTGAAGCTGCTCAATGGCTTCAAAGACCCGCTCACCGCCCGTGTCAGCGGCCTGCCCGCCGGGATGCACGCGCCGGAGGTGGCCGTGCCTGAGAAGGGCGGGGAGGTGGAGATCAAACTGCACGCCGCCGCCAACGCGCCCGCGGGCGGCGCGCTGACGCGGGTGGAACTGTGGGGCAAATCCGAACCCGCCCGCGTCACGCCCGCCAGCGCCGCGATCCGCGGGGAGGACAAGCGCGGCACCACGCTGCGCGATGACACGAACGCGGTCTGGACGCAGGTGAGGTGAGGCATTCCAGCGCCGCGGATGAACAGCCGGTGGAGTGCCGAAACCCTCGTTTGCCAAAGGGGTGAAAGCGGCTAATCTCCGCGCCCCCTCCCCCAAAAAGCCCCAATGACGCACCCCTCCAAGATTCGCAACATCGCCATCATCGCC
>DDQZ01000046.1:67846-68082 GCA_002343505.1 Verrucomicrobiaceae bacterium UBA2429 | reverse complement strand
TTCGCAACATCGCCATCATCGCCCACGTTGACCACGGCAAGACCACGCTGGTGGACAGCCTGCTGCGCGCCAGCGGCAACTTCCGCGAGAACCAGGCGATCGCCGAGCGCGCCATGGACAGCATGGACCTGGAGCGCGAGAAGGGCATCACCATCAAGGCCAAGAACACCTCGGTCCATTGGAACGACCACATCATCAACATCGTGGACACACCCGGCCACGCCGACTTCGGCGGC
>DDQZ01000046.1:2483-67668 GCA_002343505.1 Verrucomicrobiaceae bacterium UBA2429 | reverse complement strand
TTCGGCGGCGAGGTGGAGCGCGTGATGAAGATGGTGGACGGCGTGATGCTCGTCGTGGACGCCTACGAGGGGCCGCAGGCGCAGACGCGCTTCGTCTTGAAGAAGGCCCTCCAGCAGGGCCTCAAGCCCATCGTCCTCATCAACAAAATGGACCGCCCGCACATCGAGCCGCACGCAGTTCATGACAAGGTGCTGGAGCTTTTCCTTGAGCTGGAGGCGAACGACGACCAGTTCAACGCGCCCTTTGTCTATGGCAGCGCGCGCGCCGGCTGGGTCACGGACAAGGCGGGCGGCGAGCCGCATGAGATGACCTATTTGCTCGAGCAGATCGTCAAGCACATCCCCGCGCCCGCCGCCGATCCCAATGGGAGCTTCGAGATGCTCGTCTCGAACATTGACTGGGACAATTTCGTGGGCCGTGTCGCCATCGGCAAGGTCACGCGCGGCTCCGTCAAGATGGGCGACCGCGTCTTTCTGCTCGGCAAGACGCCGGATGAGAAGCCGAAGCCGGTCAAGGTTACAAAAGTTTTCCAATACACCACGCTGACCACCAGCGACAGCGTCGAGGGCGGCGCGGGGGACATCGTGGGCATCAGCGGCTTCGAGGATGTGGACATCGGGCAGACTGTGGCCGGCAGTCCCGACGCGGAGGCGCTGCCTTTTGTGGCTATTGACCCTCCTACCATTGTCATGCAATTCGCGGTCAATGACGGCCCGCTGGCCGGGCGCGAGGGCGAGCATGTCACCTCGCGCAAAATCCGCGACCGGCTCGACCGGGAGCAGAAGATGAACGTCACCATCAGCGTGGAGGACACCGACACAGCGGGCATCTTCAATGTCAGCGCGCGCGGCGCCATGCAGATCGCCATCCTCGTCGAGCAGATGCGCCGCGAGGGCTTCGAGGTGCTGCTTTCCCGCCCGATGGTCATCACCAAAAAAATCAACGACACGCTCTGCGAGCCCTATGAGACCCTGTATGTCGACGTGCCCGACGACTACCTCGGCGGAGTCATGAAAAGCATCTCCGAGCGCAAGGGCAAGATCGAGGACATGAGCGCTCACAATGGGCGCACCAGCCTGCAGGCTTGCACTCCCACGCGCGGACTGATCGGTTTTGAGTTCGAATTGATGAACCTCACCAGCGGCCACGGCATCCACAGCCACCTTTTCAAGGAATACGCCCCGCACGCCGGCCACATGCAGACACGCGGCTCCGGCACCCTGGTCAGCAGCGAGGGGGGCGAGGCCACCGCCTATGCGCTCGACACCATCCAGGATCGCGGCAAGCTCTTCGTCACTGCGGGCGACCAGGTCTATGAGGGGATGATCGTGGGTGAAAATCCGCGTACTGACGATCTGCCGGTCAATCCCACCCGGAGCAAACAACTCACCAACTTCCGGGCAGCCGGCAGCGACAAGGGCATCCAGCTAACACCGCCCATCATCTTCAGCCTGGAGCGTGCCATTGAGTATATCGCCCCTGACGAGTTGGTTGAAGCCACGCCGAAGAGCATCCGGCTCCGCAAGCGCATACTCGACTCCAATGTCCGCTTGCGCGAACGCAAGCGCATCGAGGCCGAACTCGAGGCGGCCGCATGATGACGGAGTTTTCATGCGGAGCATGACCTCCACCCCTGGCCGGGTGAGGCGTGAGCATGATGGCCGCCGAACGCGCGAGATGAAAAAACTCCCGCAAGGCCGGGCTATGCAAACCGCCGCAGCCGCAGGGCGTTGGCGATGACGGAGACGGAGCTGAGGCTCATCGCGGCGCCGGCGAGCATCGGGCTGAGCAGCACGCCCAGGCTGGGATACAGGATGCCGGCGGCGACGGGAATGCCCAGGGCGTTGTAGAGGAAGGCAAACAGCAGGTTCTGCCGGATGTTCCGCATCATCGCGCGGCCGAGCTGGATGGCGTGGACGATGCCGCGCAGGTCGCCCCGCACCAGCGTGACCGGCGCGGTCTCCATGGCGATGTCCGTGCCCGTGCCCATGGCGATGCCGACATCGGCCTCGGCCAGGGCGGGCGCGTCATTGATGCCATCGCCCGCCATGCCGACGACGGCGCCGGGGCGCTTCATCGCGGTGAGGAAGGCGTGCTTCTCCTGCGGGGTGACCCCGGCATGGAAGCGCCCGATGCCCAGCGTCGTGGCGATGCGCTGCGCCGTGCGTTCGTTGTCGCCCGTGAGCATGACCACCGAGATGCCCAGCGCGCGCAGCTGGGCCAGCGCCTCGGGCGTGGTGGGCTTGATGGGGTCGCTCACCACGATGACCGCCGCGGCCTGCCGGTCCACGGCAAGAAAGATGGCCGACTTGCCCTCGCCTTGATGGGGAGTCGCCAGGGTTTCCAGCCCGCCGAGGTTTTCGACACCCTGCGCGCGCAGAAAGTCCGCCTTGCCGACCACCACCGCCCGGCCCTCCACCCGGCCGCTGACGCCCGCTGCCGGCGCGGCCTGAAAGTCGGGCACCTCGGGCAGGGCCAGCTTCTTTTTCTCCGCCGCCTGGACCACGGCATACGCCAGCGGATGCTCGCTATGGCGTTCCAAAGCCGCCGCCAGGCGCAGCGCGGCGTCGCCATCAAGAGGGCTCTGCGGTGCCAGGAGAACCTCGGTCACCCCGGGCTTGCCGAGCGTGAGCGTGCCGGTCTTGTCCACCGCCAGCGTGTTCAGCGCGGCCAGCTTTTCGATGGCCTCCGCCTGGCGGATCAGCACGCCCATCTTCGCACCACGACCAATGCCGACCATCACGCTCATCGGCGTGGCGAGTCCGAGTGCGCAGGGACAGGCGATGATCAAGACCGCGACCGCATTGGCGATGGCATAGGCCAGCGAAGGCTGCGGTCCGAGCCACAGCCAGAGCCCAAAGGTCACCGCCGCCGCGACCAGCACCGCCGGCACAAACCACGCCGCCACCTTGTCCGCCAGCGCCTGGATCGGCGCGCGGCTGCGCTGGGCCTCGCCGACCAACTTCACGATCTGCGCCAGCATCGTGTCCGCGCCGACCTTCTCCGCCTGCACCAGAAGGCTGCCGTGCTGGTTCAGCGTGCCGCCCGTCACCTGCGCCCCGGCGGTTTTCTCCACCGGCTCGGGCTCGCCCGTGAGCATGGATTCGTCCACTTGGCTGCTGCCCTCGATCACCACGCCATCCACGGGGATTTTTTCCCCAGGGCGCACCCGCAGGCGCTGCCCGGCCTGCACGGCATCGAGCGCCACATCCACATCCCCCTCCGGCGTGACGAGCCGCGCGGTTTTGGGCTGCAAGCCCAGCAGCTCCTGGATGGCACTGCCCGTGCGCGCCCGCGCCCGCAGCTCAAGCACCTGCCCCAGCAGCACCAGCACGATGATCACAGCCGCTGCCTCGAAATACAGCGGCAGCCGGCCATGGCTGTCTGCGAGCGATTCAGGGAACCACCCGGGCGCCAGCATGGCCGCAAGGCTGAAGGCATAGGCAGCGCCCACCCCCAGCGCGATGAGCGTAAACATGTTCATGCTGTGATGCCGCAGGGAAACCCACGCACGCTCAAAGAACGGCCATCCCGCCCACAGCACCACCGGCGTCGCCAGGATGAGCTGCATCCAGCGCGTGGCGGCGCCGTTTGCCCACTCCGCGTGGCTCCACGCGGGCACCAGATGCGCCATGGCGGTGACAAAGACGGGCAGCGTCAGCAGCGCGCTCCACTTAAACCGCCGCGTCATGTCGCGCAGCTCCGCGTCATCCTCATGGGCATCCGCCGGGCCAAAGGCCGGATTGCGCTCCAGCGCCATGCCGCACTTCGGGCAGATGCCCGGTTTGTCGGACTCCACGCCGGGGCACATCGGGCAAAAATACTTCGCCGTGGCGGAAGGCTTCACTGGCGCGTCATGGGGGTGCCCATGCGCGCAGCAGGCGTGCGCTTCTTGAGCAGGCGCGGCATGGCAGCAGCTCGGCGCGGAAGCTTTCGGCTGACTGTGGCAGCAGGCGGGTTCGGCGGGTTCAGGCGCTGAATGGCAGCAGGAGGGTGACGAATGGCTTTTCATGATGGGGATGAGTTGTGAGTCGGACCGTTGAGGCCTTCATGAACCGCTCACGCACGAGCCTGAGATCTGTTACAGCATGAATTCATCGCGCTCCTCGCGTAGTTTGGCAATATGAACGCCGATCCGCTGCTCGCCCATCTCGATGCCTTCGTCGGCTTCGTCCGCTCCCGCACCGGCGATCCCGAACTGGCCGCGGACCTCGTCCAGGAATGCCTGCTCAAGGCCATGAAGGCGGACAACGTGCCCGAGGATGAGGAAGGCGTCGTCACCTGGTTCTACCGTGTGCTGCGTCATGCCATCATTGATGCGCATCGTCGCAAAACGACGCGCGACACCGCGCTGGAAAAGCTCGCGCAGCAGTGGCCGGAGTCGCCATCGCCCGAGGATGAGAAAGCCCTCTGCCAGTGCGTGCTGCGGCTGCTGCCCGAGCTGCCCGCGGGCGATGCGGAGCTGCTCCGCCGTGTGGATCTCGGCGGCGAATCCCCCACGGAGATCGCCGCGGCGGCCAACGAGCGCGTGAACACCCTCAACGTCCGCCTCCTGCGCGCCCGCCGCAAACTGCGCGAGCAGGTGGAGCGCACCTGCCGCGCCTGCGCCACCCACGGCTGCCTGGACTGCGACTGCGGGTAAGCAGTATCACGGAACGCGGCGGACTCTTCTCCACTTCCATTCCTCAATGGCGCAGAAGAGGCATGGGACGATGAAAAGGGTGATGAGGCTGACGGCCATGCCGCCCATGGAGGGGATGGCCATGGGCAGCATGACATCCGCGCCGCGCCCGGTGGCCCAAAAGATGGGCAGCAGGCCGAAGACGGTGGTGGCCGTCGTCATCAGGGCGGGACGGATGCGTTTGAGCCCGGCATCCAACACCGCCTCACGGATTTCCGAGATGGAGTTGAACTGCCGGTCTTTGAACACATCCTCCAGATAGGTGGACATGACCACGCCGTCGTCATCCACCACGCCGAACAAGACCAGAAATCCCACCCACACTGCCACGGAGAGGTTCACTCCCCAAAGGGCCAGCATGATGAAGCCTCCCGAGGCCGAGACCAGCACGCCGATGAAGATGATGGGGGCGATCCACCACCGGCTGAACCCGAGGTAGAGCATGACAAACATGGTGGCCAGACAGATCGGCACCAGAATCTGCATGCGCTTGGTGGCGCGCACCTGGTTTTCAAACTGGCCGCTCCATTCCCAGTAGTAGCCGGCGGGGAGCTGGAGTCGCCCGTCCTTCAACGCGGCTTGCAACAGCCGTTCGGCATCCTCAACGACGCTGACCTCATCACGATCACGCGTGTTCATGGTGACGTAGCCGACGAGCAGCCCGCGCTCGCCTTTGATCTCCTGCGGGCCGAGCACGCTTTTGATGGTGACGACCTGCGCGAGCGGGATCTGCGCGCCGCTGCTGGTGGGGACGAGGATTTTCTCCAGCTCGGGGATGTCCTCGCGGAACTCGCGCAGATAGCGCACGCGGATGGGATAGCGCTCACGGCCTTCGACGGATTCCATGAGGTTCATGCCGCCGATGGCGACCTCGATCACGTCCTGCACATCGCGAATGTTGACGCCGTAACGGGCAATGCGGTCGCGATCAATGTGGAATTCGAGATAAGGTTTTCCGACGATGCGGTCAGCGATGATGTCGGTGGCGCCGGGCACTTCCTTGAGCAGGGATTCGATTTGCAGGCCGATGCGCTCGATCTCACCGAGGTCGCCACCGAAGATCTTCACGCCCATCATGGCGCGGAAGCCGGTCTGGAGCATGATCAGGCGCGTTTGGATCGGCTGGAGGAAAGTCGGCAGCACGCCGGGGATGGCGGTCTTCTCCTGCAATTCGGTGAGGATCTCGTTCTTCGTGATCCGACGATGCTCAGGCGCGATCCATGTCAGGGGTGCTTTGAGCCAGCCTGGCCAGCCGGAAAACCATCGTTTCACGGGCAACTGACGCCATTCGTCCTCGGGTTTGAGGATGATGATGCTCTCCATCATGCCGATGGGCGCGGGGTCGAGCGCGGTCTCAGCGCGGCCGAGCTTGCCGACGACGCTTTCCACCTCGGGCACGGTGGCGATGGCCATGTCCTGCTTGGCATTGACCTCGATGGCGGGCCCGAGTCCGCCCTGCGGCAGCAGCGAGGGCATGTAGAGGAACGATCCCTCATCCAGCGGCGGCATGAACTCGCGCCCGATGCCGGGTACGATGCGGGTTTCCGAAACGACGGTGAGGCCGCCCCTGGCCTCGTTGTGCGCTTCAGCCTCGCTTGGTTTGCGCCAGAGCATGCGGCGGCTGGGCGGTTCGTCGCCATGGCGGATTTTTTGCCAGCGCAGTTCGCCCAGTTGCACACGCGGCTCGTCCGCGCCGAGGTTGGCGATCCACTCGACGGGTTTCAAGGTCACGCCGATGCCGAGCCAGATGCTCATGCCGGCGAAGAAGATCACCGCAGGGGCGATCATGAAGGTCTTCTTGTGGTCGAGCACCCAGCGCAGCGAGGGGACATAGACGCGTGAGATGCCGCGTGAGACCGGGTTTTCCTCCATCGGCAGGAAGCGCTCGCGCGTCATGCGCACCACGGCCAGCGCGACGATGACTCCGACAACGACGGACATCGGCCAGCCGCTGTAATGCGAACCTTCCATGGCCCACATGAAAATCGCGTGCGTGGCGAACACGCAGGTGACGCCCATGCTCAGGGCGATCTTCCACACGGTGCGGCGCGACCACTTCACCGGCTGGAACAGAAAGTAGCAGATGAGCGGGATGACGGTGAGCGCGAGGATGACGCTGGCGCCGATGGCAAAGGTCTTGGTAAAGGCGAGCGGACGGAACAGCTTGCCTTCCTGGTCGAGGAGAAAAAAGACCGGAATGAAGGAGATGAGCGTGTTTGAAACGGCGGTGACAATCGCGCCGCCGACCTCCGTCGCTCCATCATAGACCTTCTGGAAATGGCTCTTCTTCGGATCACCCGAGGCGATGTGCCGGTAGATGTTCTCCGTCATGATGATGCCCATGTCCGCCACGTCGCCGATGGCGATGGCGAGCCCGGCGAGCGACATGATGTTCGAGTCCACACCGAAGGCGAACATGAGGATGAAGCAGAGGCAGACGGACAGCGGCAGGGTGATGAGGACCGAGGCCGTGCTGCGCAGATGCAGCAGGAAAATGAGAATGACGAGGCTGGCCATCAGCGCCTCTTCGCGGAGCGTGTCTTTGAGCGTTTCGATGGTCTGGTTGACGATGTCCGTGCGGTCATAAAACGGCACCACGCGCACCTTTGACATGCGGCCGTCGGCAAGTGTCTTCTGTGGCAGGCCGGCCTCGAGCTGCTTGATCTGCGCCTTGACCTTTTCGACGACGCGCTGCGGGTTTTCGCCGTAGCGCATCAGCACCACGCCGCCCACGGCTTCGACTCCCGCTTTGTCGAGCGCACCCCGGCGAAAATCGGGGCCGAGCGTCACGGTGGCGACATGCTTGATCTGGATCGGCGTGCCCTTCTCCTGGCGGATGACGACTTTCTCCAAATCCTCCGCAGATTTGATGAAGCCGACGCCGCGGATGAAGAACTCCAGGCCGTTTTTCTCCAGCACCTTTGCGCCGACATCAATGTTGGCCTTCCGCACGGCCTCATACACGTCAAACAGCGTCACTCGATGGGCGCGCAGCTTGTCGGGATGCACGTCAATCTGGTACTGCTTCACGAAGCCGCCGATGCTCGCCACCTCGCTCACGCCTTCGACGGCATTGAGCTGATAGCGCAGATACCAGTCCTGGATGCTGCGCAGTTCGGCGAGATCGAAGCCCTCGCCCTCGACGGTGTACCACAAGACCTGGCCGAGAGCCGTGGCATCCGGCCCCATGACAGGCACCACGTCCGCGGGCAGCCGCTGCTGCGCCACGTTCATGCGCTCCAGCACCCTTGAGCGCGCCCAGTAGTAGTCCACGTCGTCCTTGAAAATGACGAAGACCATCGAGAAGCCGAAGCCCGACATGCTGCGGATGGTCTTCACACCAGGCGTGCCGGTGAGGCTCGTGGTGAGCGGATAGGTGACCTGATTGTCCACGTCCTGCGGCGAACGGCCCGGCCAGTCGGCAAAGACGATGACCTGCTTCTCACCGATGTCGGGGATGGCATCCACCCGGATGTTCTGCACCGCGTAGTAGCCGCCGCCGAGCAGCGCGAGCATGAAAAGAACGACCAGGAAGCCGTTCTTCAGGCACCAGCGAATGAGAGCGGTGGTCATAGCCTAGTGCTTGTGCTCGACGGGTTTCGGCGCGGCATGGCCCTCATGGCCTGCTGCGGCGGGAGGCGGGACGGCGGGCTTTGAATCTGTGGCGGCACCGTGTTGATGACCTGCGGCGGGCGCCTGGCCCTTCGCGTAAAACAAGCTGGGCAGCCCTTGAATTTGAAACTGGCTGTCGAGCAGGAAATTCCCGCGAACCACCACTTTTTCGCCCTCCTTCAGACCGGCCAGCACGGGGTAAAAATCACCGGCACGCGGCCCGAGCGTCACCTCCATCGGCATGAACTCACCTTTCCCATGCTCCACATACACCAGCTTGCGCGTGCCGCTGTCGAGCACGGCAGAGATGGGCACGGCCAGCACATTCAATTCGGCGTCGGTGGGCTTGGTTTTGCCACCGGGGATCACCGTCAGCGCCATGCCGCAGCGCGGACATGCGCCCGCCTGAGCCTGTAGAATCTGCGGATGCATCTGGCAGGTGAACTGGCCGCCGAGGCCCGTCGGCGCGGCTTTGCCATCCGCCAGCACCGGCACGCGGATGGTGGCGCTGACAAACATGCCGGGCTTCAGCTTTTGATCGGTGTTGGCGATGTTCACGAGCACTTTGACGGTGCGGCTTTCTTCGGTTAGCACGGGATTGATGAACCAGATGCGGCCGGTGAACGATTCGCTGGGATAAGCCTCCGCCTGGATCGTCACATCCTGCCCCTGCTGCACCCAGCCCAGCTCGGACTCGTAGATGTCGAGATAAACCCACAGCGAGTCCAGGTTCGCCAGCTTGTAGAGCATCTCGCCGCTTTTCACCATGGCCTGCTGCACGGCCATGCGTTCGGTAACGGTGCCGTCAATCGGAGAATACAGGGTGACGCGCTCACTGACCTTCCTCTTCTGCACCAGTTCGCCCACCTGCTCCTGTGTCAGGCCCCAGCGCAGCAGTTTTAATTTTGAAGCCTCGATCAGGGCGTTGTTAGCCGGACCTTCGAGACCGACGAGCAGTTCCCGCTGCGCGAGGACAAGATCGGGGCTGTAGATTTCCACGAGATGGTCGCCCTTCTTCACCTGCACTCCGGTGAAGTCCACGTAGAGCTTTTCGATGTAGCCCTCGACACGGCTGTTGATCACGGCCAGCGCGGACTCGTTGTATTGAACCTTGCCGACCGCTCTAATTTCATGCGTGATCTGGTGGCGCTGCACGGGCACGGTTTCCACGCTCGCCATGGCGCGGGCGTGTTCGGACAGCGTGAGCATGGCCTCCGGCTCCGGGCTCGCCTCGCCTTCCTCCTTCGGCGTTGCTGCCGTGGTTTTGGTGAGAATGAGCGGCATCGAGCAAATCGGGCACTTGCCGGACTTTGGCAGCCGCACCTGCGGATGCATGGAGCAGGTCCAGACCTGGCCGGCGGGGGCAGGCTCTCCGGCGTCATCGCAGCTCAAGCTGACACACACGAGAGCCGCCGCGATGCTGGCGAGCAGGATGCGATGGATGGATGAAGCGGACATGAGGTTACCTCCTGGATGGATCGAGAAAAGGAGCGCCCGACGGCGGCACGCCCATGACTTGCAGTGACAGATCGGCCAGCGCCAGCTCGCGCTTGATGCGCGCCTCCACCTCGGCCAGGCGGAACTCCAGCAGCGTGCGCTGGGCATCAATCAGGTTGATGAAATCCGTGCCGCCCGTGGAATAGCCCGAACGCGCCACGTCGAGCGACTGCTTCGCCTTCGGCAGCAGGCTGTTTTGCAGCAGCGTCAGCAGCCGGGTGCTTTCGCGATACTGGTAGCTTTTCATCGCCACCTCCACGGTCAGCGTGAGCCGTTCATTGGAGAGCCGGGCTCTCGATGCGCCTTCCAGTTGGCGAGCGCCTGCGATCTCCGCCGCGATCTTGTCGCGCCAGATGGGTAGCGTCATTCCTCCCAAGGGGCGCAGCATCACCGGAGAGGCCTTCACGTCCGCCATCACACCGAGCGCGAAATCAGGGATGCGTGTGCGCTGCGCCTGCGTGATGGCGGCTTCCGCACGCCGCACATCGGCCTCCATGGCTTTCAGTCGCGGATTCCGCGCCAGCGCCGTGGCGAGAATCCGGTCGCCGCTGGTGGAGAGCGGTGACGATGGCAGCGCCCGGGGCAGCGGTGGTGTGGGATCATCCGCGCCGAGTCCGAGCGCGGCCTTGAACTGCGCCACAAACCACTGCCGCGAGTCGCGAAGATTCGTCAGCTCGGTTTGCAGCCGCTCTTTCTCCATCTGCGCACGCAGCAGATCCTGCAACGTGCCCTTGCCCACCTCCGTGCGCGATTGCGCGAGCTTTTCGAGGTCTTGCAGCAGCGCCACCATCTCCTGGTTCACGCGGATTTGTTCATCCACCAGCCGCAGCTCATACCATGCCTTTTTGAAACCATAGGCCACTTGCAGCACCGCCGTTTCAAACTGGAAGTACTTCATGCCGCTCTCCGCCGTGGCCGCGTTCGCCGCCGCGCGCAGTTTGCCCGGCCCTGGGAAATCCATCATCAGCCCAGGCATCAGCGTCATGATGACCTTCGTAATGTCCGTCTCAAACGTCAGCCGCGGATCAGGCAGCGAGCGCTCGCGGGTGATCTTCTCCACCGACGCCAGCCATTCGTAATACGCCGCCTCCACCTGCGGATGCTTGCAGATGGCGTGACGGACAAACGTCTCCGGCGAACCGCCGCTGCGCAGCACTGGCAGAGTGGGCGCGGCATCTGCCGGGCGGTACTTGCCCAGCACCTTCTGCACCTGCTCCCGCGAATCACGCTCGCCCGGCGTCTTGATGCCCACACAGGCGGCTGACAAACCACAGGCCGCTGCCAGAACGATGCGGGCCACTCGCGCCGACGCCCGGCCATGTGTGGGAGACTTCATCATGCCATTGATCGGTCATGGTTTCAGCTTTGCCATGTATTTGGCGGGCTCTTTGTTAAAATCGTCCAGGCAGGATTTGCAGCACAGGCGCACTTCCGTGCCCTCATGGGTGAAGACATGGGGCTCGCCCATGCTGTCGAGTTTCTCGCCGGAGACAACGCAGGTGGTGAGCGGGTAGGAGCCGTTGTCCGAGGTTTTGCCACAGGAGGCGAGGCCGAGGCAGATCAAAAGGAGTGCAGGAATGGTTTTCATGGAGCAATTGACGGCTTGTTGAAACGAAGCCGCCCGGCGTGTCCCGCCGGGCGGCCAGTCTGGCAGAATCAGTGGCGCACGCAGTGATTCATCGTGCCCCCGCAGCTCTTGCAGGTGTGCTTGATCACGCTGCTGCCCTTGATCCAGGCGCTGGCTTGATTGTCGCAATCCGGGCAGGCCATGCTGCCGGCCTTGCGCAGGGTGATCAGCCCTTCTTTGCCGCCCGGCCCCGATCTCGTGGGCGACTTGAAATACACGGTGGTGCATTTGTCACAGGTCAGGGCGCTGCCCGGCGCGGATGACGTTGCCTGGCAGGAGGCCAGGACCAGTGCGGCGGTTGCGGCGAGGCCGAGGGACAGGATTCGGTTGAGTTTCGTTTTCATGGTTTCAGTGCTTGATGTTGACTGCCGGCAGTTGAGTGCCTTCACAAGCTCAAACACCGTCAGGCAGGCAAACCCTTGCAAATGACAACCGCTGAGCGCTGCTGCGCAAGATTGGCTCACCCATCCAGCTCTTTGAGCAGGCCCTTGAGCATCTGCCGGGCGCGATAAATGCGGGTTTCCACGGCTTTCTCGCTGCACCGCAGCGCGGCGGCGATCTGTGCGTAGCTCATGTCCTCATAGGTGAAAAGGAGGATGGCCTCGCGCAGTTCAGAGGGCAGCGCCGCGACCGCCGCCTCGACTTGCCGCAGGCTGTCCGTGCTTTCGGCCTGCTCGTCCGGCGCGGCGCCGCCGCCGGGCCAGTCCCTCAGCGCCCCCAGCCCGTCCTCGATGGACACGGTCGGATGACGGCTGCGCCAGCGCTGGTGGTTGCGCGCGAGATTGGCCGCGATGCGAAAGAGGTAGGTCGCAAAGGCGGCTTTGGGCGAGTAAGAGCCGCAGGACTGATAGAGCCGGACGAAGGTCTCCTGCGCGAGGTCTTCTGCTGTGGCGGCGTCACCGGTCATCCGCTGCAGGAAGGCGGCCACCTTGTCCCGCCACCTGTCCATGATCTCGTTCAATGCGAGGTCATCGCCGTCAGCGAGCCGCTTCATGGCAACGATGTCGGAGTCAGGCGGCGTGTCGGTCATCCCGGGCTCAGTGCGGATGTTGCAGGCAGGCGGCGCAGCTCCTGCCCAGGCCCAGCACCTGCGGAAGCATGGTGTCCAGGTACTGCCGGGCCTGCTCTTCATTCAGGCAGCCCGCGGTCTTGCGGACATGGCCGATCATGGCCTGGCGGCATTCGATCTGCGCGGCGGTCAGCGCCTGGAGCCGTTTGTTCAGCTCTTCCTCCGGCTGCTCAACGGCTTCGAGAAGCTCCGCCTCCGCCGCGCCGATGCGCGCGCAGTTCAGACGACACTTCGGGAGATAGGCAAGGTGCAATGCTTTGACCTGCTCGAACTGATCGTCCGAAAGATGGAGCCACTGCCGCAGCCATTCCAGCTCCGGCAGCATGCTGCCCTCCACATAGGCCAGCTCCTCTCCGCCCGCGGCGGAGGGGTCTTTATGGAGGAGGAGGCGGCTGCAGATGAACATGCAGCCGCCCAGCACGAGCGAGACCAGCAGGATGATCTGTCCGCGTTTCACGGCAGGCGGCTGGCCCGCTCCAAGAGCAGGGGGTTGATGGATTCGATGTAGCCGATCTCGCTTCGGGAAGGGTGGCCGCCGGGGTCCTCAGGACTGCCCAGCCAGAAGCCGAGAGCGATGGATGCGGCCAGGGTCATGGCGGCTGGCACCGGGCGCCCGATCCATGTGAAGAAGGCCGCACACAGCCTGCGCACACAGACATGGCAGCTGCCTGCTTCCTCAGCTTCGATCCGCGTCCAGACAGAGTGATTGAATGAATTCTTCAATACTGCACGGGCCGGATGGGCGCGTAACAGACGGTGGAGCTGATCGTCGTTCATGAGCGCGGAAATGGTTGCGGAATGACAATGCGCCCGTCGGCACAGGGGTCAACCAGACAAACACCGCCAGCACCTCAAACCCTCACGAAACCTTCCGCCCGGCGCAGGCTGAAATTGAAATTCGGGCTTCGGGCTTCGTCATTCCTCATTCGGATTTCGTCATTCACCGCCGCAGCGCGTAGATCAGCTCATCCAGCTTGTTCGCCACCTCCTGCACTTCCCAGGCGGTCGGCGGGTCGCTGATGCTCAGGCCCAGGGTGGCTACCTGGTTGCTG
This sequence comes from Verrucomicrobiaceae bacterium UBA2429, assembly GCA_002343505.1. Lineage (GTDB taxonomy): Bacteria > Verrucomicrobiota > Verrucomicrobiia > Verrucomicrobiales > Verrucomicrobiaceae > Prosthecobacter. Next base: position 54,129 of record DDQZ01000046.1, on the reverse strand, counting down.
TTGGGGCTTGTCCCGGCGATGGCGTCATCCAGCTGCTGCTGGCTCACCTCGCCCGAGGGGCCATCGCTGCCATTCTCCCCGCGCGGGATCTCGAAGGTGAAATGCACCTGCGTGCCGTCGAACCACACCCCCACCGTCGCCGGCTGGCCGGGGGGCACGGTGAAGACATCGTCCACCACCGCGCTGGCAAAGGGCGGCCCCTGCGCCCCATCGCCGCCCGGCGGGCCGATTTCGCCCTGCACGCCCTCCGCACCCTGCGGCAGGTCAAAGCTGAGGTGCAGCACCCCGCCGGAAACGGAGGCGGCCACCGCCGCCGGTTCCCCCGGCGGCAGGGTGTTCACCGCATCCACCTGCGCGGCGGTGATGCTGCCGATGGCGTCAATGAGCGCCTTCAGCCCGTTGAGCTGGCCGCGCATCTCGGCGGAGGAGTTCGGGCTGTTGTTCGCGGGTTTGGTGGGATCAAAGGCCATGGCGGTGCGGGCAGGGACGCGCTGCGCCGCGTCCCAGTTCGTTGTCGGACACGGCGCAGCGTGTCCCTGCCGGGTTCAGCTCACGGCGCGCGGGCTTCACGTCACCACCACGCTTTGCACCGGGCTGGGCGCCGCATCCCCGCCGTCGTTGTAGGCGATGACGCGCACCTCCACCGTCTGCCCGGCGGTGAAGCCCGTCAGCGTCTTCTCCAGGCCGTCGGCGGTGCCGGCGCTGACAAAGTCCTCGTCCACGCCCGCCACCTTCTTTTGCAGGCGCGTGCCCGTCATGCGGGTGGCGTAGCTCCACTCCGCGTGGATTTTGCCCGCCGCGGGCGTCGTCAGCGTCAGCGTGGCGATCGCCTCCGGCGCCACCGGGCTGGCGGGCACGTTCAGGCCAAAGTCCGTGTAGCGCGCGTCATCGTCCGCCAGCAGCGTGCCCAGCTCGCTGATGAGACCGCGCACCCGCTTGCGCAGGGTATGCACCGCCGCCTTCTCATCCTCCTTCGCCCCGTCGAGCGCCGTCTTCGCGTTGTTCAGCAGGTTGCGCGCGTCGCTGATGGCCGTGTGCGCCGCCGCGCAGAGGGCGGCGGTGGCCTCCATGTCCGTGCTTTCAGAGGCCGGCGTGGCCGTGAAGTAGGTGTTCAGGCTGCCCAGCAGGCTGAAGCGCGCGTCCTGCGTCGTCGGGATGGCCGTCGTGCCGTTCGGCCAGCCCGCCGTCATCCACTGGCTGTTGAACTGGCCGCCAAACAGCTTCACCAGGCGCAGGCGGCAGTTTTTCAGCACCGCCGCCCCGGCCTCATCCGCCGCCTGGTGCGCCGCCGAGCGGGCGCCCTCCAGCGTCTCCGCCGCCCCCCGGGCCATCTTTGTCGTGGCCAGGGCGGTGATGGCCGCGCGCAGCACGGCCTCCGTATTTTGCTTGATGCCGATGGCCAGCTCATGCTGCTGGCAGCCATCGGCCAGGTCCTCGGCCAGGGCCTTGAGGACATTGTTGTCGTCGGGTGTGGGGTTCGCGGCCATAATGCGTGGGTTCGTTCGTTGTTTCCGTTGCGGGAGAAAAGGGGAGGCGGAAGGGCTGTCCCAGGACCCGCTGTCCCAGGAAGCCTCGTCCCAGTTAGGAGGCATGGGCGTGGCGGCTTGGAGACCTTGAGATGGGGAGACAGGGAGAGGCGGACTTGGAAGGGAGAGCGGACACTCCTGTCCGCTTCTGAGGGCGCACAGCGCCAAGCCTGCGGACAGGAGTGTCCGCTCTCCTCTCGCTGAGACCCTCTGCCACCAAACCCCTGAAAACCAGGATCTTGCGCCGGTAAACCCGCCTCCCCGTTATGGAAAAAAGAGTTTTCTGGAGCCAGGGGAGAGTCCGGCGGCCCTGGAAAACTCTTTTCCAGAGGGTTGGCAAAGTGGACACACCCTGGAAAACTCTTTTCCAAGGGGTCGGCAAAGTGGACACCCCCTGGAAAACTCTTTTCCAGAGGGTTGGCAAAGTGGACCCCCCCCGGAAAACTCTTTTCCAGAGGGTTGGCAAAGTGGACACCCCCCGGAAAACTCTTTTCCAAGGGGTCGGCAAAGTGGACACCCCTTGGAAAACTCTTTTCCAGCCCCGGGGGAGACTCCCCTCCCTCCAGAAAACTCTTTTCCGCGCCCTCCCCACCTTCCCCTCTCTCCGGAAAAGAGTTATCTGGAGCCCAGTCCGGCTGCCCTCAGCGTGAGGGAGACCTGGCCGCGGCAGGGGCAGGCGGCCTGGGGTGGGCAGAAGCATCGCGGCTGGCATGGGGAGATTCTGCCACACTCACAGGAGTCGAATAGGGGGCCGCTGGGCTCCCCCCTGCCCCGCCCTGTTTCGCCGCCATCTCCGCCTCCCGTTCCTGCGCCTTCCTGCGGGCCATTTTCAGCACCCAGTCCACATTCACATTCAGGCCGTTGGCCCAGCGCCACAGCACCACCAGGGAGAGGTGGATGTGCCGCCGCTCCAGCCGCCGCAGGTAGGCGCGGTCAATGCCCGTCAGCGCCTCCACCTGGTGCAGGGACAGCCCCAGCCGCAGCCGATACCACCTCATGAAGTGCCGCACCTCGCTGTTGCCCTGCTCATGATCCACCCAGCCATCCCACGGCCCGCTGCCCTCCCGCCCCTCCAGACAAACACCCGCCCCCGCGCTTTTGCAAGCCGTCCGGCGTCGCGTCTTTTTCATGGAAAAAAACAGGGTTGGGCCACGGATTACAGCAAATCGCGGGTAAAAAGGGAAGCCGGAAATTGCAAAGATCGAGCGGGCCGCCAGAAAAGCCCCTCAACACCACCGCCACGTCCGCCGCTGCCCGCATGTGCTTCTTCGCCACCTACAGCGCCACAAGGGTGAGGATGCGCACTTGATCGCCCTTGGGCAGATGGAGCACAGCGTCACGGATGGAGTCAAAGCTGGCTGTCATGAAGTGATTCTAACACAGAGTTCAGGTCGGGCAGTCGTCTTTTCGATTCATCAAACACTCGCCCCGTAGTGCGCGTCCAGCTTCTCGTGCAGGGCGAGGATGCTGGCGATGCGGCGGACGTGGTGGGTGAAGTGTTGGGCTTCGTCGGAGGTGAGGGGGCGGCCGAGGAGGGCGGACTCGCGGTAGCTGAGCCACTTCTTGAGGACTTGGTAGCCGCCGAGGGTGTAGTTCCACACTGGCTCGGGCACGTCTTTCCAGCGGGTGGTGGCGTTGAGGTGGATGACTCCGCAGAGCTTAGCTCGCAAGCCCGAGAATGAGGTGATGGCAGGTGAACGGCGTTTCATCGAAGGTTTCGATTGCTCGCTTGTGGTGTGTGATGCGATGAGGTCGTTCCGCAAACTTGGCGTAGGGCTTGAGAGTCTGGCGGAGCCTGCTGTGCAAATGCGGGAAGACATCGTCTGGCACACCTTGTCGGAGATAGCCGACCAAGGCGGCGGTGTCCGACAGCGCAGCCCCCTTTCCTGAGAGGTATTTCTCGGTGAGGTCAGATAGATAGCGACTCACGTCCGACGGCTCTTCCAGGACCTTCGCCTCAACGTTCCATCTGACGGAGCGATTGGCGATCAACACAAAGCAAATGTCAATGGAGGGTGGCATCGCCCCGGCGCTCCTTCGGTTTCGGAATTCCCAAGCCTCCTGCTTGGGCATGAATGATTCAAAACCATCGCGGCGCTGCTTCCATAGCAACGTGATCTCGTCCGTGTGGAGATCGGCAAGGCTGCGTTCGAGTTGTTCGAGCGGTTGGGTGAAGTCGAAGCCTTGGAAATGCTGGGCCTTCATCTGATCAAAGGCATCCCAGACAAGACCGAGCATCTCATTCACCACGTCCTCCGGCCAAAGCTCAGCAATCGCGGCAAACTCCGGGAGATCGACCGGAAAGAGAGCTTCGTGGAGGCTTGGCGCTCTGGGTTTCATGCTTTGGGGCGCTTGCTGGCGGACATGATGGTGGCGGCCAGTTCGTCAGCGTCCCGCAAAGCTTGGGAGCGGGTCCAGTGGCGGCGTTGATCGGGTTTCAGATAGAGCACCGTCGGCACTTTTTCGCCGGTTGGTGCCTTGTGGGTCACAAAGATTCGGGCGATGCGCTGAAAGCCGATGCCTGAGGAAACCGGCACGCCATGCCGGGAACGCACGCCCATGAGTTGGATAAAGGCTTCCTTCAGCTTCTTGCGCATGCCCTTGGAGTCCAGCACCTCCTTGGTGATGACTTGTCGCTGCGACGGCAAGTTCAGATAAATGGCGACCATGCGCATGGGCAGCTTGTCGTGTGGCTGCTCCTCTTCAAAGATCGTGGCGCGCACGGTCTTGTCCCGACCAAAGGTCGAGCGCAAAGCCTTCACGAGGAAGTCGGCGTAGCGATGGAGATCGCCGGGTTCATCGTCGCGGGCTCGCAAGGTCGGCTTGCGCCCTTCCTTGTCCTCCCCACCCTCACGATAGACAAAGGTGAGCATGTCTTCGATCAAGGCCGACTCAGGAGCTTTAAGGTGGAAGGCTTCTTCGACCAGAGAGTCAACCTGGGCCAAGTCGGTGACTTCTTTGGTAATGCTCGGGGTGGGATGTGGAATCGGAACGTCGAGAATATCACCTGACAGGGCCTCTGCCCGGTCGGAAGCCAGACGGCTCGTGAGGGCCAGGAAGTAGGCAGAAAGACGGCTTCTAAAGGCGAGGCAAGCAGCGCACAGCCAGCCGTCACCGTCTTTGAATTGATGGATGCTGGTATAACTTTTTGTGACAATAAGCCCGTCCGTCTCGCTTTCAGTGGAAACAATTCTAACAGCCTGAAACCTGCCCACATCCTTAATGAGACTCTGTTTGATAACGAGTTGTGGGAGATCAAAGGCAGAGAAATCCGAAGTGTGATACACCATAGGGTCAGCATTCTTGGGGCAAGTAGCTGCATCAAGCACCAGACCACATTCGGGAGGAAAGTCAGGTTGCTCTAGTATCCGCCGCCCAATGATCTGCTTGCGTTCAGACCTGTTTTTTAACCCACGGTCAATGCCGCGCCGAATCAGAAGAACCCCAGAGTCGTTTGGATCGTTTTTGGCGGCAGCCTTCAGCTTGCCCAGGGTCATTTCGCCGTCCAGTTGCCGAACAAGACGCAAGTCCCGCCGGCCACCCAGCAACAGCACCGACCACACCAGAGGGTCGTGAGCTGCTTCGTCATGAGTGATGGCGTGGATGTCCTGTGGCTCGATTGTAATGAGGGCATTATCATCCGCCGAGTATTGCGGCTGCGGGCAGATGTAGCTGAGTTCAAGTTCCGGCGAAGATGGAGGGACTGGTTGAAGCGTGACCACGCACGCCCTGGCCTTCACTTTTTCGAAAAGCTGCCATCGCAGATGTGTGAGCGATGTGACTTCCTCGATCGAGTAAGTTGTGAACAGTTTTTTGCGGAACTCGCGAGTTTGATCTGAACTGTTCTGATAGAGCAGCGGCATGGCTGGCACGATCATCGCCACCCGGCCTTTTTTCTTGGTCAGTGCTGCGGCCTTGGCGAGGAAGATCAGCCCGGGGTTTTTGTTAGTGACCGGCCAGCCGTTGGCTTTGCCCCAGCGAACGCCTGCGGAGTCATCGGCCAGCGAACCGCCACCCCAGGGGGCATTGCCGATCACCAAATCCCAGGTTCCAGCATCCTCCTTTGTGCGGAAGCCCTGCTTGTCCTCCTCGAAGAAGTCGCTCTTGATCAAGCGAATGCCTCTCAAGGGAGGAAAGACCGTTCGTTTCCAGTAGTGCTTCGGGTCGAGGGCATCGCAGAGGGCAAGACACAGACTGAACGAGGCGACTCGAAGAGCCTCTTTGCTCATGTCCACGCCGAGCAGATTGTTTTCAAGGATCGGGCGGAGGTCGTCCACCCGCGGATCGTCCTTCGGGTGAGCGTTCTTCCAACGCTGCACCAGCCGCTGGAACGCTTTCACCAAGAAGATCGAGGAGCCGCAACATGGGTCGAGGATTTTGAGGTCCCAATCTTTGCCGCCCCAAGGCAGTACGCCATCCAAGACAAAGTCCACAAGGTGTGGAGGCGTGTAATGAGCCCCGAGGGCCAAGTCATCTGCGGTGAGAAACTCCTCATAGACGCTGCTGATGAACTCCAGCGGCAGGGTGTCGAATGAATACTCGGCCCAGAGGAGTTGTTGTTTCGTTTTGAGGTGCATCTTGCCGCTCACGAAATCGGCCAGCAGGTTCAGATGCTTCTGTTCCACGGCGTCTTTCTCGGCCTGCCACTCGGCTTCGCGTTCCTCGGGTGTGCCGCCTTTGCCGGGGAACATGTCGCCGTTGAACTTGTCATTCAGCCAGCGAAACAGGGCATACGTCTCGTCTTTGTCGCGCAGGATGGCTTCCAAGGCCGTCGCATGTGGGTAAACCTTCCGCAGGCGGCCATCGAATCTGCCATCTAGCACGGTTTGGCTGATGGCAGGCCTGCCAGCGGTGTCGGTGCGCTGAAAGAGAAACTGGGTAAAAATAAGGCGGGCCAGCAGGCTGTGGCAGATGTCTATCCGCAAGTTCAGGCCTGAGGGGTTGGTCAACTCAGCCCGAACCGCTTTGAGATTGGAGACCAGCACGGCATCCACTCTCTCGTCCTTGGGGAACTTATCCTTGTGCTTATCAAGCAGGCCGCCGCTGACCAACTGCACCCAATGCAGGGCCTGCGCCGCCTCCTGCTGAAGGATGCTGACTGGTGATTCGCCTTCCTCCCATTCGATAGGTGGCAGGATGCGGAAGTCCTTGGTCTTGCGGTTCTTGCCTGGCTTTTTGGAGCAGGTCCAAGACTGGATGCGATGCGGCTCCAGGGTGATCAGCAAGGCCGTCCGGGAGAAGTTCCAGCAGAGCCGCTGAGCCTCGCGCAGGATGTCATCGCTTACCATCCGGGAGAACTGGCAGATGACTGCGATGGGAGCCTCACTGGTGTCCGCATGAGGGTCTGCGCTCAAGATGCCAGTGACAACTTCGTCGCCATCGAGCATCCGCTTTAGAGCTTGCCCGATTTTCTGCTCGACTCGCTCGGCATAGTGTCTGGGACCCGCCGCCTTGGGGCGCAAAATCTCCTGATGGCTGGGCCATCCGAGATGTTGGCAGGCGATTTCGAGGAGCATGGGGAGAGGAGACGAAGCGAACGGAGGATTGTTTCGGATACCGAAACTTCAACCGGTTTGCCGTTGATTCAAGAGCCAGGACCAGAGGGCGAAGGAGCGGTAGTTCGTGAGGAGGATCTGGCCGTAGTGCTCCAGGTAGTTCCGCACCTGTGGGCTGCTTTCAAAGGAGGAGAGGTCGGCATCCAGCGCCTTTACCTCAATGACGCCGCGCTCGGGCTTGAGCTGGAAGAGCGCGGGGGAGTCCGGGCCGTGTTTTTTGAGTTCCTTCCTGGAGAAGAGGCCGCCATCCGGGATGCCTGCGCCGTTGTTGGAGGGATGGATGACGGCGGTGATCTTCGGCTTCAAGGAGTCGCCGACGGCATTGAGGAGCTTCGATAGCGCCGGATAGCCGCTGGTCTCGGGCACGCTGACGCCGGGGATGAGGTAAAGCTCGTGCAGGTAGTCGGCGACGGGGTGTGACATGAAGGGGCGAGTCTCGGGAAAGCCCGCCTGAGTGTCAAGCCGGGGTTCGGCAACTGGCCTCGGTAAAATCAGCATGTAGCGAAAGGCAGTGCGCTGGCGCGATTCTAGCCATCCCAAGCCGGGGGAAAGCCAAAACCGACGGGCGCGGAGCGGGCCGCCGCAGCCCAGCCTTTGCCCGCAAAATGGCACGTGCCATGGAGCGGCTGACCAGGAATCATGCACCATCATGTCGCTGACAGAGATCTTGACGCAGCTGACAAGCTTGTGTCTCATCCATAGGCTGGCTTCCGCGCATCATTTGCTCAACACCCATGAAAACGGCACTCCTGACACTCGCGGCCGCAGCGTGCCTTGGCCTTGCTGAGGCAGGCGCAAACCCGATGATCGCCACATTCGACGGCACCATCACCGGCTTTACGTCCAGCGGGCCGCTATCCGGCATCTCGGTCGGCGATCCGTTTACATTTCAAGTCTATTTCGACCTCTCGCCCACATCGAGCTCGAATAACGGAACCTACGTCAACAGCGTCTATGTCCCGCCGACGAATGCGGCCTACTGGTGGTTTGGCGAGGGTTACTCGATGTCTGCCTCCTTCGGCGACTATTCGATTGTCACGACCGACAATACGACCTTCGATGTCCGGAACTCCGCTGCGACGCCTCAACGCGGGTTTGCCATCTACAACGCATTCTCGTTTTCGTCCGGGGGCTTCTCGACCGGCGGAGGAACCGGCTCTCTTTCCATAGGTTTGTTTTCCACATCTCCGACCGGGCACGAGTTTCCAGAATCCTCATTGGAGAGCGTTCTCGAGTACCCTGTCGCCGACTTTGATCAAAATTGGTTCCGGGCGCTTGGGACATTCAATGGCGTTTCTGGAGACATCAACGGCCAGATCACTTCATTCGACATCAGCAGCGTTCCCGAACCTTCTGCCGCAGTCTTCGCCGTCATCGGAGCTGTCACGCTTCTTTTTCGCCGCAATCGCACTGAACGAAGCGCCTGACCTTCAAGCCAAGTTTGGTCGGCAGCGCGCCAGAAAGGGGCGCGGAGACTCCTCTCCGCATCTGAAACCCCGGCGGGAGCGCCCGCTCTCCTTTCGTGCCGCTCATCGCATCGGCGCAGGATGAATGAGGGCGCGCGCTTCGGCTTGGGGGCATCAAGGCCCTTCGGCGCGCTTCGGGTCGGTGTCGTTGAGGAACTCCTCAAGGTTCGTGTAGCCGTCGCCATCGGCATCGGTGCTGCCGTCGGCGGGGTCGCCGGGGTTGAGGCCGTGCTGCGTCTCCCATGCGTCGGGCATGCCGTCGTGATCCCGGTCGGCAGGGGCGGCTCCTGGTGCGAGATCGGGCCAGCCGCCGACCTGCGCGGGTGAATCCACGGTGCGCGGCCTGTTTTGACGGACGTCGGCGAGGATGCGCCCGTCCACGGCATCGCGCACCGGGCGCAGGCAGCCTGCATGGGCCAAAACGGCCCCGACCACCTCGGAGGCGGGATGCGTGGTGATGGGCGGCGCGTCGTGGCGGTCCTGCGTGATCCATTTCCGCCCCTGGTTGGTGGCATTGAGGAAAAGCTCCTCCGGCTGGCCGCCGCGGAGCCGCTTCGGGCCGAGGTTGTCCTTCACGAACAGCGAGAACGTGCCGCCGCCGACCACCGCGAGGCCGTTGGCGAGCCCATCCGCCGCCGGGGCGCTCACATGATTGCCGACGAAGTTCGCGGGCGAGTGGCCGAGCTCCGCGTCAATGGCCATCGCCACGATCGCGGGCGCGAGCACGACGTTGTTCACCACATCCACGATGCCTTCCGCTTTGATGAGCGGATTGCGGCCGACATTGTGCGCCATGAGGTTGTGATGGACGGAGATGCGCCGGCCGCCTTTGGAGCCGATGAGCAGCCCTTTGCCCGGCAGGCTCTGATCCGGGCGGCTTTTGCGCAGCGCCTCGGCGATGATGCACCACTGGAGGGTGATGTCCTGCGCGTCGTAGAAGGTCGAAACGACCTCGTCCGTGGCCCAGCTGAAGGAGCAGTGGTCCACGATCACGCGCCGGGCGCCGAGGATCTGCAGGGCGTCCTTCACTTCGCTCGTGTCCGCCTCGCGGCCGCTTTTCAGCGGCGGAAAGCCGTCATGCGGCCCCGGACGGCTGCGCAGGTGGCGGATGATGACGTCATGGCAGCCTTTGGCGATGGTCAGCGCCGAGCGGGTGTTTGAGGGATGCGTCTTCAGCGTGATGCCGCCGCCCGGCGCGGTTTGCCCGGCGATGGTGATGAAGGGATGCGCCAGCACGACCTCGGTCATCAGCTCGATCGTGCCGCCGGTGCGGAAGACGACGGTGCGCGGCCCCTCGGCCTCAATGGCAGCGCGGAAACTGCCCGGTCCGGCGTCGCTGAGGTTCGTCACCTCGATCACACGCCCGCCACGGCCGCCGGCCGAAGCGGCCCCAAAGCCCTCCGCGCCAGGGAAGGCGGGGACTGCGGCATTCGCCAACGAAGCGGCGGCCAGGCCCGCTGACAGGGTGAAATTCAACAGGTGCATGGCCTTATGAACGGCTTGGCAGCAGGCATGTTGCGCCGTGCCGCCATGGCGTCACCTCAGGATGACGAAGGTGCCGTCGGGCCGGGCGTAGGCGGCGGGGTGGCTCCAGACGGGGAGCTTGCCGCCTTCGCCTGAATCCGCGGGGGTACCCTGGGCCTCCAGCAGGTCCCAGCGCAGGGTGCCGGCCTTGGCCCAGCCGGAGCCGATGACGCTGGCGATGAGGGTCTGCCCCCTGGCATTCTGGGCCAGGGCGGGATGCTTGGCGTTCCCGGGGCCGATTTTCTGGGCGGCAGCCGCGGGCTCGCCCAGGAGTCCGGTGAGGATCTGGCCGTCGTTTTCCCAGGCGGCGCGCAGGGACGGCCCGGCGGGCAGCAGGCTGGCGCTGCTCATGGGGCACCTGGCCACGCGCCAGTCATCCAGCGGGGTCAAGGTGGTGCGGCCAGCCCCGTGGGTGAGCTGGATCATGCCGCGCGCTGCCGGCTCCGGTGCGCCGCGGTAGAGGACGGTGAGCGTGCCATCCGCGGCCAGATGCGCGCGCAGGGAGCAGCAGGCGCAGACGCCGGGCTTTTCCTCATTGAGCGGCTGAGGTTCTGAAAAGGTGCGGCCGTCATCGGCGGAGTGCCGCGCATAGACGAGGCGCGCGCCCTCCCCCGCCGCCCCGGCGGGCGCGGCGTGCCAGACAATGCTGACGCGGCCCCGGCCATCGGCGGCGATGGAGGCGCCGCCATCGAGCGCGGCGGTGCCGCCCATGAGATCCTGCTGCGGGCTGAAGGCCCCGGCGCCGGGCGGCAGCCGGGCGTGAAGCAGGGGCGCGCGCCCCATGTGCTCCTTGTGGCCGCCGGTGTTGCTATTCCAGACGACCTGCACGCTGCCCTCTCTGCCCAGAGCGAGCTGCGCGCCGCGGATGGTGCCCGCGGCGACGGCGGAGCGCGGCACGCTGTTCACGGTGACGGGCGCGGACCAGGGGCCGCCCTGCGCAGGGCGCGTGGTGTGGCGGACGTCGCAGGCCGCGGGGTCGCCCAGGAGATAGACCAGATGCACCACGCCTGCCGCCGTCACCGCCACCTGGGGCTGGACGCCCGGCTCCGGCAGCGATTCGACGAGGACCTGGGCGCGCAGGGCAAGCGGGAGCAGCAGGGGAAGAAGCAGGCGTTTCATCATGGCGGCATGGAGGGTTGCATGAGCACGTCTCCCCATGCCGGACCTTTAAACCCGAACGCCGCGATTGATCCAGGCCATATTCCGGAAATCCCGGCCCCATGCGGCTCGCTGGCTGGAGGTTCGGTATTTTCAAATACAGTCCCCCAGCACATCGAACCGCCTGGGACTCAGGCTTTGCAGAATCTGTCTCTGACTGAATCACGGCGTTCGGGTCCAAGTATCCCGCACGGGAAGACGGAGGTGGCCGCCGTTACTGCGGCAGCTTGGCCATGAACTTGGCCGGGTTTTCATCGAACTCCTCCACGCAGGGCTCGCAGCAGAATTTGACCTGCTGGCCCTGGTGGACCTTGGTGATGGGCGTGCCCATGCTGCCAAGCTTGTTGCCGCTGACGATGCAGACGTCATACGGATACGGTTTGGCGCCGCCGGAGGTGGAACTCGAGCAGGAGGCCAGCGCGAGGCCGAGCAGCGCGGTGGTGAGGAGGGTGGTCAGTTTGGTTTTCATGATGTGGGTGGGTGGGTTTGCGGTTTGTTTTTCAATGATGACCTGCGCCATCAAAAGCGGAACAGCATGCCGGCGCCGAGGCCGAAGTCGCTGTGGTAAGAAAGGGTGAGGGAGGTGTGGCGGGTGAGCGTGTAGTCGGCGCCCGCCGTCCATTCCCACTCGGTGCCGGTGTCGTAAAAGACCTCTCCCCAGACGCCTAGGCGCGGGGTGAGCTGGAGGCGCTTCGAGAGGGTGAGGCGCGCGTCGCCCTCGGTGTCGAGGCTGAGATTGGCCCAGGCCATGAGCGGCAGGCGGAAGTTGAAGCCGATGAGGCCGCGGTCCTTCGCATCGGGGTCGTTCGTGAGGCGGTAGCCGGCGAAGGCCTGGAAGTTGAGGTTGAAGTAGCGCTGGTAGAGCGCGTCCACCTCATACTGCGGATTGTCCACGCCCTCCCAACCCACCTCCCAAGCGAGCAGGAGGTCGTTCTTCGGATTCATCCAGGTGAGCAGCCCCTCGCTCATGTGGGACTGGAGGGAGGCCGCGCCCCAGACGTAGGCCATGTCGTGCGAGTGCTCGCCGAGGCCGGCGGCGTGATGCAGGCTGTGGTCTGTAGGCGCAGCCGCCAGACTGCGGGAGTCATTGTCATGCCGCAAACTGGCGTTTGCGCCTACAGGCTGCTCATACCGGAAGACGCGGGCCATGCCGGACATCATGTGGTAGAGGATGTGGCAGTGGAACATCCAGTCCTTCTCCTCGTTGGCCTCGAACTCGATGACGCGTTTGCTCATCGGCGGCACGTCCACGGTGTGCTTCAGCGGTGAGCGCGCGCCATTGCCCATGAGCAGGCGGAAGAAATGGCCGTGCAGATGGATGGGGTGGTGCATCATCGTGTCGTTGACGAGTTCCAGCTCGATGATCTCGCCCTTCTTGATCCTCACATAAGGCTCCTGCGCGATGGTTTTGCCGTCGAAGCCCCAGATGTAGCGGTTCATGTCGCCGGTGAGATGCATCGTGATCTTCCGGCGCGGCAGTTTCGCGGGAAGGGTGGTGTCCTGCACGGCCTTCAGCACCCGGTAGGGCGATCCCGGTCGGGGCAGATTCAGGGAGGCGCGCGGATCGTCCTTCTGCTCCTCCAGCGCCAGCCGCAGCATCTCGTTCATCTGGTAGAGGTTCGGGCGCGGCGGGTCGGAGGCGGGCTTCAGTTCGCCCGACCCGAAGAACGCCGAGGCATGGCCGCTGCCATCCTGCGTGGTGGCGCGCAGCTCGTACTGGCCGCTGGGCGGGATGGTGAGGATCACGTCATAGGTCTCGGCGATGGCCATCAGAAAGCGGTCCACCTGCACCGGCTGCACCGGCGGGCCGTCCGCCGCCACGATGGTCATCGGCCCCGCCGAGGAGTGCAGATAAAAATACGATGCCGCCGAGGCATTGATGATGCGCAGGCGCACGCGCTCGCCGGGTCTGCCCTCAATGATTGTCTGGCGCTGGCCGTTGATGAGAAAGGCGTGATAGCCCACGTCGGAGACGTCCATCGGCATCATGCGGTCCCACTCGCGCTTGAAGTAGTCCTTCAAATTCCCGCGCTGCCAGGCGCCGAGCACGGACTGCGCGTTCCGCCGCATCAGCCCGAAGTAATCGCTGCCCCGCATCAACAGGCGCATGACCTCGTGCGGGTTGAAGTTCGTCCAGTCGGAGAGCACCAGCACCTGCTCGCGGTCGGCCTTCACCGGCTCGCCCCCGCGCGGCTCGACGACGATGCTGCCATACACGCCGTTCTGCTCCTGGAAATGCGTGTGGGAATGGTACCAGTAGGTGCCGCTGTGCCGCAGATCGAAGCCAAAGGTGTGCGTCGTCCCCGGCTGAATGGGCGGCGTGGTGACATGCGGCACGCCGTCCTGCTCGTTCGGCAGCAGCAGGCCGTGCCAGTGGGTGGAGGTCGTCTCGCGCTTGAGGTGGTTGTGAACCCGGATGCGGGCGAAGTCACCCTCGCGAAAGCGCAGCGTTGGCCCCGGAATGCCGCCATTGATGGTGAAGCCGCGCACCGCCTTGCCCGCAGGGCTGACGGTTTGCTCGCGGATGTGCAGGTCATACTCCACCACCCGCTGACCGGCGGGCGGGCGGGGGATATTGCAGGTGTCGCAGGCCAGCGCGGCCAGGGAGGGCCCGAAGAGGGCGAGAAGAAGAAAGCGTTTCATGGGAATCGAGTCGTTGCGGTTCACGGAACCAAGCCCGCATGCGCTGATGTCCCTCAGGGACCGCGAGGCGCGGGCACAATGCGTCTGTCAGAGACGCCGGCTCAATTCAGGAAGGAGCAGAAAAGCACCGCCAGCCGGACCTGCGGCTGATTCTCGAAGCTGCTTTCCGCCCAGCGCGATGCGCCCTCATTCAAAGCCCGTGGAGAGCGTGGAAGTGGTCCTGCCTCTTCCACAGGCACCCAAACCGCCTGCGGCGCCCATTTGCGACCGCCGACGGGCGGGGCATTGGCCGGCTCAGCAGGCGCGGAGGGCTCCGCGCATTCGCACAGGCTCATGGCGGCGCAGCACTCCATGGCGCACGCTTCCGGCTCCGCCGTGCGCGGCATCGCCTGCGCAGGCCAGGCCTGGGCCAGCAGCGCGAAAAGGCAGATGATGGAGCGAAGCAGGGTCATGGGTTCATCCGTGCAGACGCAGGGTTGGAGAAAGAGTTACACCTATTATTCCCCCATGCCTTCTTTTTTCCGTCAAGCTATGAAAGATGCCGCGCCGGGTGATGCCCGCTCATCATGAAGCCCATGCCCAAATGCTATTTCCGGTATCGCACTCCGGCGCTTAACGACTGCCCGCATGTCCATACAAGCTCCGCGCAAACAGCATCTCTGGGTCTGGTTTCTCTGGCTCGCCGGTTTCTACGGCGTCTGGACCTGGCTGGTCTTCGGCAATGACCGCTGGGGGGATGTGACCGCGCACTGGCCGATCGCCCTTGCGATGGCGGCGGGCAGCTATGTGGCGGGCTCCACCCCGATGGGCGGAGGTACGGTGGGCTTTCCGATCCTTGTGCTGCTCTTCGGCCTGCCGGCCAGCCTGGGGCGTGACTTCAGTTTCGCAGTGCAGTCCATCGGCATGACCAGCGCCAGCATTTTCATCCTCTCACGCCGCCAGCCGCTGGCCTGGTCCATGCTCAAAGGGTCGGTGTTTGGAGCGGTGCTCGGTTTGCCGGCAGGCCTGTTTTTCATCGCTCCCTATGTGCCGGAGCTGTGGATCAAGCTCGTTTTTGCCGTCATCTGGTGCAGCTTTGGCGTGCTGCACCTTTATCGCATCGGCGAGATCGCCTCCCACGACGGCATGACGGAATTTGACGAGCGCTGGGACTTCAAGGTCGGCACGGTGCTGGGCATCTTTTCCGCAGCCACCGTTGCCTCGGTGACAGGCGTGGGCATTGACATGGTGCTCTACGCCACGCTCGTACTGCTCTGCCGCGCGGACTTGAAGATCGCCATCCCCACCTCGGTCATCATCATGGCCTTCACCTCGCTGCTCGGCGTGCTTGTCAAAAACCTGACCACCGGCATGCAGCCGGGCGTGTATGAGAACTGGCTGGCAGCGGCGCCGGTGGTGGCGCTGGGCGCGCCGCTCGGCGTGTTCATGGTCAATCTCATCGGACGCAAGCCAACCCTGATCTTCGTGGCCGTGCTGTGCGTGGGCCAGTTTGTCTGGACCTGCCACACCGAGCGCGCCGCGCTGGGCATCCCGGGCTTCATTCTCGCCCTGGCCGCTGTCGGCGGCTGCCTGCTCGTTTTTGAGAGGCTGCGTGTCTGGGGTGGCGTGCTCGTCGGCGAGGCCAAAGCGAAGCAAGCGGCTGGATCATCCGCCGCGGATGGCAGGCAGGAGGACGCCACCCACTCGAAAGAAGCAGCCGCAACCTGTCTGCAAGGCTGAGCCGGGCGGCCTCACCTGCGCATGCGTCAGCCCCCCAAATCATGCGGAATCAGTTGGTGGCCGGGGGATCATTTCTTCTCCTTGTCCGGCATGCACTTGCAAAGCCACTCCGGGGCCTGGCACCCGTCGCAGGTGACGGTGTTGTATTCAAAGCGGGCGGTGACGGCCTTGGCGTCGGCGTGGTCCTTGTAGCGCAGGATGAGCCACTCGCCGGGTTTCACGACGGGGATGATGAATCCCTTCGCGTCCTTTGTGACTTCGAGTTTCACCGGCTTCGCGCGGTCGCCGGTCGTGGCGGTGAGGGACTGCTTGTCCATTGCCACCTGTTTCATGTCCTTGTCGAGCACGGCGATGTGAAACGTGCCGCCTTTCACCGTGACCTCGCCGTGCATGGTTTCGTTGTCGCTGAATTCTAGGATGCGGCCGCCGTTCGGTCCGAGTTCGACGCCTTCATGGCTGAAGGCGAGGCTGGTGAGGAGGGTGGCGAGGAGGATGAGTTTGGTTTTCATGGGTGGGTTGGTGTTTGGGTGGGTTGTTTGCCGAAGAGAAAAAAGACGGCGGGAGTGATCATGAGGTCGAGCAGGGTGCTGCTGACGAGGCCGCCGACGATGACGACGGCCACGGGATGCAGGATTTCCTTGCCCGGCTCGTGCGCGGCGAGCAGCAGCGGGATCAAAGCGATGCCGGCGGCCAGCGCCGTCATCAACACCGGCACGAGCCGCTCCAGCGTGCCGCGCACGATCATGGCGCGGCCAAATGTTTCGCCCTCATGCTTCATGAGGTGCAGGTAATGGCTGATCATCATGATGCCATTCCGCGCCGCCACACCGCCGACGGCGATGAAGCCGACGATGGTGGCGATGCTGATGTTATCAATCAGCACCCAGGTGAGCGCGAGGCCGCCCATGAGCGCGAGCGGGATGTTCAGCATGACCTGGAGTGCCAGGGAGATACTGCGGAAGTAACCATACAGCAGGATGGTGATGGCGAGCAGCACGAGGGCAAAGGAGAAGGCGATGCGCTTCGTGGCGGCCTGCTGCGCCTGAAACTCGCCCTCGAAGCGCAGGAAGCAGCCTTCCGGAAGCTTCACCTTCTCACGCACGAGCTTTTCCCACTGCCGCACGAGGCTTTCCAGGTCGCGCTCGGAGGTGTTCGCGCCGATGACGATGCGGCGCTGGGTGTTTTCGCGATTGATGACGTTCGGGCCTTTGCCCTCGCGGATGTCGGCCACGAGGTTCAGCGGGATGAGCTGGCTGCTGTGCGTTTCGATGAGCAGGCTGCCGATTTTCTCCGGCGAGTCGCGCCACGACTCCGGCAGACGCAGGACGAGGTCCATGGTGCGCTGACCCTCACGCAGCTCGGCCATGACCTTGCCGCCGAGCAGGGTGGAGACCTGCGCATTGATGTCACCGGGCTGGAGGTCGTAAGCGAGGGCGCGCTCGCGGTTCACCTCGATCTTGATCTGCGGGATGGGCACCTGCGCCTCCAGGTTCACATCCGTGAGTCCGCGGATGGACTGGCCGAGATCGCGCACCTGCGCGCCTTTTTCCCGCAGCACGTCGAGATCCGGGCCGAAGATCTTCACGGCGATCCTGGCCGAGACGCCGCTGAGCATGTGGCTGAGCCGATGGCCGATGGGCTGGCCGACATTCACAAAGGTGCCCGGAATGGAGGAGAGCAGCTGCCGAATCTCCGCGAAGACGACCTCACGCGGCCTGCCGCTCTCGTGAATCTCGACATCGAACTCATTCACACTCACCGGCATGACGTGGTCATCCCGCTCCGCGCGTCCGGCGCGGCGGCCCACGCTTTTAACTTCCTTGATGCTCTGGAGCAGGCGCACGCCCACCTCGCCAATCTCGTTGGATTGCGCCAGCGAGGTGCCGGGAGCGCTCACGAGCGAGATGGTGGCGCTGCCTTCATTAAAGGCGGGCAGGAAGTCCTTCCCCATGATCGGATAAAGCATCAGCGCGGCGATCAACAGCACGCCGGCAAAAGCCAGGACGAGCATGGGTGCGCCAAGCGCCACCTTGAGAAAGGTGCGCTGCACGATCCACTTCATCGCGCGGATGACAAAACCATCGTCGTGGGCTTTTCCGCCCGCTTTGAGCAGCAGCGAGCACAAAACCGGGATCACCGTGAGCGAAACAACAAACGACGCCGCCATGCTGGTGATCGTGGCGATGGCAATCGGCGTGAAAAGCCGCCCCTCGATGCCTTCCAGACCGAGCAACGGCAGGAAGACGAGGATGATGAGCACGGTGGCGTAAAGGATGGAATTCCGCACCTCGCTGGAGGCGGAGGCGATGACTTCCAGCTTGGGCTTGCTCTGGTTTTGACGGAGACGGCGGAAGACGTTCTCCACGTCCACGATCGCATCATCCACCACCATGCCGATGGCGACGGCAAGGCCGCCGAGGGTCATGGAGTTCACGCTGACGCCGAAGGCCTTGAAGGTCAGGATCGTGACCGCAAAGGACAGCGGCATGGCCATGAGTGTAATGGCCGTGGTGCGCAGGCTGAGCAGGAATAGGAAGAGGATGATCGTAACCATGATCGCTCCGTCACGGATCGCCTCCTTCAGATTGCCGATGGCGTGCCCGATGAAGTCGCCCTGCCGGAACAGAATCTCTACCGTGACACCTTCCGGCAGCGTGGGTCGGAGCTCCTCCAGCGCGGCCTCGATCTGCTGCGTGAGCTTCAGCGTGTCAAAACCGGGCGCTTTATCAATGCTGAGGATTACGCCCATGTTGTCATTCACGCTGGCATCGCCGCGCATCGTCCGCACGGCGTGGCGAACCTCCGCTACATCGCTGATGAGCACCGGGCGGCTGCCCACGGTCTTGATGACGGTCTTGGCGATGTCATCCAGGCTGGTGGTCATGCCAAGATTGCGCACCATGATCTCCTGCGGCCCTGCTTGCAGATAACCGCTCGTTGCATTTCCCGCCGCGCGGCCCACCGCCTCCTCCACCTCCGCCAGAGTGATGCCAAAGGCGGCCAGCCGGTAAGGATCGGGCTGGACCTGGATCTGTTTCACCCCGCCGCCGATGGTGAGCACCTCCGCGATGCCGCTGATGCTCTGCAAACGACGCCGCAGCGTCCAATCCGCCAAGGTGCGCAAATCCATTGGCGCGATGTAGCCCGGCTCGTCCGGTTTTTTCGAGCAGCGCAGCCCCACGAGCAGAATCTCACCCATGAGCGATGAAACCGGCGTCATGCCGGGTTTCACACCCTCGGGCAAGGTGGAGAGCACACCCTGAATGCGCTCCTGCACGAGCTGGCGGGCACGGTAGATGTCCGTGCCCCAGCCAAACTCCGCAAAGATGAGCGACAGGCCCACATCCGAGTTCGAGCGCAGCCTGTCGAGCCCGCCGACGCCCTGCACCGCCGCTTCGAGCCGCTGCGTGACGAGCGCCTCCACCTCCTCCGGCGCGAGGCCGGGCGCCTCGGTGAGGATCGTCACCGTCGGCTTCGTCATGTCCGGCAGCACCTCCACCGGCAACTGGGTGAGTGCTTGATAACCGAACACCAACGTCACAAGCGCCAGCATCAATATCAGAGGCCGGTGATGCAGAGAGAAGCGGATGAGGGAGTTCAGCATGCCGCCACCTCCCGGCGTTTGAAGGCGGTGACGATCAAGAGCAGCAGCAACAAGCCGCTCGTGGCCGCGAAAAAGGTCGTGAGCGTGCTCCACTCGTTGTGAGCGCCTTCATGATCATGATCGTGGTCCCCGTGCTCCGCGGCTTGCTGCTCCTTCGTCATCTCCGTGCCGTCCTCGTTGTGCGGATGACCGTGCGCGGCATCCATGGCTTCTTTGAGGCTCACGCTGCCTTTGCCCGCAAAGGCGAGCGCATAGGCGCCGCGTGTGACGACTTCATCGCCGGGCAGGAGCCCGCTGACCACTTCGACAAAGCGGTCGTTCTGCGCCCCGAGCACGACCGGAGCCTTCACGAAGGCATTTTTCAGCTCATAGTCCTTCACATAGACGAAGCGCTGCGCGGGATCGCCCTGCACGGCGCTGCGCGGGATGGACATCACGTTCTCACGCTCGCTCACAACGATGCTGAACTCCGCCTTCATGCCGGGACGCAGCAGCTTGTCGGGATTCGCGACGTGAAACGCCGCCTCGATGATGCCGGTGGCCACATCCGCCTCGACGGCGACATGAACGAGCTTTGCCTCGAAGACCTTGTCCGGCAGCGCCTGGAGGCGGATGTGGGCTTTCTGGCCCAGTTTCAGCTTCGCCGCGAAATGCTGCGGCACATGCGCCACGGCCTCGACGGTGCTGAGATCGAGAATTTCGATCAACGTGTCATCCGGCGACACCGGCTGGCCTTGCGCGAGGTTCACCTTCGAGACGAATCCGGCGATGGGAGCCTCCAGCTTCACCACGGGCGGCGGATCACCCGGCTGGCGGCTTTCCACCCACGCCACCTCCGCCCCGGCATCCACTTCCTGATGCGGGATGACGAGCACCGAGAAGGCACGGCCCGGAATGCGGCTGCTGACGACGGCCCGTTTCCCCGGCAGCACCTCAATGCTGCCGAGCGCGAAAACCGTCTCCTCAAACACGGTCTCTTCCGCCTCGGCGAATTCGAGGTTCATGTTCGAGACCGCCACGTCATCAAGGATGATGTCCGGCGTGGACGCAAAGGCCCCGGTCAGGAGAAGCAGAAGGCAAAAGATGAGTTGCATGGGCTTTCAGAGCTCGACGCCCGCCTTTTTCAGCAGGGCCATGGTGAGGAAGTTTCAATGAGATGTGGCGGCCTCGTAGCGGATGCGCGCGAGGTGGAAGTCGCGCTCGGCATCCAGGGCGGCGGATTCGAGCTGGAGGCGCTGGTCGCGGGAGCGCAGCACGCTGAGGAGGTCCGTCTGGCCGTTCTTATAGGCTTTCTCCATTTCAGCGGAGTGCTGCACGGCCAGGGGCACGAGCGTTTCGCGCGTCTCGCGCACGATGGAGGCGTTGGTCTCCATCTCGCGGCGCGCGGTGCCGGCCTCGCCATGGATCTGCACCGCGAGGGCTTCGGCTTCCAAACGGGCGCGCTCGGCGCTGGCAGCCGTTTCGGCGATCTCGCCCTGGTTGCGGTTCCACAACGGCAGCGGGATGGAGAAACGGAAGCCGACGAAGCCCGTGCTCTCCCTTTGCGCGGAGGTCACATCCTGCATCTCATGCGCGCCAAAGAGCCCCGCGGTGACATCCGGGATGCGTCTCGCCCTGGCGAGCTGCTGGCCGGTCTGCGCGGCTTCCGCCTTCGTCTGGGCAAGGCGGTAATCCGGCCGCTGCCGCCAGGATGATGCGGGCGGCAGCTCCAGCGTGGGCAGGCCGCCCGTGAGGGTCAGCGGCTCCTCGGAGCGCAGGCCGAGCATGGGCTTGAGCTGGCCCAGCACCGCCACGCTTGCGGCCTCCAGCAGGCGGGACTCGATGCGCAGCTTCTGCGAGTCGAGCTGCACCTGCCTGGCATCCAGGGGAGAGACCTCGCCGGCCTCGGCACGGTCCGAGGCAAAGTCTGCCAGCTTTTGCGCCAGATCCATCTGCTGCTGGCGGAGCTGGCGTTGTCTGGAGAGCGTCAGCAGCCGCACCGCCTGGCTTTTCGCCTCGGCAACGAGGCGGCGCTCGGAGTCCCTGACCTCCAGCTCGGCGGCCACGACCATTTGGGAGGTCAGTTTTTTTTCCAGGCTCAGCCGCCGTGTGAGCGGGAAGGACTGATCCAGCGAAACCACGCCTGTCTGCGGGCTGAGGTTGCTTTGGTTTTGAAAATCATAGCCCAGGGAGGGGTTCGCGAGCCGGCCCGCGCCGAGCTGGCGTCCCCGCGCCTCCTCCACGGCCAGGCGCGCGGCTTTGAGGGCGGGATGATGCGTCCGCGCTCGGGATGCGACTTCATCGAGAGACAGAGTGAGCGCCAAAGAGGGGCTGGCGCAGGCCCATGCGAGCAGGAAAAGAGAAGGTGGTTTCATGGCGAAAAGAGTTCAGTGACCCGGGCATGGAAATCCCATGCGGGAAGGCGGGCGGACGCATCACAGCCATTCGGCCATCCGTCGTGGGATGGCTGGCTGCGCGCGTTTCAAACTCTCAGCACAATTGCTCGCGTCAGGATCTGCGGCCACTCGCGCGGCCCGTCACGCCGGCCTTTGTCAGGCGGTTCCTCCCTGCGCCGGCCCGCCGGATTCAGGCGGAAAAGTCCTGGCTCCCATGCCAGCGAGGCCAGCGCCAGAAGCACAGGCGCCTGCGCACTGTATGCCTCGTGATGCTTGGCCACTAGATCATCCACCACGGCAGTGTGCCTGTGCGTGTCCTCATCCTCCCCGTCCTCATGATGATGCGGCACGTCGTGATCCTCATCCTCGTGGCAGTCATGGGAGTGCGGGCCGTGGCAGTGGTCCACCAAAGTGATCCGCTCCACGCCGCCGCAGTCGCACAACCATCCGTGATGAATGCCAAAGGTCTGCGCCCAGGCCACCGCCAGAGTGGCGGTGAGCATCAGCAGGGCATGGACCGCGCGGCGCATTTTTTTGAAACTTGCCGGTCCGTTTCACTGCTGGCAAGCGGAAAGTCTCGCCGTCAGTTCGCGCTGCGCGGGTTTGCTCCGTCTTTACCGCGCCGCTTTTTCCGCCGCCGAGCGGGCGGCGAGGATGAAATCAATCCGAGTTGGCGCCTTCTCCAACTGACTGCTGTAAGCGTCCAGCTCATTGGCCAGGATCAGCCAGCGGTCATGGGTGTCGCGGTCCAGAGGCTTGAGGGGTTCCAGGGCATGGCCGGGGTTGGCTTCGAAGTACTGGCCGTGCAGGTTTTTGCCGCGCTGGCCCGGCTTTTCCGGCATGGGATTCAGCCCGTGAAGTCCGCCCGCCGTGCCCCACCACTGCACGGCCTCGAAGTGCGGATGCCCCGGCGGCACATCGCTGACATAAAGGGTGGCCGAGCCGTCCTTGTGCAGGCGCTTTTGCAGTTCGCCCACCGGCACCGCGTCCACAGTGAGCTTTGCCGCCGCCGCCATGGCCGCCGCATGACCCGCCGCCTGACCTAGAGACATCCAGATGGGTTCCAGCCGCAGAGCGCAGAATCCCACATGCGAGGATGACACCGCCACGGGCACCAGCAGGTTTTCCAACTCGTTGGGCACGAGCGCGCCGTAGGGGACTTGGTAAGGCGGCACGGGATTGTAAAATTCCCCGCCATGACTGCCGCCGATGAGAGGGCCTTTGTGGCTGGTGCCGTGGCAGTTGTTGCCGTAGTCGCCCATGGCGATGGCGTCCTTGAAGAGTTTGGCGCGCGCGTCGCCGGGCGCGTGCTCGCTGTCCTGCTGCACATAGACGTGGCGGCCGGTCATGCGTCGCGCCTCGCGCACATAAAGCTGCGGGGGCAGGTGGCCGGTCTCGGGGAACTCGTCCTTGCACCAGCCCCACTGCGACGCTGGCTCGCGGAACCTGGCCGGCACCGCCTCGTCATTCGCCAGGAAAAAGAGCAGCCCGGCATTGTAGCGCAGGTGCTCGTCAAAGATGGCCTGCCGGGCGGCGGCATCACCCTCGGGCCAGGCGAGGTTGGCGCCGGGCATGGAGAGGCGGATGAGTCCGCGCGAGACATCGTTGATGTCGTATTTTCGGTTGGGCAGCGCGGGCGGCTGCGCTTTGACGACGCATCCCGAGGGGTAGCCGAAGACGCTTTGAATTTTCCCTGATTCGAGGATGGGCAGCACGTCGAGAAAATCCTCCCGCCGGTAGCCTTTTGGCGCCTGGATGGGCGCGCGGTTGGCGGGATCGTCGGTGGCGCAGAAGCGGAAGTTGTAGGCCTGAAGTTCCTTGTCGCTTTTCTCCGGCGCCAGTGACTCGCCATAGACATCACGCCCTTCGCGCCCGACATGGTAACGCACTCCCGCCGCGGCCATCAGGTCGCCCTCGTAGCTGCCGTCCACGAAAACGGCCGCGCGAACCGTGAGAGTCTCCGCGCCCTGGGCGAACTCCGCCTGGCTGATGACCGCGCGCGCGACTTGCACAGACTTGAGCGCCGCGCCTTTGCGCAGGGTGACGCGCTCCTGCTCCGCGAGCATTTGCTCCAGCACGAGCAGGTTCACCCTGGGTTCGCCAAAGACGCCTTCATGGCTGTCCTTCACCTGCTGCGAGTCCGCGCCATAGGTTCGCTCGTAGTGCGCCTTCACACGCTTGCTGAATTCCAGGAACGAGCCGGTCAGGGACTCGCGGCTGTGATAATCCGTGTGCGAGAGGCCGGAGGCGAGCAGCCCGCCGATGCGCTCGGTCGGCTCCAGCAAAAGCACCGTCGAGCCCGAGCGCGCCGCCGCCACAGCCGCCGCGATGCCGCCGGGCGTGGCTCCGTAAATGCAGACGTCCGCGGTCAACTCGGCGGCGGACACGGGCAGGGCGAGGATCAGGGCGGTGAAAAGCGGGCGCATGGCGCATGGGAGACCGCCCGCCAGCGCGGCGCAAGTGGCAACAGGTGCGGGCAAAGAAACCGCGCCGTTATTTTTTGTCGCCGCCGCCGAAGAGTTTGCCCACGGACTTGGTGGCGCGCTGGAAGAAATTGGGTTCCTCGGCGGACTTGCTGCTGCGCTTGCGGTAGCCGCCGGAGGCGACGGAACTGCCACCGGTCCAGTCAGGCTTGTCGGACTCGCCCGCCAGGCCCATGGCGATGAGTGTGGGCACGTCGAGGAAGCCGTTGGCGGCCAGGCCGCTGCGGACTTGGAAAAGCAGGATGGCGTTGTGGGTGTTCTTGCCCTCCTTGCCGTCGAGGGTGGAGGTGTAGAGGCCTTTTTCCTTGAGCAGGCCCTGCGCGCGGTAGAGCAGGTGCTTCTTCCCGTTCGCGCTGTAGCCGGAATAAGGCGGCGTGGGATACATCTGCTCCACGGTCCAGTAGCCGGCGGCGGGCTCCGTCACGGGGGCCTGCGGCGGAATGACCGGCCCCACGAATTTGTCGGGCGTGATGACCTCCGGCTCGGGCGGCTTTTCCTGCACAATGAGCGGCGGCGAGGTGGCGACGACATTGGCAATGTCCGCCGGCAACCCGGCAGGCGCGGCGGCGGGTGTCATGGCCGGCGGCGCGGCTGGCGCGGGCGTGGTCTGCGCGGCGGCGGGCATGGCTGCCGGAAGGGCGTCAGGCGCGGGGGCAGGCTCCGCAGGCTGCGTGACGGCTGCGGTGGCGGCTTCGGACGGTGGTGTCTCCGCAGGTGACGGCTGCACCGGTGGAGGAGCGGCTTCTTTTTCAGGGGCGGGAGAAGCAGCCGGCTCATTGGCGGCGGCAGCCGCTGCCACGACAGGCGCGGTTTTTTCCCCGCCCCCGGAGAGCATCCAATAGGCGGCTCCTGCGATGACGACACCGGCTCCGGCCAGGGCGAGCGGCAGCAAGTTTTTCTTTTCAGGCTTGGCGGCGGACGGCGGGGGGATGCGCGGGTAGGCTCTGCTGGTGCTGGAGGCGGGCTTGAGGCCGAGCAATTCGGCGAGCTGGCCCGCGTTGGCCGGACGCATCGCAGGGTCTTTGTGCAGGCACATGGCGATGACGGTTTCCCACACATCAGGGATGGCATCGGGAGCTTTGACCTCGAGTTCCTCGCGGCGCTCGGCCATGCGCGGGGGCACCTTGCCGTGAATCTGGGTGGGCAGGTCGCCCCGGTAAAAGGGCGGCTTGCCGGTGAGCAGTTCGTAAATCGTGGCGCCGAGGGAGTAAACATCGTCCGTGGGCAGGGGGCGCTCCCCCATGGCCTGCTGCGGGCTCATGTAGGGCAGGGTGCCGCTGCTGCCGGTGTGCGCGGCGGAGAGGCGGCTCATGGTGTCGGAGAGGCTGCGGGCGATGCCGAAGTCGGCCAGCTTGGCCACGCTGCCTTTTTCAGCGAACATGATGTTCGCTGGCTTGAGGTCGCGGTGGACGACTTTGCGCTGAAAGTGGGCGTAGTCGAGCGCGTCGCAGACACCGAGCAGCCACTTCGAGATTTCCTGCGCGCTGAAGACGCCGTGCTCGGTGCCCAGACGCAGTTCGGAGAGCGTTTTGCCATCCACATATTCCATGGAGATGGCGGCGGCCTCCTCGTCATCCACGAAGTCGTAAATGCGGACGATGTTCGGGTGGGAAAGCTCGAGGCCGCGGCGGGTCTCGGTTTTGAGTTCCTTCACCGCGGCGGGATCGAGGCCGATGAGGCTGGGGAGGAATTTCAAGGCCACGGGCCGCTCCAGCTTGATGTCATCCGCCAGCCACACCACGCCCATGCCGCCGCGCCCCAGCACGCGGGTGAGTTTGTAGCGGCCAAAGACCATCATGCCCGCGCCGGGAGTCTTGATCTTGATGGTCTGGTCAAAATCCGCCTCCCCCGTAACGGGCATGGTGTGCGAGGTCACCGGCGCGGAGGCAGGCGGCGCGTTCATCTTTCCATCTGGGGCGGGGCTGTCCATGATTCGGGGGAAAACGGCGGGATGGTAGTTTCTTCCTCCGGCGCTGTCACCGGATAATTTCTGCGAAGCCGGGAGCAGGATGAAGGCCCGTCTGCCACAGTTTGTGCGGTGATTTTCATACGAGGTGCGCCTTGAGGTCCAGTCAGACGGATGTGCGGACGGGTCAGACGGAGTTTGGGACAGTCTGACGAGCTCCAAGATTCCCTGATTGCCAGGGTGTTGTTATGGCGATTATCGTTCCCGGTGCCAGCCGCCCCCCCTGCAAGACACCTCGTTTTCCTCATCCGCGACCTCGGACGCGGAGGGGCGCAGCGGCAGTTGACGGTGCTGGCATCCTCCCTGGCAAAGCGGGCCGGGTGGGAGGTGACGGTGGTGCATTTTTATCCGGGCGAATTTGAAGCGGAACTGCGCGCCTCCGGGGTGCGCTGCGTGTGCGTGAACAAGCGCCGCCGGTGGGACATGGCGGGCTTTTTCCTCCGGCTGCGGCGCGTGCTGCGGGAGTTGCGCCCGGATGTGCTGCACGGCTATTTGCATGAGGCGAATCTGGCCGCGCTGATGATGAAGCCCTTCTGCGGTCGGCCGCTCGTGGTCTGGGGCATTCGCGACTCGCGCACGGACGCGGACACCTGGGGCTGGCTGGGGCGGTTGAGCTTCCGCCTGAACTGCCTTTGCTCAGGGCTGGCCGACCTCATCGTGGCGAATTCGCAGGCTGGCCGCGACTACTACCTCGGCCACGGCTACCCGGCGGACCGCTTTATTGTGGTGCCGAACGGGATCGAAGCGCCGGCGGAGGCCGCGCTTCCGGCGCAGAAACCCGAGTTCCGCTTCGGCCTCATTGGCCGCCTGCATCCGGCCAAGGACCACGCCACCTTCCTGCGCGCGGCGGCGGAGGCGCGGCGCTCGCATCCGCAGGCGCGCTTCGTGTGCGTGGGCGGCGGCACGGACGCCTATGCGGAGCGGATGCGCGCCTTGTCCGCCGAACTCGGCCTGGAGGACTGTCTGGAATGGCTGCCGGTCACCGGCGACATGGCGGCGGTGTATGGCGGGCTTGGCGCGGTGGTGTCCGCCTCGGAGCACGAGGGCTTTTCCAATGTGCTGGCGGAGGCGATGTCCCACGGCCTGCCATGCATCGCCAGCGCGGTTGGGGACTCGGCTTTTCTGCTCGGCGGCGCGGAGTGGACTTTCCCCGCCGGAGACACGCCAGCGCTGGCGGCAAAGATGCGCGCTTTGATGGACTTGGACAGCGAGTCACGCGCGGCGCTTGGCGCGCGCTTGCGGGAGCGCGTGCGGGTGGAGTTCAGCGTGGAGCGGCTCGTGGAGCGCACCGAGTCCCTGCTCGGCGGCGCGCCAGTGGCGGAAAAGCCGCGCATTCTCTGGATCACCACCGGCCTCGGCACCGGCGGCGCGGAAATGATGCTCACGCAGCTCGTGACACGGTTCGGCGGGCACAGCCACAGCGTGCTTTCCCTCACTGCCGGTGGCAAGCATGTGGAGACGCTGCGCGCGGCGGGCATCGAGGTCCATAGCCTGGACATGCCCGCAGGGCGGCCCACGGCGGGGGCTTTGCTGCAACTGGCGGCGCTCGTGCGCGCGCGGCGTCCGGTTTTGATCATGGGCTGGATGTATCACGGCTGTCTCGCGGCGCTGATGGCGCGCAGTCTGGGCGGACGGCGCGTGCCCGTGGTCTGGAACATCCGCCAGTCGCTCTACGATCTCGCCTTGGAAAAACGCGGCTCGGCGCTGGTGATCCGCCTGCTGGCAAAGCTGTCCGCGCTGGCGGATGTCATCACTTACAACTCGGAGACCAGCGCGCGCCAGCATGAGGCGCTGGGTTACGAGGCGGCAAAGACGCGGCTGATCCCGAACGGGTTCGATTTGGAAAAATGGCGGCCTTTGCCGCGACCGCGAGCCGCCGGGAGCAAGCTGCGCGTGGGACGTTTCGGGCGGTACACGGCGATGAAGGACTACCCCGCATTTGTCGAGGCGGCGGCGCTCGTGGCGCGGCAGATGCCGGACGTGGAGTTCCTTCTGGCCGGGCCGGGTGTGGATGACGGCAATGCCGGGCTGGTCGAGTGCGTCACCCGGCACTTCGGCGCGGCGGCGGGCGCGGTGCGTCTGCTCGGGGAGCGCCACGATCTGCCGGAACTAACGGCTTCGCTGGACCTCGCCGTGTCGTCCTCCTCGTTCGGCGAGGGCTTCCCCAACGTCATAGGCGAGGCCATGGCCTGCGGCGTGCCCGTGGTGGCCACGGACATCGGCGACACGCGCTGGGTGATGGGGGGGGCGGCTGCCGTAGGCGCGCTTGCCAAAGCGCGGGAGACCGGTCACGCGCATGAAACCGATCCCCGCATTCTGGCGAATGCGCCTACGGAGACGGGTGTCCTCAGTTCGCTGGACACTCGGGGAAACGCATCCCAATGCAACCCAATCTCCGAGCCTCAAACTTCGAATTTCGAATTTCGAACTTCGCATCTTCTCGCCACCGCCATGCTCCGCATTCTTACGCTCCCGGAATCCGAACGCCGCGCCCTCGGTCTGGCGGGACGCGCGCGCATCGAGGCGCATTTCTCGCTCGACTCCGTACTGCGGCAGTATGAGGAGCTTTTCTCCACACTCACCCTTCACGACTGATCTTCTCCCATGTGCGGCATCGCTGGATTTTTCACTCTGCCCGGTTCTCGTAGGGCGGACCAAATGTCGGAAGAGGTCCGGCGCATGACCGACGCCATCGTCAGCCGCGGGCCGGACGACGCGGGCGTATGGGTGGATGCGGAGGCGGGCATCGCGCTCGGGCATCGCAGGCTTTCCATTCTGGACCTTTCACCGCTCGGGCATCAGCCGATGACCAGCGCCTGCGGTCGCTTTGTCATCGTCTTTAATGGCGAGATCTACAATTACCAGGAGCTGCGCGCTGACTTGGAGACGAGCGGCCATGCATGGCGCGGGCACTCGGACACGGAGGTCATGCTTGCCGCCTTCGCTCAATGGGGTATGCTGGAGGCCACGCGCCGCTTCAACGGCATGTTCGCCTTCGCTCTCTGGGACCGGCGGGAGCGCGTGCTGCATCTGGGGCGGGATCGTCTCGGAGAGAAGCCGCTGTTTTACGGCCGCGTGGGCGGCACGCTGGTTTTCGGTTCGGAGTTGAAGGCGCTGCGGCGCTTTCCAGGCTTCGATGCGGCGGTGGATCGCGCCTCGGTGTGCGCGCTGCTCAGGTACAGCTATGTGCCGGACCCGCACTGCATCTATGAGGGCTTTCACAAGCTGCCGCCCGCCTCGCTGCTCAGTCTGCGCCTGCCCGATGAGGAGGCAAAGCCGCGCTTGTGGTGGTCGCTGCGGGAGGTGATCGAGCGCGGGCAGACCACGCCCTTCACTGGCACGGAGACGGAGGCCATGGACGCCTTCGAGAGCCTGCTCAAGCGCGCCGTGGGCCAGCGCATGGTCGCGGATGTGCCGCTGGGTGCCTTCCTCTCCGGCGGCGTGGACTCCTCCCTCATCGTGGCGATGATGCAGGCGCAAAGCGCGCGCCCGGTGAAGACCTTCACCATCGGCTTCGACGTGCCGGAGTACAACGAGGCTGTTTTTGCCGCCGATGTGGCGCGGCATCTGCGCACCGACCACACGGAGATGTATGTCACGGCCAAAGACGTGCTGGATGTCATCCCGCTGCTGCCCGCGCTGTATGACGAGCCTTTCTCCGACTACTCGCAAATCCCCACCTACCTCGTCTGCAAAATGGCGCGCCGGCATGTCACCGTGGCCTTGTCCGGCGACGCGGGCGACGAGCTTTTCGGAGGTTACGAGCGTTACTTCGTGGGGCGGAACCTTTGGAACAAATTCGCCTGGATGCCCGCGCCCATGAAGCGCTCCCTGGCAGGGCTCATGACGCTGCCGCCGCCGGCATGGCTCAATCAAGCGGGCGATCTCCTGAAGCCGCTGCTGCCGAAGCGCGTGCGCCACATGCCCTTTGGCGACAAACTGCACAAGCTGGCCGAGGTGGTGGCCGCGCCGGGCATGGAGACGCTTTACCTCACGCTCATGTCCCACTGGAAGCAGCCGGAGCAGGTGGTCATCGGCGGTCATGAACGCGCCACCAGCATCACCGACCGCGCGGGCTGGCCGCATGTGGCGGACTTCACCCACCGCATGATGCACCTGGACATGGAGAACTACCTGCCGGGCGACATCCTCACCAAAGTGGACCGCGCCGCCATGGGCGTGAGCCTGGAGGGGCGCATCCCTCTGCTGGACGCGGATCTCATCGAGTTCGCCTGGGGCATTCCCTTCTCCATGAAAGTGCGCGAGGGACGCGGCAAATGGCTCATGCGCGAGACGCTCTACCGCCATGTGCCCAAGCCGCTCATTGACCGCCCCAAGCGCGGCTTCGGCGTCCCCCTGGAGCACTGGCTGCGCGCGGATCTGCGCGACTGGGCGGAGGACCTGCTCAGCGAGGAGCGGCTGAAAAGGGAGGGCTACTTCCACCCCGCCCCCATCCGCCAGAAATGGCGCGAGCACCTGCAAGGCACCCGCAACTGGAACTTCTATCTCTGGGATGTGCTGATGTTCCAGGCCTGGCTGGAGTCGGTTAGGTGAGGGGCAGCCTCAAGGCGGGCCGCGCTGGTCCTCGATCTGGCGCAGTTTCTCCGCGTTGAGCACCTGCGTGGAGCCGTCGGCGAAGGCGGCGATCATGACGCCGGCGCGCGACTCGCCGCCGCTGACCAGGACGAGGGTGTTCCCCGCTGTGGTGCCGCTCAGGCCCGCGCCCCGGTAGTCCCAGCCGACTTGATTGCCGTTGCGGTCCACGATGCATTCCAGCAGACGGCGATCCTCAAGGTAGCCTTCTTTGAAAAGTGTCTCCAGGTCGGGCGGATAGGCGCCCTTGTTGTCGGCGGTGAACATTTTCATCCCCAGCACGAGCTGGCGGGCGTTGTTGGTGCTTTTGATTTGGACAGCCTTTTCCGCCATGACGGAAAAAGCGGGCACCAACAGCGAGGCGGCGATGGCCAGGACCACGACGAACAGCATCAAATAGCCTGTAATGACGCCCGCCAGCGCCATGCCCGCGCCGCTCAGCGCGCCTGCGGAGCGCTTGATGGAGGAGCGGGCGATGTGGCCGAAAATGACCGCAAGCAGGGCCGGAACCAGCGGGATGACGATGCCGATCAAGCCGCAGACGAGGCTCGCCACGGCCAGACCGGAAGTGCGGGCGGCAGCGGCCGCGGACGGCTTCGAGGGGAGGATCTGCGCGGGCTTGGCGCCGGTTTGATAGATGGGCGGCGGAGCCAGGGGGGCGGGCAGAGCCTCGCGCAGCGGACGCCAGTCGGTCATGCCCTCGGTCCAGGCCAGGTCGTCCTCGGAGAAGTAGCCTGCGGCGATGCGCTGGCGGATTTCGTCCACAGGCAGGGGACCGAACTGCTGGCCGTCTTTGGTGATGTGGAAGTGCATGATGGCGGGAGAGGATTCGGCGGGATTTAAGCCGCTGCCTTCCGCCTTGTCGAGCCTGCCTGTGCTTGATGCGGCCACTTTTCCGGCTACCTGGGTCGCCCCCCGATGATCCGCCTCCTGCTTCTCCTCAGCCTGCCGCTCTACGTCCTCGACCAGTGGACAAAGCTCTGGATCGTGCGCGAGTTCCGCCTGCATGAGGACATGCGCGAGGTCATTCCCGGCATCTTCTGGCTGCACCACACGGCGAACACGGGCGTGGCCTTCGGCATGTTCAATGGCACGGAATACGCCAATTACGCCTTTGGCGCCATCTCTCTTGGCGCGCTGGCCTTCATCATCTGGCTCCACCGGAAGGGCGCCTTCCCCGGCTGGATGAGCCGCGCGGCGGTGGCGCTGCTCGTGGCGGGCATCTTCGGCAATCTCACTGACCGCCTCATGCACGGCTATGTGGTGGACTTCCTGCTCTTCGACTTCGGCTTCCCGCCTTTCAATCCCTGGCCGTCCTTCAATGTGGCGGATTCCTGCGTGGTCTCCGCCGCCATCCTGCTTGCGCTCGCTTCCTTCACCGAGGCGAAGCTGTCGGCGAAGAAGCCGTGATCATGGCTGCTGAAGCCAGGTCTCGTAGGCTTCGTTGATGAGGCAGTCTTCACCCAGCGCGTCTTTGAGCGGGTCAATCTCGCTGCCGCTGAAGCCCAAGTGCAGATGCCTGCGCCAGCCCTCGGCATGCTCGAACCGGCCGGAAAGCCGCCCCACTTTGCGCGAGGCCTCGTCCATGCTCACGAGATAGGAGTCCATCCCCTGGCTGACATCGAGCCAGTTTTTCTGGCTGGCATGCGCGGCCAAAGACTCGCGCTTTCTGGCATGGACGCGCGTGGTGTTCACATAGGAGCCGGCGTGGATGCGCTTGCGCAGCGGATCGCACAGGCCGTGCGGCATGGCGTGATAGACGGTGACATCATGCAAAAAGGAGGGCTCGGGCGGGTCGGTGACGAAGTTTTGGATGGCGTGGGCAAACGCACCCGTGCAGGCCAGTCGCTGCGTGTTTTGATGATCCTCCATGTAGTCGGCGGGCGAGTGCGTGAGCACGATGCTCGGGCGCGCCTGCCGCACCACGGCTGCCACCTTGCGCAGCAAGGGCACGCTGTAAGTCACCTCCAGGTCATCGCTTATGGGTGGATAAAATGTGGCGCCGAGGATGCGCGCCGCCTCCTGCGCCTCGGCCAGGCGCGTGCGCGCGGTAGTGGGGCCGTCCATCTCCACCGAGCCGCCATTGCCCGTGCAGAGGTTCATGTAATGCAGGTCCCAGCCTTTTTCCTGGAGTAGAAGCATGGTGCCTGCGGCGACGAATTCGATGTCATCTGGGTGGGCGAAGAGGGCGAGGACGGAGGGCATGGCGGGGCGCTTTTGTCCGGGAATCCACCGGACTTGTCAAAAGAATCTCCCCGAACTTCCCGCCTCTATCATCCCCACCTTGCAAAAGGCCGTCCGCCATTGAAAATCAGCCCGTCTTTTTCATCCCAACCTCACATGCCCAAGAAATCCGCCGCCAAGTCCGCCGTCAGCGCCTCCGCCCCGCCTGCGATCCGCCCGATCAAGAAGCTCATGGTGGCGAACCGCTCCGAAATCGCCATCCGCGTCATGCGCGCGGCCACGGAGTTGGGGATTCGCACGGTGGGCATTTATGCGCAGGAGGACCGGTTTTGCCCGCATCGCTTCAAGGCGGATGAGGCCTATGAGCTGAACAAGGACAAAGGGCCGCTCGGCGCTTACCTCGATGTCGAAGGCATCGTGACGCTGGCGAAGGAAAAGGGCGTGGACGCCATCCACCCCGGCTACGGCTTTCTCAGCGAGAATCCGGATTTCTCGAAGACCTGCGAAAAGGCGGGCATCATCTTCATCGGGCCGGATACGAAGATTTTGACGATGATGGGCGACAAAACGGCCGCGCGGAATGTCGCTCGCAAATTGAACGTGCCGATCCTCGAAGGCACCGACGAGCCGGTGAGTGATCGCAAGGAAGCGATCGCAGTGGCGAAGAAAATCGGCTTTCCGCTGATCATCAAGGCGGCCTTCGGTGGCGGTGGTCGCGGCATGCGCATCGTGCGCGAGGCCAAAGACCTCGAAAAGCTGCTCGATGAGGCGCAAACCGAGGCGGAACGTGCTTTCGGCAATGGCGCGGTGTTTTTGGAAAAATTCGTCGGCAAGGCGAAGCACATCGAAGTGCAAATTTTGGCCGATAAACACGGCACGGTGCTGCATTTGCATGAGCGCGACTGCTCGGTGCAGCGTCGTCACCAGAAGGTGATCGAGCAGGCGCCGAGCTATGGCGTGAAGCAGGAGATCATTGACGGTCTTTGCGACGCGGCGGTGAAGCTGGCGGAGGAAGTGAAGTACACGCACGCCGGCACGGTCGAGTTCCTCGTCGATCACGAGACGGGCGAGTGGTATTTCATTGAGATGAATCCGCGCATCCAGGTGGAGCACACCGTGACGGAGGAGATCACCAGCATCGACATCGTCCGCTCGCAGATCCTCATCGCGCAGGGCTATCAGATGCACCAGGAGCCGCTCGGCCTGCCGCCGCAGGAGAAGATCGAGAAAAGCGGCTTCGCCATCCAGTGCCGCATCACCACCGAGGACCCCGAAAACGCCTTCACGCCCGACTTTGGCCGCATCCTGAACTACCGCAGCCCCGGCGGCTTCGGCGTGCGCCTGGACGGTGCGCTGGGCGCCACGAACGCCGTCGTCACGCCCTACTACGACTCCATGCTGGTGAAGATGACCGTCTTTGCCCGCACCTACCAGCAGGCGCTCGACCGCATGGACCGCGGTCTGCGCGAGTTCCGCATCCGCGGCGTGAAGACGAACATCCCCTTCCTCATGAACGTGGTGCATCACCCGGACTTCAAGACCGGCCAGGCCACCACCCGCTTCATTGATAACAACCCCGACCTGCTCAAGTTCACCGCCCGCAAAGACCGCGCCACGAAGCTGCTTAACTACCTCGCGGACACCATCGTCAATGGCAACCCCTTCGCCAAGGGCCACAAGCCCGAGAAGCCATTCACCGCGCCGCCCATCCCGAAATACGACCACCGCATCGCGCCCGTGAAGGGCACGAAGGACCTGCTCACCGAGATGGGGCCGGAGAAGTTCTGCAAAGACTGGGTCGCCAGACAAAAGCGCCTGTTGCTCACCGACACCACGATGCGCGACGCGCATCAGTCGCTGCTCGCCACGCGCATGCGCACCTTTGACATGCTCGCCGTCGCGGATGCGGTCGCTCGCCGCACGCCGAACCTCTTCTCGCTCGAAATGTGGGGCGGCGCCACGTTTGACGTGAGCATGCGCTTCCTGCGCGAGGACCCGTGGGAGCGCCTGCGCCAGATACGTGAAAAGGTGCCGAACATCCTGCTCCAGATGCTCTTCCGCGGCTCGAACGCCGTCGGCTACACGAACTACCCGGACAACGTGGTGAAGGGCTTCATCAAACATGCCGCGCAGAACGGCATGGACATCTTCCGCATCTTTGACTCGCTGAACTACCTGCCGAACCTCAAAGCCGCGATGGAAGCGGTGCGCGAGGACACCACATCCATCTGCGAAGGCACGCTCTGCTACACCGGCGACATCCTCGATCCGAAGCGCGACAAGTATGACCTCCAATACTACGTCCGCCTCGCCAAGGAGCTCGAAAAGATGGGAGCACACATGCTCTGCATCAAAGACATGGCCGGACTCGTCCGCCCCTTTGCCGCGAAGAAGCTCGTGAAGGCACTGAAGGATGAAGTCGGCCTGCCGATTCACTTCCACACGCATGACACCAGCGGCCTGAATGCATCGAGCTACCTCGAGGCCTCGCTCGCTGGCGTCGATGTCGTCGATGCGGCCATCTCCTCGCTCTCCGGCGGCACCTCGCAGCCGAATTTGAACTCGCTCGTCGCCGCCATGCAGCACACGCCGCGCGACACCGGCCTCGATCCCGAGGCGTTGCAGGAGTTCAGCGACTACTGGGCTGCCGTGCGTGCGTTTTATAAACCCTTCGACACCGCCGAGCCCTACGGCACCGCCGAGGTTTATCTCCACGAGATGCCCGGCGGCCAGTACACGAATCTCAAAGAGCAAGCCATCGGCATGGGCTTCGGCCCGCGCTGGCCGGAGATCGCCCACGCATACGCCGAGGTGAACCAGCTCTGCGGCGACATCGTCAAAGTCACGCCATCGAGCAAAGTCGTCGGCGACCTCGCCATCGAGTGCGTCGCGCGTGGTGTGAAGCCTGCCGACATCTTCAACCTCACCGGCACGAAGTGGAGCAAGGATGTCACCAGCATGTTCGAAGGCTGGCTCGGCGAGCCTTTCTACGGCATGGAGGCCAACAAGGCCGCCGACAGCCGCAAGAAGTGGAACAAGCTCGCCGACGCCATCGTCGGCAAGGACGGCAAACGCATCAAAGGCCGCCCCGGCACCCACGCCGCGAAGATCAACCTCGCCGACGTCCGCGCCGAGCTGAAGGGCAAATTGAAGAAAGACCCCACCGAGGACGATGTCTGGAGCTACCTCATGTATCCCGATGTCTTCCTGAAGTTCGCCGACTTCCGCAAAGCCCACGGCGATGTCTCCGTGCTGCCCACGCCCGCCTACTACTACGGCCTGCGCGACAAGGAGGAGATCCACATCAGCCTCGAGGAGGGCAAAACGCTCTTCGTCCGCCTCCTCAACATGACCGAGCCCGACGCCGCCGGCCAGCAGACCGCCATCTTCGAGCTCAACGGCTACCCACGCCACACCACCGTCACGAACAAGGCCCTCGCCAAAAACGCCGTCACCAAGACCAAGGCCGATCCCGCCGACAGCAGCCAAGTCGGCGCCCCCATGCCCGGCATGGTCGCCAGCATCGCCGTCAGCGTCGGTCAAAAAGTGAAGGAAGGCGAAACCCTGCTCACGTTGGAGGCCATGAAAATGTTCGCCGCCGTCGCCTCACCGACCGCCGGCACCGTCAGCGAGATCTGCGTCAAAATCGGCGAAAGCGTCGAGAGCAAGGATCTGCTGGTGAGGCTGGTGAAGTGAGCTTTGGCTATCCTTGATGTTTGTCTTCGGTGTCTTCGTAAGGATATCGTCGCATGTACATGCCAGCGACGAGTTCTAGTCTCGCTAGATTCTTGTCAGTAGCCCACTTCTCCCATTCTATATTTGTTGTTCTCGACAAGCGTTGCTGTAACTCAAAAACGCTGAACATGGTTTCTACCCCGTTCATGTTTATTAGAGCTATCATGTCGGCATCTTTTCGTCCTTGCACGGTTCGGCTCGCCAACGCCTCCTGAAATACATCTTCATCAATCCAAAAGGTAGTGCCTTTAGGTATATCAAGTGTGGAGCGCGGAACCAAAGCCTGCGCTGGAAGGGAACGCTGGTCCCTGATTCGACCCACCTCGAAAATATTGTGCAGCATTCGAGCGGCAAACCACCTGCGGCAGCCTGGTAACGCATTGTCCAGACAATACGATGAGAACCTTGTGCTCGTGGTTGGCGGGTGGATGATTAGCGAAGGAATATGTATCTGAAAAAAGCATCGTAGTAATCGGTCGCCTGAATTAAACACAGATTTGAAATCGATTTCGTTTACCATTTCCAAAAGCTTTTCCTGAATTACGTGCTTTGCGTGATCACTCGTGAATGCAAATGTTAGCCCGTTATGTTGAAAGGCGGCTTTCGTTATATCAGCGGTCACACAGCCAAATGCCAATTTGCCCTGGTGTCGCTGAGGCATGCGATGGAGAAGCTGTTTGACGGCCTCTGACAATCTCTTCGTTGCTTGGCTTGAGCTTCCAACTCTTTTGCATTCCACGAAAAAGGCGAATCTTCCTTTGGTGGCAATGATGTCTGTTTTGCTGCTTAAATCGACCTCACATCCGGCTTGGCAAAAATAGCTGGCTATTCTCAACTCGAACTGAAGATTTCTGGATTGTGAATTTGAGTCCAGGGCAGCGAAATCAGACCCTCCAACTATAGTTCGCAATTTTCCTTCTGCGCCCTTGGGCATGTGCATTTTCAGACCTTTCACAATCCACATTAATTCGTGAACTTCACGTAACACATAAAGGTACCAGTCTATCGGACTCTTGAATGGATGTTGTTTTGCGTTCTTGAAAAAAGCTTCTCCACTGTGCAGCCCCTTCTCGGCAGCAGTCCAGCACAAGTAGTCCTTGTATCGCTGAAGCCTCGTATTGGCTGTTTGAATGCCACAGTTGCTGCAAAACTCTTCGAGAAGAATGAGGTCGCTTATGTGATGTTCAAGCTCGAGCCCCGGCAGGGATTCTAGCGGCAAAGGATATGATTTTCGGCCAGGGTCCATTCAAACTGAGTTTACCGCAAGAAGACATCACCGAAGTAAAAATATCACTTCCAAGCCCAACGGGCTTGCATCATGCAGCCCAGGAGTGCCGAGCGATAGCGAGCGCTCTCCTGGGACCTGCGCCCTCCCCACCACCCCCGATCCCCGATCACGAACCCCACCGGGGTTCCGTCACCCGAACGTCCCCATGGCAACGCCTCGGCGCCTGACGGAGACAGTTGCCTCGCGATCTTCAAAGGCATCGCGCCCCTTTGATCTCCCACAGATTCAGGGAGGCCCACAGATTGATTTTTTGGAGTGGCATTCTTTCTGAAAAAATCTGTGGGCCTCCTTGAATCTGCGGGTAAAACCTTCCAGACATCAGGGCTCCGATTTCATGCGCAAGAGCCAGTCCGCCCTCCTGCCCCTGCGAGTCCGGTTTTGACAGTCGGGGCTGGGTGAAGCATCATTCGCGCATTGAATCCTTCCTCTCCATCTCCGCAGCCCTCCAACTTGCCCGTGACGACGCCCTTCACGCAGGTGCGACAGGCTTTCTCCGTCGCGCGGAGCAGCAGAGCCTTGCGGACGCGGGGCGTGGTGGCGCTCCAGAAGGCGCGGGCGAATCAGTTGACGATGAAGTCCGTTTTCTGAGCGACCTGATCGTGATACTCAAGGTCCGGAGGCGTGCGTCATGCCGGAGAAAGTGTCCTCTACCGCTTTGCCATCATGCCCCGCCTCCGCCTCATTCTTTTGGCCCTGCTTTTGCTGTCAGGCGCGGCGGTGGTGTGCTTGATGGACAGCTTCGGGTACTGCGAGGTCTGCGGGATCTGTTGCAAGGAATGCCGTGTGGTCGAGTGCCGGGTGCCGTTTTCAAAGAAAGTCTTTTGGCGGAGCTTCGAGGAACGAGGGACTGGTGCGAGCGGCAGTCATGGCTGGCGGCTGGAACTCGGGGCGAGCGCGGTCGCTTTGAAGACTCGCATCCACCGGTTGCGGAAAACCTTCGCCGCGTTTGCGGGGGAGGAAGTGAGGTGAACCGTGGCGGACAAGGATGATGTGGATGGCGGGCTGCGTTATCTGCCGGCTGTGTTAGTTCTCAAATACGACCAGGCGGGGAGTCCGCAGTGCGGAAAGCTTGACCTTGCTGGCGGCCGAGCGCTCAGCGCGCGGGGGCGTCGGCGGCTTTGGCGGGGCTGGGGACTCAGCCGACGATGAGCCTTTTGACCTTGCGCTCTTTTTCGCGTTCGAGAAGCGGCACTTGCCCGCCGGTTTCCAGCCCGGCACGCCGAGGTCGCGCAGGATCTCCCAGGTGTCGCGGCCGGTGACGTTGATCATGCTGCCGCGCATTCCGCGTCACTGCGGCTGGTTGCTGGGCGCGCCAAAGCGCGGCTTGCGCGGGCGGGGGAGCCGTCCAATGTGGCGGCTCAATATTCAACCCACCGCACATCATGGCCGACCTCAGCACCAGCGCAGCAGACAAGAAGGAGAAGGAATTTTTCACCCATGTGCCCCAGGAGGCGCCCGGCTTTTTCCTCAAGGGCTCCCACCAGTATGACTGGGGCCTGAAGAACCGCCTCTCCAGGGTCTTCAATCCCAGGGACGGGCGCACCGTCATGCTGGCCTTCGACCACGGCTATTTCCAGGGACCGACCACCGGCCTGGAGCGCGTGGACCAGACCATCCTGCCGCTCGAACCCTATGCGGACTGCCTCATGCTCACGCGCGGCATCCAGCGCAGCATCATCCCGGCCAGCACGCAGAAGGCCATCGCCCTGCGCGCCTCGGGCGGCACGAGCATGGTCAGCCCGTTTGAGGAATGGGAGGGCGAGATCGGCGACAAGAAGTTCAAGCTCGGGCGCCCCGGCTTCGAGCCCCTGTCCAATGAAAGCACCGCGCTGAGCATCGAGGAGGCCATCCGGCTCAACGCCTCGGTGCTGGCCGTGCAGGTCTTCATCGGCAGCGCGTATGAGCGGCAGTCCCTGAAAAACCTCACCGACCTGGTGGACGGGGCCAGCCGTTACGGCATCGGGGTGATGGGCGTGGTGGCCGTGGGCCGGGCGATGGCGCGCAACGCGCAGTATTTCCGCCTGGCCACGCGCATCATGGCGGAGCTGGGCGCCAACGTGGTGAAGTGCTACTACACCGACGAGGGGTTTGAGACGATCACCTCCTGCTGCCCGGTGCCCATCGTGATCGCGGGGGGCAAGAAGCTGCCGGAGCTCGACGCGCTGAAGATGAGCCACAACGCCATCCAGCAGGGAGCCAGCGGGGTGGACATGGGCCGGAACATCTTCCAGAGCGACGCGCCGGTGGCGATGATGCGGGCGGTGCGCGGCGTGGTCCACGAGGGCCTGACGCCCGAGCAGGGCTTCCAGATGTACCAGGACTTGAAGGCCGGGGGCTGAAAATCCGAAATCCAGACTCGAAGCTCGACACCCAGAATCGAGCTTCGACTTCGACTCGGAGTTTCGAAGTCCGCAGTCCGGTCTTGGCCTCTCCCATGCTCCATGTCGTCCTCTACCAGCCGGAGATCCCGCACAACACGGGGGCGGTGGGCAGGCTGTGCCTGGCTGCGGGGGCGCGGCTGCATTTGATCAAGCCTCTCGGCTTCAGCCTGGAGGACAAGTACCTCAAACGCAGCGGGCTGGACTACTGGCATCAAGTGGATGTGCGCGTGTGGGAGGGGTGGGAGGACTTCGAGCGGGAGCATGGCGGGGCGCGGATGGCCTTCATCGAGTGCCAGGGGGAGCGGCCGCACTGGGAGGCGGATTTTTCCGGAGCGGGCGAGCTGTGCCTGGTCTACGGGCCGGAGACGCGCGGCATCCCGCCGTCCATTCTGGAGCGGCATCCGGGCGCGTCGTGGCACATCCCCATGCGGCCCGGCGCGCGCAGCCTGAACCTTTCGACCGCCGTGGCCATCACGCTTTATGAGGCGGCGCGGCAGCGGCGCTGAGCGCGCGCCGTCTGGCTGGCTGCCGCGGCGGTGTCAAAAGGGAATCTCGTCTTCGAAGGGGTCCGACCATCCGCGGTTGAACTCCCGGTCCTCCTGGATGATGCCGAGCTGGCAGAGGTCGTTGCGATCGAGCATGTATTTTTCCCCCGGCTCCAGATGGTCGGCGAAGAACTTCATCTCCAGCGCCTTGTTCGAGTGGTAGCCGATGAGGTTGAGGGTGTCGTCCTCCATCTCGCGGCGGGTCCTGGTCTTCTTTTTGCGGCCCTTGCCGCCTTCCAGTTCGCGGGTCAACTGCTGCACGCTGGCCTCGTGCTGGCGCGCGTGTTTGAGGCAGAGTTCGCGCAGTTCCTCGGCGCTGACGGTGGCTTGGATTCCTTCGATCATGGCATGTGCGGCTGGTTGAACCGGCTGAGTGTCACTTTCCTGATTCAAGGTAACTGTCAACAGGGAAGGTGGCGCGGGTTTTGCCTGTGGAGGGTCAGACAAGCCGCAGCTTTTTGCGCAGCAGCCACTCGGCGGTGAGCAGGCAGATCACCGCGCCGAACCACCACCAGCTCGACCACAGGTTTGTCTCGCGCACGGTGGTCTGGCGGCGGTCTATGGCCTGGAGCAGGTTCGGCAGGTCGGTGGCGGCCTGCTCCTCGCGCAGGAAGCGCCCGCCGGACGCGGAGGCCACCGCCTCAAGCAGCGGGCGGTTCATGGTCAGGCTGGCCCACTCGGTGCTGCCGGTGTCGGCCACGCGCAGGGAGAGGCGCGGTTCGGCGCGCGCGGCGGCGGGGCCTTCGGCCACGGCCACTTCGTAGGCGCCCGCTTTCAGCGGCGGGGTGGTGGCGCGGTAGATGCCGTAGTGCGTGGGATCGGGTTCAAGCGTCAGTGTGGCGATTTCCCGCCCCTCATGGATGAGGATGGCGCGCGGCTGGGCGCTGGAAATGAGCGCGCCATCGGCATCGCGCAGGCGGACGCGGATTTCAGCGGTCTCTCCCGGCAGATGGCGCAGGCGGTCCGCGCCGATGGAGACGCGGTCGTTTTCCGCCTGGAAAGGCGGCGCGGCAATCCATGCGGCGAGCTGCATCCACAGGCGCTGGTGATAGAGGTCGGCCACCTGGAAGCGCCAGCGCCAGAGGTCGTCGCTGGCCAGGTAGAGCACCGCGCCGGCGCCGAGCTGGCGGAAGACCGCGCCGGGCTGGGCCGCGCCGCCGGCGCCCTGGCGCAGGGCGGCGAGCGTGAGGGCGCCGGGCTGCGCGCTGACACGCGCGGCCCAGGTCATCTCAGG
The DNA here is from genome assembly GCA_002343505.1 of Verrucomicrobiaceae bacterium UBA2429. Lineage (GTDB taxonomy): Bacteria > Verrucomicrobiota > Verrucomicrobiia > Verrucomicrobiales > Verrucomicrobiaceae > Prosthecobacter. The sequence goes on along the minus strand of DDQZ01000046.1, from coordinate 12,150 downwards.
CAGCGCGGGCCAGAGGCTGGAGTTCGCGCTGGCGGAGTCGCTGAGACGGAGGGCGGCCTGGTTTTCCCCCTCTGGAGTGAGCTGCCAGCGCAGGGGCGCGCGCTCGCCGCCGCCGGCCAGCCATTGCACGGGAACGAGGGGCGCGGTCTTGCCCGCGGCCCAGGCGCGCAGGTGGCCGCGCGCGCCGTCCACGAGGATGAGGCCGCCGCCGCGCTTTTCGACGAACTCGACGAGCCAGTCGAGCTGCGGAGCGCTGAAGCGCGAGGGGGCGGCGTCGCCGAGAATGACGAGGTCGTGCTGGAAGAGATCCTCCCTGGTCCTGGGGAAGTCCTTGAGCAGGGGCGCGGCGGCGGCGGCCTCGCCAGGGTCGTCGAGCAGCATGCTCACCTGCCAGCGCTCGTCGCGGTCGAAGTGGTTGTGGAGGTAGCGCGTCTCCCAGCGCGGGCGGCCGTCGAGGATGAGCGCGCGGCGTTTGCGCTCCAGGAGGTGCAGGGCCACCTCGCGGCTGTTGTTGGAGCGGGTTTTTTCGATGCTGGAGCGCTCGCCGGCCACGGCGGTCTGGACGGTGAGCAGGCGCAGGGTTTTGTCGAGCTCGGTGGCGGGCGCGGGCGGCAGGTCCTTGACGGGGAAGCTGAAGTCAAAGCGCCGCTCACCTTTGCCTTCGGCGCTGAAATTCCGCTCCCAGAGCACGCGCCCGGCGCTGACCACGCGGAGGTTGCACGGGGTGCCGGGAGGGAGGGAGTCGCCCAGGATGACACGGCCCTGGAGGTTCTCCTGGGCGAAGACGGACTCGGGCGTGATGACGTTGAGGACGCTGAGGTCGGGCGGAGGCGTCTCCACGCCGAAGCCGATGGTGAAGACGGGGATGCCGGCCTCCTTCATGGCTCCGGCGAACTCCTCGGGCGAGCCGGGGGCGTTGTGCTGGCCGTCGGTGAGCACGACCAGGGCTGTGCCGGGCGCGGGCGTGCCTAGCGCCTCGCGCAGGGCGGTGTCGAGACTGGTCAGCGGCGCGTCAGAGGGCAGGTCAAAGGCGGCGGGCATGGGGCCGGGCGTGTCCTTGCCGCCCAGACGGTGCCACCACAGGCGCTGCGCCTGCTGGCCGCGCAGGAGCACCAACTCGGCGTCCTGGCTTTCGGTGATTTTTTTCAGCAGCGGCACCGCGCCGCCGAGCAGCAGCCTCTCCGCCCGGGCATGGCGGGTGGCGTTTTGCCGCGCCGCGCCGGACTCCACGGCGCCGTCCGTCTCGTCCTCCAGCTTCATGCTGGCGGAGGAGTCCACGGCGAAAATGACGCGACCGAGCTGGCGCCGCGTGGTCTCATGCCGCAGCACCGGCCCCGACAGTGCCAGCACGAGGATGAACACCGCCGCCGAGCGCAGCAGACCCGGCAGCCAGGCCCACCGGCCCGCGTGCAGGCGCGCCTCCCGCCGGTAGAGCAGCCACATGAGCAGCGCCAGCCCCAGCGCCGCCGCCCAGACGGCGGCCACCGGGTGGTCACCGGTGAAGCGGAGGGTGGTTTCGGTCTGGGGGTTCATGGCGATGGCGGCAATTTTGGCATTCGAAAGTCGAAGCCCGAAATTCGAGGCGGAAAAAACGAGCGTCGAACTTCGATTTTCGAGCCTCGATTCTCTCAGCCTTTCTCTCCCGCAGGATGGAACTTCAACGCGGTGGCATAGGCCAGCATTTCCACATTGGGCGCGCCTTTGGCCTTGCCGCCGATGTCGGCGGTCTCGAAGCGCAGATTGATGAACATGTCCGCACCCGGCGCGGACTCGCGCATGCGCAGCACCGCCTCGCGGCGCGCGCGCTCCAGCAGGGTGGTGTAGGATTTCATCTCGCCGCCGAAAAACATGCGCCAGCCGGAGAGGAACATCTTGAAGTAATCCACGGCCACCACCACCGAGCCGGTGGCGAGCCGCACCGACTCCACCCGGGCGCCCGGCGGCGGCGCGCGCAGCGTCGTCACCGGCACGGCGGCGTGCGCGGCCTCGCGCTCCTCGATGCCGCGGAAGTGGCGGCCCTCGGCCATCTTGCCGAAGACCAGGCCAAGAATGAGCAGCAGAATGAAAATCTCCATGCGCGCGGAATGGATCAGGCGGGTTCGACACGCACCGCCGTGCCATAAGCGAGGATCTCGGCGGCGCCCTGGGTGATGGAGGAGGTGCCGAAGCGCACATTAATGACGGCGTTGGCACCCAGGCGCGCGGCCTGCTCCATCATCCGGCTGGTGGCCTCCTGGCGCGACTCCTGGAGCAGCTCCGTGTAGCCGCGCAACTCGCCGCCGACGAGGTTTTTCAGCCCGGCCATGATGTCCCGCCCGAAGTGCTTGGCGCGGATGGTGCTGCCCTGCACCAGCCCGAGGCAGGCGGTGACGCGGTAACCGGGCAGGGATTCGATGTTCGAGAGAAGCAGCGGGGGTGGTGGTGGCGGCATGGCGCGCGACTCAACGTTCCACCCCGCCGGATGGCAAGCGCTTTTCCCCGCTCGCGGCGGCATTTTGGCGGGAAACACACCCTCCCCGGCAAAAAGCGGGCGCGCGCTGTCATTGGTTCATCCCATCCCGAGCTTGCGGATGATCTTGATGAAGTCCGGCAGGCAGACGCGCCACTTTCACGTTTTCATTCCGCCTTTTGCGGCTATCGCCTGGGCTGTCATGATTCCAGACCACCCGGATGCCCTCACCCGTTTGCGCGCCATCGTCCACCGCCTGCGCGCGCCGGGCGGCTGCCCGTGGGACCGCGAGCAGACTCATGAGACGCTGGTGCCGCATTTGCTGGAGGAGGCATACGAGGTGGTGGACGCCATCCGCTCGGGGGATTCGTCCCTGCTGTGCGAGGAACTGGGCGACCTGCTGCTCCAGCCCATTCTGCACGCCGAGATCGCCGCCGAGGAGGGCCGCTTCGATCTCGATCAAATGGCGGCGGTTTTGAGCGAGAAGCTCATCCGCCGCCATCCGCATGTCTTTGGCGAGGCCGATGCAGCGACCTCCGCCGCAGTGCTCAACCAGTGGGATGCCATCAAGCGCCAGGAAAAGGGCACGCAGAAGGAGGGTCACCTGCACGGCACGGGCGCGGGGCTGCCCGCGCTGATGCGCGCGCAGAAGCTGCAAAAGAAAGCCGCGCGCGCCGGCTTTGACTGGCCGGACACGGCGCCCGTCTTCGACAAGATTCAGGAGGAGACCGCGGAACTGAGGAAGGCGATGGCCGCCGGGGACCGCGCCGGGATCGAGGATGAAATCGGCGACCTGTTTTTTAGTGTGGTAAACCTGGCGCGCAAACTCGGCATCGAGTCCGAGGCCGCCCTGGCCGCGGCCAATGAGAAATTCACCCGCCGCTTCCACGCCGTGGAGCAGCGCCTGGCGGCCGAGGGCAAAAGCCTGGAGGCTGCGACGCTGGCTGAAATGGACGCGGTCTGGGATGCGATCAAGAAGGAAGCATGAAGACGCTCATCTACCGCGCGCTGGACCTCATGCAGCCGCTCGGCTTGTGCTGGCTGCTGCTGACCGTCTGGGTCGCGCTGGCCTGGTGCAAACGCCGCCCCGGCAAGGCCCTGCCGACACTGGCCTGGCTGGTGCTCAGCCTTGCCACCTGCACGCCGCTGCCCTCATGGTTGATGGCCGGGCTGGAGAGCCGGCACGCTCCGGTCACGATCGGGGCGCTGCCGCAGGCGGACATGATCGTCTGCCTCGGCGGCGGCGCGGAGCCGTCCTTCATCGAGCCGACCGGCATTCACCTCAAGGGCGCGGCCGACCGTCTCTCCACGGCGCTGGCGCTGGCGCTGCGGAAAAAGGCCGCCGCTCTCGTGCTTGGCGGCGGCGGCTATTCCCAGGATGGCGAGGACCACTCCGAGGCGGACGCTTTCGTCCAGCACCTGTCACGCCTCGGCGAAATGCCGGTGGAGGTGGTCAGCCTGGGACTGTGCTCCGACACGCATGACGAGGCCGTGAAATGCGCCGCGCTGGCCAGAGAGCGCGGCTGGCGCAGCGTGCTGCTGGTGACCTCCGCCTCGCACATGGGGCGCAGCTTTGCCACCTTCGAAAAAGCCGGGCTGGAAGTCATCGCCGTGCCCTGCGCCTATGAGAGCAGCTTTCATCGCGTCGGGGACATGCGCTGGCTGCACCTGCCGCACGCCGGGTCTTTTTCCATCTTCGCCTCCTGGTTCCACGAGGTCATCGGCATGGCCGCCTACCGCTGGCGCGGATGGATGTGAGGGAATGCGGAATGGGTATTTGGGCTTCAATTTTCGAATTTCGACATACATCCAGCCTCCGTATTTTCCCCCGCCATCGGCGGATTGACATCCGGACGGCGGCCATCCAACGACATTTATGACTCGACGCAAAGGCATCCTCGCAGGCGGCAACTTCATCATGGACCATGTGAAGCTCATCAATGCCTGGCCGGAGCAGGACATGCTGGCCGACATCCAGAAGGAGACCTCCAGCAACGGCGGCGGCCCTTACAACGTGCTCAAAGACCTCGCCGCCATGCGCGTCTCCTACCCACTGGAGGCAGCCGGGCTCGTCGGCAAGGATGCGAACGGCGACTGGATCCTGCGCGATTGCAAAGCGGCGGGCATTGACGCCGCCCAACTCCGCCAGACTGACCGCGCGCCCACCTCCTACACGGACGCGATGACCGTCGCCGGCACCGGACGCCGCACCTTCTTCCATCAACGCGGCGCCAATGCACTGCTTGGCGAGGCTGATTTTGACTTCACCCGCACCCGCGCGCGCCTTTTCCACCTCGGCTATCTCATGCTGCTCGATGAGATGGACCGCCTGCTGCCCGGCGGGGGCACGCCTGCCGCGCGCGTGCTGGCCGCCGCGCAAAAGGCCGGCCTGCTCACGTCGGTGGACATCGTCAGCACGGAGAACCCGGACTTCCGCGCCATCGCCGAGGCGGCGCTGCCGCACACGGACTTCCTCGTCATCAACGAGGTCGAGGCGGGCAAGGTGGCGGGGGTGAGCTTGAAGACGAATCCGGTGAATGTGAGCGCGGTCTGCGACGCGGCGCGCGCGCTGCTGGAGCGCGGTGTCCAAAGGCAGGTGGTCATCCACTTCGAGGCGGGCGCCGTCGTGGCCGACCGGTCCGGTGAGGTGTCCATCCAGGCCTCGCTGAATCTGCCGGAGGGGTTTATTGCCGGCGCGACCGGGGCGGGGGATGCCTTTGCCGCCGGTTACCTGCACGGCGTCCATGAGGGCTTCTCCACCGCCGACAGTCTGACGCTGGCCGTCTGCACCGCCGCCGCCTGCCTCACGCATCCCGCGCCCTCCATGGGCCTGCGTCCCGTGGCCGAATGCCTGCGCCTGGCGGATGAGCACGGCTTCCGCGCGCTGTGAGGCCGGAGGCGCCGTCTCAAAGTGGCACGGCTATTGGCTCCGCCCCGGCCGCGGGGAGGGGACTCACGATGACAAATGGCGCGTTCGAGGCTGCAAGCCCTCACGGGTTGGCCGGAGGCAAAACCCGCGCCACAATGATCTTGCCGGGGAAGCCAGGACTGCTCCAAGATGCGCGCTTTCATGGAACCAACCCCGTCTCCCGATGAACCTCCGCAGCGACTGTCATGGTCGGGCATGACTCATGTCGGGCGGCTGCGCTCGAACAACGAGGACGCCTTTCTCGCGCTCACTTACAATGACCGGGAGGTGCGTTATCTCGGCAAAACCGGGGCGTCATGCTTCGACGATGGCGATTTTGTTTTCGCGGTGAGCGACGGCATGGGCGGAGCGAACGCGGGCGAGTTTGCCAGCCGCATCGCCGTGGAGCGCATCACGCGCATCATGCCCCGGCTCTACCGGCTGGCCGCGCAGAATCTGGGGGCGGGCGTGAGCGACGCGCTGGAGGACATCTTCCACCAAGTCCATGCCGAGTTGGGCCGGATGGGCCGATTTTATGAGGAATGCGCCGGGATGGGCGCCACGCTGAGCATGGCCGTCTTCTGCCCCGGCTGGATGCACTTCTGCCACATCGGCGACAGCCGCATCTATTATCTGCCCGCCGGCGGCGGCATGAGGCAGGTCAGCCATGATCACAGCCATGTCGGCTGGCTGCGGCGGGAGGGGAAGATCAACGAGCGCGAGGCGCGCTCCCACCCGCGCAAGAACGTGCTCAACCAGGCCTTGGGCGCGGGGCATCAAATCCTCTCCCCCCAGTTCGGCAGCGTCAGTTGCCATTCCGGGGACCGCTTTCTGCTCTGCACCGACGGCATTGTGGACGGCCTCTGGGACAGCCGGCTGGAGGAATACGCCAGCACGCCCGCCGCGCAGCCCAAAGCGTTCCGAATTGTTGAACAGGCCGTGGCCGAGTCCGGGCGCGACAACTGCACCGCCGTGCTTGTGGAGTTCGCCGCGTGATGCCGGCGCGGCATACACCCGCTCAAGACGGACAGAAAGGAGTGTCTGTGCCGCATTTTGCCAAAAGGCGCGGGCGTGGCGCGCGTTTCAGGCGGGCATGAAAACGGCATTCCTTCCCCTCCTCGCGCTCCTCGCCGCATCGCTGCCGCTCCCGGCGGAAACCGTCAAAGACCGTGAGGGGGCGGTGCGCGCTGACAAGGCCCGCTTTGAGAACGACGCGCGCTGGGCCTACAATGACATCGAGAGCGGCTTCAAGCTCGCGCAGGCCACCGGCAAGCCGCTGCTCGTCGTCATGCGCTGCGTGCCCTGCCTTTCATGCATGGGCATTGACACGGCGGTGCTCATGGAAAACGACGCGCTCTCCGCCCTGCTCGACCAGTTTGTCTGCGTGCGCGTCATGAACGCCAACGCGCTCGATCTCACGAAGTTCCAGTTCGATTTCGACCTCTCCTTCTCGACGCTGTTTTTCAATGGCGACGGCACGGTCTATGGCCGTTACGGCTCATGGACCCACCAGAAGAACTCCCAGGAGTCCTCGCTGGCCGGCTACAAGCGCGCGCTGGAGGCCGCGCTCGCCGTCCACAAAAACTACCCCGCCAACCGCGCCGCCCTCCAGGGCAAGCAGGGCGCGCCATTGCCCTTCGTCTCGACTTTGGACATCCCCCAGCTCGCGGAGCGCTACCAGCGCGAGCTGAACTGGGACGGCAAAGTCGTGCAGAGCTGCGTCCACTGCCACATGATCGGCGACGCCCTGCGCAACACCTACCGGCGCGAGAAGAAGCCCATACCCGCCGAATGGATCTACCCCATGCCCGCGCCGGAGACCGTGGGTGTCACGCTCGCGCAGGACCAGGTGGCCGCGGTTGCCGCCGTCATTCCCGGCTCCCATGCGGACAAGGCCGGGGTGCGCGCGGGCGATGAGATCACACATGTCCAGGGCCAGCCGCTGGTCTCCGTGGCGGACTTCAGTTGGGCGCTTCACCGCACGGCGGACCAGGCCTCGCTGGAACTGGCCATCCGGCGCGCTGGCGCGGCCACGACGGCGACGCTGGTCCTGCCATCAGGCTGGCGTCACGACACCGACAGCAGCGGGCGCGTGGCCGCCTGGCCCATGCGCGGCATGGCTCTCGGCGGCATGATTTTGACCGACCTCGACGACAGCGAGCGCCGTGCCGCCGGCCTCGACGCCGGTGTCATGGCGCTGCGCGTCAAGGGCCTCGGCATGTACGGCCTGCACGCCGCCGCGAAAAAAGCCGGCGTGCAAAAAGACGACATCCTGGTGGAGATGGACGGCCACTCCCGGCGCATGACCGAGAGCAGCCTGCTCGGCCACCTGCTGCAAAACCGCTTCCCCGGCGAGACTGTCCAGGCCGTCTTCCTGCGCGGCGGTGAGCGCGTCACGATTCGGCTGCCCATGCAGTGAGGCCCGGTGCGGCAGGCCGTGGGCCGGGCATGTCCGCCCAAAGTGGCGCGGGTTTTGCCTCCGGCTGACCCGTGTGGGAGTGCGCTCCGTGCCTGCCTTGTGTCAGCGAGAGTCAAAACTCCCGCGGCTTGGGCTGAGCCATAAGCCGTGCCACTTTCACTTCCCCATCAGATCAAGCACGGCGGCGCTCATGGCCTTGACCCCGGTGCTGATGGTGGGTTCGGGGACCGGGTGAAAGAAGGGGGAGTGCAGGGAAGGCAGAGTGCGCCCCTCGGCACTCGCTTTGGCCACGGTCTCCGGCGCCTGGGTGCCGAGCCAGAACATGCACAGCGGCACCTTTTCCTTCGTCAGGCCGTATTCGGCGAAATCCTCGGCGCCCATGACCGGCTCGCGCGCGAGCACGCCAGCCTCGCCCAGCACGGGCAGCAGGGCGCGGCGCACGCGGGCGCAGAGTTCGGGTTGGTTGTAGAGGGCGGGCGCCTGGTCGTCGGAGACGTGGACCTCGGGCATTTTCTCCGCCGGCATGCGCGCGGACTCTGCCTGCGCTTTGACGATGCGGCGGATGGATTCGATGAGATGCGCGCGGGTTTCAGCGCGGTAGCTGCGCAGGGTGAGCTGGAGGCGCACCTCGTCGGGGATGATGTTGCTTTTGGTGCCGCCGTGGATGCTGCCGACGGTGACGACGGCGGGGTCGCCGGGCCTGACCTCGCGGCTGACGATGCTCTGCAGGGCCACGACGATCTGGGAGGCCAGCAGGACGGGGTCCCTGGCAAGGTGCGGCATGGAGCCGTGGCCTCCCACGCCCTTCACGACGATCTCCAGGGTGTCCACATTGGCGAGCGCGTATCCTTCGACGATGCCGACGGTGCCATGCGCCATGTCGGCGGAGCAATGCAGGGCCAGCGCGTGGCCGGGCTTCGGAAATTTGGAAAACAAACCCGCGCGCAGCATGAGGCGCGCGCCGAGCACGCGCTCCTCGGCATGCTGGCCGATGAAGACGAGGGTGCCGCGCCAGGTGTCGCGGGTCCTGGCGAGCACGCGCGCAGCGCCGATGAAACAGGCCATGTGGACATCATGCCCGCAAGCGTGCATGACATGGACCTCGCGGCCCTGCTCGTCCTTCACGGTCCTGGTGCTGGCGTACGGCAGGCCGGTCTGCTCCTTGACCGGAAGAGCGTCGAGGTCGGTGCGGACCATGATGACGGGACCGTTGCCGTTTTTGAGCACGCCCACAAGGCCCTGGCCGCCGACTTTTTCCGTGACATCGAATCCCGCGGCGCGCAGCTCGCTGGCGATGCGCGCCGCCGTCTCAACCTCGTGCAGGGAAAGTTCGGGATTGGCATGAAGCTCCTGGTAGAGCGCGAGCAGTGAGGGCATCTCGGCACGCGTGAGAGCCTCCAAATCGGCGGCAAGGGCGAGGGCGGGCAGGGCGAGGGCAGCGGCCAGAATTTTCATGCGCGCATTGTGCCCCGCCGGGCAGCACTGCGGCAAGGGGAAAAAGGGGAGTGTGGTTTAAAGTTCCAAGGCTTACCCGTTCGCACGCAGAATCTGCGCGAGGACGTAGGGGAGGATGCCGCCGGCGCGGTAGTAGTCTATCTCGACGGGGGTGTCTATGCGGACGACGAGCGGGATGTCGAACGGAGCGCCGTTGGCTGGCTTCACATGAAGGGTGGCCTCGCTCATGGGCTTGAAGTCGTTGGAGAGGCCCAGGATGTCGAAGGTGGCGTCGGCGAGGTCTTTGACTTTGTCGTAGTCGGCCTTGTCCTTGAAGTTGCAGGGCAGCACGCCCATGCCGACGAGGTTGCTGCGGTGGATGCGCTCGAAGGACTTGGTGATGACGGCTTTGACGCCGAGCAGACGCGTGCCTTTGGCGGCCCAGTCGCGGCTGGAG
>DDQZ01000046.1:2105-2338 GCA_002343505.1 Verrucomicrobiaceae bacterium UBA2429 | reverse complement strand
CGTAGTCCTCGCCGCCGATGACGATTGTGGGAATGCCGGCTGCCTGATAACAGACGGCGGCGTCGTAGATGGATACGACATCCGCCCCTTGCCCTGGGATGGGGGGAGGTGTGCAGCAGGAGCCGCCAGAACCTTCGGATGTTCCGAGGGCTTGCCCTGGATCGAAAAATCGGGTGATGCCACCCTCGGTGCCAGGAACCATCAGATTTTTGATGCGCACGTTGGCGAAGGTG
>DDQZ01000046.1:353-1981 GCA_002343505.1 Verrucomicrobiaceae bacterium UBA2429 | reverse complement strand
TGGCGAAGGTGCCGCGGGTCATGATGCGGTCGTTGCCGCGGCGGCTGCCATAGCTGTTGAAGTCGGCCTGGGGCACGCCGTTTTCCTCCAGGAAGCGGCCGGCGGGGCTGGTCTTCTTGATGGCGCCGGCGGGGCTGATGTGGTCGGTGGTGACGCTGTCTCCAAAGATGCCGAGCGGTCGCGCGCCGGTGATCTCGACGATGTCGCGCGGCTCCATGCTGAAGTCCTCGAAGAAAGGAGGATGCTGGATGTAAGTGCTCTTGTCGTTCCAGCCATAGACGTGGCCGGTTGAGCCGGGGATCTCATTCCACTTCGGGTTCTGGCTGGCGAAGTCAGTGTAAAGCGCGCGGAATACCTCCGGGGAGAGGGCGGCCAGCATGACCTCGCGGATTTCCTCAAGGCTGGGCCAGATGTCCTTCAAATACACGCCGCTGCCCGCCACGATCTCGTCCTTGCTCAAGTCAATGTCCACCGTGCCGGCGATGGCGTAGGCGACGACGAGCGGCGGGGACATGAGGAAGTTCGCCTTGATGCTCTGATGCACGCGGGCCTCGAAGTTGCGGTTCCCGGAGAGCACGCTGGCGGCGACGATGTCCTCGGAGCGGACCACGTCCTCGATGCCGGGGTCGAGCGGGCCGGAGTTGCCGATGCAGGTGGTGCAGCCGTAGCCGACGGTCTGGAAGCCAAGCTTGTCGAGCTCGGGCTGGAGGCCGGTCTTGGTGAGGTAATCGGTCACCACGCGGCTGCCGGGGCCCAGACTGGTCTTGACGGCAGGTTTCACAGTGAGGCCCTTGGCATTGGCTTTCTTCGCCAGCAGACCGGCGGCGAGCATGACGCTGGGGTTGCTGGTGTTGGTGCAGCTCGTGATGGCGGCGATGAGCACGCTGCCGTGGGTGATGACATCTTTCTCACCGCCCTTGCTGTCCACGCTGACTTCCCAGAGCGGGTAGGCGGGGTCCTCATTTTCCTCAATGACCACGCCCTCCTGCGCGCCGAGTGCCTGCGACAGGGGCGAGGCGTCGGGGACGGTGTCCAGTGTTTCGGGCAGTTCCTCCGGCGCGCCGATGTTGATCTCCGGCTGCTTGCCGTAACCCTGGGGTGTCGGCTTGGTTAAAATCTCGTTCCAGGTGGACTTCAAGGCGTCCACGGTGATGCGGTCCTGCGGGCGCTTCGGGCCGGCCACGCTGGGCTGGATGTCGGCGAGGTTCAACTCCAGGTCGCTGCTGTATTCGATCTCGCCCTTCTGCGGGATGCCGAACATGCCCTGGGCGGTGAAGTAGTTTTTGAAAGTCGCGCACAGCTCCTCGCTGCGGCCGGTGCCGCGCAGGTAGTTCACGCTTTCCTCGTCAATGGGGAAGAAGCCCATGGTGGCGCCATACTCGGGCGCCATGTTGGCGATGGTGGCGCGGTCCGGCAGCGGCAGGCTTTCGGCGCCGGGGCCGTAAAACTCGACGAACTTGCCCACCACGCCGTGCTTGCGCAGCATCTGCGTGCAGTGCAGGGCGAGGTCGGTGGCGGTGACGCCCTCGCGCAGCGCGCCGGTGACATGAACGCCCACCACCTCGGGCACGAGGAAGGTCACAGGCTGGCCGAGCATGCCGGCCTCCGCCTCGATGCCGCCGACGCCC
>DDQZ01000046.1:0-190 GCA_002343505.1 Verrucomicrobiaceae bacterium UBA2429 | reverse complement strand
GTTGATCATGGTCGTGTGGCTGTCCGTTCCCACCAGTGTGTCCGGGTAAAAGACGCCGTCCTTCTCCAGCACACCCTTGGCGAGGTATTCCAGATTCACCTGATGCACGATGCCTATGCCGGGAGGCACCACTTTGAAGGTGTCAAAAGCCTGCTCACCCCATTTGAGGAACTCATAGCGCTCGCGGTTG
>DDQZ01000103.1:19989-90570 GCA_002343505.1 Verrucomicrobiaceae bacterium UBA2429 | reverse complement strand
AGGTGTCTCGGATGACGCTTACGGATGGATGTGCGACGCGCGTTTTCCACTTGTGACATCATCCGCGCATCCCACCTTCCCAAATGATGGAAAACGCCTCATCGCTTTCGGACGATCTCACCCGCCGCGCGCCTTATGACGCGGCGGATCATCTTTCCGAAGTGCCTCCTGTGGAGGCAGCCACCGCCCTCATCGAGGTCAACCCCATGCTCGCGCAGCAGATTCTCTCCGAGATGGGCGAGCGCAAACGCTGCGAGGTGCTTGCCGCCGCGCCGGTGGATAAGGCCCGCCAGTGGATGCGCAACCAGGAATACCCGGAGGACAGCGTCGGCTGGCTCATGGAGCCGCCCGTGGCCGTCTTCCGTCCGCAGATGACCGTGCGCGAGACCATCGAGGCCCTGCGTGTTCTGACCAAAAAAGCGTTCATCACTTATGGTTATGTCACCGACGGGCAGAACCGCCTCATTGGTGTCCTGGTCATGCGCGATCTCATGCTCGGCGACCCTGACAAACCGCTCTCCGAGGTCATGTGGACGCGCCTGTTCACCCTTAGCCCGGAGATGTCCCTGACGGATGCCATGAAGGCTTCCGTCAACCGGCACTACCCGGTTTATCCCGTCTGCGATGCCGGAGGTCACCTCATCGGCCTCGTGCGCGGCCAGAGCCTTTTCGAGGCGCGGGCCATCGAGATCAGCGCGCAGGCAGGAACCATGATGGGTGTGGAGAAGGAGGAGCGTCTCACCACCCCCCTTCTTCGCAGCTTGAAACTGCGCCATCCCTGGCTCCAGGTGAATCTTCTCACCGCTTTCGCCGCCGGAGCCGTGGTTGGCGCTTTTCAGGACACTCTGGACCAGGTGCTCATTCTCGCGGTCTTCCTTCCCGTCATGGCGGGTCAATCCGGAAACACGGGCTGCCAGGCACTGGCCGTCGCGCTTCGCGGGCTGACGCTGGGGGAGATCGGCTCAGGGCAGGAGCGCCGCCTCGTCATCAAAGAGGGGTTGCTCGGCCTTCTCAACGGCGCGCTAGTGGGCCTGACCGCCGGCCTGGGCATGACGGGTTATGCCCTCATGCAGGGCCATGAAAAAGCCGTCCTGCTCGGCATTGTGGTCTTCATTTCCATGGTCGCCAGTTGCATCGTCAGCGGCCTTTGCGGGGCTATGATCCCGCTTGGTCTGCGCCGCCTTGGCGCGGACCCCGCCACCGCCAGCAGCATCTTCCTCACCACCGCCACCGACATCGTCAGCATGGGTTTTTTCCTCGGCCTCGCCCGCTGGCTGGTCGTTTGATCCTCGCGGCTTAGGGCAGCATCACGCGACCGCCTGTGGGATAGCCGAGAAAAGCCAGGCCGCCCCCGATGACGATGGCGATCAGCACCACCACGCCCGCAGGCAGCACCTTGCGCCGCGCCAGCACCGGAAGGAAGCCGAGCACAAGCCAGAGACCCATTTTGACCAGGAGCCAAGTGGAAGTGTAGGGTAGCTGCAGTTTGGCGACGAGACCGAAGCCGGAAACCAGGCTGATGATGAGGCCGATGCCATGCCACTTCATGGCGGCGCGCGAAGCCGTGTCGGCGAGCAGGGCGCCGAATCCGGTGAAGATGAAGATCAGTCCGACGACGTGGGCGATGTGGTAAAAGGCGGGTGACATGGCGCTGATGCTGGCACGTCACGCGCGCTGCGGCAAGGGCGGTTTCGCGCCGCTCGTGTCAGCGCGCGGGCATCCCCTTGTCCGTCTCCAGCAGCCAGTCCACGAGAGGCCGGACTTGGGGGGCGCCAAAGAGCGGCATGCGCGTGTGAGACGAGACGTGAGCGCGCGGACCGAGAAGGATTTTCTCCAAGCCTTCACGTCCGAGCCTCGCGCCTGCTTGGTCGAGTGACGGAGGCAGATGCGCGCTGCCTCCAGGCAGCCCGGTGGCAGAGCCGGTGCCGGTGAAATACAGCGCGCGGGGGTCTTCGGGGCCGCCTTTGTGGCCGCGGTCGTGGCAGGCGTAGCAGTTCAGTCTTGTCATGTGCCAGTCGGTTTGTTGGGCGGGAGTGGCCAGGTGATCGGGTCTCGCGCCCGCTTGCAGGGAGATGAGGGCCAGCCGCAGGGCGCGCTTTTGCAGGTCGTTCAAATCATAGCGGGGAATGCCCGAAGTCTGTCTCTCCGCGAGGCAGCCCTGATCAAGCCTTAGCGTCCGCATGGGGTGTGATGACGGTGCCGTGACGCGTGACGAACCGGGCGCCTCATGGCAGGCGGCGCAGCGCATCTCATGAAAGACCTGTCGTCCGCGCTCAATGCCCTGCGGGGGGATCTGCAGGGCCGCGCGAAGGGCATTCCCGGGCTGGGTGCGGCCGAGGTGCAGATAGGCGGCGATGTCCGCGGCCTCCTGCGAAGTGAGCAGCATGTCCGGCATGCGACCCGCAGGCCGGAAGGCGAGCGGCTGATGCAAAAAGGCGGCGAGCGCGTCTTGATGCCAGACATCCGCGAGCACGACGGGCACGGAGGCGTTGCCGGGACGGTCCAACTCCGCATCCTCCGGCGCATTCGCCGGGCGGTGGTCGGACGCGGGTTCATGGCAGGCCACGCAGCCGGTTTCATGATAAAGGTTGCGTCCGCGCATCGCGTCACCTGCGGGCATTTGCGGCGCGTCCCACGTTGAGGCGGAGAGAAATTCCACCACCGCCTCGACTTTTTCCTCGTCTCCCTCCGCGCCGGAGAATAGTCCGGGCATCTGGGTGCCTTTCTTCAAGTGCTGGGGACTGCGGATGAAAAGCCAAAGCATGTCTGCATCCATGCGCGAGCCGACACCGTCGAGGCGCGGGCCCGGTTTTGGAGCCAGCCAAGGCCGCCAGGCATCAGGCGCGGCGTGGCAGGCGGAGCAGTTCAACTCGGCGAGCAGGAGGTGGCCACCTCCTGCAAGGTGCTCGTCCGGATCCACCGGCAGGTAAAACTGGTCGAAGGTGAAGACGAGCGGATGATTGACCGGCTCGGCCATGAGCGGATGAGCGCGCGTCTCCGGAGCTCCGGCGTAAAAGAGCGCGGCCAGGAAGACATGGAGGCACGGGCGGGTCATGCGCAGGGGGCTGGATGGATATTTGTGCCGGAAAACAGGAATGTCCAAGGCTGCGCGCAAGCACTCAGCACCCGGCGATCCCGCTTGCGCGCCAAGCCGGCACCCTGGTAAATTCCAAGGCAACCCACCACTGTTTATGAACGAGGAGATTGAACAACTTAAAGACACATTGGCATCCATGCGGACGGAGCTGGACGAGCTAAAGTCAAGGCTGGCCAGGATCAGCCGCTATGTGACGGTGGATAACGAGGATGATGACGGTGTGGAGCGCGTCTACATGGAGTGCACCGACTTCACCCTGCGCCCCGCCCATGACCGGCGTCAAATCGCCGCGCATGTGGGCGCGGGGCAGCAGGGCGTGTATTTTGACCTGCACTACCCTGGCATGGAGCACAACATGCACACGGCCATCCGGCTAAGTGTGGACGAGGAGGGCGTGCCTCATGTGCAGGTCTTTGGCAGGGATTGGAAGACACGTTTGGAACTGATGGTCCAAAATGATCACGGCCTCGCGGCTGTTCTGGGGGCGGAAGGCGCGCCGGGTGCCGTGATGCGCGCCCTGCCCGGTGGCGGCTCCGTGGCCGTGCTGCAACCCGACGGACGCACGCGCGGCGTGCTCTTCCATCAAGATGGCGGTGAGGAAGGGCAGGGAGCGCAGGAGAAGGCTTCATCCACCGATTTGCTCTTTGCCAGCGCGCAAGGCTCCACGGTTCTGAAACTGCACACGGATGGCACGTCCTCATTTATGGCTGCCGGCACGCCAGCCCAGCCTGATGGCGCTGTGCTGGGCATGGGGCCGGATGGCGGCTCCCTCATGCTTCACAGCAAAGAAAACAAAAACAGCATCAGCATGATGTGCGGCGAACTGATCTCCTGCCTCAAGATGCATCCCGGCAAGGTTCCTGACGGCAATGACGGACTGAGCCTGCTGGCCGGCGATTTCGGCAGCAGCATCGAACTGCACGATGAAAAGGGCGCGCAGCGTGTGGACATTTCCGCGCTGGGCGGAGGGGCGGGGCTGGTCTTTCTCAAAGATGGCGAGGATGAAGCGCTGGCGCTTCGGCACGCGCCTGGCAGTCATTCCAGCCTGAGCATGAGGGGGGGCTCGAAGGCGGAGGGTGTTTTTCTTTTTGCCAATGACGAGACGGCTTTTGTCAAGGTGACATCACCGGATGACGAGACCTGCCACATCTCGGCATCCGTCGCCAAAGGCTCTCCCAGTCTCATGGTCACGGACGGCAGCAGGCCGCTGGTGATGGCGGGCAGGACGGAGCACGGCGGTGTGATCTGCGCCTACGGGTTGAAGGAGGCGGAGGGCGGCATCGCCTCCCTCTCCGGCGGACCGCTCGGCGGCGAGCTTGCCATTTGCTCGAACGATGGCACGCGCCTAATGACACTCCACAGCACGGACCACGGCGGGCGAATGCTCATCAACAACGACCTCGGCATGCAGCGTGTCACCCTGGCCGCGTATGACGAGGCCGGCAGCATGGTGCTCAACAACACGGGCAGCAACGGCCTCATTGCCACCGTCACGCCCGAGGGCGGCCGGCTCACCCTCCTCGACCCGGAGGGCAAAATGCTCGCGCAACTGCCATGATCTCCGCCAAGCCGATGCCTTGCCAAGCCGCGAGCTGGATGCTCAATTAACCGATGCTTCTTCGAGGGACGCTCATTCTTCTGCTCTGCGCGCCGGCTTTCCAGGCAGCATCAGCCGCCACGCCGAAAAGCAAGTCCGCTTACGGCAAACCGAACGTGCTCTTCATCATCGCCGACGACTTGCGCGACTACACAGGCTGGCTGGGCGGGCATCCGCAGGCGCTTACGCCGCACATGGACCGCCTGGCGCGCATGGGCATGAGATTTCCCAACGCGCATTGCAGCTACGCGCTGTGCAATCCCTCCCGCGCAAGCCTCATGTCAGGGATGCTGCCCTCCTCCAGCGGCGTCTTTGGCAATGAGCAGGATTGGCGGCGCAGCATCCGGATTGCGGAAAAAGCCACGCTTCCGGAGCATTTGCGCGACATGGGTTTCCTCACCGCCGCGGCTGGAAAAATATTCCACGCCAACCACGGCGGCCCCGAGGCGCGCCTGGCGGGCTGGCATGGGGGGCGGCGAGGCTTTGAGCAGGATGCTGCATGGGAGCAGCGCTTCCCCGCGCCCGGCGTGCAGATCCCGGAAATGCAGGTCCGCATCGGCCAGGACTTCAACGGCCTCGGCATCTGGCACTGGGATTGGGGCGCGCTGGATCTTCCCGACGAGCTGACCGACGACGGCGCGGTGACGCAGTGGGCGGGCGGTTTCTTGAAGCAGAAACAGAAGAAGCCTTTCTTCCTCGCCGTGGGCCTCTACAAGCCGCACTCGCCCTGGTATGTGCCGCGCAAGTATTTCGACCAGCATCCGCTGGACGAGATCGTGCTGCCGGAGGCGCGCGCGGACGATCTCGACGACGTGCCTGCTTTTGCCAAAGGACATGAGAAGCCGGGCGGTCATCACGCGCTCATTCTGGCGCGCGACAAATGGCGCGAGGCCGTGCAGGCCTACCTGGCGAACGTGGCTTTTTGCGACGCGCGGCTTGGTGAGCTGCTCGCCGCGCTGGAGTCGGGGCCGAACGCGAAGAACACGATCGTCATTTTCACCTCCGACCACGGCTGGTATCTCGGCGAGAAGCAGATGTGGCACAAAGGCAAACTCTGGGAGGAGGCCACGCATGTGCCATTGACCGTTCACGCGCCCGGTCTCACCAAGCCGGACAGCGTCAGCGGAGAGGCGGTGTCCCTGCTTGATCTTTACCCGACCGTTTGCGACCTGCTCAAGGTCGCCAAGCCGAAGCACCTCGACGGCGAGAGCCTGCTGCCCCTGCTCAAAGACCCCTCCGCAAAGCGCGCGCGGCCAGCCATCACCGCCATGGGCGGGGCGGACAAAGCCAGCTACGCGGCACGCGACCGGCGCTGGCGTTACATCCGCTATGCGGACGGCAGCGAGGAGCTGTATGATCACGACAACGATCCGAATGAGTGGATGAATCTGGCGTCGCTCCCGGAGCATGAGGCGGTGAAAAAAGAGCTCGCAGCGCATTTTCCGAAAGTCTTCCAGAGCGCTCGCCGCCCGGCGGGTGAAATTGTCAAAGGCCCCAGCCAGGACGGCTCCGAGCACCTGGAGCTGCAGATCGGGGACGAACTCAGCGCCGGTGAGTCCCCGAAGCTCGCCGGGCGCGGCGTCTTTGTGGACGCGGCCTTCGACTTCAATCCCGAGGTGGACATGGACAGCACCCTGGTCGGGCATGGCGACGCCAAACTTGGCTGGGTTCTCCACCTCGTGGACAGCGCGCCCACGTTCACGGTTTTCATCAATGGCAAAGCCGGATCAGCCACCATCAGCCCGCTCAAGGCAGGCCACTGCCAGTTGCGTGCCACGCTGGATTACGACGGCCTCATCTCCCTCGCGGAGCCGGGCCGCAGCGAGGTCCTGGAGCGCGCGCCATTCACTGACGGCTTTCCAGGCAACCCTGGGAAGGGCATCGCCGCCGGCCAGAGCTTCGGCATTTTGAATGTGAAGGATTATCCCAACAGCACGCCATTCGACGGAGCGGTGCGCCGGCTGCGGGTCACCTTTTTGCCGCCTGTGAAAGGCAAATCCTGATGCAAAGCCTGTCTGTCATTTTGATGTGCCTGGGTTTGGTCCTTTCCTGGGTGCTGGCCACGGAAACGCGTCCGTTGTTTTTCTGGCCGGGCGCTCTGCTGCTGGGGCTCGCGGGCGCGGTGGCCGCGCTGCGCTGGCGGCTGCGGGTGATGTTCGCCCCATCGGATGCATGCCTGCTGGCGTCGTCCCTGCTGACCGTCCATGTGATGGTCCGCGCCTGGCTCTCGCCTGTGCCGGCGTGGGCGCTGGAGGACATGGTGATCGCGGCGTCATGCTGGGTGGTTTACCTGCTTGTGGTGACGGCGTGCAGCCATCCGCAAAGGCGCGCCTGGCTGCTTGTGCTGCTGCTGGCTGCGGCGGCGGGGAATCTGGCGGTGGGTTTTGTGCATTTCTCCGGGCGCTGGGATTTTCATGTGGTTCCCGAGTTTGCGCGCGCTGCGGGAGCGGGCAGGATTGGCGGCTTCTTTGCCAATCCAAACCACCTCGGCGCCTTCTTTTCGATGACGCTTTTTTTATGCGCGGGCTGGCTGTGCTACGGGCGCGGCGGCGCGCTGCTCAAGGCGTTGGCCGGTTTTCTCATTGTGGCGATGGCGGCGGGCTGCGCGCTGACTTTGAGCCGGGGCGCGTTGATCAGCCTGGCGGCGGGCGGGGCGGTCTTTGCCGTGTTGTCGCTGCTGATGGTGTGGCGCGCGCGTCCGCAGGTCTTCTGGCCCCTGCTCGGCGGCGGACTGCTGGCGGTGATGGCGGCTGGCGTGGTGTTTTGGAAGGTGAACGAGGAGCAAATGCTCACGCGCGAGTTGCGCAGTCCGGTGTCGGGTGATGTGCGGCTGGCCGTCTGGAAATCCGCGCTCGCCCAGCATGATGAGGCGCCCTGGCTGGGAGCGGGGGCCCGCATGTTTTACGAGGGCAGCATCCGCCTGCGCGCACCGGAGCTTCCGGTGACCGCGGCGGACCCGCTTTTCGCTCACAATGAGTATCTGCAAATGCTGGCCGACTACGGCTGGGCGGGCCTTGCTCTGGCGTTGCTGATGCTTGCCGCGCATGCATGGAGCGGCCTGTCATTTCTGCGGTGGTTCATCCGGCACCGCTACCCGGTCACGGGCCGGTTGGCAGGGAACTCGCTGGGCCTGGCCGTTGGATCCCTGGCCGCGCTCGCGGCCACGGCGGCCCATGCGGCGGTGGAGTTTCATTTTCACGTCCCGGCCACGGCGCTGACTGGAGCGCTGCTGCTCGGCATCCTGGCCAACCCTGGTCTGGACGACCCCAAGCGCGCTCCGGTCCGCCTGCCTGGGGCGCGGTTTGCGGCCAAGGCGCTGCTGGCGGTTTTTTCCTTCGGACTGCTGGCCTGCGTGTGGACCCAGGCGCGTGGAGACTACTTCCTGGCGCGCGCCGCCGTGGCTCAGGTGCGAGGGGACAGGGCCGAGCGATTGCAAATGCTCGCCCGCGCCGCGGCAGCGTCCCCCGGCAACCCGGAGGTTCACTATCAACGCGGTCTCGCGCTTCTGGAAAAGGTGGACGCTGACAAGCGCGATGCCGCGCAGGCAGACCTCGAAGCCGCCGCCGCCGCACTTGCCGAGGCTGTCGCATTGAATCCCGCGCGCTACCTGCATCATCTGGCTCTGGCAGATGTCTGCGACGCGCTGGGCCGCCACGATGAGGCGTTCGGGCATGTTCGCAGCGCGCTGGCGCTGGCGCCGGTGCATGAGGAGCCGCGCCTGGCGCTGGGCATCCACTGGCACCGGCTGGGGGATTTTGCCAGGGCTGAGCGCGCCTATCTGTGGGCGTCCGAGGCGGGCGCCTGGAATGACGAGGAAACCGCTCGCTGGCCGGACAACTACCGCTTGCTTCTCCAGCATGCGGCACTCATGCGGCGGCAGTCGCCCTGAACTGACCGAGGCGGGTTTGCAGCATCAGGACTCCGCCCTTGAATGCCTGGACTGTCATTGTCGGAAAAAACTCTTGTTGCCGCGCAAGGCTGGTGCTTGAAAAGACAACGTGAGTCTGATTGTCATCCTTTGGTCCATGGCGGCTGCGGTGTCGCTGTCGCTGGGGGTGATCCATGGGATGGTGTGGCTGTCGAATCGGAAGGTCCGCGCCGAGCTGTGGTTCGCCGTGGCGGCGGGCTGCCTGACGGCCTACCCGTTTTTTGATCTCCAGATGATGATGGCGCAGACGCCGGAGGAATTCGGGCGCGCCGCACGCTGGGCGCTGACGCCGATCTCGCTGGTCATCGGCGCCTTCCTCATGCTGGTGCATTGCTACTTCGGCACGGGAAGACGCTGGCTGCTGGTGGCGGCGCTGGTGAGCCGTGGAACTGCGCTGCTGGTGAACCTGCTGTGCCCGCATGGTTTGTTTTTTGAAAGGGTGACCGACATCCGCAAGGTCAGCTTTCTGGGCGAAACGGTGTCCGCACCGATTGGTGAGATGGGCCGCTGGCTCTGGGTGGAGCATCTGGCGGCGGTGATCTGGACAGGCTACCTGCTGGATGCGAGCTGGCGGCTCTGGCGCACCGGTGGTCGGGAAGGCAGACGACGGGTGGTGATGATCGGAGGAGGCATCATCTTCATCCTCACCGCCGGGCTGGCACAGGCATCCCTGGTCGTGGCGCAGGTCATCGCGCTGCCGGTGGCGGTGACTCTCACCTTTCTCATCCTGCTCACCGTGATGGGTTATGAGCTGAGCCGGGATGTGCTGCGTGCGGCGCATCTGGCCAGCAGCCTGAAGGACAGCGAGCAGAGGCTGGAACTGGCAGCCTCTGCGGCACAACTGGCACCCTGGGAATGGGACATCCAAACGAACGTCATCTGGACCACGAACGAAGGCCGCAGGATCTATGGCATCCCGCCGGATGAGGTGGTGGATTTCCCGCGCTTCATCAGCACGGTGCATCCCGATGACCGCGAAGCTTTGGAGATGGAAGTGCGCGCGACCTTGGATGAATCCACCCCCTTCGCGGCGGAATACCGTGTCGTCCTGCCGGATGGTTCAGAGCGCTGGATCGGTGCTGCGGGACGACTGGAGCGAACCCCCCAGGGCAGGCCCTTGCTGCTGCGCGGGGTATCCATGGACATCACCCAGCGGAAGCAGTCCGAGCAGGAGCTCGCCCAGAAACGGCAGGACGTGACCCATCTCTCCCGCGTCAGCATGCTGGGCGAGCTGGCTGGCACCATCGCCCATGAGCTGAACCAGCCTCTGGCGGCGATTTTGAGCAACTCCCAGGTAGGCCACAGCATGATCCGCAGCGGCAAGCCGGACATGGAGGAGATGGCGGCGATTTTGGAGGACATCGTGGCAGATGCAAAGCGTGCAGGCGGCATCATCCACGGCATGAGGGCCATGTTTAAAAAGGAAACCGCGATGCAGGTGCAGCCGGTCGATCTGAATGAGGCGGTGCAGCAAACGTGCAGCCTGCTGCACAGCGAGATCGTGGTGCGGAAGGCGAAGGTGAAGCTGAACCTGGCCGAGTCTCTGCCGCAGGTGATAGCCGGCCGGGTGGAGATCCAGCAGGTGCTCATCAACCTCATCCTCAACAGTCTCGATGCGATGAAGTCCGCAGGCGCTGCCAGCAGCGAGGTCGTCATCACCACGGAGCGACGGGACGATCTTGTCATCATCCGCGTGCGTGACAATGGCCCCGGCATCTCGCCTGAAATTCAGGCGCGCTTGTTCGAGGCATTTGCCACTTCAAAGCCAGGCGGCCTGGGCCTCGGGCTGGCCATCAGCCAGGGCATCATGAAAAGCTTCGAAGGTGGGCTGACCGGCGGCAATCACCCGGAAGGTGGTGCGGTCTTTGAAATGGTTTTGCCAGTGCCAGCGTGAGGAAGTGGCGGTGTTTGTTGGACCAAGGTCCAATGGTCAGAACGAGAATGATCCAGGATAAGGCAGGGATGAAAACGTATCCCTCCCTTCTGTTTGCACTGGTCCTTTTCAGCATCCTGGTGGCGTGCAAAGACCGATCAAATCCCGGCACCGAGCACGGCACGGCACGCCCGGCACACTGGGGCTATGAAGGCAAGGACGGGCCGGAGTACTGGCCTGCACTGAACCCTGCGTATGCGGCCTGCGGCCAGGGGAAAAGCCAGTCACCCATCAACATCACCCAAACCGCAGACGGAGACGCCAGGGCCTGGAAGCTGGATTACAAGAAGAGCTCGCTCAAAATCGCCCATCACGAGCATGTCACCGACATCGTGGACAACGGGCACACGATCCAGGTCAGCGTCGATGGCGGCAGCACTCTCACCACGGATCGTGGTGTCTATTCGCTGAAGCAGTTTCATTTCCACACGCCCAGCGAGCACACCGTTGATGGCAGCTATTTCCCCATGGAGATGCATTTTGTGCATCAGAGCGCCGACGGGAAGTTTGCGGTGGTCGCCGCGCTCATCCAGGAAGGCTCGGAGAATGAAAACCTCGGCAAAATCATCCCTCATCTGCCCAAGGCGAAGGGTGACTCCGCCCACCTGCCCGAAGTGGAGCTGGAACTCTCCTTCCATCTGCCTGCCACGACGGCCTCCTACACCTACATGGGCTCGCTTACCACACCGCCATGCACGGAGGAAGTCGAGTGGCTCGTGTTCCGTGATCCCATTTCCGCGAGCAAGGCGCAGATCGAGGCTTTCGCCAGCCGCCTGAGTCCCAGCAACCGTCCGACGCAGCCGCTCAATGGCCGCATCATCGGCTCCCGCACCATGGTGAACAAGGTCAGGCCTTGAAGCCAGACAACCCCTCGGAACGCTGCATGAAAAGGCATCACCAAACATCTCTCCTGCTTGGCATGGCCCTGCTCGCCACCGCCTTCGGCCCCCAGGCTCATGCCGAAGATGAAGCGGACGAGTTGGCACGCCTGCGCGCCACGGTGATGCGGATGGAGAAGGCGATGCAGGAAATGCAGGGACAGATCGCCGAGCTCCAGAAGCAGAAGAAAAGCCCCGCCCCAGCCGCCAGCCTCAGTGCGGCAAACAAGCCGTCCCTCACGCCAGCAGAGGCTGTCAAAACCAAGCCAACACCAGATGCCGCGAAGCTGAGCGACTCCAGATCCATGATGCGGCATCGGGAGACCGTGACGGGGGACAACCTCTCTGCTCCACGGCCAGGAAATGCGCCAATGGACCCCACTTACCAGGGATTCATGCACATTCCAGACACCACGACCTGGATCAAACTCGGCGGTTACGCCAAGGTGGATTCCATCGTGGATTCCACCAAGATGGGGAACCCTAACAAATTCAGCACGGGCGGCATTCCCGTCGAGGGAGAGGCCAATTTTGGCAAGGGCCAGGAGTACGCCCTTCATGCCAAGCAGAGCCGGTTCAACGTGGAGCTGCGCACCCCTTCACCCTTCGGATCGGTGCGCTTCTTTTACGAAAACGATTTCTTCGCGAACAGCGCCAGCCCAGACATGGAGTACAACCTTCGTCACTTCTACGGCCAGGTGGCAAATGTCACCGTCGGGCAGACATGGACGACCTTCTTTGATCCCGACACCATCCCGGACACGCTCGACTTCGCCGGCCCCGGCTCGCAGTCCATCCTGCGGCAGCCGCAGGTGCGCTACACTTTTTCACCGATCGCGGACCACATGCATGTGGCCCTGGCCGTGGAGCAGCCGAAGAGTGACATCGGAGCGCTTCCCGCAGGCGCGACGACGCGCACCTCCATGCCGGACATCACCGGTCACTGGCGGCTGGAAGGCGCTGTTGGTCATGTGCAGGTGGGTGGGCTCGCGCGCTCGCTCGCCTGGGAAGGCGCCGCCGGGGCGGAGGACTCCGTGTTCGCATGGGGAACCAACATCTCAGGCACTCTGAATCTGCGGGGCAATGACAGCCTCGTGGCCAGCCTGACTTACGGTGACGGCATGGGCCGCTACATTCAGGATCTGCCTGCGGGCAGCGGCGCGGTGGTGGATGCCTCCGGTCGTCTCAACACGCTCTCCGGCTGGGGCGGCCATGTGGGTTATCGTCACTTTTGGGCAGACCGCTGGCGCTCCGAGTTCAGCATTGGCACCGTCGAGATGGAAACCGCAGGCGAGCAAGGCCCCAAAGCCTATGACCGCACGCTGTATTCGGAGGTGAACCTCATCTGGGCGCCCTCGAAGAGGTTTTATGTCGGCCTGGGGTATCTCTACGGTTCCAAAACCACGCGTGATGGCAGCGAGGGCGATGCCCACCGCATCCAGATGAGCATGCAGTTCAAGCTCTTCTAGCTGGGTCGGACGGGATGCGGCGTGCTTCAAACACGCTGCAAAAAGGCGCTTGCCAGAGGTTTTCATGACAGACAAAGAAGAGGGGACTGCATGAGCCTCACCCCACCTACTGTCTTCATCGTGGATGACGACGCTTCGATTTGCCGGAGCCTCGCACGGCTAGTGCGTCAGGCGGGTCTGGACGGTAGGACCTACCCTTCTGCAGAGGCGTTTCTGGAGGCCCACCCGGCTCCGCCATCCCGTCCTGCCTGCCTGGTGGTGGACTTGCAGATGCCTGGGCTCAGCGGACTCGAATTACAACAGCGGCTGCTGGAGAGCCACTCCTCCTGCCCGGTGGTCTTCATCAGCGGCAACGGTGACATCCCCTCCACCGTCCGTGCCATGCGGCAGGGCGCGGTGACCTTTCTAACCAAGCCTTTCGACAATGACGACCTCCTGCGCGCGATTGGTGAAGGATTGGAAAAGCACCGCGCCACGCTCGCTGCCGGGCAGCAGGTCAGCAGCATCCGTGAGCGCATGAAAACACTGACGGAGCGTGAACTCGAAGTCATGAGCTGGGTCATCACGGGCGCGCTGAACAAGCAGGTCGCGGCTGAACTCAATGTCGTGGAAAAGACTGTGAAGGTGCATCGTGCCCGCGTTCTGGAAAAGATGCAGGCTCAGTCCGTCGCCGAACTGGTCAGACTCTGTGCGCTCGTTGGCTTTGCAGCCGCAGAGCCTTCATGAGGCCCAGCGTGAGTTCTCCGTGTATTGGCCCAAGGTCCAATAGCAGGGCTTTTCCCATCCGGACAATGTGGCGGCGCAATGCCACACCGACGGCCCACCATTTTTATCATTGATGACGACACCAGCGTCCGCCGTGCGCTGGGACGTGTGATGACATCCGCAGGACTGGATCATCAGGCCTATGACTGTGCGGAAGACTTCCTGAATGAAGCCCCGCAGACATCCGTGGGCTGCATCGTGGCGGACATGACACTGCCGGGCCTGAGCGGCCTGGATCTGAAGCTGGCCCTCAACGCCGCGCATTCACCTCTGCCGCTCATTTTCCTGACCGCGCATGACACGACCGAATCACGCGCCGCAGCTCAGGCCGCGGGTGCCGATGGCTACTTCCGCAAGCCCGTGGACACCCAGGCGCTGCTCGACGCCGTGCGATGGTCGCTCAACGAACAGAACGCCCAAGAACACGCCTGATGGTCTTCTCAATCACCCCTCAATCCAACACATGAAACATACCATCCAAACCCTCGCCGTCACCACCCTCCTGGCTGTCAGCTCCCTCTCGCTCAGCAGTTGTGCGAATGGACCACTCACTCAGGCCAATGCTGCCAATTCCAGCAAGGCTCAGATCGCCTCCTCCTCCCGTGCTGCCCTGCGTCAGCTCTATGCCGCCAATCCCAAGGCACGCTGGCTCGGATCGCAGGCCAAAGCAGTGCTCGTCTTCCCGAGCATCGTCAAAGGCGGCTTCATGGTCGGGGCCATGGGCGGCAACGGCTCCCTGGTCTGGCGCAATGGCGCCATCCGTGACTTCTACCAGACCGTCGGCCTTTCCTACGGTCTCCAGGCCGGAGTACAGACCTATGGTTATGCGCTCTTCCTCATGGATGACAGCGCTCTGCGCTCTCTGAACAGCAGCCAGGGGTGGGAAGTGGGCAGCTCGCCGAGCCTGGTCATTCTGGACCAGGGCATGGCCGCCTCTCTCAGCACCAACACCATCCAGAAGAGCATCTACGCTGTCTTCTTCAATCAGCAGGGCCTCATGGGCGGCCTCGGCCTCCAGGGCTCCAAGATCACGCGCATCTACCCGGCGCCCTGATGCCTTAACACTCATCTCAACTCATTCCAACAACACACCCATCATGAAACACACCATTCCGCTCCTGGTGGCCGCCCTCGGCCTGGCGCTCGCCGCCTTCTCACCCGCGGCCTCCGCGGCATCGAAACCCAACATCCTCCACATCGTCGCCGACGACCTCGGCTGGAAGGATGTCGGCTTCAACGGTGCCACGGACATCAAAACTCCGAATCTTGATGCCCTGGCCTCCGGCGGGGCGAACTTCTCCCAGTTTTACACCCAGTCCATGTGTACGCCCACGCGGGCCGCCTTGATGACGGGCCGCTATCCCTTCCGCTACGGCCTTCAGACCATCGTCATCCCCGGCCCGGCGGGCTACGGCCTCGACACCAGCGAGCATCTGCTGCCGCAGTGCCTCAAGGACGCCGGCTACACCACCGCCATCATCGGCAAGTGGCACCTCGGCCATGCGGACATCAAATACTGGCCGAAGCAGCGCGGCTTTGACTACCAGTACGGCGCCATGATCGGCGAGCTGGACTACTACACCCACAGCGATGCCGGCGTGCTCGACTGGTTCCGCAACAACCAGCCCGTGAAGGAGGAAGGCTACACCACCCAGCTCATCGGCAACGACGCCGTGAAGTACCTCGGCGAGCAAAGCGCCGACAAGCCCTTCTACCTCTACCTCACCTTCAACGCACCCCACACGCCCTACCAGGCCCCTCAGGAGTACATTGACCGCTTCAAAAACATCGAGGAACCAACCCGTCGCACTTATGCAGGCATGGTTTCCTGCCTGGATGACGAGATCGGCCGTGTCATCAGCGCTCTCGACAAAAAAGGCCTGCGTGAAAACACCCTCATCCTCTTCCACAGCGACAACGGCGGCACCAAGAACGCCATGTTTGCCGGCCAGATGACCGATCTCTCGAAGGTCGTGCTGCCCTGCGACAACGGCCCGTATCGCGATGGCAAAGGCTCCCTTTTTGAAGGCGGCAGCCGCGTGGCCGCCTGTGCCAACTGGCCCGGCCACATCAAGCCGCAGACCGTGGACGGCATCATCCACGCCGTGGACCTCTATCCCACCTTTGCAGCTCTCGCCGGTGCCTCCACCGCCAAGTGCAAGCCGCTCGATGGCGTGAACGTCTGGGACACCATCTCCAAAGGTAAAGAATCGCCCCGCACCGAGGTTGTTTATAATGTCGAGCCTTTCCGCGGTGCCGTCCGCCAGGGAGACTGGAAGATGATCTGGCGCACCCTGATCCCCACCAGCGTCGATCTCTACAACCTCGCCGACGATCCCTACGAGCAGAACAACGTCGCCTCGAAGCATCCGCTCAAGATTCACGCCATGCAGGAACGCCTCAACGCGCTCGGCAAAGAATCCGCCAAGCCGCTTGCCCTCATGTACGTCGCCAAAGTCGGCCTCGCCCACGGCAAGCCCAACATGGCCTCTCCTGATGGCAAACCCGCCGCCGAGCCGGTTCACGGTCCATCCATCACGGATGAAGGCTTCGGTCAAAAAGACATCCACGCGGAGCACAAATAAACCGCTCACCGGAGGAAACGGGGACATCAGGCCGCGCGGCCGGGTCTCCGTTTCCTTCGCCGTTTTCACACCACACGATCCATGAAGCTCGTTGTTCGAGTTGGGAAGAAACTGGGAAGGTTCCTTGTCCGGCTTTTGCTGCTGCTCGCCACCGCATGGGCCTTCGGGGCGCTCTATTTTGACTTCCCGGTGTTTCACGATGTCGTGGCCGGGCTTTTCGTCGTGGGTGTGGTGACGGCCTTGTTTCTGCTGCGCGGCTTTTGGAAGCAAACCGCCTGCGCTTTTGCCCTCTGCGGCCTCGTGCTCGCCTGGTGGCTCACGCTCTCGCCGCGTGCGGATCGTGACTGGCAGCCGGACGTGGCCGAGCTGCCCTGGGCGGAAATTCAGGGCGACGAGGTCACGCTGCACAATGTCCGCCATTTCGACTACCGCACCGCCACGGACTACACCCCGCGCTGGGAGACGCGCACAGTCCATCTCTCGCAGCTCACCGGCGTGGACATGTTCATCAATTACTGGGGCTCGCCGTGGATGGCGCACCCCATCGTCAGCTTTCAGTTCGCAGACGCGCCCCCCGTTTGTTTCTCCATCGAGACCCGCAAGGAGGTCGGGGAGAAGTATTCCGCCCTCGGCGGCCTCTACCGGCAGTATGAGCTGTATGTCGTCGCAGCCGATGAGCGCGATGTCATCCGCCTCCGCACCAGCATCCGTCCGGGAGAGGAGTCCTACCTCTACCGCACCTTGATCATACCGGAAAAGGCGCGGGAACGCTTCATGGAGTATGTGACCACGCTGAACGAGCTGCGTGAGCAGCCGCGCTGGTACAACGCCGTCACCACGAACTGCACCACCGCCATCCGCGGCCAGCACCCCGCTGGAAAACGCCCGCCCTGGGACTGGCGCATCCTCGTCAACGGCAAGGCGGACAGCCTGCTCTATGAGCGCGGCTACATCGAGACCGGCGGCCTGCCCTTTGCCGAGTTGCGTGAAAAAGCGCTCGTCAATCCAGCCGCGAAGTCCGCGGACACCTCGCCCGATTTTTCCCGTCTCATCCGTGCGGGACTTCCCGGCATGGACAGTGGCAAGAATTGAACACGCGCTGTGGCATCCTGGATGCGGATTGCTAGTTTGGTGCGCTTGTTTCGCTCATCGTCCATCCTCTTCCGAGCATGCGGCATCCTTTGCGGGGTGTTGGGGGCGGCCGTGGTGGCTTCTGGCGCGGAGCCGGTGCCGCATCTGGTGAAGTCGTGGACCACGGCGGACGGGCTGCCGCAAAACACGGTCAACGCGATCGCGGAGACGCCGGACGGCTACCTCTGGGTGGGCACACGCAGCGGACTGGCGCGATTCGATGGCGTGCGATTCGTTTCGTTTGGCCTCAGCGAGGGCCTGAAAGGGCTGCACATTCGCGCGTTTCTGGAGGATGGCGGCGGCGGGCTTTGGATCGCCACGTTTGGCGGGGGCTTGAGCCGTCTGAAGGACGGCGTGATCAGGACGTGGACCACGGCGGACGGTCTTTTGAGCAATGAGGTGCTTTGCCTGGCGCGAGATGGAGGCGATGGCCTGTGGGTGGGCACGATTCTGGGCTTGCAGCATCTGGGGAAGAATGGATTCAGCCCGGTGGGCGGAGATGTGCTCGGCAAGGTGCCAAGCATGGCGATGACGCCGGATGACGGCCTGTGGGTCGTGTCGGACAAGGCGCGGCTGGCGCGGATTCGCAGCGGTCCCGTCTTCACGGCGGAGAAGCAGCCGGAGCCGTTCGGCTTCAATGTCTCGCGCCTGCTGGTGGACAGTCGCGGCGGCTTGCTGGCCAGTTTGGCGAATGAAAAGCTCATGCGGCGGAAGGACGGGCAGTGGACCGAGGTCGCGCACATGCAGCCTTCGCCACACAGCTATCCGTATTGCCTGGCGGAAGGGGCCGCGGGCGAAATTTGGGCGGGCACGCAAAGCGAGGGCCTGCATCTGCTCGGTGCCGACGGCGCGCGTGCCATGCCTGGTGTGGCAAAGGACATTCGTGCGCTGCATGTCTCACGCGATGGCATCGTCTGGGCCGGCACGGAGGCCGATGGGCTCTGCCGGCTGATGCCCGGCAAGGTCAGGAGTATCGCCCTGGAGCATCCCAGGCAGCGGGCGCGGACGCACAGCCTCGTCGAGGAGCCTGACGGCACGTTGTGGGCGGCTTCTTATGGCGCGGGCTTGTTTCACGGGCCGCCAGGGCAGCTTCGCCCTTTCCTGCGCGAAGGGCAGCCGGCGGTGGGCGGTCTGCTTCGCGCGGCGCTGCGGATGCGTGATGGCACGATCCACCTTGCGGGTGACAAGTTCCTCGCGAGCAAAGCGCCCGGTTCGGAGGTGTTTGAGCAACAGCCGCTGCCTCAAATCCCGCTATCGCTTTGCGAAGGACCGGATGGCTTGCTGTGGCTGGGCAATGATGCCGGGGAGCTGCAACGGCTGGTGGATGGCCGGTTGCAGACGGTGGACAAGGGCGTGTTTCCATCCGGCATCGGGTGCCTGATCCGCGGAGAGGGAGAGTCCATGTGGGTGGCGACTCGCGCAGGTCTTTTTCGATGGCAAAGAGACCAGGTGCAGAGCTGGACCACCGTGCATGGGCTGCCGACGGACCTTTTGACGACACTGCATCTGGATGCGGATGGCACGCTCTGGATTGGCACGGCCGGAGGCGGGCTGGCATGGCTGGAAGGCGGCCGCATCCGCTCCGTGGACAAACGTCACGGACTGGCCGGCGATGTGGTGATGCAGATCCTGGAGGATGACCTGGGGCATCTCTGGCTGGGCAGCCATCATGGCGTGATGCGGCTGAAAAAAGCCGAGTTGAGAGCGGTGGCCGGAGGAATGTCTCACGCGCTGCATCCGATGGTGCTGGATGAGTCCCACGGCCTGATTTCAGCCGAATGCTCCGGCGGATTTTCCCCGGCGGGCTTGCGCAGCCGGTCAGGCATGCTGCATTTTGCCACGGAGCGCGGTGTCGTCTCGATTGATCCAAAGCAGTGGAACGAAGAAACACCGCCGCCGAAGGTCGTGATCGAAGCGGCGTGGGTGGCTGGCAGACTGGTGCGCATCCAGGACGGGGCCCTGACCTTGCCTCCGGGCACGCGGGACCTCGAGATCGAGTTCACCGCCTTCCATTTCGCGGAGCCGGAGGACATTCATTTCCGTCATCGTCTGGGTGAGAAAGATGCGTGGCAGCATGACTTGGGCGCACGCTCCATCCGCTATTCCCATCTGCCGCCGGGAGAGCATGTATTTGAGGTCAGCGCCTCGCACTCCGACATGCGCTGGCAGCCTGCCACAGCACGGCTGGCCATCACGATGCAGCCGCATGTTTGGGAAACGGGCGCTTTCAGGCTGCTGCTGGTGGGCCTGCTCGTGGCCTCCGGCAGCCAGTGGGCACGCTGGCGGCTGCGATCCAGGCGGCGGCAGGAAATCGAGGAATTGGAGCGCCTGCGCGAAAGGCAGCGCGCGGATGAGAAATTCCGGCTGGCCTTGGAATCATCCCCCAATGCCATCGTGCTCGCGAAAGAGGATGGCCGCATCGTTTTGGTGAATGAGCAGACGGAAAAATGGTTCGGCCACACTCGCGAGGAACTGGCCGGGCGGGAGATGTGCACGCTGATCCCCGACTGGCCTCATGCGGCGTCTGAAACGAAAGCCATGAACACCGGGCGGGAAAGGTTTGGCCGCAGGAAAGACGGCACGCTCTTCCCGGTGGAGATCCGTTTGAGCCGCTTTGAGACGGAGACGGGGTCGCTGACCCTCGCCGCCATCGTGGACATCTCGCAGCGCAGGCAGGCTGAGCAGGAGGTGGCGCGTCTTTCCCGCATCAGCATTCTCGGCGAGTTCGCGGGAGCCATCGCGCATGAGTTGAACCAGCCTCTGGCGGCCATGCTCAGCAATTCACAGGTCGGCTCCTCAATGATGGATGAGCCGAAGCCGGACAAGGCGGAGATGAAAGCCATCCTGGATGACATCACGGCGGATGCGAAACGCGCCGGGGGCATCATTCACGGCATGAGGGCCATGTTCAAAAAGGAAGGCGCCGTGCCCGACGAGGCCGTGGATGTGAACGAGGCCGTGAAGCAACTGCTCGACCTCCTGCATAGCGAGATCATGGCCCGCAAAGTGAAAGTGGACCTGCAACTTGGCGGGTCGCTGCCATGCGTGCCGGCGGGCCGTGTGGAACTGCAGCAGGTGCTCATGAATCTGCTGCTCAACGCCCTCGATGCCTTGCGGGGCGCGGCGGTGGCGCAGCCGCGGATCACCCTCAGCACCGCCCTGGAGGCGGATCGTGTGCTCATCAGCGTGCAGGACAATGGTCCGGGCATCCCGCCGCAGATCTTGGAGCGGTTGTTTGAAGCGTTCACCACCTCCAAGCCTACCGGGCTGGGCCTCGGTCTCGCCATCAGCCAGGGCATCATCAAGCGCTTTGGCGGTGAGTTATGCGGAGAGAATCACGCCGAAGGAGGCGCTGTTTTTCGAATCAAACTGCCGGTGGTGGAGTGAGCATCGGTGCGCTGCCCGGGCCAGCGTGAGGCAAAAGGTTGGCGTCAGGTCCAACAGGCGGCGCGATGCTGGATGACATGGGCTTTGTCACCAACCCATTTCGTAATCGCGATTCAAACATGCACCATGAGGCATCTTCTTGATGACTCCACTCACTTCAGCCGCTTGAGAGCGGGAGGGAACCACTCACCGCGCTTCACGAGGTCTTTGGGAACGTAGGTTCGGATGGTGAGCGAAAAACCTTTGCCGGGTGCGGAGGGCAACCAGTTGGACTCCGGCATGGTCGCATGGGGCTTGGCGGCGAAGAGGATTTTCAGCGAACCGTCGGCTTCGCTCTTCAGGCCTGAGTCGCTGTTGAAGTTGAATCGGTTCAGCGGGTTTTTGACGACCCGGTAATCGGGCACATCCACGAGAATTACCGACCAGTAGGCGTTCACCACGGCATCGGGGCGGTTCGCGGCGGAAAACTCGAGGACATAATCGTTCGCGCCGTTGAGCGGTTGACCGTCAGCATCACGAGTGGC
This sequence comes from Verrucomicrobiaceae bacterium UBA2429, assembly GCA_002343505.1. Taxonomy (GTDB): domain Bacteria; phylum Verrucomicrobiota; class Verrucomicrobiia; order Verrucomicrobiales; family Verrucomicrobiaceae; genus Prosthecobacter. The sequence goes on along the minus strand of DDQZ01000103.1, from coordinate 69,276 downwards.
GACGAAGTAGATCACTTCGTCGTTAGTGTTCGCCCAGAGCCCAACCAGGTTCGCCGACGTGCGCATCCAGTAGTCGGAGCCGTAGTTGCCGGTGCCAAGCGTTGCGAGCCAGTTGTTCTTAAATACACCGGACTTCGTGACGGCGTATTTGAGGAACTGCGGGACCACTTCGTCTTTGATCAATTTGTCGAGCGCCTTGCGCTGCGGATCATCTTTGGCTTGTATGCCGATGTCCCGGACCTTCGCCTGCATCTGCGCCGCGATGGGCGATATATCCAGTGCACTGGCGAGCACCGCATCCACGTTGTCGAACAACTCCACCCCGATCAGTTCCTTGTTGCCGAAGTTCGCCATCGGGGCGGCGGGTTGGATGACTGGCTTGCCGAGGGGTGTGAGTTGGAATTGCTTTTGCAGCGCCATCGCACCGGCGGGATCAGTCTTCAGTTCCACGCGCCCGAGCATCTTGGCCTTGCGCGAGTGCAACTCGATGCGAACCGCGTCCGCCGGGACTTCCGCCGTAGAGCCGGGCGCGACGAAGGCGAACTTACCGAACGGATGCGACGGATAATTGCGTTCGTTGATGTTGGTGATGACCTCGCCCCACTCGTCGAGGATCTGCGCGACGTAATAGCGACCCTTCACCTCCGGCACTTCGAGCAGCACCGGCGTTTTGTCGTCCACGGCGATCCACGCTTCGAGGTAAGCGACGTCGAGGTTCGGGTTCACGAAGTCCGCCGACCCGGCCGGGTTGTATTTGATGACGTTGTAGGCGATGCCCGGCTCCTTGAGGTCCGTGTGCTCCTGCCGGATGGCGATGGCGCGGCCCAACAAATAGACGTAGGCGTCGGTCACGGTCTGCTTGTCAGGAACCTCGGCTTGGACGGCTGGAATAGCCGTCAGCATCAGCGCGAGAGCGGCAATGGATTTGATGAGCATAGTCTTCAAGGGTTGAAGGGAAATAATGCGGGCCTCACTTCACGAGTTCGATGTCCGGGAGCGGCCAGCTTCGTTCGAAATACGGCTCCAAGGGCGCATAGAGCCGAAAGTAGGCGAACCACGAACGCCCCGACACGGTGGGAATCCAGTTTTTCTCAAAGCCCTTGGGTGCCTGCGGCCCGAAGTAAACATCCACGGATCCATCCGCATTCGCGACCAGGTCCTGACGGGAAGAACGGTCGGCGATCTTCTGCGAGTTCTGAATGATGCCGCGCGTCTCCGTGTCGTAAACGGTCACCGACCAGAACTGCTTGGCTGGCGGATTGGGCGGGACGCGGAGCCGATAGGATTTGCCGCCATCAAAGGCGTGACCGTTCTTGTCGCGGTAGCTGCCCAGATAAGCCTGGCCGACGCCTGGTGTCTTCGTGACCATTCCCTTCGACAAGGCCACAGCTTCGTAGAAGTAGGCGCCGCGCTCATCAAGCTGGCTGTAGTCGGCCAGGTCTTGATCTGGATCGGCCATGATGACGTAATCCCAGTGCGCATCCGACCGATACTTCGAGCCGGGGAAACGCTTGTCGAAGGAATTGGCCTTGGCCATCAGCTCGCCGACCTGCGCACCCTCGGCCAGCAATTGGCGCTGCCGCTCATCAGGCTTGAACGCCTTTCCGCGTTCGATGCCCAACGGCCGGAGCATCGCGACAAAAAAACGGTCGCGGTCATCCACGGGTTCGCGGTTGATCACGGCCGCCAATTGTTCCCAATACTCCATGCCGCGCGGCAGGGTGGCTGTCTGCGGTGCGCTCGGCTTGATGTGTTGTGTCGCGCGCGGATTGTCGCGCTGTGACCAAGGGTAGGTGCGGATGGCTTTTTCCATCGCCTCGGCCTTCGCCGGGTCGGCATCGAGCGCGCGGTAGAAGAACCCGATGCCGAAGGTCGGCGAACGAACGATCTTTGCGTCCGCAGGCAATTCCTTCGGCGGCTCCTGCCCCGGCCCGACCAGAAGATATAGGCCGCCCTTGCCCTGATCCGGTCCCGTCATGCCGAAGTCGGTGAACGGGCGCTGCCAGAAATCCATGGCCGACCCAGCAATCGCACCAGCGGGCACTTGCAGGGCCATGGGGCCGGCTTCCGCCAGATCCATGAATCCGATGATGTAAGGCGTGGTGACGTTCGGCGTGAGGAAGCGGCTCACGTCGCGGTGCCCCTTGTAAATGACCACGTCCCCGTTTTTCGCGCCGAGTTCATTTCTTTGCTCACGGAGGACATATTCGAAACCGACGGTAGGCAGCGCCCAAAGATAAGCCTGGCAGGCACGCTGGAAATCCATGCTATCGAAGAGCTTCTGTGCGCTTTCTTCATTCGGGACACCGAGCTCGAGTTCGATTGTGCCCACACGAGTGTCCACATGTTCCAGTGTGGCAGCAGACTGGGCCTGAAGCTGCCCGGCCGTGCAAACAAGACTGGAGAAGACGAATAGGAGAGGATGTACGCGCATGAGTAGGGCACGGTGATGATTCGGTGATCGTCCTGCTATTGGCCTTTGGTCCAATAAACGGCAGGCTGGAGCACCGAAACAGGCATTCACCTTCCCCAAATGGCATGACGGGATGTTTGGAGTCGGCTTTTTCTGGGAGGACAGCCTCAGATTGGTCTGGGCATCATCAGCGTGTCGGCAACAAGCTCACCGGGGAGAATGCAGCCAAGGAGGTGCGAGCTTCCAAATTACTCTGCCTGAGGCCGGGTGATGTTGGCCCAAAGTCCAATAGAGGCTTCTGAGCGGGCATGAGACTTTGCGGTACTGCCAGTGGGTTTTGGATGTCGGAAAGCCGTCATTCGCTCGCGGCACATCAGCCTTCGCTTCCTCACCCTCGAAACCAACATCACCACCCACATCATCATGAAACTGCACCATCTCATGGCCGTCATTGCATTGACAGCTTCAGCCCACGCGGGGACACCCGCTCCCGCAGCCACCCTTGAGCCCATCCCTGCTGCCAGTGACTGGGAATTTCGCCTTGGCCTTCCCGGCTGGATTTCTGGCATTGAGGGTGATGTCGGTGTCTTCGGTGCCGTCAGCGCCATCGACGTGCCGTTTGACGACATCGTCTCCAATCTGGACATGGTGGCCGCTGCCAATTTCGAAGCCCGCAAAGGCCGTTGGGGGCTGCTCACCGGCCTGGCTTACATGGAGCTGTCAGGTGCTGCGGGCACGCCCGGTCCGCTGATCAACAACGTCACGCTGGAGATGAGCCAGTTGATGATCGATGCCGCCGTCAGCTATGCGCTGGTGGATGGTGCAAGCTGCCGCGTCGAACTGCTCGGCGGTGCTCGTTACAACCACATCGACCTCGGCCTGAACATCACCTCTCCCCTACCCGTGCTGAACCGCGACATCTCCGGTGACAAGGGCTGGGTGGATCCTTATGTCGGCTTCCTCACGCGTGCCAAACTCGCAGAACCTCTGACCCTGGTGCTCAAGGGCGACATCGGCGGCTTCGGTGTTTCCTCCGACATCACTTGGCAGGCCTATGCCGGTCTGGAGTATCAGATCAGCAAGCACATGTATGCCGGTCTCGGCTACCGTGCCCTTGGTGTGGACTACACCGATGGCGGCTTCACCTATGATGTCATCACCAGCGGCATTCAGATCGAGCTGGGACTGAAATTCTGAGTTGTCCGGGCAAGGCGCAGGCATCTGTCAGATCACTCCATCCGCACCGCCCGCCGTCTTGCATGACAGCTGGCATCATCAAGCGCCCGGCCTGTTGGCCTTAGGTCCAATGGGAGGTGCTGGCAAAGATGGCTAGGCTGAATCACTCACCTTGCGCCCACGGGCTCAATCACCACCACATCATGAAACCAACCTGCCTTATTCCTTGTTTGTCCGTCGTGCTTTTCTCCGCTGCTCTGACGAGCTGCAAGTTGCTCGAGACGAAAGAAGCACCTGACTCCGGATTCAATCCGCCAACCGCTGCCACGAAGAACACTCGTGCGGCATTCCTTCAAGAGGTGTGGGTTTCTCCTGCCTATCAAGGCACGGCGGTCAGCCAAAAGTTCAAGTCCGTCTATTTTGCCCCGGTCAACACGCAGCACATGGCCGAGCAGAGCTGGTGGCAGGCCCAGACGCCCATGCGACAGAACGACCTCGCGCAGGACACGCGGAAGATCGCCACGCGGCTCCGTCATGAGTTCATGACTGCTGTCGCCAATCATCCAGCCCACAAGATGAAGCTGGCCTTGAGCCCAGGGCCGGACACGCTGGTCATCGAGCTGGCTTTGGTGGAGCTGGTGCCTTCCAAAGCCTTCTGGAATGCGGCCTCCACGGCGGCTGGTTTTGCCGTGCCGGGCGCAGGTTATCTCTCCATGGCCGGGCGCGGCAGCATCGCCATCGAGGGCCGGGCCCGTAATGGAGCGGACAACTCCATCATCGCCACCTTCAAGGACCGCCGCACGGACAAGGTGGCTCCGGTGAACCTCGGCAAATACACCTGGTATCATGGTGCTGAGCAAAACATCAGCGAATGGGCGGCGGAGTTTGCCAGCTTCCTCAACACCAAGCCGGACGAGACCATCAAGCGCACGAGCCGCGTGACCTTGAAGCCTTGGTAAAGCAACCGTGAGCTTTGTCATGACCACGCCACCTCTGCCAGCAGTTCGTTTCCACCAGGCACTCTCGTGCTGGCTGGGCTGTCTGCTGGTGGCGGGTGGATGGGGATGTGCCACGAGCCTCCTCGCGGATGGCAAGAGCAAGGAGACGATCATCACGAAAGGAGAGCCGGGCGGGTTGCTTGTCGAAACCACCGAGCTCTCTGCCACGGTGGTGAAGGTCAATAAATCCACGCGGGAGGTGACGATGGTCGATCCTCAAGGCAGGAAGAGCACCTATCGCGCAGGCCCCGAGGTGCGGAACTTTGACCAGATCGAGCCCGGTGACCGCGTGCGCGCTGCTCTCACCGAGCAATACCTGAGCTTTGTCCGCAAACCCGGCAGCGAGATGCCCGCGAGTGCCGAGCAAGTAAGACAAAAGGTCGTCGTGGCACCCAAAGGAGCGAAGCCCTCCGTGCTGATCGTGAACACCAGCGAATACACGGGCCGGGTCCACTCCATTGATGCCAAGAACCGCACCGCCACCATCGTCTTTGCCGACGGGCGCAGGCAGACCTTCAAAGCACGCCCTGATGTGGACATGACGCGGCACGACGTCGGTGCCGAGGTGGTCTTCAGAACCACGGAGTCGGTGGCAGTCAGCATCACCAAATAACGCCTCTCATTTTAACCCTACCCAAAAACATGAAATCACGTCTTCTCCAGACCTTGACCACGGTGCTTTTGACGAGCCTCTCCGTGACCGCCACGCATGGCGCACCTGAAAACATCCTCAATCCCGATGCCTGGCCGCGTGTTTATCAGGTCGGCGGCGCGGAGGTGGCCATCTACATGCCGCAGATTCTCGAATGGCAGGAGTTCCGCCATTTGAAGGGCACCTCCGCCATCGGCGTGAAGCTGGAGGGCAAGGAGGAGGCCACCTTCGGCGCTGTGGCCATCGAAGCAGACACGGTCACGGACTTCGAGCACGACACCGTGCGCGTCGGGGCGCGGCAGTTCACCCAGTTCCGATTTCCCGAGATCGACGCCGCCGGCGCTGCCAAAGCGGAGGAGCTGGTGCGCTCCGTGTTGAAACCCGAGACACCGCTGGAAATGCCGCTGGCTGCGGTGATCGCCGCCGTGAACCGCGATGACGCCACCACGGCGGACACCGCGGTGAGTTTTGAGCCGCCGCCGATCTTTTACAGCGACTCCCCCGCCGTGCTCGTGACCTTCATCGGCGAGCCGAAGCTGGAGGCGGTGAACGAGGATGATCCGACCCTCATGTTCGCCGTGAACACGAACTGGGACGTGCTCTTCAACGACGGGCAGTACTACCTGCTCACGGAAAACCAGTGGCTCGTGACCCAGGATGTCATCAAAGGCCCGTGGAAGCTCGCCAAGACCGTGCCGGCCTCCTTCAAGAAGCTGCCGGATGATGGCAACTGGTCCGAGGTGAAGGCGAAAGTGGAGCTTCCCTCCGACAGCACGCCCGCGCCGCGTGTTTTCGCCGCGAACCGCCCCTCGGAGATCATCGTCACGGCAGGAAAACCACAGTTGGTACCGATTTCCGGCACTTCGCTGATGTATGTGGCAAACACGGAGAGCGATCTGTTCCTGCATCCTGCCGGCAAGAGCTACTACCTGCTCACGACCGGCCGCTGGTTCAGCGCGGCGAGCCTCGAAGGTCCGTGGGCCTCCGCCATGGACACGCTGCCCGAGGATTTTGCCCACATCCCTGAGGGCCATCCCAAGGCGCATGTCCTCGCCTCCGTGCATGGCACGCCCGAAGCGGATGAGGCGGTGATCCTCGCCTCCATTCCGCAGACCGCCACGGTGGACCGCGCCACCACGACGGTGCAGGTCGCTTATGAAGGTGAGCCACAATTCAAGGCCATCCCAGGGTCCGAGGGCGTGCAGTATGCCACGAACACCTCGTATGACGTGTTCCTCGTCAGCGGCATGTACTACTGCTGCCATCAGGGCGTGTGGTTTCAGGCATCCGCAGCCGGTGGGGCTTGGGTCGTGTGTGACAAGGTGCCTGCGTCGATCTACACGATCCCACCACAAAGTCCGAAGCACAACGTGACCTATGTGTACGTCTATAACTCAACTCCGACGACCGTGCAGGTCGGTGTGACTTCTGGTTACTCTGGAGCTTATGTCGCGCGCGGGCTCCTGGTTTTCGGACTCGGCATGTGGCTCGGCCACGAGTTGGCGGATGATCACTGGCACCACCACTACTACCCGAGCCCCTACTGGTATGGCTACGGCTGCGGTGCCATCTACCATCCTGGACATGGCTACTACCGCTGCGGCGCTCGCTATTACGGCCCCTACGGCGGTGCTGGCTACGGTGCTGCCTACAATCCGGCCACGGGCATCTATTCCCGCGGTGCCTACGCCTATGGTCCGCGCGGCGCTGTGGCCGCCCGCACCGCCTACAATCCATGGACGAACACCGCAGCGGGTCGTGTGACAGTGAACACGCCCTACGGCTCCTGGGGCCGCTCCGCTGTCGTGCGCGATGATGAATGGGTGCGCGCAGGGCATCGCTCGAACGCCTACGGCACCGTCGGCGGCGTGCAGACCTCCCGCGGCGGCGCGGCGGTCGGTGTGAACCGCAAATACGGCTCCGATGCCTTCGTGGCGAAAACCGGCAGCGGCGATGTCTATGTCGGCAAGGACGGCAACATCTACAAGAAGGACGAAAACGGCTGGCACTCACGCTCCGACGGCGGCTGGCACGCCGCGCCGGATGTGCCCGCCAATCATCCTCCGCGCGCATCGCCGCCCGCCGCCCGCCCCGGGCAGCCCACCACACTGCCTGCGCAGCCCGTCACGCGTCCCTCACAGCCTGAAACAAAGCCCGCCCCACCGATCACACGCCCGGCCCCGCCTTCGACAAAGCCTGCGCAGCCATCCACACGCCCGACAACACTGCCTGCCAGCCGGCCCGGCGCGGGCAGCTTCAACCGCGGCAGCTACCAGAACCGCCAGTCCACGCCCTCGCAGCTCAATCGGGATGCCTACTCGCGTTCACGCTCGACCTCCAGCGTTTCACGTTCCAGCAGCGGCGGCGGCGCGGCACGCTCACGCGGCGGGCGTCGTTGAGTTTCACTCTCGATCACCAGCCATCATGAAAACCATTGTCATCCTTGACAGCTTCATCTTCGTGCTCGCGTGGCTGCCAGCGTTGGAGGCGGCGGGACGCCTTGTCTGCTTGAGTTGAACGCGCCGCGATGACGGCCGCCCCGCCATGAAAAGAATAGCCGCCTTTATCAAAGCCACCACGCTCGGCGGGCTGTTTCTGCTGCTGCCGGTGGTGGTCCTTGTCATCCTCGTCGGAAAAGTCGTCGTCACGACCCATTCGGCGGCCCAGTCCGTCATGGACAGTCTGGCAGGCCACGATTCGGTCGCGGCCGAGTTTCCGATGATCTACGCCGTGCTGATCGTCGTTGGCCTTTCGTTCATGCTCGGCTTGATGATGATTTCCCGCCAGGGCAGGGACGTCGGCACCTGGATCGAGCGCACGCTGCTCTACCGCGTTCCCGGTTATGCCGCGGCGAGGGCCATCGTCGGCGGACTGGCCAGTGTGGAGCGCGATGGCGTGGTGAAAGCCGGTCTGCTCAAGACGGGCGAGGGCCTCGAAAGCTTCGTGTTCATCACCGAGGATCATGGAAACGGCAAGCTCACCATTTTCATCCCCGAGACGCCCAATCCTGGCTCCGGCACGGTACACATCGTCCCGAAAGAGTGCGTCCGCCCCCTGCATGTGCGGATCACCAGCATCGCCACCGTGCTCCAGCAGTGGGGCGTGGGGTCGGCCAGATTGCTCGCCCAGCACGAGAGGTATTGGGATGGTCGCCCAGAGACCGGAGAAACTCAGCCCATGCATTCTGAAGGATGAAACGGCTTTCTTCATGCCTGCTGCTTGTTGCCTTCGCCTGTCTCGCCGCGGTGGCGCAGGCGCAGGACTCCATGCTCACCGATGAAAAGCGTGATGAAGACGGCATCGCTTCCTCCATCGCCATTCGTGACCACGATTGGAGCCATTCCCGCGAGCAGCGGCAGCAACGACGCACCGCCTGGATGGAGGCGCTGCGCCTCGACATCGCACTCGGCTACGACTCGCTGGCGATGGGCGCCTTGGGAAGCGATGACGGATGGGGCGCGTCAGCGGGAGACGGCACGCTGAGCCTGCGCTGGCAGATCAATGCGGACACCAGCAAGGCTCCCCTGTCTCTCAATCTGCGCATGCGGCATCGTCATGCCTACAGCGACCTCGCGCCCTCGCAGCTCCGCAAAGAGACAGGTGCGCTGTGGGGCTATGTCCGCGGTTTCACCGACGCCGGCTTCCAGGTGCCGGAAATCTTCTTGGAGGACCAGTTTTTCGATCAACGGCTGACACTCCGCTATGGCCAGATGACCATTGATAGTCTGTTTGATGGTCATCAACTGCGCAGCGGCAAGCGTTCCTTCATGAACCAGGCATTCTCCTCCAGCCCGGCGGTGGGTTTTCCAGGCTCCGACCTCGGTTTCGTTGTTCGTTGGGAAGACCGGGCTGGCTGGGACCTCACGCTGGGTGCTTCCCATCTCGACTCCACCAATCTCAGCGAAGCCGCCGAATGGAGATTCCAGGGGGATTCTTTGTTCAAGGCCGTGCAGCTCGGCTACAACTTCAACGGCTTGAGCGGCAGGCCCGCACGCGTCCAGCTCCTCGGCTGGGATTCCGACGCGATGCCGGAGTTTGGCATCAAGTCAGGCCGTGGCGCGAGCCTGACCTTCGAGCAGCAACTCGCGGGCCGTGCCCACAGCTTCTTTCGCTATGCCTGGGCAGACGGAGAAGCCGCGGTGACAGACCACTTCGCCGCCGCCGGCGTGGCGTTCGATCTGCGTCAATCAGACCGGCTTGGCATCGCCATCGCTGCAGGCAGCTCCAGCAGCAACTCCAGCAAGAGGGAAGGCGTGATCGAGCTTTTCTACCGCCGCCAGATCGGCAAATCGTTCTTCATCACGCCCGATGTTCAATTCGTGGCCGGCGATGGCATTGGCGGGCATGCCGACTGGATCGTCATCGGCGGCGTGCGAGCCGGGTTTATTTTCTGATGTTGGACTTAGGGCCAATGGAAAAAGCCGCCCGGACTGGCGATCATGCAAGGAAATTACTGCCAGTCGTCCCGACTGCCCTCCGCTTCACTGGCGAGGCTTGAGGCGTCGTTTCAACACTTCACTCCCTCCAATCTCATGCGCATTTACATGTACCTGCTCATCCCCCTTTTATGCGCGGTGGTTTCATCATGCGGCACGACCTCCAGCATGACACCGGACGCTCTTCACGACACGTCCGACAAGCGCGGAACGGTCGCTGACAAGCTGTCCGCCGCACTCTCCGACGCTGAAAAAACACTGGCAAGCGGACTGCGGACCGTGGAGCAGCGCCAGGCTTATGCCGCCCAGGTAGGCAGGGTCACCGCGCTCTGGCTCAGCCTGACGAAGGATCAAAAAGCTGTCCTTCATGTGGATGAAACTTACCGGCTGGAGACGCGAATCCCCGCGAAGCTGAAGTTTGATGAACTCATCCCCGCGGACAGCATCAAAAGCAGGCGGCTCAAAGAGCGCCTGACCCGTGAAGGGGTGGGCGCTGCCTTCGTTGCCCATTGGAAATTCACCGCCGCGCGCAAAGCCGCGGAACCCTTCATGTCTGAGGCAGGCTACCTGGTGCCTGTCACTGCCACGCTCGACTTCTCCAAAGCATCAGGCGGGCGGCGCAGGGCGACCTTTTCCATTCATGATCCGCGCGAAAGCCGGACTGTGCTGCTGGCTGGCAGGCAGCAGCCCCTTGCCGCCGATTTTACGGCGTATGGCGAGCATCTTCTGGGGATGAAGAACGTGCAGATGAAGGGGATCAAAGCCCTGCTGCACAGCTCCGAATACATGGACAAGCTGGGGCTCCTTGCCTTCGAATCACCGGACAAGAACCGCATCCCTCTTGTTCTGGTGCATGGCCTGATGTCCCGCCCCGCCACCTGGGAAAATGTCATCAATCAGTTTGGCGCTGATCCTGAAATCCAGCGCCACTACCAGATCTATGTCTTCCGCTACCCTTCCGGTGTGCCGGTCATCTTCAGTTCGGAGAAGCTGCGCGAGCACCTTGGCACACTCCAAAGCATCCTGGCGCGTGAAGGCGCCGGGATGCGCGGCAGAAACATGGTGCTCATCGGCCACAGCATGGGCGGCCTTGTCAGCAAAGCGCAGGTGCAGGACAGCGGCGACCGCATCTGGGTCAACATCCTTGGGGACACGCCGGCAGCGCTCGGACTCTCCAAGGAGGAGCATGAAGCCCTGCGCCGCTATCTGGAATTCGACCCCAACCCCAACATCAGCCGCATCATCTTTGCCGCCACGCCGCACCGCGGCAGCAGCATGGCTGACGGCAGGCTCGCCCGCATTGGCAGAAGCCTGGTGAAGCTGCCGGGGCAGACCTTTGGCAGCACCTTTGAGGTTCTGGAAAGCCTCGCCTCCCGCGATGCCTATTTGAGCGAACTGCTGAAGCGCGGCATGCCCACCAGCGTGGACAATCTGTCCCCCGGCTCGCCCTATGTGAGGATCGCCAACTCCCTGCCTTTCCGCCCTGGGGTGCGCCTGCACTCCATCATCGGCAACAAGGAAGGCCGGCCTTTGACCGACCCCGAATGCTCCGACGGAGTCGTGCCCTACAGCAGCTCGCATCTGGACAATGTGGAGTCCGAGCTCATCGTCCGCTCAGGACATGGCGTGCATGAAAAGCCCGAGGCCGTCGAGGAGATGCGCCGCATCCTGCGCCTGCATTTGAAAGGGCTGGGGTTGTATTGAGCCGGAGTCCGCAAGCTCAGGGAATCATTTCTCCGCCGCCAGGAACTCGCGCGCGGCGGCCAGGCGGGCTTTCTGCTCGGCGGGCAGCTCGGGGTATTTGAGTTTCATGCCCTGCATCTCGTGCAGCACGGCGGCGCTGACGATGAGGCGCATGTTTTTCTTGTCGTCGGCGGGCACCACATACCAGGGGCAGTCGTCCGTGGCCGTGTGGCGGATGGTGTCCTGGTAGGCGGCCATGTACTCATCCCAATGGCCGCGCTCCTTCACATCGCCCTCCTCGAACTTCCAGTTTTTGCTCGGCGTGTCGATGCGCGCCAGGAAGCGCTTTTTCTGCTCCGCCTTCGAGACGTGGAGAAAAAATTTCACGATGCGGATGCCGTTGCGGTCGCAGTAGGCCTCGAAGTTGGCGATGTCCTTGAGCCGGTCGGCGAAGAGCTTGTCGAGGTTCCTGGTAGTCTTCGCGGGCAGGCGCTGGATCTTGGTGACGATCTCGGGGTGGATGCGGCAGACGAGCACCTCCTCGTAGTAGCTGCGGTTGAAGATGCCGATGCGCCCGCGCGGCGGCAGCACGCGCAGGTGCCGCCACATGAAGTCGTGGTCCAGCTCCGCGCTGGTGGGCCGCTTGAAGGCGTGGACCTCCACGCCCTGGGTGTTCACGCCGCTCATCACATGCTTGATGGTGCTGTCCTTGCCCGCCGCGTCCATCGCCTGGAAGATGAGCAGCAGGCCCTGCCGGTCCTGCGCGTACATTTTCTGCTGGAGGTCGTCTATCTCCACGCGGAACTCGCTGAACAACTGCTCGTAGTGCGCGTCGTCGCGGTAGAGGCTTTTGATTTTCGTCTTCGCCTTGGCAATGCGGAAGGGTTTGCCGTCTGGCACGCGGAAGTCTTCGAGGTCGAGTTTGAGTTTCATGTCGGGAGAAGAGGCGCGCGGTCTGCGCGCCTTCAGCTTATACCGTGCCGCCGCACCGCAGGGAAAGAGCTTTCTCGGAGATTTCGCGAGCCTGGGTCCCTTGCTGCGGGAAAGAGAACATCTCCGGGATGAAATCTCCATTTTACAAACTCTTGACTGTCCACGGCTGGGGCATGTCTGTAAAATCAGCGCGAATTTTAACCCGACTCCGCCCATGCGCTCTCCCTGGTTTCTCGTCCTGTCCGGTTTGACCTTCTCTGCATGGCCTCTGGCCGCGCAGGAAAATCCACCGCCACCGCCGCCGGATGCGCCCGCATCTCCACCCGCCGCAAACTCCGCCACGGCCCAACCCGCCGCTCAACTGGTGCGCCCGGCGGATGTGTCTGCTGCTCAAGACAAGACTCCCGTGCGCGAGCGCGAGCGGCGCGTTTATGTGCCGTTCGAGGATTTGGAAAAGGTGTTCCAGGACCAGGGGCGCGGTGTTTTTTTGCCTTACCGGGAGTTTCTGGAGTTGTGGGACGAGCTGACCTTGCGCCGCGAGGAGGATGACAAGCCGCCGCCCGCCGCCGCCGCGCTGACTCACGCGGAATACACGGGGCGTGTCGAGGATAGCGGCCTGGTGCTGGAGGCGCGGCTGACGGCGGAGTCCTTCGTCGAAGGCTGGACTTCCCTGCCATTCATGGGGAAGAACGGCCCCGGCATCAGCGAGGCGCGCACAGGCCGCGCGGTGCTCAGCCGCCGCGCCGACGGGGCGGACCTCCTCCTGCCCGGCAAGGGCGTGCATGAGATCACGCTGAAAATGCACGCGCCCGCGCGGCATTCAGGCAGCGGGGGGCGCGTGACTCTGGCTTTGCCGCCTGCGGGTGTCTCCCGGCTGACGATGACCGTGCCGGGCACGGGACTGGCTTTCGAGACCACTCCAGCGGCTGCGCACACGGCGGAGGAGGATGCGACGACGGGGGCGACGGTTTTTTCCAGTTTCTTCGGCTCGTCCGCCGAGCAGGTGATCTCCTGGAGCGCGCGGGAGGTGGTCGCGGAGATGCCGCCGCTGATCCTGGCGGAGATGCGGCTGGACACGCTCATCGGCGCGGGGGCGCTGACCACACGCGCGGACATCACCTGGCGCGTGCTGCGCGCGCCGGTCGCGGAGTTGCGAGTGGGGCTGCCGGCGGGGGAGGAGGTCATCGGCGTCACCGCGCCGGGCATCCGCGAGTGGAAAATCGAGACCGCCGCGGACGGCGCGCGCACGCTTCTGCTGCTGGGCGAAAAACCTCTACGCGAGGAGCAAAAGGCGCAGATTGTGCTGGAGTCTGCCATTGCCGCGCTGCCCGCCACGGTCAAGACGCCCGCGCTTTTGCTGCACGGCGCGGCGCATGCGCGCGGGCTGGCCGTGGTGCGCTCCGAGCCGCAACTGGACGCCGCAGCGCGCCAGATGAACGGAGCGGCCCGCGCCCAGTCCGCGCCGATCACCTCCTCCGCCTACGTCTCCGCCGTCTCAACCCCCGCCGCAGCGGGCAGCGCGGTGCCGGTGGAGGTGGGTGCCTTCCGCCTGCTGCGGCAGCCGTATGAGCTGACCTTCGAGGTCACGGAGGCGCGCCCGCAGGTGGAGGCCGCCAGCCACGCGCGGGTGGAGATCACACGGGATCAGGCGCGCCTGTCCGCGCAGGTGCAGTATGACATCCGCCGGGTGGGCATTTTTGAGCTGCGCCTGGGGCTGCCCGCCGGCTGGAGCGCGCAGTCTTTGAAGGGGGAGGATGTGGCCGAGTGGCGCACGGAGACGGTGGACGGCGCGCCCGTGCTGGTGGTGCGGCTGAAGGGGCAAAAGACCGGCTCCACCCAGCTCGAACTGGCCGCCACGGCGCGGCGCGCGGCTTTGGACGACTTCACCCTGCCCGTGCTGGCGCCGGCGGAGGTCATCCGCCATGAGGCGCTCCTGGGCGTGAAGCTGCACCCCGGCCTGGAGGCGAACACGAAGGACGCCGGCGGCTTCCAGCAGGAGGATGGCGACACGCTGACGCGCTCCGCGCCCGCCATTTTTACCGAGCGCGCCGATCTGGCCTTCCGCTACCGGGATGCCGCCGCGCCCGCCGTGCTGGCCTTCAAAAGCCGCGCCGCCCAGGTCAGCGTGGAGGTGCTCACGCTGCTGGAGGCCCTGGAGCAGTCCACGCGGCACACCTGGACGCTTGCCTTCGATGTGGCCTATGCCGCCACCGACCGCTTCGTGCTGGCCCTGCCGCGCGCCGTGGCGGAGACGGTGCGCTTTGTGGACCCGCAGATCCTGGAGATCAACCGCGACCACCAGCCCGCCGCCGCGCCCGCGCTGCCGGATGCGGAAAAATTCGTCTTCTGGGAGATTGTGCTGCGCGGAGAAAAGCAGGGCGTTTTTGAGATCACCGGCAGCCACGAGCAGGCCGCCATGATCGAGTCCGGCGGCAGCGCGCGCGTGGAGCTCATGCCCGTGCATGTGCCCGGCGCTTTTCAGGAGACCGGCCAGGTGGCTGTGGCCAAGGCCGAGAGCCTGGAGATCCGCAGCGCCGAGGCCGGCACGCTGGAGGAGATGGACGCGCGCGAGCTGCGCCCGCCTTTGAACCTCGCGGGCGCTTTCCTGGCCTACAAATACCGCGCTCCGCCGGTGAGCCTGGCCGTGGAGCTGGCGCGCAACAGCTACTTCGCCGTGCCCCAGGCCATCGTCACCCACGCGGACCTCGTCACCGCCGCCGCCACGGACCGCGCGCAGACCACGGAGGCGGTTTATTGGGTGAAAAACAACGACCTGCAATTCCTCGTCGTGCGCCTGCCTGCCGGCGCGCGCCTGGTGAGCGAGGTCTTTGTGGACCGCGAGCCGCAGCAGCCCATGCGCCGGGAGGGATCGGACGATCTGCTCGTGCGCCTGCCCTCCGGCGCGGGCCGGGCGGCCTTTCCCGTGCGCTTCGTCTTCGAGTCGCCCAGCGAGCGTCCGGGCGAAAAGCTCGGCTGGCTCGGCTCCCTGCTCATCCACGCGCCCGAGCTGCCGGAGGCCGGCGTGCTGGAGACGCGGCACCGCCTTTACCTGCCCGAGGGCTGGAGCTACACCGGAGTCAAAGGCCCGCTCACCCGCGAGTCCGCCGAGCGCTCCTGGACGCGCGCGCGCCGCCTGCTTGATCCGCTCATCCCCGCCTTCGGCCCGCTGCCGGAGAGCGTCGCGCAGGCCGTGTGGAGCCAGCCGCCGGAGGTGGCCGCCGACACCCGCGCGCTCTACGGCTTCCAAGTGCCGCGCCAGGGCCGGCTGGAGACGTTGCGCCGCCTGGGACCGCCCGCTCAGGTGAGCGTGTCCTTCCGGTTGAAAAAACTCGGCTTTGCCCTGGAAGCGCTGGCCTTCCTCGGCGTGCTGCTCGGCGGTATGGCCTGCGCGCGCCGTCCGGCGGCGCAAAAGCTCCTGCTCCTGGCCGGCGCGGGCTTCGGCGCGCTGCTGCTCACCGGCCTGCTCGGCGCGGCCAATGCCCAGGTGGCCCTGGCCGCCATGCTCGCGGCAGGGCTGCTGGCGCTGCTGTGGGTCTCTGTCATTCTCTGGAGCGCCCTGGCCGCCTGGCGGCGGAAAGCTCCGCCAAACCCGCGCGCGGGTGGTGGTGCCGCCACACCGGGTGGTCCGGCGGTTCAGTCCGGTCCGACGAGTCAGACAGGTCAGACCCGTCCGACAGGACCGCCGCCCAGCGCCCCAACCACCACAGAAAACCCGCCGCCACCCGTCCCATGAAAACGCCCTGGATCATGCTGGCCCTCAGCCTGGCACCCAGCGCGCTCCCGGCGGAGTCCCCGCCACCACCGCGCGAGCCGGAGCGCCGTGAATTGTGGGTGCCCGCCGCGCGCTGGGAGGAGGTCATGAAAGCCCACCCGCAGGCCGTGATGCTCACCCCGGAGCAATACAAGGCGCTCGTGCGCGATGCCGGCCTGCTCCCCGCCCTGGAACCGAAAGACCACCCCCAGGGCGGCCCGCCCGCCGGCCCCGTGCTGGAGGCGCTGACCCTGCGCGGCAGCGCGCAGACCGGCGCGGCAGTCGTGCGTCTCTCCGGCGAGCTGCCCGTGCGCTTCACCCAGGCAGACTGGCAGGAGGTCGCTTTAAAATGGCCCTGGCGGAGCCAAGTGACCGTGCTCTCCGGCTCCGAAGGCCTCTGGCTGGCGCAGGAGGACTCCTCCGACACACCCCGCCGGCCTGTGCTGCGGCTCACCGCGCGCGGCCCGGCGCGGCACATTTTGCGCTTCGAGGTGGAACTGCCGGTGCAGGGCATCCTGGGCCTGCGCGACCTTTCCATCCCGGCCACCGGCTGCGGCGGTGTGCTGGAGCTGGATCTGCCGCAGGATGCTGTTGTGTCGGGCAATTCGGCCTTTGAACAGAGGGGCAATCGGGTGATGGCAATTCTTGGCGGGAATGATTCCGGGACGACTGCCTGCCAGCTCAGTTGGAGGGAGTCTGGAATTGAGGAAATGGGACCCAGGCTGGCCATTGTGGACACACCCAGCGCAGTCTGCGCAGTCTCAGAGAAGGACATTATTTGCACATGGTCGTTGAACATCAAAACTCCGGCGGGGAAAAGCCGTGACGGGCGCACGGATGTTGTATGGCAACTGGATGAAGGAGTGGAGGTTGTGGGTGTCATCCATAGTGAGCCGCTTGACTGGAAGCAGGAAGACCGCGCCCTGCGTCTCTCGATCAGCAACTTCTACGAGCACCAATCCATTCATGTGGAACTGCGCAAGGCTGTGACCGGGGGGGCGCAGGATGGCGAACCGGCAGCGTATTGGGTGGACTTGCCCTTTCTGGATGCGGCCCGGCAGACGGTGATTTACGTCAGCCTCAATCTGTCCGATGACCTGGAACTCCTTGCCGAAGAAGGGTGGGTGAATGTTGCCGAGATGAGTTCCGATTTGCCTTCGAGCGTTATTGCCGACCTGCCTGGACTCTACCACCTGCTCCCCAACACCACCCCGCGCCTGCTCGTGCGCCCCGCAGGCCCCCGGCTGGAGGCGGATGTGGACACCCTGGCGCGGGTGGAAAAGGATGAGGCGCGCCTTTCCCGCAAGCTCACCCTGCATGTGGCGCGCCCATTGACGGAGACGCGCGTGCTTTTGCCTGCTGGCGAGGACTTCGACCGCGTGGAATGCGCCTGGCACGGCTTTTCCTGGAAGCGTGTGGACCGCGCCCTGGAGCTGCGCTTTCCCGGCGGACTGAAAAAAGGCCAGCCTCAGGAAGTGACCCTGCACACCCGCCTGCGCCTGTCGCCGGGGTCACTGCCCCCGGCTACAGAACCGCCTCCGGCTGCAGCCGCGCGCACCTTGACCCTGGAAAATGTGGCGCTGCCGGACGCCGTGCGCGTGGCCGGCTACACGGCGCTGGATTTCGACGACTCCTGGCGCGCCCGCGTGCGGGAGACGCGCGGCTTGGAGGACCGGGACGCGCGCATGACTCCAGTGCGCGGGCGCATGGCCTGGTTCGGCCTGCGGGAGTGGACATTGAGCGCGGAGTTGGAGCGCGCGGAGCCGGTTTTCGCCGCCGAGATCCGCGCCAACGCCCTGCCGCGCGCGCGCACCGTGGAGATCGAGGGCGAGCTGCGGCTCGACATCTCCGGCGCGCCCCTGCGCAGCTTCCAGGCGCGTCTGCCCGCCGCCGTGGCGCCCCTGCTGCGCATGACCTCGCCCCTCGTGGCCGAGCGCAGTCTGGACGAGGCGCAGGGCCTGTGGACCTTCACCCTGCTGCAGGAGACGCTGGGCCGCGTGGTGCTGCCTTTCCGCCTCAGCCTGCCCGCCGCTGCGGAACCCGGCGCCGCCAGCCCGGATGACGCGCCGGACGCTCCCGCTCTGGAAAAGCCCGCCCTGCTCAGCCATCGGCTGCCGGTCATCGAGATCGAGGGCGCGCGGCGTTTTCGCGGCACCTGGATCATTGAGGCGAACACCGACACCCAGATCAGCTTCGAGACGCGCGGCACGCGCCCGCTGGACGTGCTGCGCGCGCCCGCGCTGGAGCATTACCAGCCGCGCCACCGCCTGGTGGGCGCTTTTGAGTATGGCGCGGGCGGGCATGAGCTGACCCTGCGCGCGCGCCGTCATGCCGCCTCGGGGCTGCCCGTGCTCGTCGTCACCCGCATGGCGCTCACCAGCGCCCTGGGCGCGGATGGCTCGGCGCGGCATGAGGCCATCCTGCATCTGCGTCACAGTGGCGAGCAGTTCGCCCGCCTGCGTCCGCCACAGGGCGCGCGCCTGCTCTCCGCGCGGGTCGGGCACGCGGCGGTGAAGCCCGTGCTCTCCGCCCCCGGTGTCTGGGCCATCCCGCTGCCCGGAGACAGCGCCAACCGCGCCAGCGTCCACCTCGTCCTGCTCTACGACCTGCCCGGCGCGGCCTGGGGCGGCTCCGGCGCGCTCGCCCTGGAACCTCTGCTCGTGGAGGGCGGCGCGCCCGTGCTGGAGACGGACTGGCGCGTGCATGTGCCCGCCGCTTTTTCCGTGGACCCCGCCCCCACCGCGCTGACCCAGGAAGGCACCTGGCGGGTGCCTGGCCTGCTGGAAAAACTGCCCTTCCTCTCCCCCGGCCCGCCACCCGTCAGCGCGCCCGCGCCGCTGACCCGGCCAGCGGAAATCCCGGCGGAAAACCTCATCGTCCGTGTCTTCAAAGTGCCTTCCGACATCGTCAGCCGCCTGCTCGCCGTGTCTAAAAATGCGGGAGACGCGCTAAATCAAGACCCCTTCGCCCCGCAGAGGGCAAACGCGGCAGAAGCCGACGCGCCCGCGCTATCGGGGCCGCCCCCAGGCAGCCCTGAATGGTGGGTCGAGCAACTCGAACGGCAGGGCATTCCTTTCCCTGCGGACTCTCTCGTGCTCCACGACACCGACAGCGCCGAACTCATCGTGCGCCAGACCGCGCCGAATCTCGAATTGATCTCGATCTTTTTCTCCAATCTGCTCACTCCAGGCGAGTCCCGCCTCATGCTTCAGGGCACCGAACCCGACCCCGCTTTCGATGCCCGGGAACTCGCCATCCAGCGCATGAAACAGCGGATGCAAAACATCATCCTGCCCAGGATCAATCTCAGCGGAGCCACCCTCGAAGCCGCGCTCGAAGACCTGCGCCGACAAAGCCGCGAGCACGACCCCGCCCGCGTCGGCATCCCCATCCTCAACAAGGCGCCGGATGTCTCCATGCAAGGCATGATCAGCCTCGATTTACGGGATGTGCCCCTCGTCGAGGCACTGCGTTACGTCACCGAACTCGCAGGCACGAAATACAAGGTCGAGACCGACTCCATCGTGGTCCTGCCCGTCTTCGACATCTCCGACAGCCAGTTCACCCGCGTCTTCAAGGTACGGCCGGACTTCCTCTCCCTCGGCGGTGCTCATACCGCGACCATGGGAGGTGCGGTGGCCGATCCTTTCAGCAGCGCGGGTGCCCCCGCAGCCGGCCTGCTCCAGCGCACTTCGGCGGCGGACATTTTGAAGGCGCAGGGCATCCCCATCCCCGAAGGCGCTGAAGTGGTCTTCAACCCCGTCACCAGCCAGCTCATTGTCAAGAACACGCAACCCAACCTCGACTTGATCGAGGCATTCGTGGACGCCGCGAAGCTCGACGCACCCGAATCCCCCGCCAAAGCCGGCCTGCTGCCGCTGGACTTCGATCTGCCCACCGCCGGCCGCGTGCTGCGCTTCCACGGCCCGCTGCCGCCGGAGACGCTGACCCTGCGCCACACCTCCTGGCAGCGGCAGATGACGAGCGCCTGCCTGTGGATGCTCGCCGGCGCGCTCGCTTTCGCCTTCTGGGGCCGGCGGCGCGCCTGGGAGCGCACTTTGTTACTCGTGCTGCTGGCCGGACTGGCCGCGCCGCTTTTTCTGGAGAGCCTCGTCCCCGCCGCCAATGCCCTGCTTTGCGGCTGGCTGGCCGCACTGCTCGTCTGGCTGCCCTGGCGCGCCCTGGCACGCCGCGCCCCAGCCATGCCCGCCGCCGCCCTCGCCAGCCTGCTCATGCTGGCCTTTGCGCAGCCTGCCCATGCGCAGCAAGGCCAGCCAAGTCAGCAGGGTCAGCAGGGTCAGCCGCAAGGCGGCAAGCATGAGGAACAGGCGTCCCGCCCCGACCCCGCCGCCCACACCGTCCTCGTGCCGTATGATCCCGCCCTGCCGCCCGCCGAGTGGCAGGCGCGGCAGTTTTACCTGCCGTATGCCGACTTCCAAAGGCTCTGGCAGGCCGCCAAGGAAAACCGCCGCCCCGCCCCCGATGCCGCCCCTGCCGCCAAGCCGGAGGCCGCCGTCGTCTCCGCGCTCTACCGCGCGCGCGTCCTGCCCGCCGCGTTGGAACTGGAAGTGCTCTATGAAGTGATCTCCAAGGGCGTGTGGGCGCCCCTGCCGCTGGAGTTCAAGCTCTCCAGGGGTGCCTCCGCCCTGCTCGGCGAATTGCGCGTCAATGACCGCCCCGCCCTGCTCAAGGACGGCGCGCTTTTGCTGGAAGAACCCGGCCGCCACACCGTCTCCGCGCGGCTCAGCTTCCCCATGCCGGAGGGCTGGAGCGAGGCCGACCTCTGGCTGCCGCGCGCCGCCGCCGGCCTGCTTTCCCTGCGCGCTCCCGCTGAGGACGGCTGGCCGCGCATCAACCATGCCGCCGCCACCACGGCGGACACCGCGCCGGACGAGGGCCGCGTTTTCACCGCCGCGCTCGGCAACCACGCGCGTCTGCACATTCAGCGCGCCGGGGGCCGCGCGCTTCAGGCCGCGCAGACCCCGCCCGCCTCGGCGCTGACCCGCACGCGGCACATCTTCCGCGCCAGCAGCGCGCGGGAGGTGGAGTCCGTGGTGGACTACGAGTTTCCTGGCGCGGCCAGGCGCGTGCTGGAGTTCAGCACCGACGCGGACTTCATCCCCGGCTCGCTTGAGGTGAAATCCGGGACTCCGGCGGATCACATCCCTGTCAGCCAATGGCGCGCCCGCCGTGAGCAGGACCGCGTGCATTGGACCCTGCATCTGGCGCGCGAGGCGGCGGATGGCGCGCGCCTCACCCTCAAGGGCGCCCGCACCGGCGGCGGCACCGCCTCCGTGCTCATCCAGCCCGTGGCCGGGCGTTTGCGGCAGGAGGTGACGCTGCTGCACGAGGCCGGCTTGAGTGTGCGCCCGCTGCCTGCCGCCGGCCAGACACGCGCCGACGCGGAGCGCGCGGAGTCCGGCCTGCTGTGGGCGGGCACATTCCGCCTCGGCGGCGCGGAGCGCCTGGCCTATGAGGCGGGCACCGCGCCCGCCGGGGTGGAGCTGCGCGCCGACTGGGTCTTCCAGATCAGCCCGCAAAAATGCGAGCTTTTCGGCGCGCTGGCCCTCACCCGCCACAACGGCCGCTGGACACGCGCGCGGGTGGACCTGCCGGAGGGTTACGACGCGCAGAGCGTGGACGGGGCGGACACCTGGCAGCAGGAGGGCGCGGCGCTTTACCTGCACTTCGACCCTGCGGACAGCGCCGCCGCGCTGGAGAGACGCCTCGTGCTTCATCTCGTCCGCATTGCGGAGGCGGACCAGAGCCAATGGCAGATCACTCCGCCCCGCCTGGACGGAGTGGAAAAGCAGACCGGCAGCGCCCTCATCGTGGCCGAGGCCGACCGCGAAGTGCGCCTCTCCGGCCTGCCCGCCGACGGCTCCGCGCGCGAGACCAATCCCGGCGCCATCGGCAGCGTCTTCGAGATCGCCCCGCCCTTCGAGGTGAAGCGCGGCCTGCGTCTGGAGGGAGCGGACTGGACCGCCCAGGCCACGCTACAGACGCTGGCCCCGCGCTTTTCCGCCGAGGCGGTGGCGCTCCTGCTCGTCTCCGACACCGGCGTGCGCCTCTCCCAGCAGGTGGCCCTGCTCGTCGAGCAGGGCGCGCCGCGCCAGATCACGGTGGGCCTGCCCGCCGCCCTGCCGCAGGCCGTGGTCACCGGCCCCCTGCTGCGCGAGACGCGCACCCGCATCGAGGGCGGCACGCGTTTTTATGACTGCACCCTGCAAAGCGGCGCCCTCCAGCGCGCGGAGCTGACCTTTGACCACGACCTGCCCCTCACCGCCACACTCGACGCCCCCTTCGTCCAGGTGCCCGGCGCGCGCAGCCTGCGCCGCTACTTCGTGCTGGATGACACCTCCTCCCGCGCCACCCGCGTGGCCGAGTCCACCGCCCTGGAGGAGGTGGCGCGCGCCTCAGTGCCCTGGCTGCCCGAAGGGCTGGCAAGGCCGCGCTTTTACCAGGCCACCGGGGAGGGCGCTCTGCGCCTGGCCCACGATGAACTGGAGGGCACCGAGGGCCAGGCCGCCCTCGTCACCCTGGCCGGGCTGACCACCCACCTGCGCGCCGATGGCAGCCGCTGGGAGTTGGCGGAGTACTCCCTCATCAACCGAAGCCTGCAGTTTCTCCCCGTCATCCTCCCGCCGGATGCCGAGCTCGTCAGCGTCACCGTCTCCGGCGCCGAAGTCCGCGCCGACGAGGAGGCGCGCCCCGCCGGCCGCGTGCGCCTCATCCCCCTCATCCACACCCGCCCCGGCCAGCGCGCCCTGCAGGTGCGCCTCGTCTGGCGGCACCCCGCCGCCTCCGCGCCGCCCTCCCGCCTGCGCATGACCGATCCCCGGCTCGACGGCCTCTCCGCCGAGCGCACCACCTGGACCGTGCGCCTGCCCTCCGGCTGGACCCTGCGCGAGGCCGGCGGCAACATGGAACCCGTGGACCTCGCCGGGCGCGAGCGCCAAAAGCTCGAAGGCATGATCTCCGAACTCAGCCAGGTGAACCGCGACCTCGCCTCCGGCAAACTCGGCTACGACGATGCCGCCAAAGCCGTCAAATCCGCGGAATCCCTCGCCTCCCGCATCGAAAACGCCGCGCGCAGCCTGGGCGGCATGTTTTTCTCCCGCGCCGGCGAAAAGCCCTCCGCCGGGGAACTTACCGGAGCCGTCTTCTTGCAGGAAAGCCCTCCGCCCTCCGCCGAGGCCGCCGCCACCATCTCCAAGCTCAACCAGCAGCGCCGCATCCTGGATGAAAACTGGCAGAATTACGCCGGCAAAAAAGCCGGTGACAAACTCCAGTCTCAGCAGACAGACCTCAACACCAACTGGACATTCAACGGTGAGGTGCCCGTGAATTACTCCGGGGCCAACACTTTCGCCTCCACCGCTCCCGCGCAGGTGCTCTCCGACAACATCGCCGTGAACCCCGTCTTCAGCACGCGGAAAGTCGGCGGTGGCGGCATTGGCGACGCCAAACCCGGCCAGCAGCTCGTCAGCCGCAACGCCCGCGCCAACAGCATCAGCAACGCCTCCCCCGAGGAACTCAAGCGCCAGCTTGAGCGCGCCGCCCCCGTCTCCGACCCCTTCGGCGCTCCGCCGATGATCAATCAATCCGTCACCTTGGGCATGTCTTCAGGCACTGACCCCTTCGGCGCTCCGCCGATGATCAATCAATCCGTCACCTTGGGCATGTCTTCAGGCACTGCGAAAGCTGGCGACTTGACCATCCGGCGCGAAATCGGAAGGGAAGTGGCAGGCACTCCTGAATCACGCTCCCTCATGATGCTCCCTGGCAATGCGGACGCCAAACTCCTCGAAGCAGATGCCGAAGCCAGGCGCAGACAAGCCCCGGCCGCGTCCAGCGATCCTTTTTTCAGCCCGCCCCCAGCGGCTCCAGGCGCCCGCCCCGCGCCAGCGGCGGCGGCGCAGCCCGCCATGCCTGCCGCCCCGCCGCCGCAGCAGGCGCAGGGAGACCGCGACTCCGCCGCCTTTCCCGCCGAAGCGGACACCGAGGCCGCCGCTGACAGCGCCGCCATCAGCGCCCTGCGCCCCACCGGACGCCGCTCCCTCCTGGTCGAGCCGCCCGCCGAGGGCGCCGAGTGGCATTTCTCCAAACTCAAAGACCACGCCATCCTCGACCTCCGCCTGCGCCGCGCCTGGACCCCGCTCCAGATCACCCAAAGCACCCTCCTCGCCCTCGCTCTGCTGGCATGGGGCGGACTCAAGCTCCGCCAGCGCCGGCGTCAGACTGCCGCGCCACTCCGCCACTGAATGGGGACGCGCCTTCCCGCCTGCTTCTGAAATTCCGGCAAGATGCGGGCGCCGGCGCGGGTTTGCTTGCCCGGTTGCCGGACACATCATGCGACACGCTTCTTTTTTGACAAAATCATGGCGGGTAAAATCATGGGCCGTTCCGCGGGCCGTGTGCCTCGCCACTTGCGCGGCGGCGGGGCTGGCGGGCGGACAGGTGGCTTCGCAAAATCCGGTGTCGCTGGAGGAGGGACTCATCGCCCGCCTGGAGACCACCTTCCGCAAGCACGATGACGGGGATGTGCTGAAATCCCATGCGCGCGTGCTCTCCGTCTCCAAAGATCAGATCGGCGACTTCAGCGCCTCGCTGCATTTTCTCTGTGATGGCGCGCAGGTGGCAGACCCGGTGCCGCTGCTGCGCGGGCCAGGCTGGGCCTTGACGCTCGTGGCCGGAAAAGACGCGCGCCTGGACATCGAGCCGCCCTCCGGCAAGCCTCTGGTGCTCACCGTGCCGCTGCTGGAAAACCGGCCCTCCACGCCCGAGCGCCACCACATCGCCTTCAGCGTGCGGCGGGATGCGCGGCAGGCGCTCACCGGATTGTGGGTGGATGGCGTGGAGCGCGCGTCGGCAGTCCTGGCACCGGGAAGCCTGCCTTTGCCGGCAGACTCCGTCACCGCCGGGCATGAAATCCTGCGCGGTGTGCTGTTCGAGGTGCGCCTGTATGACCGCGCGCTTTCCCGCCCGGAGATTTTGGAGCTGGCGCAATGGCAGCCTGAGCCTCCGACGGCGCGGCCCAAGAGCATGTACTCCTTTGAAATGGAAAAGGACGAAGTCCTCGCCGTGCTCGGGGGCAGCGAGGCGGTGGCGGTGATGGAGGAGGGCTCCCTGGAGGCGCTGCTCATGCGCGCTCATGCCGCGCAGCTCCCGCGTGTGCGCAGCCTGGCCTGGGAGGCGGACACCGTGTTCAGGCAGGACCGGCCGCTGAACTTCGGCAGCCTGCCGCTGCAACTGCGCCGCTGCGAGGCCACCTGCGTGCTGATGATGTTCGGCCGCCAGGAGTGCCTGGAGCGCGGCGCGGAGGGTGTGGCGGACTTCGAGGCGGCGTGCGGGCGCGTCATCGCGCAGGTGAAAGAGGTGACACCGCGCCTGGTGATCGTCGATGCCGCGCCCTTTGAAAAGAAAGCCCCGCCCCTGCCGGACCTGACGCCGAAAAACGCCGCGCTGGCGCTTTACAACGAGGCCCTGCGGCGGCTGGCGGAGAAGCACGGCGCGTTTTTCGCCGGCAGCGGGGAAAGCTGGCACCACACCCGCCCGGAACCGCTGACCCGCGACGGCGTGAACCTCACCGAGGCGGGCGCGCGGGAGGTGGGGCTGCGCGTGCTGGCCTCCACCCGCGCCCTGGAGCAAAGCGAGCCCGCCGCCCTGCTCGCCGCCGTGCGGGAGAAAAACCGCCTCTGGCACCACTACTGGCGGCCGGACAACTGGGCCTTCCTCCACGGCGACCGCACCGCCCAGCCCAGCAGCCGGGATCACCTGAACCCCCGGCTCCGCTGGTTCCCCGCCGAACTGGAGCGCTACCGCGCCCTCATCGCCGAAAAAGAGCAGGAAATATGGAAACTCGCCCAGCCCCCCAAAGTCCCCTGAACCGCCCCCACCGCGCTGGTGTCCAGGCTTCAGCCGCTCCGCGCCCCGCGCGCAGCGCCGGGGGCGGAGTCCGCCGTCAAAAATCTGCCGCCTGCCCTGTCGGAGGACGGTTTTCTACCGTTGAGACCCGGTCCCCGGCCATCGGGGCCCAGTCCCCGGCCAGCGGGGCACGGTCCCCAGCCAGCGGGGATCAGTCCCCGGCCATCGGGGCACGGTCCCCGGCCATCGGGGACCAGTCCCCGGCCATCGGGGCACGGTCCCCAGCCAGCGGGGACCAGTCCCCGGCCATCGGGGCACGGTCCCCGGCCATCGGGGCACAGTCCCCGGCCATCGGGGCACGGTCCCCGGCCAGCGGGGACCAGTCCCCGGCCATCGGGGCACGGTCCCCGGCCAGCGGGGACCAGTCCCCGGCCAGCGGGGGAACTCCCCCAGCCAGCGGGGGGACACCCCGGCCCAGCGGGGGGACACCCCGGCCCAGCGGGGGAACTCCCCCGGCCAGCGGGGGGGCACCCCGGCTCATCGGGGGGACACCCCCGGCCAACGGGGGGACACCCCGGCTCATCGGGGGGACACCCCGGCTCATCGGGGGGACACCCCCGGCCATCGGGGGGACACCCCCGGCCAGCGGGGGGAGACCCCCGGCCAGCGGGGGGAGACCCCCGGCCAGCGGGGGAGCACCCCCGACGGGCGGGGGAGGCGCTTTTTCCTGCTTGGACGCCTGGATTTTGACCGGCCTGCTGTCTGCGGCCCTATGCGCGCCGCTCGCCGCCCAGGAGCCGTACAAAAAACCCGTCTCCGTGGGCGAGCCGCCGGCGGATCACTCCCCCGCCGCCGAGCTGGCCACCTTCCAGGTGCTGGAGGGCTTTGAGGTGAATCTCTTCGCGGACGAGTCGGACGGCATCGCCAACGCGCTCGTCATCCGCTGGGATGAAAAAGGCCGCCTCTGGTGCCTGCAAACCTCCGCCTACCCCCAGCCCGCGCCCGATGAACCTGCGGATGATAAAGTGATCATCCTGGAGGACACCGACGGCGATGGCCGGGCCGACAAGAGCACCGTCTGGGCCTCCGGCCTGCGCATGCCGATGGGCATGGAGCTGGCCGGGCCGGGGCAGCTTTATGTCGGGGAAGGGGAGAAGCTGCTGCTGCTCACCGACACGGATGGCGACGACCGCGCGGACCGGCGGGAGGTGGTTTTCAGCGGCTTCGGCACCGGCGACACGCATCAAAACCTGAACAGCTTCGTCTGGGCGCCGGAGGGCTGCCTGGTCATGCACCAGGGCCTGCACTGCTACTCGCGCGTGGTCACGCCGCACGGGGTGGTGCAGCTCTACGGCGCGGGTTTCTGGCGCTACTGGCCGCGCAGTCAGCGGCTGGAGGCCTACCCCACCGGCATGCCGCTGAACCCCTGGGGCACCGCCTTCACGCGGGAGGGCCAGCCCATCATGGTGGCGGGCGCGGCGGGCATGTTTTGGGCGCGGCCCATGGAGATCGCCGTGCCGGAGGTGCCGCCGGAGCAGGCGGGCGGCACGGGCACCACGGCGGGCCTGCCGTATTTCCTGTTCACCCGCCACATGCTGCCGCACAGCGGCCAGATCATCAAAACCAGCGGGCTGCGGAAATTCTGCGGGGTGGACATTCCGTGGAGCGACCATTGGCCAAACTCGATGGCCGATGAAATTGTCACGGGCGGCTTTTTCGAGAATGCCATCTACCGACACAAGCTGCGCGACGATCCCGAAGCTCCGAGCGGCTTCGAGGCGGTGGAGCAGACGCCGCTCATCACCAGCAGCAGCGTGGCCTTCCGCCCCGTGGACGTGCGCTTCGGCCCGGACGGCGCGCTGTACATCGCCGACTGGTACAATCCCATCATCGGCCACTACCAGGCCAGCTTCCGCCACCCGAACCGCGACAAACAGCACGGGAGGATTTGGCGGATGGCTGCGAAAGGGCGCGCCTTGACTGCACAAAACGACGCTCTTGGTGAGATGACCGATAAAGAGCTCGTGTCCGCCATGCTGCATCAAAACCTGCGTTTCCCCAACGAGACTCAAACTGACCGTTGGAAGCAATATCAAGCGCAGCGTCTTGTGATGGCGAAACTTCGTGGACGTGAGCTTCAACTGGATGATGCGCTGTCCTACAGCAATTCACAAATTCAGGGGAGATTCGGATGGGAGGAGGCTCGCATACTTCAGTGGCAACTCAGACAGTTTGAAGAAAGACCCTCGATCGAGGGTTTTCTGGACGCATTCAGGAACCAAGTCATGGAAAATGACAGAGCCTTGACAGTTCATGCTCTTGGAAACTGGGCTCAGGAACTCCCGGAGGCGCTGAATTATCTCGATGGTTATGTTCGAGATTTTCGCCCCCGCGTCCGCCTCGAAGCCATCGTCGCGTGCGCGAAGCTGAAGTCGGCGGACGCGCTGCGGGTGGCGCTCAAGGCGCTCGATTCTCCGATGGACACCTTCCTGGACCGCGCGTTGTGGCTGGCCGTCCATGCCACCGCGCCGGAGTGGAAGAAGCCGGGGACTTTGCAGCCCTTCCTCGCCTCGCTGCCGCCGGCGCATCTGAGTTATGTGATGGAAAAGGACGGCAGCCGGGAGCTGATCGAAACCGCGCGCGGGATGCTGACCCGCGGAGCGGACACCTTGCCGGGTCCCACGCGCCTGGCGCTGCACCGCATCCTGATCCGCAAGGGCGGCGTGGAGGATCAAATGCGCGCGCTGCGGGCAGGCATGGAGGACATCGCCGTGCTGACGGAGCTGAAACTGACGCTCGGCGCGCAGGCGAAGGCACCGGCACCGGAGGGCGCGCTGCCTTTGATCCTGGAGCTGCTGGCCGCCGACTCCGAGCACCGCCGCAGCGCCGCGTGCGCGCTGGCCGCCGTGTGGCGTCTGCAAACCGCCGCGCCCGCCATCCGCGACATAGCCGCCGGAGTCACCACGAAAAGCCTGCCCGTGCGCGCGGCGGCCATCGAGGCGCTGTCGCGGCTCGGTGAAGCGCCGGAGAGCTTCCAGCAATGGCTCAATGACACGCGCGAACTCTGGCCCGTGCGCGTGGCGGCCCTGACGGCGCTCGCGCAGGTGAAGCCGGTGCTCGCCGGCAACAGCGCCGCCGCTTTGCTCGACGGCCTGGCCGCGCATGACGAGGCGTCTTTGCGCGCCGCACTCACGCCTTTGCTGGCCCGCGCGCCCGCCACACAGGCGCTGGCGAAGGCGCTGGAGGCGCGGCCTTGCTCAAAGGAAACCGCCGCCGCCGCGCAGGCGGTGCTGGCCGCCACGGGTCAGAGTGACGCGGCTTTGACCGCAGCGCTCGGCAAGATCCTCGGCGTGAAGAACACCCAGCCCGCCTACGATCCCGCCTGGGTCGAGGCATTGGCCGCCGAGGTGAAAGCGGCGGGGGACGCGGAGAAGGGGCGCGCGGTTTTTCAGAATCCTTTGTTTGGCTGCACGGCCTGTCATCAAATCGGCGGGCAGGGCGGCATCATCGGCCCGGAGCTGGACGCCGTGGGGCGCGGCGTGCCGCTGGAGCTGCTCATCGAGGCCGTGGTCTGGCCGGGGCGGCAGATCAAGGAGGGTTATGTGGCGGCGAATGTGACGATGAAGGACGGCCGGCGGCTGCAAGGCTACAAATTCAGCGAGGGCGGCGGCGAGCTGCAGCTCAAGGAACTGGGCACCGGCACGCTGCTGCGGCTGGCTTTGAAGGACATCCAGGAGCATCAGGAGTCCGGCTCGCTCATGCCGGAGGGCCTGATCGTGAACATGACGCGCGAGGAGCTGCGGGATCTGGTGGCCTACCTGGCCGCGCTGGGGCGCTGACGGCGCCCTGCTCACCGCCCAGGCGGCCGCGGGGCGGAGATAACGGCCGGGCATGAGTGCCATAGCGAATGTCTATTTCCATTGTCCAAGCGGAGGGCGCATGTCCGCCGCGCATGAATCCCGCCAAAATCGAAGACACGCTCAAACTCGTCCTTGTCAGTTGGATCGTCATCATCGCCGCAGCGTGGCTGATGGGGCGGCTCTGCCGGAAGATCGGCCAGCCGCCAGCGGTGGGGGAGATCGCCGCCGGTCTGCTGCTGGGGCCTTCATTTCTGGGGCTGCTGGCGCCGGAGTTTGTGGGCTGGATTTTCCCGGAGGAGGTGAAGGGGCCGCTGGCGCTGCTGGCGAAGATCGGCCTGCTGATGATGCTCTTCCAGGTAGGCATGGAGTTTGATTTCTCGCACCTGCGGGCCAAGTCGAAGGTGGTGCTCAGCGCCTCGCTCATGGGCATCCTGGCGCCGCTGGCGGGGGGGCTGGCCATCGCGCCGTGGCTGCACAGCACGTTCGCGCCGGACCTGCCGGCCTTCGGATTCAAGCTGTTTGTGTGCATCGCGCTGGCCATCTCGGCGCTGCCGATCATGGGGCGCATTTTGCTGGAGATGAAACTGGAGCGCACGGCGCTGGGGGCCACGGCCATCAGCGCGGCGGCCATTGATGACGCGGTGGGCTGGGTCTTCCTCGGGGTTGCCACGGCGATCATCCAGCAGGGGGAGAATTTTTCCTGGCTGCCCTTTCTGGGCCAGGTGGCGCTCATCGTGGCCTACTTCCTGATTTTGGTGAAGTGGGTGGCGCCGCTGCTGATCCGGGCGTGGCGGAAGCAGTGCCGGGACCACGGGACGGAGACTTTCACGCCGGGCTTCCTGGCGCTGCTGCTGTGCGCGCTGTATGTCTCGGCGCTGGTGACGAACAAGCTGGGCATCTTCGCCATCTTCGGCGCGTTCGCCCTGGGCGTGGCGCTGCACTCGGAGACCTCCCTGGTGCGGGCTTGGCGGGAGCGGTTCGCGGATTTTGTGATCGTGGCGCTGGTGCCGATCTTTTTCACCAACACGGGCCTGAACACGAAGATCGGCTCCTTTGACACGGCCACGGCGTGGTTCGCGTGCGTGCTGGTCTCCGTGGTGGCGGTGCTGGGCAAGCTGGGCGGCTGCACGCTGGGGGCGCGCTGGGCGGGCGCCTCATGGCGGGAGGGGCTGTCCATCGGCGCGCTGATGAACACGCGGGCGCTGATGGGGCTCATCGCCATCAGCGTGGGGAAGGACCTGGGGCTGCTCAATGACAAGCTCTTCACCATGTTCATCATCATGTGCCTGATGACGACCGCCACCACCGGCCCGATGCTGCGCGCCTGGCTGCCGGCGGATTTGAAGAAGCTGGTGCCGAAGCACTGAGGGGGCGCGCCTTCCCCGCCGTGCAGCCGCTCACTTGAGCGCGGACAGCATTTCCAGGAGGTTCGCGGTGAGGATGTCGGAGGCGTCCTCCTGCACCTGGTTGGTGCCGATCCAGGTCTCGTAACCGCCGAGCTTGTGGTGCGCGGGGGTGGGCAGGTAGCCGTGGCGGCCGTTGGCCAGGCCGATGACCATGGTCTGGGGGAAGGGGCTGCGTTTTTTCAGGTCGAGGCCGATCTCGACGAAGACCTCGAAGGGGATGCCGCACACGGCGAAGTCGCCGATGCGGATGGCCTGCACGGTGACATCCAGCGTGGCCTCGGGCCGCTCGTGGGCGTTGAGCGTGCTGCGCGCGTAGTTCTGAGCCAGGCGCGGCAGGGCCTCGATGGCGGCCTTGTCTTTGACGGCGAGCACGGCCTTGGCCTCGGCCACCTCCTGCGCGCCGGGGCGGCGGTATTGGAGCGTCACTTTGCGCTGCGCCATGCCGAGGGTGACATCGGACTGGTGCTTCTCGATTTTCCGCTGTGCGAACCAGGCGGTGTCGGCGGCTTTTTGCGCGACGACGCGGATCTGCTCGAAGGGCTCGCGCGGCGGGCGGGTGACGGTGAAGGGGATGTTGTTGATGTCGCCCGAGGTGCCGTTGGACATCATGGCGACGAAATCGGGGCCGCCGCACAGGCGGGAGGGCATGAGGCGGGCGAACTCGCCGAAGTAATCCGCCGACATTTGCCCCTTCGGCGCGCCGCCGACGTAGTGCAGGGAGTAGTTGGCGAAGAGGGCGAGGGCGTTGCGCTTTGTGTCCTGCACGGAGAGCACGGTGATGTCCGGGTCAATGGGGCCGGCGGGGCGCTCCAGGGCGGCATTGCCGGCGCCGGGATTCATCTTTACGCGGTCGAATTTGCCGAAGGGATTCGCGGGCATGGCGCCCTCCTTGAGATACCAGCGGCGGTTGAAGACCTCGTCCGGCAGGGGGTGCGCGGCGGCGCCGACGGCGGCGGGTTTCAAAGCCGCGTGCGCCTGGATGATGGAGGCGGCGACGCCTTCGACGAACTGCTTGTAATACGCGGCGGCGGCCTCGCTGCGCGTGTTGAGCGAGGGGCCGCTGTGCGTGTGGGTGGAGGAGATGAGCATGTTTTCCACGCTCATGCCGGTCTTCGCGGCGGCGAGTGTCTTGGCTTCCAGGAGGACATCCGGCCCCGCGCCTAGATTGTCCACGACGACCATGGCGAGGGTGGTTTTGCCATCGTCGAGCACGAGCGCGCGGGAGTGGAAGGGATCATGCGCGCCCTCGGCCATGTTCGCGCTGAAGCCGCCGGGCATGTTCATGGGGAACTGAGTCGGCGTGATGTCCACCGCCGCCGCGCCCGCGCGCAGGGCGGCCTGAAGCGGGGTGCTGGTGAGAAACGCGGCGGCGAGCAGGAGCAGGGCGGGTGCTTTCATGGCGGTGGTGGGAAAATACCGCCGGGCGGGGCGAAGTCCTTCATATCAATTTCGGCGGGCGTACCGCTGGCTTCATGCGGCTTTCTTCTTTCTTGTGAGCTGCCTCAAAAAAATCCAAAGGAGACCGAGCGCTGCAAAGCACATGAGAATGACCACCCAGGCGATGAGGCCGGACGATTCCGGCAAAGCGCCAGTTCCCGGCGCAACGGCTTGATTCGGGGTATTCGATCTTTCAAGCCGTATGGGACGCCCCGCCTCCTCGACCGTGACCGGCGAGCGTATGGCGGAGGGTGGCAGTTTGCCTTCGTTGACCAGTCTCCGGCTCATGAAAGCCATCCTTTCCTCCAGGTGCAGGATGCTCCAGTTCACATAGCCTTCATTAGCCCTTCGAAACTCGGCGAGGTAATGCTCGAGCGCGTGGAAAGACCTCACACCGCCAATATCCGCCAGTAGATTATATGCCGCCAATGATACAGAATCGTGCGCCTGCAAAAATTTCAGCCCAAGCGATTCATGCTCATCGGTTGGATAGTCACGCAGCACGTTCAGCACCCCCACTATGTAATTCTGATCCTGATGATTGGGGCGCTCACGCGGCGTGTCCATGAGCCTGATTTCCCGAGCCAGTCTTTCAAGCTGCCCAGGCTGCAGGTTTTGTCTCCTCCATAGCGCTGTTAAAATTCTGAAAGTTTGCTCGCCGCTGGCGCCTTGAGATCGGAATCTTTCCAGCAAATCCAGGATTTTTTCCGTGGCGTTGGGAATTTTGTCCATCTCCATGTTCCATCTTTGGATCAACAGTGGAGTTGACCTGTCGCCATTTGGACAGGTGTGAACCAAAAATTCAAACTTGTCGTTGCGGTTAAGTTCCAGTTCTGCGCTCAGAATCTGCGCACGGCAGACGAGCGTTATTAGAACACACACAAATCGTGCTTTCATATCAAGGACGCCTCAAGAGGATTGAGGGAGGGGTGGTTTGCTGAAGATAAATCCGTTTGGACGCTTCCGGCGTGTTGTTTATGGATGTCCCTCCATCCTTCATGAGATTGTGTAGAATTTTATGCGTCGGCGCGTCGGGTGAATAATCCAGGAAGGTCTCCGCGCTTCCGTAATGACCCAGACGGGTTAATATGTGGACTAACTCATGCGCTAAAACAAACTGGCCTCGGTTAGAATCAATAAATGCAGTATTGGCCTGGAGTGGGTGGTAAGGGTTAGTTGTCCTTGAAAATGTGTTCTCAATAACTGCGAATCCCCACAAGCCAACCGGCGGTACTTCCTGTTTGAAAGTATCCTTCACATAAAACACCTCGACATCATCAATGGTGTGGTCTGATCCATAGATTTGCATGAATGTCACAACACCATAAGTCACGCCGTGCAAACCCGGACCACTACTGTATAGCGTAGTATTCGAGATGGGTCCTGGATATGTCGGGTGCGGCACAGGCAAAGGGGTGGAGTCGAAATCCGGCTCCAATCGAATCTTAATCTGCGCCAGGCGCTCGTTCGTGACTCGAATATCCTCCTCAATGCTTTCAGGCGTCGCGGTGGAATCCTCCATCCTGCGGATTCGCACGGGCAGAATCCGATGAACCGGGACAGGGGCTTTGAGGTTGATGGAAAAAGTCTGGTCGTTGACCGTCAAGCTCGTCACCCACACATGGCCTCCAAGCTGAATCTTATGAGTTCTGTCGTTGAGTTGATCATCCGATCCATAAGTCACGGCATCCCCGTCATCCCCGAGTAGATCGTCCACGTCATCGGAGACCAGAAGCATGGATTTGGTCTGCCAATGCGATCCCACCTGCTCCAGTTCTATGACAGTGCCGCCATCGCTGTAATCCGGGTCGGGCGAGAGTGTGCCCAGGACGATGGACACGCTTTGGACATTGCCCAGGCGCGGGATGCGCACATAAAAACGGTTGGGATCAGCATCAATGTCGAGCACGCCGCCAGGACCCAGGGAGTCCTCCATTTTGGCGACGGCAAGCTCCATTGGCGGAAGGCCCGAGTGGTCAACGATTTCAATCGGGCAAATGCGCCAATTTTCGACCGTTTGTGCAGGCGGGGATGGCATGAAATGAACCACGGCGCCCTCCAACTGCCCTTCGTTGAGAAAAAGTGAGCGCATTTCAAAAGTGGTAATTTGACCGGTGGAGTTTCCTTCAAGGTCAACTCCGTGAATGTCTTTCCGGATCAGAATGGGCTTCTCGACATCCACTGGCAGCCGCAGGGTGGATTTCAAACGCATTTGCCACCAGCCCGCAGTCCACTCCTTGATGTGCGTCGTGGTTGATGGAGATGGCGATGATTCCTCGATGCGTTCCAATCTTCTACCGCTCGCATGTCCGTCTTGCCCATCCCAATATTGCAGCGTTTCGAACCAGTTCTGCAATCCATCGTTCCACACGGCGCGGTAATAATTGGATTCTTGCCAAGTGGATGGAAACGCAGTCAATGGCGGCATTTGCGGAGTCGCGGTGTTTGTCTGGGTATGCCCATCGCCGGATGGAAGCCACCAAGTCCTGGTATTCGACCAGTATGTGGATGGAGGTTGTGTGGATGGATCCAATCCCGGACCTCCGGTCGAGACCATTTCCGCCGCCCAGGCGAATTCATACTCCACTCTCACTGAATTGAGCGCCACAGAGCCATAGTTCTCGCTGTTGGGGTAAGAATTCACGTTTTGCGCGTCTGTTCCCAACTGCTTTTCCTCGTAGTCGTTCCAGCCGTCGCCATCCGTGTCGTCATTGAACGGATCGGTGCCATCGAGTAGCTCTTCCATGTTGCTGACTCCATCACCGTCGAAGTCGGCATCTTCGGGCGCGCCCTCATAGGAGGCATCCGTGTGTCTCAGCTTCACAAAAAAGCCGCTGGCCGTCGTGCTGAAGCCCCACTCGATGACCCCGTCCGCGCCGGACTCGATGACGGGCACATAAGTCCAGCCGAACAACGTCTCCGAAGTCAGGATAAAGTACGTGCGCCCCGCCTTGCCCCACCACTTGAGTGTGAACTCACCCTCCACCGCGCCGGGCTCCAGGCGGATGCCCTCATGCAAGTCGTCCGCCGTCTGCGCCCGCGCTCCCGCCGCCAGGCCGAGCACCACGAAAACCATGAAAAGAAAAGCCCGCGCCCTCATTGTCCCGCCTCCTTCCCTTCGGTGGAGGTTCCCAGGTGCAGCGCGCTTTTCACCGGCCAGAAGCGGATCACCGTGTCCTGCCTCACCGGCGGGTTCGCCGCCCTGTGCGCCGCGCGCGCGGCGTTCTCCGCCAGCATTTGCGCGTGACGTGCTTCCAGCTCCGTCCGGTTCACCTCAAACCAGCGGTGCAGCGCGTGAACCCCCGCGTAATCCTCCGCCACAGCGCCCTCCGGCGCCTGCGCCACATGATGCCACACCGCCCCGGCACCCGGCTGCGGCAGCGCGCGGAAAGCCGTCAGCGCGGGCAAAAGCTCCGCCTCATCCCCGATTCCATAAGACAGCCGCCACGCCCGCCCATCATGCTCAAAGCGGTCCACCGGCCCCAGCAGATGGAAGTTGACGCTGCTCCACACCACGAACTCCCCGCGCGGCGTCTGCCAGCGAATCTCCGTCATCTCCCCCTGATGCACCGTGCAGGAAAGCAGCAGCATCTCCGGCTCGGGCTCGCTTTTCGAAGCCGCAGACTCTGCAAGCACCGTGCTTGGGGCAGTCTGCGCTGGACGCACCGGCGGCGTCACCCGCTCAAAGATGATCTTGTGATCCCCCGCCTCCACCACCTGCCGGCTGAGCACCGTCAGGCTGGAGGTTTGCGCGGAGATGCGGGAGACAACAACAAAAACGGCCAGAAAGCCGGAGAAGAATACGAGATGCCTGGAGTGAAATGGATGCTTCATGAAATCAGTTCGGGTGAGGATTGAAACAAAACAGGCTCTCCAAAAATAGAGAGGGCGCGACCTGTCGCACCCCTCGTCCAGGCACCGCTAAGCGCCCCTCGATCAGGCGCAGAGCAAGCCGCGCCCCAGTCGGGCGCGCTTCCCTGTGTTGATCGAGTTTGGGCCGGTTTGAATTAGCGGTTTCGGACGAGGCCCCGCTGCCATTGCTGGCAGCACGCAAATGGGATATGTGGGAGGAGAATGAACGGCTTACATAGGCGGAATGATTTCCGAAAATCAGTGCGGAGAGTACCGGCCCGCAGCAGAAAAGACAACCCGCGATTTTAGGAAACCCCGGCCGCAGGTCCCTTCGCCCGGGGCATGTTGCTGCATCTCGGAGCAATGATGGAGCGAACCGGGCCATCGCGGGTCTTCAAAAGACCTTTCTTGAGGCGAAACTTTTACCAAGCTTGAGAGGCGGAGCGCTTCCAAGGCGTAAAAGCCCGGTCATGAGTTCCCCGCTTTTTCGTCCGGCGCTGGATCGGCGCGCTTTTCTCACCGCTTCGACGATGGGGCTGGCGTCTCTCGGCTTCGGGGGAGCGGCGCGGGCGACGACGGGGTATGGCACGCCGCAGCCGGTGCTGGGGAAGCCGGCGCGGTCCACGGTGCTGTTCTTCCTGTGCGGCGGGGCCTCGCACATTGACATGTGGGACATGAAGCCGGAGGCGCCGCTGGAGTATCGGGGCGAGTTCAAGCCGATGCGCACGACGGGGGATGACATCGTTTTGTGCGAGCATCTGCCGCTGCTCTCGAAGCAGGCGCACCGTTTTGCCATGGTCCACGGTGTCACCGATGGCGGGCGCGCCACGGGGGATCATCACGCGGGGTATTATTACAATCTCACGGGCCACGCGCCGGACCTCACTTTCAAACAGCAGGGCAATGACCGCCGCCCGCAGCCGGATGACTGGCCCTACATGGGCAGCGTGGTGGCGATGAAGCGCCCGCCGCACGAGTCGCTGCCGTCGCTGATCACGCTGCCGCACAAGCCGAGCAAGCCGCCCTTCACGCGCCCGGGGCAGTTCGCGGGCAGGATCGGCATGGAGCATGACCCGTTTTTCCTCAACGGGCGCTTCGAGGAGCCGCTGAAGTTCGCCGCGCCGACGATCTCGATGGCCGGCGGCATGAGCGCCGCGCGCATGGCGGACCGCCGGGCGCTGCTGGGCGCGCTCAATGACGCGCGCCGGGAGCTGGACCACGAGATGGCGGTGCAAAACTACGGCAAGCAGCAGGAGCGCGCCTTTGACCTGCTCTCCTCCAGCAGCACGGCGGACGCCTTCGACATCGAAAGCGAGCCGCTGAAGCTGCGCGAGCGCTACGGGCAGGACATCAACGGCATGAGCCTGCTGATGGCGCGGCGCATGGTGGAGGCGGGCGTGCCCTTCATCACGGTCTTCTGGAAGGAGGATGAAAGCCTGGCCAAAAAGTGCAAGAGCGCGGGCGGCTGGGACACGCACGGCAACAATTTCAACTGCCTGCGCGAGAACCTGCTGCCGCAGTTCGACCGCTGCCTCTCAGCCTTCCTCGAAGACCTCGCGGCGCGCGGCCTGCTGGATGAGACGCTGGTGATGGTGACGAGCGAGATGGGCCGCATGCCGAAGGTGGGCGACCGCCGCAGCGGCGGCGCGAGCGGCGCGGGGCGCGACCATTGGACCGCCTGCATGAGCGTGCTCATGGCCGGCGCGGGCATCCGCGGCGGGCGGGTGATAGGCGGCACCGACGCGCGCGCCGAGTATCCGAAGGACCGCCCCATTTACCCGGAGGACATCACGAAGACGGTCTATTACGCCATGGGCGTCTCCGACCTGGAGGCTCATGACCGTCTCGGCCGCGCCTACAACCTGCTGGAGGATGGCAGGGCGCTGACGGAGATGTTTGGCTAGGCCAGCAGGGCCTCGATCTCGCGCATGACCTGCGCGCACTCGACGATGAGGGCCGGCTCGTAGTCCATGCCGTGCAGGCGTTTTTGCAAAACCGCGAGGTCCATGCGCCCGCCGCGGATCAAGGAGACGATGGTGCGGATGTCCTTCATGCCCCGGTCCACACCGCCGCGCCCCATGCGCCGAGTCCAGCGGGAGCGCGCCGTGGCAGCCACCTTGGTCACTGCCATGTCCACGGGTTCCAAGGCGAGGCCATCCTCAAAGCCCGGCATCGGCACCAGCCGCGCCCGCCAGCCGTCCGGGAAGGACTCGGAGAGCCGCAGGTCCACGAAGTCGCCTTAGTGACCGGTGGCGGCGTGGTATTCGCGGTTTTTGCCGAGCGAGTCGTGCAACTTCAAACGCACAGGTTCATCGTCCGGGTCGAGGAAAAAATCGGCGTCCAGGGTGACAGCCACGCCGATTTGCTCAGGTGGGACATCTGGAAATGATGCCAGCAGCGAGGACGAGCCGAAAATCAAAATCCTCCGCCCCGGCGCCTTCCGCTGGATTTCGCGGAGCAGGGAGTTCAGTGAGCCGAGGTCCATCGGAAGCGTTTGAGTTCCTCGCTGCTGAGCACGCCGGGGAAGGGGGAGAATTCTTTGAAGAACACCGCTTCCGCTGAGGAATCGCGCAGCAGTGCCAGCAGGGAACGCAAGCCGTCATTCGAACTCATGGCGGAGAGCAGCACAGCGCGCCATTGCTCCAGACGGCTGACCGCCGAGTGCCCGCGTGCCAGCCAGCGGTCAATGTTTGCGAGCGGAATCCTCAGCAGTGAAGGGTCGGCCTCGATTTTGACGGCGATGGCGCGAAAGACATCCGCCGACACCTCGTCCCCCGGACGCTCGGTCCGCGAGTCGAGATAGGCAAAGGCGGTTTTGGCCGGCATGGAGGCACTTTGCCACGCGGCGCGCGGCGCGCCAAGGGGCTTTTTGGCCGCGCTGATATGTGGCGGGCGGCGCGGGCGTAGTGTGGCGCATGAAATTTGTCCCCGCCGCGCTGGTCCTCGCCCTCACACTTCACGCGGAGGACTGGCCGCAGTTTCGCGGCGTCAATGGCAGCGGGGTGTCGGTGTCGAGGGGCTTGCCGGGGGAGTTTTCGGCGGAGAAAAACGTGCTGTGGAAGGCGCGGCTGGGTGACGGCGTCGGGTCGGCCATCATCAAGAACGGGGTGGTTTTTGCCACGGGCATGGCGGGGGAGGGCAGGGTGGCTTTGCACGCGCTGGATGCCGCCTCGGGGGCGGTGAAATGGAGGTCGGAGTTCGAGACGGGCACGCTGCCGCGCATCACGCCGCCGAACAGCCACGCGGCGTCCACACCCGCGGCGGACGGGGAGCGTGTGTATGTGCATTTCAGCACCATCGGCCTGCTGGCTTTCGACGCGGCGACGGGAAAGGAAGTGTGGCGTCACTCCATGCCGCGCCCGGCTTACCTGATGGACTGGGGCGCGGCGGCGTCGCCCATTGTGCATGAGGGGAGGGTGATTTTTTGCCAGGACGACGACCTGGCGCCCTTCCTCGTGGCGGTGGATGCGGCGACGGGGCGCGAGGTGTGGAAGACGCCGCGTCCGGACATGCTGGCCGGTTACGCTTTGCCCGTGCTCTGCGAGGCGGGCGGGCGCGTGGATCTCGTCGTGGCGGGAAGCGGCAAGATGAAAGGCTACGATCCCTCCACGGGGCGCGAGCTGTGGACCTGCAACACGCTGCTGCGCACCATCATGACCTCGCCCGTGGTGCATGAGGGTGTCGTTTACCTCGCCGTGCAGAGTTACGGCGACTCCACGCGCACGCTGAAGCACGCATTGCTGGAATGGCTGGACACGAACCAGGACGGCATCCTGGCGCGCGAGGAGACGCCGAAGGAATTCCACGAGCGCTTTGACGCCTCCGACAAAAACAAAAACGGCCTCATTGATCCCGATGAGATAGACACCGCCTTTCAAAGCCCGGACAACATGGCCGCCGGGGGCAACATCATCCAGGCCATCAAAGGCGGCGGCAGCGGTGATGTGACGAAGACGCACGTGCTGTGGAACCTCGACCACAAGACGCCGTCGAACATCGCCTCGCCCCTGCTTTATCATGGACGGCTCCACATCGTGAAGGGCGGCGGCATGGCGAGCTGCTACGACGCCAAAGACGGCGCGCAGCTCTGGGACCGTGTGCGCCTGGGCAATTTCGGGGATTATTTCGCCTCGCCCGTGGCCGCTGACGGGAAGATTTTCATCGCGGGAAAAAACGGTTTCGTCGTCGTGCTGGAGGACGGGGCGGAGCTGAAAGTGCTGGGCAAAAACGACATGGGCGAGGAGATCATTGCCACGCCGAGCATCGCGGACGGGCGGCTCTACATCCGCACGCGGGAGAATCTTTTCTGCATCGCCAGCGGCGGTTCGAAGGCTGTGCTTTCAGACGCCGCGCCGGTCACCACGCCGGTGGAAATGACGCTGAGTCCGGTGGTCAGCGGCAGGGTGTGGAATGGCTACACGGGCAACGCGATGGGCCAGGAATCGTGGAGCGAGGCGGAGCTGGAGCAGCGTCTCGAACAGCTCAAAAAGCTCGGCTACACCACGGTGGCCGTGCCGGGAAAAATCGCGCCCTTTGCGCCGATCCGCGTGGATGGGGACACGGGTGGCCGCAAGGCCTTCCGGGGTGCGAGGACCTTCGAAAACCCGGACGTGGCCGCCATCACCACACGCTTCCGCGAAAAGGCCGCCAAACTGGGCTTTGAGGTCGTCACCGCCGATCCTGTGCCGCTGTCTGTGCTGCCGGGGAATGAGTTTCCTGACGAGAAAACCCTCGCCGCGCTTGTCACTCCGCTCTGCGGCGAGGGGGTGGCCGCGCGCATGTGGCTGGGCTTTCAGGCCGTGGACAAAGCCGCGCGGCTGATTGCCGAAAACGATCCTGCCCTCGGCATTCCCGCGCCGGACATGATCACCCGGCATTTGAATGCCGGAGAGGCCCCGCCGGCCTGGCTCGTCGAAGTCAAGGGACTCTATGCCACCGCGATGAACGAGATGTACCGCGCCAACACCCGTGCGCGCGAAGGCTCGCGCAGCTTCACGCTTTACCAGGCCAAGCGCATGGAGTCCGCCTTTCACTTTCTCAACGCCATTGAGGCTATGCACAAAGCGGCGGCTGACGCCACCATCCGCGCCGAATCCCTCACCGCCGCGCAGGAAAGCCTGTACAACGCGCTCAACGCCTGGTCCGACGCGGCCCGGGATTCCAGTGACCGCGGGGCCATCGCCCTGCTCAACGAGCACGGCTACCGGGTCTTGAAAAAACAGGCGGCGCAAGGTGAATGAGCGCGGTCGTGGAGCCGATGAACACTTTGCAATCCTGAGAACGGGGCGATTTTAGCCCTTCTAATTTCCACTGGATTTCTGAATGCAGCCGCCCAAGACTCACGTTCCCAACCTTCCAATTCACCGAAAATATCATGTCTGACACGCCCGCCACCTCCTGCTGCTCGCGCCTCGACCTCG
The DNA here is from genome assembly GCA_002343505.1 of Verrucomicrobiaceae bacterium UBA2429. Classification (GTDB taxonomy): domain Bacteria; phylum Verrucomicrobiota; class Verrucomicrobiia; order Verrucomicrobiales; family Verrucomicrobiaceae; genus Prosthecobacter. The sequence continues at coordinate 27,392 of DDQZ01000103.1, read as the reverse complement.
CGTTTGCCAACCTGATCGCCCGTCTCTGGGTGGCCTTGCGTCTTGTCATGGCCGGTGTGGACAAATTCCGCGCCGGTGATGGTGCCGAGGCCACTTTCAGCACGGCCAACTACGAGACCAAAACCAAGCTCATCAGCGACCTGATGACCCAGAACAGCTTCCTCCCGGCTTTTCTCCCTGCCTCCGCCATTGACATGTACGCGCACAGCATCGGCTACCTGCTCATCGCCGTCGGTCTTTGGGTGGCCGTGGGCCTGCTCAGCGAGTTCGCCCTGGTCGCCGCCGGCCTGACATTCCTTTCTCTCGGCTTCGGGCTCGCCGCCTTGCCGGATGATTCCGAGCTGACCATCAACATCGGCATCGGCATCATGATCACCTTCATGGCCCTGATGACCAACAAATGCGCTTGGTTTTCCCTGGACGGATTGTTCGGACGCCACCGCGCCAAAAAGGTCGTCGTCACGGAAGCCTGAGCCGCCGCGCGCCCGTATCCTGATCGAATCATGAGCACTTCCTCAGCCACTCCTTCCACGGGGCTGTCCAGATTCATGGACCGCCGTTCTTTTCTGCGCACCAGCGCCGTCAGCGGCGCTGGCCTCTACATTGCCACCAGCAAGAGCGCCATCGCCCAGGGCGAGCAGGCCGGGCGCACCATCAAATGCGCCTTGATCGGCTGCGGTGCCCAGGGGGACCGTCTGCGTGTCGCTTCCTCGCAGATCAAGACCGGCATCCAGTGGGTCGCTGTCGCGGACATCTGGAAATACAACCGCAATCCTGTGGCACGCCGGATGGAGTTTGAAAACAAGCACCAGGTGGAAGGGCCGGTGGCGCAGTATGAGGAAGTCGAGGAAATGCTCGACAAGCATCCCGAGATCGAAGCCGTCTTCATTGCCACCCCCGACCATCTTCACGCGCCATTCTCCCGCCTTTGCCTGGAAAAAGGCAAGTCCGTGTACTGCGAGAAGATGATGTCGAACACCATCGAAGGCGCGCGGGACATGGTGAAAGCCGGGCGTGAAAACAACGGCATCTTCCAGATTGGCCACCAGCGCCACTCGAACCCACGCTACATCCACCTGCGCGAGAAGATCCTCAAAAAAGGTCTTCTTGGCCGCGTCACTCATTGCTACGGCCAGTGGAACCGCGGCGTCGCCGCCAGCCAGCCGCTCGGCATTCCGAAAAACCAGACCATACCCGCCGAGATGCTGGAGAAGTACGGCTTCGGCAGCATGGAGGAGTTCCGCAACTGGCGCTGGTTCGCCAAATACGGCGGAGGTCCCATTTCCGACCTTGGAGCGCACCAGATTGACATGTACAACTGGATGTACGAGACCACTCCTGTGTCGCTTTTTGCCGCCGGCGGTGTGGACTACTATGACGGCACACCGGGTCCTGATGGCGAGCCGAAGGCGAAGTTTGAGCTGCCGGACAACGTGATGTGCCTGTATGAGTACCAAACGAAGGAAGGCGTCATGCGCGCCTACTACCAGGTGCTCACCACCACGGGCAGCCAGGGCTATTATGAAAAACACATGGGTGTCGCGGGTTCGGCCATCATTTCCGAAAGCCCCACCTACAACCAGGTCTATGCCGAACCCGGCAGCGACTGGAGCCAGTACGCTATGGGCGACGACCCCATCCTGGTGAAAGCACCGGATGCCGTGAAGAACAAGTTTTGGGAGCATCCGCGCTCCTGGGCAAAACCGGTTCCGAAATCCTACAACGTGACCGGTGTCGCCAAAGCCGTCGCCGATGCGCGCGAATCCAAGGCGCTGGATCCGTGGGAGATCCCCGTCATTCTTGAAGTCTATCCGCACACGCCGCATGTCGCCAATTTCATTGAGGCCGTGCAGATGAAGAAGCCCGCACACCTGACCTGCAACGTCATGGATGCCTTCAAATCCTGTGTCACCGTTCTCAAAGCCTACGAATGCCTTGAGTCTGGACAGAAATACATTTTCACACCCGAAGATTTCCAAGTCTGAGTTCGTCCTACCCTGCGGCTCAAAGCCATCAAACCCATCCCCCACACCTCATGAAAAACCAAGCCCTCGCCCTCGCTGCCATCGCAGCCCTCAGCAGCCCGGTCCTTGCCGACGAAGTCGAAGTGAAGATCGAGTTTCCCAAGCCCATGTTCATCGGCACCCCCGTGCCGGCCAAGCTGCCCAATTTGGAGCAGCCCGATCCCAGCAAGATCATCAAGTCCTTCATGGCCCCCGCTGGCACGGTCAACGTCGCCAGCGGCAAGCCCGTCACTTCCAGTGATCCCGCCCCCATCATCGGTGAGTTGGAATTGATCACTGACGATGATGCGGATGGCTCCGATGGCTGCTTCGTTGAATTGGCGCCCGGCCCGCAGTGGGTGCAGATTGACCTGGAGGCCTCCACCACCCTCTCAAAAATCGCCATGTGGCATTATCACAAGCAGGCCCAGGCCTATGTGGCCGTTGTCGTCCAGCTTTCCGATGATACCGAGTTCAAGACCGGTGTCACCACCGTCTTCAACTCTGACATTGAGAACGTCCACGGCTTCGGAGAAGGCAAAGATCCCGCCTACATCGAAACCAACCACGGTCGTGTCATTGACGCCAAAGGCACCAAAGCCCGTTACATTCGGCTCTACAGCAACGGCAACACTTCCAACGAAATGAACCATTATTGCGAGGTGCAGGCGTTCGGTGTTCCCGGCAAATAAGCGGCCGCCCCGCCCGATTCAAGAACCCGTTGCCGACCAGCCGGCAACGGGTTTTTTTGCGCCATTTTCGGACGAAAAAAAGCGCGGACGGTAAGCCCGTCCGCGCTGAATGTGTCGCCAGTCACGGTGATCAGTAACGGCGCGGAGGCGGCCCGTAATACGGCTGCTGATATTGCGGCTGCCCGTAGTATTGCGCGTTGCGCTGGTCCTGGGCGTTGCCGATGGCATTGCCGCCGAGGGCGCCGACACCAGCACCGATGGCGGCACCCTCGAGTCCGCGGCCGCTCTGGTTGCCGATGATGCCACCGACAGCGGCGCCGCCGAGGGCGCCGATGACAGTGCCTGTCTGGGCGTTCGGACCCGTGGCGCAGGAGACGAGGCCGCCTGCGATGAGAATGGAGAGAAGGATTTGTTTCATATGCTTTGGTGTGTCGTGGTTGACCCTGCAATTATTCACAAACTTTGCGAAAAAGACAGGGTATTTCATGATTGTTACGAAATAAGAAGACGAAGTCGCCGGATTTCAAAAAGTCCAAAATCAGCCTTGCGTGCCAAGACTCCTGTGTTAGGACTTCCGGCTCCCCGCCTCGCGGGGAACACACACTTTTGCCTCCATGCGTGTACGTACCTCTGTCAAACCTCTCTGCGAACTCTGCCGCGTCATTCGCCGCAAAGGCGTTGTCCGTATTGTCTGCAAAAACCCCCGCCATAAGCAGCGCCAGGGCTGATTCTTCATCTTTGAACTTCAAAAAATCCCGATTTTATGGCCCGCCTTCTCGGAGTTGACATCCCCAACGAAAAAAAGATCGAATATTCGCTGTGCTACATCTACGGCATCGGTCATCCCATCAGTCAGCGCGTGCTCACCCTGGCAAACATTGACCCCAACATCCGCGCTGGTGAATTGACGGATGATCAAATCGCCCTCATCACGCAGACTGTTCAGGGCTTGAAGATTTTGATCGAGGGCGACCTCCGCCGCGAGCAGCAGATGCACATGAAACGCCTGCTGAGCATCAATTGCTATCGCGGCAACCGCCATCGTCGGGGGCTGCCCGTGCGCGGACAGCGCACCCATACGAACGCACGTACCCGCAAGGGACCGCGCAAAACCGTCGGTGCCCAGCGCAACCCCGGCGCCAAGAAGGGCAAGGTCTGATCCGTCTCGAAATTTTGAACTGAAACTGAATACGATCCTTCCATGGCAGACGAAAACCTGAATCCCGAAGCCGCAGCTCCCGCTCCTGAAGCCGCGCCGACTCCGGCCCCAGCCGCCGCTGCGCCTGCGGCTGACAAGCAACCCTCCAGCGGCGACCGCGCTGTTTCCCAAAGTGTCTGGCTCGAAATCGGCGGTGCAGAAACCACGGAAGCCAAGGTCGTCAAAGCCAAGGGATCCAAGAATGTGCATTCCGGCATTGTACATGTGCGCTCCACTTTCAACAACACCATGGTGTCCGTGACTGACAAGGTCGGCAACCTGATCGGATGGTCAACATCCGGGAAAATGGGTTTCCGCGGATCCCGCAAAGGCACCGCTTACGCCGCCCAGGTTGTGGCGCAGGATGCATGTCGCCAAGCCATGGGGCATGGTTTGCGCGAGGTTGAAATCCGGCTTCGCGGGCCCGGTTCCGGGCGTGAATCCGCCGTGCGCGCGGTTCAGGCGTTGGGCATTGAAGTGACCACCATCAAAGACGCCACTCCCATCCCGCACAACGGTTGCCGCCCCCCCAAAGCCCGTCGCGTCTAATTTAATTTTTCTCCTTTATGGCACGTTACACCGGTCCCCGCGAAAAAATCGCCCGCCGCTTCGGAGTCCCAATTTTCGGTCCTTCCAAAGCCCTCGAAACCCGCAATTTTCCGCCTGGCCAGCATGGCGGGCGCAATACCCGCAGAAAGCAGTCCGAATACGGAGCCGCGCTCGCTGAAAAGCAGAAGCTGCGCTTTCAATACGGCGTTCTTGAAAAACAGTTCCGGCGCTTCTTTGCCGAAGCGCAGCGCCGCAAGGGTGTGACGGGTGAGAATCTGCTGCAAATGCTGGAATTGCGCCTCGACAATGTTGTTTATCGCATGGGATTCGCGAACACGCGCTTTGCTTCTCGCCAGCTAGTCAGCCATCGCCACATCACCGTCAACGGCAAGATCGTCAATATTGCGAGCTATCAGGTGAAGCCGGGCGATGTGGTCGCCGCCAAGGACACCCCCCGCAGCCAGCAGCTTGTGGGACGTTTTCTGGAAATGACCATCGGCTCACCCATCCAGGACTGGATGACTGTGGATCGCGACAAGATGTCTGGCGTTGTCAATCGTGCGCCCATACGCGACGAGATCAACCCCATCGCCAACGAACAGTTGGTCGTGGAGCTTTACTCCCGTTGATATTTCCAGAAATCACGCGCGAAAGGGACGCTTTTCGGCGTCCCTTTTTCGTGTTGCCATCCCGAATATGACAGCACCTGAAAAAATCGAAGTCATCGGCAAGGAAGTCGCTATTCGTTGGCGGGATGGCGCAGAGGACTATATCACCTGCGAACGGTTGAGGGTGGCTTCTCCCAGCGCAGAAAACACTGGCGAGCGTGATTTAACCGGACGTGTGTTTGGCGGCACAAATCAAAAGAGTTTTTCCGGAGTTGGCGTGCGGAGTTGGCGGATAGTCGGTGGATACGCCATTCAATTTGAATTCACCGACGGACATAACACGGGCTTGTATTCCTTTGATTATCTCAGATACATTTGCCGTCATGAAGTGTAGCGTCTTTTGAATTTGAATGTTGCAAAGTGGAAAACAGTTTTGGTTGTAGCGCTACGGTTTCGCGGCATCAAACTAGCCACAAGCGCTAGCGAAACGTGTCCGGCAGCTTTATTCGCTTTCAACCCGGCAAGTCATGCAGGGGACTAGAAGCGGTTTGTGCGTTTCGCAGAGAACTCATCGGCTGGCAAAAGGGAAAGGCATCACACGCTTGCAGGCTCTCGCGCCCTTGGTGGCATCACACACACGCGAAAACCTTCATAGGACTCTGGAGGATCTTCGAGCCGCCCGTTATTTGCGGCGGGACGAAATTCCCATCAAATTTGCTTTGACAGAAAGAGAAGAAACCATATGGTCACGCACTTTTTCTCCAAAAGCAGGGGTGTATTGTCTCTTGACGCCGCGCAACAGGCAATTTACACCCCTCCTTTTCGTCGAAAGAGGAGGAGGTTCTCACGAGCCGCCGCAGGGTTAAAGCTGATGTAGCTCAGTGGTAGAGCACGTCCTTGGTAAGGACGAGGTCGAGGGTTCAATCCCCTTCATCAGCTCCAGCGGTGGAGCGCGGAGAACTCCGTTATACGACAACGAAACCTAAAGTCCCAGCGCAACAACCTCAATCTGAATCATGGCTAAAGAAGCATTCCAACGCAACAAGCCGCACGTCAACATTGGCACTATCGGCCACGTTGACCACGGCAAGACAACGCTCACTGCGGCAATTACGACCACCCTGGCCGAAAAGGGTTATGCCGAGGCGAAGAAGTACGACGAAATTGACGCGGCGCCCGAAGAAAAGGCTCGCGGCATCACCATCAACACAGCGCACGTCGAATACCAGACCGACAACCGCCACTATGCCCATGTGGACTGTCCCGGCCACGCTGACTATGTGAAAAACATGATTACCGGCGCCGCCCAGATGGATGGAGCCATCCTGGTCTGCTCCGCTGCGGACGGCCCCATGCCGCAAACCCGCGAGCACATTCTGCTCGCCCGCCAGGTTGGTGTGCCTGCCATCGTTGTCTTCCTCAACAAGGTTGACATGGTTGACGATCCCGAACTGCTCGACCTCGTCGAGATGGAAGTTCGCGACCTGCTCTCCAAATATGACTTTCCGGGCGACGACATTCCGATTGTCAAGGGTTCCGCCCTCAAGGCCCTGGAAGGTGACGCTGAGCAGCGCGCGAACATCATCAAGCTCATGGAGGCTGTGGACAACTACATCCCCCTTCCTGAGCGTCCCATTGACCAGGATTTCCTTATGCCTATCGAGGATGTGTTTGCCATTGAAGGTCGTGGCACAGTCTGCACGGGCCGAGTCGAGCGCGGCATCGTCAAGAAGATGTCGGAAGTCGAGATCATCGGCATCCGCCCGACGGTCAAAACCACAGTCACAGACATAGAAATGTTCCGCAAACTCCTCGACGAGGGGCGCGCGGGTGACAATGTCGGGCTGCTGCTCCGCGGCATCAAGAAGACAGATGTCGAGCGCGGCCAGGTCATTGCCAAGCCGGGTTCCGTTACTCCTCACAAGAAGTTCAAGGCCGAGGTCTATGTTCTTTCCAAGGATGAAGGCGGCCGCCACACCCCGTTCTTCAACAACTACCGCCCGCAGTTCTACTTCCGTACCACGGACGTGACAGGCAGTGTCACCCTCCCTGAGGGTGTTGAGATGGTGATGCCGGGCGACAATGTCTCCATCACAGTCGAGCTCATCACTCCGATCGCGATGGAAAAGACAATCCGTTTTGCCATCCGTGAGGGCGGGAAGACGGTTGGTGCCGGTCGTGTCTCCGATATTCTTGACTGATCGCGCACAGGTTCGTTTGTCCATTGAGGGTCGCCGCCGATTCTGGCACGCTGAGTCAGCGGCGGCTTCCCCTCTCTCCAACCAACCTTATACGATCAAAAAATTCACACAGGTCAGTAGCTCAGTTGGTAGAGCGGCGGTCTCCAAAACCG
>DDQZ01000103.1:0-19866 GCA_002343505.1 Verrucomicrobiaceae bacterium UBA2429 | reverse complement strand
AGAGCGGCGGTCTCCAAAACCGCAAGTCGGGGGTTCGAGTCCCTCCTGACCTGCCAGCGCCTTCTTTGTCTCCCCTCAAATATCACCACCATTACTATGAGCCGTATGCGCGCTTATGTCGGAGAGGTCTTGATCGAACTCAAAAAAGCAACATGGCCTTGGGATTCAAAGGGAAAAGGCTTTGCCAAGTATAAAGAACTCAATGATTCCACCATTGTTGTCCTGATCGCCATGCTTCTCCTTGGGGCATTTGTCGCTTTTTTTGACACCTTCTTCCGTGAGGCATTTCAAGCTGTGACCCACCTGCTGGTTGGTTGAACCGGAATTTTCACTTTACACTAACCGAACAATTTATGGGAGCCATCCCCTCGCCTCGCGACCAGTGGTATGTCATTCATGTGCGTGCCGGACTTGAACAAAAGGTCCGGGACAACATGCAGCGGCGCATCCAGACCGAGGAGATGGGCGACTATATATTTGAGGTTCTGGTGCCCACTGAGCGGGTCGCTGAAGTGAAAAAAGGCAAACGTTCAGAAACCAACCGGAAATTTTTCCCCGGTTATGTCATTGCCAACTGCCACCTTCTCGACGAACACAACAGGCTTGTTGAGAAAACGTGGTATTTCATCAAGGAAACCGACGGGGTGCTGAACTTTGCCGGCGCTAAAGACCACCCCATGCCTATGCGGCAGCGCGAGGTGGAAGGCATGCTGGCCCAGGTGCGAGACAAGGATGACGCCGCGCGGCCAAAAATCTCCTTCAATGTCGGCGACACAGTCCGTGTGGCTGACGGTCCTTTCGAAAGCCAGGTCGGCATTATTGAGGAAATTGACCCGGAGCGCGGTGTGCTGCGTGTTTCGGTCAACATTTTTGGTCGCAATGCCCCAGTGGATCTCGAATTCTGGCAGGTGGAAAAGACCGCATAACAACCTCACAACCGCTTTGTGATAACCGCAGGCGGAGTCCAAATCTCAAGCACCCGTTAATCCAACAACATGGCCAAAGAAATCGTCAAACTCATCAAGCTCCAGATCAAAGCCGGTGCCGCCAATCCGGCGCCGCCCATCGGCCCCGCTCTTGGCGCCGCCGGTGTCAACATCATGGCTTTCTGCAAGGAGTTCAACGCCGCCACAGCCAAGGCCGGAGGTGATGTCCTTCCCACTGTGATCACGGTTTACAAGGACAAAAGCTTCTCCTTCATCACAAAGCAGCCGCCCGCGTCAAACATTCTCAAAAAGGTGGCCAACATCGCTTCCGGCTCCAAAACAGCCAACAAGGAAAAAGTGGCTAGGATCACCAAGGCCCAGTTGCTTGAGGCCACCAAATTGAAAATCGCCGACATGAACACCACCAATCTTGAAGCGGCCTCCCGCATCATGGCTGGCACCGCCCGCCAGATGGGCATCGAAATCTCCGACTAACCCAAAGCAGGAGAGCGGTTTTCTCCGCTCGAAAGCACTGCACACCACCATGCAAACCCGAAGCAAACGCTACAAAAAAGCCGCCGAAATGATTCCAGCGGGCAAAGCCTTTTCTCTTGAGGAGGCCGCTGAGATAGTCCGTAAACTTCCCGGCACCAAGTTCAACCAGACCGTCACACTCTCATTCCGCATGGGTGTGGATCCCAAAAAGGGAGACCAAATGATCCGCGGCACCTGCCCGCTGCCACACGGGTCAGGCAAGACTGTCCGCGTGGCCGTATTTGCCGTCGGTTCTGCCGCTGATGCCGCAAAAACGGCCGGCGCTGATCTCGTGGGCTACGAGGATTTGATCGCCAAAGTTAAGGAGGGTGTGATGGATTTCGATGTCGCTATCGCCACTCCGGCCGCGATGAACGAAGTCCGCAAGCTTGGCAAACAACTGGGGCCTCGGGGTTTGATGCCAAATCCCAGAACTGGAACAGTCACAGACGACACCGCCGCCGCTGTCAAGGCTGTCAAGGCGGGCCGTGTTGACTTCAAACTCGACAAGAACGGCAATATCGCCACCAGTATCGGCAAGGTGGCTTTTGACACTTCGGCCATCGCGGAAAACGGCGCCGCGCTTATTGACGCCATTGTCCGGGCCAAGCCGGCCACCGCCCGCGGGCGCTATGTTCACAGCATCACGATGGCGGCGACGATGTCGCCTGCCTTGCGCATTGATGTGACCAAGTATGTCAAACTCTGATCCTGGGGAAACCATCAAATGAAAGCAGAAAAAACACTTCTCATCGAAAGCCTGCTCAAGCGGGTCAATTCCTCCCCCTTTATGTTTGTCGTGGATTACACCGGGCTGACTGTCAGCAAATTCGCAGAATTGCGCAAGCGGCTCTCAGAATCCGGCTCGGAAATCCATGTTTTCAAAAATAATCTTGTCAAAAAAGCTGCGGAGCGCGCGGGCTACCCTAATGACATCGGAGACCATTTGACTGGCCAGACTGCCGTTGTGACTGGAGCCAAGGATGTTTGCGCCGCGGCGAAGGTCATGAAAAACTTCGCGGCGGAATTTGAGAAACCGCAGATCAAGGCGGGCATTCTCGACGGTCGCATGCTTGACGCCGGCGCCATTAAGGCGCTCGCCGACCTGCCCTCCAAGGACGTGCTCCGCGCGACTCTCCTGGGAGTCCTTCTTGCCCCGGCTTCCAAGCTTGCCCGTCTCCTCAACGAACCCGCCGCTTCGCTTGCCCGAGTGCTCAAAGCCAAAAGCGAGCAAGGCGTTTGAATCCAGAACACAAACCCACCCCTTTGACCTGATGGCCGCCCCGCGCGGCTTGAACACCCAACATCCATGGTTCCTTGCCGGAGAGAAGGCATTCTCTTTTAAACCACCCGGTGCCCCGGGAAACGGCGATACCGACACATCAATATGGCAGACCTGAATAAAATCGTTGAAGAACTGAGCGGCCTTACCGTCCTGGAAGTCGCTGAACTTGTGAAATCCCTTGAGGAAAAGTGGGGCGTCAGTGCCGCTGCTCCTGTCGCCGCCGTGGCAGTCGCCGCTGGCGGTGCTGGTGGCGCGCCAGCCGCCGCCGCCGAGGAAAAGACCGAGTTTGACGTCATTCTCGCCGACGGAGGCAGCAACAAGATCGCCGTCATCAAAGAAGTCCGTGCCGTGGTTCCCGGCCTGGGGCTGGCTGAGGCCAAGAAGCTCGTTGAGAGCGCTCCTCAGAAGCTCAAGGAGGGTGCCAAGAAGGACGAGGCGGAAGAAATCAAGAAGAAACTCGAAGCCGCCGGCGCCAAAGTGGAGATCAAATAACTCCAACTCTTTTCCACGCGCCGCCCGGCCGGCGGCGCGTGGCCAAAGGAGCTTTTCCCGCCTCCGTTCTGAACAAAACCCAACCAAGCATGCCCTGCCCTTCGATCCGTTACCGCCCAAAATCCGGGAGCCTCCTCCCTGGAGAGGCGGGACACGGTTTTTTTGGCATCGTTTGCCTGTACCGCAGGAACCTTGATGACGGCGGCAGCGCCGGCATCAGGTTTCTCATTTCACGTTAAAGACACCGGTCTCCCGGCTGGCTGCCAGGAGTTCCGATTTTTAATGCCAGCGCCTCCACGGCGCCTCCGCCCCGCCATTGCCACCCCGTAGCACCACTCCTCATCATGTCCCAGCGCATCAATTTTGGCAAAATCCACGAAGTCGCCGAGCCGCCGAATCTCATCGAAATTCAGATACGCTCGTATGAGGAGTTTCTCCAGAAGAGCATCCTCCCTTCCAAGCGCAAGGAACTTGGCTTGCAGGCGGTCTTCAAGGAGGTGTTCCCCATCGAGAGCTATGACCAAAAAATGACGCTCGATTTCGTCATGTACGAAATCGGCGAGCCGAAGCTCACCGCACTTGAGGCGATTCGCGAGGCGGAAACGTACAGTGCGCCGCTCTATGTGACATTTGAGTTGCGCGACGAGGCCGGTGCCAAGCAGGAGCGCGTTTACATGGGGGAAATTCCGCTCATGACTGATCGTGGAGCGTTCGTCATCAATGGCGCCGAGCGTGTCGTCGTCAGCCAGCTTCACCGCTCTCCGGGCATCTGCTTTGAGAGCACCCAGCACCTGAATGGACGCTGGCTCTATGGTTTCCGCATCATCCCCGACCGCGGCACATGGCTTGAGGTGCAGTTCGACACGAACGACCTCCTGTATGTTTATCTCGACCGCCGCCGCCGCCGCCGGAAGTTTCTGGCAACCACCCTGCTGCGGGTCATCGGCTACCCAAATGACGAGGACATCCTCAAGCTCTTCTACAACATTGAGGATGTGAAGCTCAAGGAGACCATGAAGGAGGAAGAAGTCTCCACCAAGCTCCTCTTCAAGGACATCCTGGACGGAGAATTGATCGTCGCCCGCGCGTACGAACCGCTCACCGCCGGCGTCGTCCGCCAGCTCGTGCAGTTGGGCCACAAGTCTGTGAAGGTCATCACCGCCTCGCAGGACGACCTCATCATCACCTCCCTGCGCAAGGATCCCGCCCGCGATGAGGACGAGGCGCTCAAGGAAATTTACCGCCGACTGCGTCCCGGGGATCCGCCCACCATCCCGAATGCCCGCGCCCTGGTGAAGCGGCTGTTCTTTGATCCGAAGCGCTATGACCTCACCCGCGTCGGCCGTTACAAGATCAACCAGAAGCTCGGTCTAAAGACAGACTCCGACATGCGCGTGCTTGATCCCAATGATGTGATCAGCGCCATGAGCTACCTCTTCAAGCTGCGCGCCAACGAGGGCCTGCTTGATGACATTGACCACCTGGGCAGCCGCCGAGTGCGCGCCGTGGGAGAGTTGCTGGCCAACCAGTGCCGCGTGGGCCTCGCCCGCACGGAGCGCCTGGTCAAGGAGCGCATGACTCTCTTTGATGTGAGCATGGACACCATGACTCCGGCCAAGCTGATCAATCCGAAGGCCCTCAGCGCCGTCGTACGCGACTTCTTTGGCCGCAGCCAGCTCAGCCAGTTCATGGACCAGATCAACCCCCTGGCCGAACTGACTCACAAACGCCGCCTTTCCGCTCTCGGTCCTGGCGGTCTGAACCGAGACCGCGCCGGGTTCGAGGTGCGGGACGTGCATCCGTCCCACTACGGGCGAATCTGCCCCATTGAGACACCAGAAGGCCCGAACATCGGTCTGATCAACTCCCTTGGCTCCTACGCCCGGATCAACGAATTCGGCTTCATCGAGACTCCGTATCGTCCCGTCAAGGACGGTGTAGTCTCCGACAAGATCGAATACCTCACGGCGGATCAGGAGGAGAACCACCACATCGCCCAGGCGAACAATCAAGTTGACGAAAAAGGCCGCTTTATCGGCAGCCGCGTCACGGTTCGTTACCGCGGTGATTTCCTGGAGGTGGATCCGTCGATTCCCACGCTCATGGACGTGTCGCCCAAGCAGCTCGTCTCCATCGCGGCCAACCTCATTCCCTTCCTCGAGCACGATGACGCCAACCGCGCGCTCATGGGATCGAACATGCAGCGCCAGGGTGTGCCTCTACTCGAGGCCGACTCACCCCTCGTCGGCACCGGCATGGAGGGCAAGGCGGCCCGCGATTCCCGCGCCGTGATTGTCGCCGACGCGAACGGCACCGTGGCCTCCGCCACGGCTGACATCATCATCGTCACCAAGGACGGCAGTCTTCCCGTCAGTGACAAGCAGTTCCTCGCGGACCCGCAGAAGGCTGTTCAGACCGACCCGGAAAAGGGCGTTTATGTCTATCCGCTGCGCAAGTTTGGGCGCTCCAACGCGGGCACCTGCATCAATCAAAAACCGATTGTCAAACGCGGCCAGAAAGTGAAGAAGGGCGACGTGCTTGCCGACGGTCCCTGCACGGACCAGGGGGAGCTGGCCGTGGGCAAAAACATGCTCGTTGCTTTCATGCCCTGGAATGGCTACAACTTCGAGGACGCCATCGTCATCAGCCGCCGTGTGGTGAAGGATGACATCTACACCTCCATTCACATCGAGGACTTTGAAGTCATTGCCCGCGACACCAAGCTCGGGCCCGAGGAGATCACTCGTGACATTCCGAACGTCGGTGACGAGGCTCTCAAGAACCTTGACCAGGACGGCATAGTCCGCGTTGGCGCCGAGGTGAAACCGGGCGACATCCTTGTAGGCAAGATCACGCCAAAATCCGAGACCGAGCTTGCCCCCGAAGAGCGCCTCCTGCGCGCCATCTTTGGTGAAAAGGCCGCCGATGTGAAGGACACCTCCCTGCGCGTGCCCTCAGGCTGCGCCGGCATCGTCATGGATGTCCGCGTGGCCCAGCGTGGCGGAGCCGGAGCTTCCGACAAGGAAAAGCTCTCCCCGGCGGAGGCCAAAAAACAGGTCAAACAGATCGAAGAGGATTACCGCGCCAAGAAGGAGGATCTCACCGAGCAACTGACAGAGAAGCTCAGCGACATCCTTTTGAATGAAAAGATCGCCCTTGATGTGGTCAACGGCCAGACTGGCGAGATCATCATCGGCGCCAACAAAAAGATCACCAAGACCATGCTGCGCAAGCTGGCCGAGACCTACGACTCGGTCGAAATTGATCCCAGCCCGATCCGCAACAAGATCTTCGACATCATCCAGAGTTTCGAGCAGAAGTTCGCGGACGCCGACATGGAGCGCGAGCGCAATCTTGACCGCATCGAGACCAGTGACGAGAGCGGCTCCGACGGCGTGGTGAAGCAGGTGCGTGTTTTCGTTGCCAGCAAGAGAAAGCTTTCCGTCGGTGACAAAATGGCCGGACGCCACGGCAACAAAGGCATCGTGGCCACCATTGTGCCCGAGGAGGACATGCCCTTCCTTGAAAACGGAACTCCGGTGGACATCTGCCTCAACCCTCTGGGCGTTCCTTCCCGCATGAATGTCGGGCAGGTTCTTGAAACCCATCTTGGCATCGCAGCCAGGGCGCTCGGCATGAAAATTGCCACCCCTGTTTTCGATGGCATTCCGGAGTCGAAGATCATGGAGTTCATCAAGGACGCCAAAAAAGTCCCCGGCTACGAATGGATGGGCCTCAATGGCAAATCCACGCTTTACGACGGGCGCACGGGCGACCGTTTCACCCTTGATGTCGTCGTCGGTTACATCTACATGCTCAAGCTCGGCCACCTTGTCGCGGACAAGATCCACGCCCGCGCTGTCGGTCCCTACTCCCTCGTCACCCAGCAGCCGCTCGGCGGCAAGGCGCAATACGGAGGCCAGCGTTTCGGTGAGATGGAGGTGTGGGCGCTGGAAGCCTACGGCGCCGCCTACACCCTGCAGGAACTGCTCACCGTCAAGTCCGACGATGTCCAGGGCCGCACGCGCATTTACGAGCAGATCGTCAAGGGAGACAACTCCCTTGAGGCTGGCACCCCGGAGTCCTTCAACGTGCTCATCAAGGAAATGCAGTCCCTCGGTCTTGATGTCAAAGTCCACAAACGCGCCAGCCAGGATGCTGATGTGGAGGCCATTGAGCGCTTCTCCGCCGCCGGTTGATCCGGTTCCCTGAAACAAACCCACATTGAACCCAACGCTTCGATTCAAAAATTATGAACGCTGACGCAAGCTTGAAAGAAATCTTCGGGGAAAAGAACAGCGGTGAGGAGTTCGACTTCGTCTCCATCTGCATCGCCTCCCCGGACCGCATTCGTGGCTGGAGCCATGGCGAGGTCAAGAATCCGGAAACCATCAACTACCGCACTTTCAAACCCGAGAAGGGCGGTCTTTTCTGCGAGCGCATTTTTGGCCCGACACGCGACTGGGAGTGCGCCTGCGGCAAGTACAAGCGCATCAAGCACAAGGGCGTGATTTGCGACCGCTGCGGTGTCGAGGTCACCCTCTCCCGCGTGCGCCGCGAGCGCATGGGCCACATTGAGCTGGCCGTGCCGGTCACTCACATCTGGTTCTACAAATGCATGCCCTCACGCATCGGACTCATGCTCGACATGACGGCCCGCTCGCTGGAGCGCGTCATTTACTATGAGGACTATATGGTCATTGATCCCGGCGGCACCCCGCTCCAGCGAGGCCAGCTCCTCACCGAGGTGGACCTGCGCGAGGCCGAGGAACAATACGGCGCCGACGCCTTCCGCGTTGGCATGGGCGCCGAGGCCATCCGCGACATCTTCAGCCAGATGAATCTGGCCGAGATGATCCAGGATCTTCAGGATGCCATGGGCAAGACCCGCTCCAAGCAGACCCGCAAAAAACTCGCCAAACGCCTCAAGCTCTGCCAGGGCTTTGCCGAAAGCCACACGCGGCCCGAGGCCATGATCATGGAGGTGCTGCCCGTGATCCCCCCGGACTTGCGTCCGCTCGTCCCGCTCGAAGGCGGCCGCTTCGCCACCTCCGACCTGAACGACCTATACCGCCGCGTCATCAATCGCAACAACCGCCTCAAAAACCTGCTCCAACTCCGCACGCCGGATGTCATCATCCGCAATGAAAAGCGCATGCTGCAGGAGGCTGTTGATGCTCTCTTCGACAACGGCCGTCATGGCCGGCCCGTCACCGGCGCAGGCAACCGCCCGCTCAAATCCCTCTCCGACATGCTCAAGGGCAAGTCAGGGCGCTTCCGCCAGAACTTGCTTGGCAAGCGCGTGGACTATTCCGGACGCTCTGTCATCGTCATTGGCCCCGAGTTGGGCCTGCATCAATGCGGTCTTCCGAAAAAGATGGCGCTGGTGCTTTTCGAACCCTTCATCATCCGCCGTTTGAAGGAGATGGGTCTCGTTCACACTGTCCGTTCCGCCAAAAAGATGATCGAGCGCCGCACTCCGGAAGTGTGGGATATCCTCGACGAGGTGACCAAGGGCCACCCAGTGCTGCTTAACCGCGCCCCGACGCTTCACCGGCTCTCCATCCAGGCATTCGAGCCCAAGCTCATCGAAGGCGAGGCCATCCGTGTGCATCCGCTGGTCTGCACGGCTTACAATGCCGACTTCGACGGCGACCAGATGGCCGTCCATGTGCCCCTCTCTGTGGAAGCCCAGATGGAGGCCCGTCTGCTCATGCTGGCGCCGAACAATCTGTTCAGCCCCGCCAGCGGCAAGCCAATCACCACCCCTTCCCAGGACATTCCCCTCGGCTGCTTCTTCCTCACCTACCTGCGTGATCTGCCGAACCACGACAACGGCAAGGGCAGGAAGGGCGACCACCCGGACCGCCTGCCCATCTTCAATGATCCGGCCGAGGTTGAGTTTGCGCTTGCCGAGAGCAATCTCGGTCTTAATGACAAAATACTCTATCGCAACCCGGACTTCGGTCATGATGGCCGCCATTTTGGCGACCCATCGAAGCCCTTCATCTCCACCACCGCGGGTCGCGTCCGTTTCAATGAGATCTGGCCTGACACCCTTGGCTTCATCAATGCCACCGTCGGCAAGAAGCAGATCTCCGACATCATCTGGCGCACCTTCCAGCATGTCGGGCAGAAAGAAACCGTTGCCTGCCTGGACCGCCTGAAAAATCTCGGTTTCCGCGAGGCGACCCGCTCCGGCTGCTCCATCGGGATTACCGACATGGTCATCCCCGACCTCAAGCGCGCGACCCTGGACAAGACCTACAAGGACATCGAAAACGTCGAAAAACTTTACCGCAAGGGACTCATCACCAATGGCGAGCGCTATCAGCAGATTGTGGACTTGTGGACGCATGCCACCGACCAGCTCGCCGACGAAGTGTTCCGCACCCTGGAATACAACGACGGCAAAAAGCACCACAATCCGCTCTATGTCATGGTCACCTCCGGTGCCCGCGGCAACAAGACGCAAATCAAACAGCTCGCCGGGATGCGTGGCCTGATGGCCAAACCCTCCGGTGAGATCATTGAGCGCCCCATCACTTCGAATTTCCGCGAGGGGCTAAGCGTGCTGGAATACTTCATTTCCTCACATGGCGCCCGCAAGGGGCTGGCTGACACTGCTTTGAAGACTGCGGACTCCGGCTACATGACCCGCAAGCTTGTGGATGTGTCCCAGGATGTCATCGTCACGGAAGACGACTGCGGCACGGTCAACGGCATTACGCTCGCCTCCATCTATCAAGGGGATGAGGAGGTGGTGGATCTCAAGACCCGCGTCTATGGACGCACGAGCTGCGAGACCATCATGGACCCCGTCACCAAGGAGACCATCATCGCTGCCGGCCAGCTTGTGCTGGAGAAGGAGGCCGCCCATCTGTCCAAGATCGGCGTCGAAAAATTGAAAATTCGCTCTGTTCTCACCTGCGAGAGCAAGCGCGGCTGCTGCGCCAAATGCTACGGTCTCAGCCTGGCCACAGGCAGGCTGGTGAAGATTGGCGAGGCGGTCGGCATTGTCGCCGCGCAGTCCATCGGCGAGCCGGGCACCCAGCTCACCATGCGCACCTTCCATGTCGGCGGCGCTGCCATGAGCAGCTTCAAGCAGCCCTTCATCAACGTGAAAAATGGGGGCAAGCTCCGCTTCTCGGACATGCGCACCGTGCAGACCCCGGAAGGCCAGTGGATCGCCCTCACCAAGAATGGCATTCTTTCCATCATGGATGACGACGGCAAGGAGCTGGAGAGCCACAAGCTCGTGCTCGGCGCCATCATCGCCAAGCCGGACGGCGCCAGCGTGAAGAAGGGCGAGCAGGTCGTGACCTGGGATCCTTACAACATGCCGATCATCACCGAAAAAGCGGGCAAGATTGAGTTCCGCGACATGATCTCCGGCATCACCTTCACCAAGGAGAAAAACGAGTCCACAGGCAACGAAGAGGTCGTCGTCATCGAGCACAAGGAGGACCTGCATCCGCAGATCGTGGTCACCGACCCGAAGAGCCACGAGGTGCTCGCCAGCTACACCATTCCCGCCGGCGCCCACCTTGCCGTCAAAAACAACGAAAAAGTCGCGGCCGGCACCACCCTGGCCAAGACACCGCGCAAAGCGTCCAAGACCAAGGACATCACCGGCGGTCTGCCGCGTGTGGCCGAGCTTTTCGAAGCCCGCAAACCCAAGGATGCCTGCGAGATTGCCCGTATTGACGGCACCGTCGAAATCGGCGGACTCGTCCGCGGCAAGCGCCGCGTCATTGTCACCGACCAAAAAACCGGCCAGCAGGAGGAGCACCTCATTCCCCGCTCCAAGCACATCCTTGTCTTCAACGGCGACCACATTCACAAGGGCGACCAGCTCACCGACGGGCCCGTCGTGCCGCACGAGATCCTGGAGATCCTCGGTCCGCAGGCTCTGCGCGAGCACCTTGTCAACGAGGTCCAGGAGGTTTACCGAGCCCAGGGTGTGGAGATCAACGACAAGCATGTCGAGATCATCATCCGTCAGATGCTGCGCAAGGTGAAGATCACCGAAACCGGCGACACCGACTTCCTCTGGGGCGACCAGGTGGACCGCACCGAGTTCGAGAAGGAAAATGAGCGAGTCATCGAGGAGGGCGGCAAGCCCGCCGAGGCCGAGCCTGTGCTCCTTGGCATCACCAAGGCTTCCCTTGAGACGGAGTCCTTCATCTCCGCAGCGTCCTTCCAGGACACCACCCGCGTGCTCACCGAGGCGGCCACCCTGAACAAGTCCGACTTCCTCCGCGGATTCAAGGAGAACGTCATCATGGGCCATCTCATCCCCGCGGGCACAGGCTTCATCGCCAACCGCAGCTTCGACCTTGCCGAGCCAGGCCGTCAGGCGGACGAGGAAGCCGCCTGAGGTCAGTCCCGCCATCCTGTGAAAACCCCGCCTGCATCCTGCCGGCGGGGTTTTTTCTTGCCAAGGGAACATTGGAGGCGCATCCCTTGTCAGAGTTTGACATGACTCCTTCGTCTGATGAACAAGCTCCGCACCTCTCCGGCACCCTGCTTCTCGCGGTGCCCTCAATGAGAGACCCCAATTTTCAACGCGCCGTGGTCTTCATTGCGGCGCACACTCGTGAGGACGGCGCGTTCGGCTATGTTTTGAACCGCCCCCTTGCCCAGCGTGTGGCCGACCTCCTGCCCGACCAGGATCTCGGCGCGCTCGGCCAGGTGCCCGTCTTCGTCGGCGGCCCCGTCGCCGCGGACAAGCTTGCCTTTGCCTCTCTGCATTGGAATCGAAAAAAAGGCACCCTCCGTTGCCAGACCCACCTTTCCGTTTCCGACGCCCTTCATGAGATGAGCATGGGCCACGAAGTGCGCGGCTTCGTTGGCTACTCCGGCTGGTCCAGCGGACAGATTGAAAACGAAATTCAGCACCGCTCCTGGATCATCACTCCGGCGCGCAGGGTCATCCTTGCCACGGAAAAGCCCGAGGCCATGTGGGGCGCAGTGCTTGATGACATGGGGCCCGTTTTCAGCCTCATGGCCCGGACGCCGGAGAATGTGAGGCTGAATTGAGCGGATGTTCCTTCAAGGTTGCATCCATGCGCGGGGCGCTGAGATTCGCAGATGCGCTTCCTGCCCCTCATTCTCTCCGTCCCTCTCATGGCGGCCGCCGAAGGTCTTTATTTCGACGGCCCGGAGGTGGTGAAACTGGACTGGAACACCACGGCTCTGCGCTCCGCTGACTTCAATGGCGACGGACTGCCCGACCTCGCCCTCATCAACCGGGACCGGGCCCGCATCGAGTTTCTATTCCAGCGAAAAGACGGCCCCAAGGCCGGCGAACCCGAGCGCACTTCGCGCGAGGACCGTTGGAACCCCGTGCTGGAATTGTCACGCCTCGACAAAAAGCCCCTCGTCATTGGCCGCCGCGCCCATGCCCTCGCTGTGGGAGATTGGAACGGGGACGGCCGGCCGGACATCGCCTTTACCACTGACGAGAAGAAACTCTTCCTTCGCATTCAGGCTGCGGCGGGTGACTGGACTTCGAACACGGAATTCACCCTCGACTCCGTGTCCGAGGATCCCGAATCCCTGCACGCTGCTGATCTCAATGGCGATGGACGCACGGATTTGGCGCTGCTCACCGAGACACGTCTGCATGTCTGGCTCCAGTCTGCATCCGGCGCTTGGTCGGATGGAAAAACTTACGCCCTGGGCCAGAACGGTTGCGGGGGCCTGCGCCAGGCTGACCTGGATGGCGATGGTCTGACCGATCTTTGCTACACGTCTCCTGATGCTGACGCCGTCTTTGTCAGGCTTCAGCAGAAAGGCTGCGTCTTCGGGCAGGAGTGGCGGCTGCAAATTCCCGAAAGCCGCTGCTGGGTTCATCCTTTCCGTTTTGGCAAAGAAGCCGGCCTCGCATGGATCCGCGATGACACCGGCATGATCGAGGCCGCCCGCCTTGCGCGCACCGATGCTGACACGGATGCCGACCGCGCGTCGAGCATCCGCCATGCCATTCCCGCCACCGACATCAAAGCAGGAGCCGCTGTTTATGGCGACCTGGATGGCGATGGCCGCCCGGATGTCGTCATAGCCGAGGCAAAAAACGCCCGCCTCTGGTTCTTCGCCGGCTTGCCCGGCGGGGCTTTTGCCGAAGGGCGCGAGTTTCCGGCGCTCAGCGGCATTGAGAGCCTCGCCATCGCAGTCATCTCCGGCAAGCCCGCCCTCCTCATGCTCAGTCCTGCGGAGAAAAGCGTTGGCGTCTCCCGGTGGCAAAAAAACCGGCTCACCTACCCCGATGTCATCCACCAGAGCGCCGACACACTGCTCGCTCTCGCAGCCGGTTCCATTGACGGGGAAAAGAGCGCCGCCGTTCATGCTCTTGCGGAATCCAAAGGCAAAGTTTCTTTGCTCAGCCTGGCTTGGAGCGAGCAGGACAAATCCTTCAAGCAGGTCGTCCGCGATCTGCCGAGCGCGCCGGGCAAGCCCTCCGCCCTGCGCATCTTCGATGCCGACCAGGATGGCAGGGGTGATCTTTTCATTTTCTCCACCCTGGCTCCCATGCAGGTGCTTCTCTCCCGCGAGGATGAAAAAACCCCGTTCAAACGCGCCGAGGGCCTGCCGGATAATCTGCTCAATAAACTGGCTCCCGCCGCCTTCACCACCGCCGATCTGGACGGCGATGGCAAAGCCGAGTTTCTCATCGCGCGCGACCAGCTTGCCCGCGCCTTCCGCATCGGTCAGGATGGCAAGGCGCGCACCGTCGAGCAGTTCAACGCGCCAGATTCATCCGCCCAGATCAGCACTCTTGCCGCTGCGGCAGGCGGCGGGGTATTTCTCGCCGACACCGCTTCTGGCAAGCTCTATGAGATGACCCCCGGCCCTGACGGCGTGTTCCGTGCAGGGCACACCCACGCGCTGGCCGGAACCGCGCCGGAGGAATGCCACCTGCTCTCCCTGCCGGATCAAGGCTCGGCTCTGCTGCTTGTCGGCAAAAACGGCTTTGACATCAACCCCTTCACCGGTCCCACGCTCCGTTTGCAGACCCTTGCCACCTTTGACAGCGGCTTGAAGGACACCGCCGCCGCGGATCTTCTCATTGCGCCTTTCAGCGGCGCTGCCGTGGATGACATCCTTGCGCTCGACAACGGAAAGAGCCGCGTCATCGAGTTGTTCACTCCCGCCGCTCACTCTCCTCCTTCCTGGAGCAGCTCGCTGTATTTCCGCGTCTTCGACATTGACCCTCAATACCGCGGAAAAGTCGGTCTCACCAACGAGCCGCACGACTACCTCGCCCCCGACCTCGACGGCGACGGGCGCCCCGACCTCGCACTCCTCGTGCATGACCGGCTGCTGCTTTACATGAGGAAATGAGGTTCATGCCGCCTCGCCGACTGTCCAGCCGGCTCCCGGCAAAGCGGCAACACGCCGCCAGGTGATGATCTCAAAGGAGATGTCGTGAAGCGCGTCCGTGCCGTGTATTATGCGTGACACAGGCTCCCAACTCTGGCGGTGGATTTTTGGAAAAGGCAGGCCCGCGCCGAGAATGCGATCCACATGCGTGATCACGAGCTTGTCCGCGAAGGGCATGGCTTCAGCGTAAATTTGAGATCCGCCGCACACAAGGAGTTCGGGCTGGTCGGCACTTTCGGCGAGATGCAAAGCCTCCTCAACAGACGCCACACACTGGCCTGGTGTGACTTTGCATCCCGCGTCGCGCGTCATCACCAGCGGTTGATGATCGCGGAACCAGCCGCTCATTTCTGAATGTGTGACTCGTCCCAGCAGCAGCCATTTTTTTTCGGCGTAGGCACGGAAGTGTTTTTTGTCCTCCGGCAGATCCCAGGGAATGCCGCGTCCGCATGAGATGAAACCATCTGCGGAGACTGCGGCGATGAGTGTGACTTCCACCATGCCGCCATCCCTTTAGTACACCACGGACTCGCCTTCGTGAAGGATGCGCACCCGTTCCGAGACGCGGCGCTCCGTGCTGAGGAGTGACAGCCAGTCGGCGGGTTCGTGGATCGGCTCTCCGCCCAGAGGAAAGGTGTCATGATGCATCGGGATCATGTGCCGCGCGCCGAGCATCTCAAAGGCGTCGAGAGCCTCGGCCGGGTTCATGTGCACCGGGCGCCCGCTCGGTGCCTGGTAGGCGCCGATGGGCATGATGGCCAGGTCAATGTCGGCGCGGCGGCCGATCTCTTGAAAACCGTCGAACATGCTGCTGTCCCCGCAGTGGTAGAGGCAGCGTCGGCCGGAACTCACCAAGTAGCCGCCAAACCCTCGATGAGTGTCATGAATCATGCGGGCACCCCAGTGACGCGCCGGTGTGAACGTGATGTGGATGTCCTGAAATTTGGCCCGCTGCCAGGTTTCCAGTTCGATGATCTGGCCGAATCCGCATCTCTTCACGATGTCACCGACTCCATGTGGAACGATGACCGGCTGGCCGCGGGCCACGCGCCTGAGACTTGGCAGATGCAGATGGTCGAAGTGAGCATGGGTGATGAGCACCAGGTCAATCGGCGGCAGATCACTGGCCCAGATGCTCGGATGGCGCACCCGTTTGACGGGGCCGTGCCACAGCGCCCAGTTCGGATCAATCAGCATGCTCACTCCGCCTATGCTGGCGAAAAAGCCCGCGTGCCCCAGCCAGGTGGCGCAGATTTCGTCGTTGGAGGCCAGAGGCACGGCGCGCGGAGTCCTTCCCGGACGGCGCGGTGACAGCAGCGTGGGTATGAGCACATCTCCGAGGAATTGAAGATTCCTGCGTTGCCAGCCCTCGGTCGGGAGAAGTCCGATTTTATTTTCGTCCCTGGTCTTCCTGCGAAAGGGAAAACCGGCTTTTCCGGGCCTGCACAAAAGGGCGGGTCCGCCATGGTCCGGCGTGGGATCGTGAATCATGAGTTTGAACTCGTTCTAATGAAAATAGGGCTGTTTGTCATGGAGACAAGGCGGAAGTCCGGCTTTGCAAGGCACGATCCAAGAGTGACAATTCACGCCCGCATGAACCAGGACAACTCCACTTGGACCAAAACCGACCTGCGCCGTTCAATGCGCGCGCGCCTCGCGGCGGTGGATGAGAATCAACTGGCGGAGTGGTCCGCAAGATTGGTGAAGCGTCTGCAAATGCGGCGCGAGATTTGGGAAAAGCCCGGCACGGCTGCATTGTTCGGTGGACTGCGAGCCGAACCTGACTTGGTGAGCACCTTGATGCCGTGGCTTGCCGGACAGGGATGGCAAACGGTCTTTTTTCGCATTTCGGAGGGAATGCTGGAGCCGCGTGTGGTTCGCGATATGGGAGATCTTCGGCGCGGCAGGATGGGGGTTTGGGAGCCTTCGATGCAAACCTCCCCCGTTCCGGTGGGGGAATTGACCGTGATTCTTGTGCCGGGATTGATGTTTTCCACAAAAGACGGCTCCCGTCTGGGACATGGCGGCGGCTATTATGACCGGCTGCTTTCACAGCAGGGAGTCAGGGCTCCGCGCTTGGGTGTCGCATTCGATGCGCAGTTGGCGGAAAATCTGCCCTGCGAGCCGCATGACATGCGCGTACAGTCTTTGGCGACCGAGTCACGATTTGTCGAGAGTTTCCCTGATGGCTGACAGGTGTGCGAATGCGGGACCCGCCCGCGCGCGTCATTCAAACAAGGCTGCTGTCATCCTGCTTTTCCAGCCTGCCGATCTTCTTTTTGATGATCTCGAGTTGAACCGTCATTTCATGCACGGCTTTAAGGCAGTCCGACATAGTCTCGGAATCCCGCAGATGCGGGAGTGCTGGATGAATCTTCATGAATTGCAGCGCCACGGTTTTGCAGGCATCTCGGATCATCTGGATGGACTCATGACGGGTCATGACCCGACAATGAACACATGCCGCCGGAAGGCAAGCCCGGCTTCCCGGAGGACGGGAGGGCTATTGTGCCAATCTCGTGCCTTTCAAAACGCGCGGTTGCTATTTTCATGATTCAGGCTGTAATCCGGCTCTCTCACCAAAATCAGCAGTCAGTTTTGTGACCCACCCAGCCTTCAAGCCCACAGCCGGTGCCTTCCTCTTTTTCGGCATCCACCTCCTCGCGATCCTCGCCTTCTTCGTCAAACCGGACCCGCTCTCGCTATGTTTGTGCGCGGGGCTGTTTTTGATCCGGAAGTTCGGCATCACCGGCGGTTATCACCGCTACTTTTCACACCGCTCGTTCAAAACCTCGCGCTGGTTTCAATTTGTCCTGGCCTGGCTGGGCGGCATGGCGGCGCAAAAAGGCGCGCTCTGGTGGGCGGCTCATCACCGTCATCACCACCAGCACTCCGACCAGCCTGATGACATTCATTCCGTGAAGCAGCAGGGCTTTTATTGGGCGCATGTGGGCTGGATTTTGGCGCCGGATTATGAGGACTATGACGCGAAACGCGTGAAGGACCTGACCAAGTATCCGGAGTTGGTGTGGATCAACACCTACCATTGGGTGCCTCCGGCGGTGCTGGCGCTGGTCTGCTATCTGGCTGCCGGGCTGCCGGGCTTCTTGTGGGGCTTCTGCCTGAGCACGGTGGTTCTTTACCACACCACCTTCGCCATAAATTCCTTCTGCCATCTGCTTGGCAACCGACGTTACGAGACGGGCGAGTCGAGCCGGAACTCCTTCATCCTTGCCATTCTCACGCTCGGCGAGGGCTGGCACAACAACCACCACTACTACCCGCATTGCGCGCGCCAGGGCTTTTTCTGGTGGGAGTTCGACCCGACCTATTATGTGCTTCGCTTGCTGAAGCTTGCGGGCATTGTCCACGCCATCAAAGAGCCGACGAAGCGCGTGCTGGAAGGCAGGGAAGCCACGGCGGAACTCGGTTGAGAGACGGGCCCATTATTCTCCGGCAAAGGTCGTTTGCCATGAGGGGTTGTCCGCCTAGCCTTGGCGGCCATGCCTGACCTTATCTCCGACCCAAAAGACCTGAAACCTACGACAGCCTGGCAGGAAACTGTCTGGGCCTGGACCGCCGAGGAGGAACTGGCGGACCACACCAGCAAGGCGCGCCTGTGCGTGGCGACGCTGCTTCCCTTCAAGGACTGCAAGCCGGACTGGGAGGGTTTTTCCAAAAGCGTGCGCTGGATGCGGCAGTGCGGCGAGCACTATGGGGTAGAGATGGTCTTCGTGTTGAACGCGGACACTGGATACATCTTCGAACTGGACAACCAACTTTATGCCGATGTTCTGCGCCGGTTCAGGGCGGAATTTCCAGATCAGCGATTCATCGCAGGCGTGACAGCGCGCGGCGCGGAGAAGGATGAGGTCTTCAAGGCTGAGCGCTACTGGCCTCTGCTCGACATCGCCCAAAGCCACGACAACTGCGAGGTGATGATAATGACTTCCCGCCTGCTGAACTTGCTGGAGACCGAGGCGCGGCGGGATGCCTACTTCGAGATCGCCGCTCATATCACGCACCCGGCCATCGCCCACGCTTTGGAGCCCTCTTTTGTGCCATGGGCCAGCCCGTACGAGCCGTGGCTGCTGCACGAGATCGCCAACCACCCGAAATATGCGGGCGGCAAGATCAGCACACTCGACGAGCCGCATTTTCTCTACTGGGCGGCCATGTGCAAAGATCTGAAGCTGCCTTTCGCCCCGCACAGTGGTGACGACTACGGCATTCCCACAGCCATCCGGCTTGGTCTGCCGTTGCTCATCGGCGCTGGTGTCAGCGCCTGCCCGCTCATCTGCGCCGCGAGGGACATGTGGCTGCTGGATAGTGTGGCGGACAAGAAATTCAAAACAGGTACGGGCCGCTTTGACACGCGGGTTTACAAGCTCTTCGAGGCATTCCAATCTTTCGAAGACCTCGTCTTCCGTCTCGACGAACGCATGAGCGCCGCGCCTTACAAGCACAGCACGGCCCATGTGCTGAGTCATCTGGGCATCATTGATGCGCCGGAGCCGCATCCTGAATGCAAGGATGTGCGCGGCATGGACGAGGCGCTGCGCATGGCCGAGGCGCTGCGGCGCCCGTTGCGCATGGCGAAGCGGTTGGGCATTCCAAATTTCGAGGCTGTTTGAATGATGGCAAATGAAGCGCGGCTCAAGAGACCAGCCCCTCATTTTATGAAGCCGCGACTTCCTTCCGCCCTCAAAAAATCCATCTTCCGCGCGCTGTCCGCTTTGCTGGCTGGGGGCGCGCTTTTTTTAACCTCATGCATGACGCCTTATCCCGGTCCCGCCGAAGTTCAGGGAGGCGTAACTGGCGCGGTGGTTGGAGGGCTTGCCGGCGCGGTTATCGGCCATCAAAGTGGATGTCCCCTGGAGGGCGCGGCCATAGGCGGCGCGCTCGGAGCGCTCGCGGGATCGGCCATTGGCGCAAGCGAGGACGCCCGCTATGGCTACCACCCCCGCTACGCACCCGTCAGGCCACAGCGTTTCCATGCTGCTCCACCAGTGATTTTGGCACCCGCGCCGATCTTTGGCGGTGTGGGCTACAGCCGCTGGGGCGGACGCGGTTTTTAATCCGGTGGTGTTGGTTTTGGCGGCCCTGCCTTCGGTGGACCAGTGTATTCGCCTGGATGGGGGTATCCTTGCTGGTGACACCCTCCATCAATTCGGCCAACGATCACAAATGCATCCAGCGGTATTGCGACCATTTTAAAATTATCGTTGAGCATCTGCGAGTTGA
>DDQZ01000097.1:36108-54482 GCA_002343505.1 Verrucomicrobiaceae bacterium UBA2429 | reverse complement strand
CTTGCGGCCGCTGGAGTTCAGCAAAAGCACGCTGCAAATCCTGAAGGACGCCGGGCTGCCCTTCCCGGAAGGCTCCGCCGCCTTTCACGATGCCGCGCAGCATGTGCTGACCGTGCGCAACACTCCGGCAAACATGAAAATCGTGGAGCAGGTCATCGCCACGCTGAATGAGGAGTTGCCGGTGACATTGTCCATCCGTGCGGACTTGGTCGAGGCGCCTGGCGATGAACTCAGGCGGATCGCCGCGCTGGACTTTGGCAAGGCCGCGCCCGCCTTGTCGGACCTGCTCAAGCAGGCATTCGTGCCCGGATCGAAAGTGCGCGTGGTCAGAACCGCCCTGGTCGAATCCCAAAGCGGCATGCGAAGTGACATCCTTTCGGGTTTCAAGGATTGGGAGGAAAGCGGGATCGAGTCTGAGGAAGGCGGTCATCGTCTCCTGATCGAGAAGGTAGCCAGAGGCTTCCATTTCGAAACCGATGCGTATGGCAGCAACTCCGACCATTATGGCCGCATGGTGGATTTGATCTAGAAAACGGCCAGTCCGCGCCACCAATGAAGCTCAGGCACTTATGGCTGAGCCAGAACTGAAATTCGCCAAGAAGCGCGACCCCGAAACGAACAAGAGCATCAACGACAAGACCACCGTCATTTACAACTCCCGGATCACGCTGCGCGGCATCCCGCTGGAGGCTTATGATTATGTGGTGAACGGCAAACCCGCCCTCGAATGGGTCATGGAGCGCCAGTCCGTGACCACCGACAAAGACAGCGGCATCGTCAACGACGCCAACCTCTGTGCCACCGAAACGATGAACAACCCCGCCTACCCCCTGGAACTCTTCCTCCGCGTGATCACCGTGAGCCTGGAGACGCTGAAGATCGTGAACGGGCTGCCGGGGATGGAGATTTGAGCGGGGTGGTGAGGCACTTGTCACCGCCCGCCGCTTGCATTCGCGCGGGGCGCGGGTAAAGCCGGGCATGGTCAAGGAAATCACCGCCACGGCGCGGTTCATCAAGCACAACGACTGGGCGACGATCCGGCGCGCCTTCCTCCGCAAGGACGCGCATCCTTACCTTCAGTTCGTGAAGTATGTGATCTGCGGGCTGGCGGCCTTCACCACGCACCAGGTGGTGTGGCTGGCTGCGTCGGCGTGGTTTTTCCCCTCGATTGACTCGGCCATCCCGCAGGAGACGCGCGCGCTCAACAGCACTTTGAGCAACTGCATCGCCCTGGTCTTCAGCACGGCGGTGGCTTACCTGACGAACATCCGCTGGGTGTTCACGCCCGGACGCCACAGCCGGACGATGGAGATCGTGTACTTCTTCGCGGTGGGCGCCATCAGCTTCGCGGGCGGGCTGGCGGCGGGGCCGTGGATGATCAAGGTCTTCGGCCTGAACACGCTGGTGGCGCAGCTCTTCATGGCGGTGACCTCGGTGCTGATCAATTTCGTCTGCCGGAAGTTCTTCATCTTTAAAAGCTGAGCGGCCTCCGGGCGGGCCGCCCCGGCGCTTGCGGGCGGGGCGCTCGCGGAGGTTGTGATGCGGGCATGAGTTTGCGGAAGTTCCGGCGCGCGCGCGCCGTTACTGGCGGCTCCATGAAACGCCTGCTCACCGCCCTTATCCTCCTCGCCGCGCCCCATGCCTGCCTCAGCGCCGGACTCGCCGGCTCGCGCCCGAACATCCTTTTCATCCTCACCGACGACCAGGGCTACGGCGACATGTCCGCCCACGGCAACCCCGTCCTCAAGACGCCGAACCTGGACCGCCTGCGCGCCGAAGGCAGGCGCTTTTCCGACTTCAATGTCAGCCCCACCTGCGCGCCCACCCGCAGCGCGCTGCTGACCGGGCGGCACGAGTTCCGCAACGGCATCACCCACACCATCCTGGAGCGCGAGCGCATGGACCCGAAGGCCGTGACCATCGCCCAGGTGCTCAAGTCCGCCGGCTACACCACCGGCATCTTTGGCAAATGGCACCTCGGGGATGAAAAGGAATACCGTCCCCGCGCTCGCGGCTTCGACGAGCAGTTCATCCACGGCGGCGGCGGCATCGGCCAGAGCTACCCCGGCAGTTGCGGAGACGCGCCGGGCAATCTCTACTTCGACCCCGCCATCCTCCACAATGACAGCTTTGTGAGGACGAAGGGTTACTGCACGGATGTCTTCTTCGAGCAGGCGGCGAAGTGGATCGAGGGCGTCAAGGGCAAGCAGCCCTTTCTCTGCTGGCTGGCCACCAACGCCCCGCACGCGCCCTACATCGCCCGTCCGGAGGACCGCGCGCTGTATGAGGGCAGGGGACTCGGCGAGAACGTCGAGAACTTCTTCGGCATGATCCACAACATAGACGAAAACATCGGCAGGCTGCGCGTGCGGCTGGAGCAGTGGGGCATCGCCAACGACACGCTGATCGTTTTCATCAATGACAACGGCACCGCCGCCGGCCACAGCGTCTTCAACGCCGGCATGAGGGGGCAAAAGGGCAGCCCCTGGCTCGGCGGCATACGCGCCATCTCCCTGTGGAACTGGCCCGGCCGCATCCAGCCCGGTGAATGCGGCGCGCTCACCGCGCATGTGGATGTCTTCCGCACCTGGGCAGCCCTGGCCGGCGCGTCCCTGCCGGAGGCCGCGCAGCAGCAGGCCGAGGGGCGCGATCTCCTCCCCCTCCTGGAAAACCCCGCCGCCCCCTGGGACGAGCGCGTCCTCTTCACCCACGTCGGCCGCTGGCCCAAGGGCCAGGACTACCACGCCTTCAAGGACCGCAACGCCAGCGTCCGCGACAGCCGCTGGCAGCTCGTCAGCGCCGCCCAGCCCGCGCGCAAGGGCGACCCCGCCCCTGCCGCCGGCTGGCAGCTCTTTGATCTGAAAAACGACCCCGGCCAGCAGACCGACGTCGCCGCCCGCCACCCCGGGATTGCCAGCGCCCTGAGCGCCAGATACGACGCCTGGTGGGACTCCCTCAAAGGCCAGGCCGACCTCAACGAGCAGGCCCGCGGCCCCGAACTTAACCCCTTCGCCGTGGAATATTGGGCGCAGTTCGGCGGCGGCCCCACCGACGCCGACCGCCAGCGCATGGACCCGGCCCGCGCCTGGACCTTCGAGGCGGCCAGGGCGAAGAAAAAATAGCCGCTCTCCGGGCTGGCGCGGGCGCGCACTCCAGGGCAAGAATGCGCGCCTTCCACCCGTTTTGAGCCGCCCATGTCCCTGAAAACCTCCCTCGCCCTTGCCCTGCTCGCCGGATTCTCCCTGCAAGCCACCGCGCAGAAACCGGACCGCCCCGCAAGGAAAGAGAAGGTCTTCGTCCCGGCCAAGCCAGCATTCACCGCCGACCCGGCCACCCCCGCCTTCGACCCCGCGCAGGTCACCCCCGACCACCTGGACGCCTCCATGTTCCAGGTCCCGGAGGGCCTGGAGGTCACCCTCTGGGCCGCCTCCCCCATGCTGCACAACCCCGCCAACATGGACGTGGATGCCGCCGGCCGCATCTGGGTCTCCGAGGGCGTGAACTACCGCCGCCACAGCGGCCGCAGCCGCGAGGGCGACGCCATCCGCGTGCTCCAGGACACCGATGGCGACGGCAGAGCCGACTCCTCCCACGTCTTCGTGCGGGAAAAGGCCCTGGAGAGCGCCATGGGCATCGCCGTCTTCGACAATGTCATCGTCGTTTCCAACACCCCCGACCTCATCCTCTACACCGACGTGGACCGCGACCTCCGCTTCGACCCCGCCGTGGACCGGCGCGAGGTCCTGCTCACCGGCTTCGAGCAGCCCCAGCACGACCACAGCCTCCACGCCGTCTATGCCGGCCCCGACGGGCGCTGGTATTTCAGCAACGGCAACTGCGGCGCCCACTTCACCGACAAAAGCGGCTCCACCTTCCGCATCGGCGGCGCCTACCTCAACAACACCTACACCGGCGAGAAAAGCGATGACGGCCACGTCTGGGTCGGCGGCTTCACCGCCAGCATGGACCCCTCCGGCCACCGCGTGCGCATCCTCGGCCACAACTACCGCAACAGCTACGAGGGCGTCACCAACTCCCTCGGCGAGATGTTCCTCAACGACAACGACGACCCGCCCGCCTGCCGCGTCAGCCACCTCATCGAGGGCGGCAGCTTCGGCTTCTTCTCCGCCGACGGCAAACGCCAGTGGCGCGCCGACAAGCGCCCCGGCCAGACCGTCCCCGTGGCCGAATGGCGGCAGGACGACCCCGGCATCCTCCCCGCCGGCGACATCTACGGCGGCGGCGCCCCCACCGGCCTCTGCTATTATGAAAATGGCGCCCTCGGCCCCAAATGGAGCGGCCTCCTCCTGAGCTGCGAGACAGGCCGCAACACCGTCTTCGGCTACCTGCCCAAGCCCGACGGCGCCGGCTTCAAGCTCGAGCGCTTCGCCTTCCTCACCAGCAACACCACCGGCGTCTTCAAAGGCAGCGACTTCGTCGGCGGCAGCAGCAACCTCTCCGACGACCGCCACGCCCTCTTCCGCCCCAGCGACGTCCTCGTTGGCCCCGACGGCGCCATTTATGTCAGCGACTGGTTCGACAAGCGCACCGGCGGCCACCAGGACCTCGACGACACTTGCAGCGGCGCCATTTACCGCATCGCCCCGAAGGGCTTCAAGCCCGCCATCCCCCGCGCCGACTACACCACCATCGAAGGCTGCATCACCGCCTTGCGCTCCCCCGCCAACAACGTGCGCCACGCCGCCTTCTTGAATCTGCGCGAGCAAGGCAGGGAGGCGCTCGGCGCGGTCTCGAAGCTGCTCGAAGACCCCGACCCGCACCTCGCCGCGCGCGCTGTCTTCCTGCTCGCCCAGATGGGCGAGACCGGCTTCATGCGTGTGCGCACCTGGCTCGATGATGATGACGCCACCAAGCGCCTCGTCGCCCTGCGCGCCATCCGCGCCGCCACCGGCGACGGCCTCGACCTCATCGCCAGTATGGCCGGGGACGAAAGCCCCGCCGTCCGCCGCGAGGTCGCCGTCTCCCTGCGCGGCGTGCCCGCCGCCCAAAGCCTCGGCATCCTCGCCGAGCTTGCCCGCCGCTACGATGGCAGCGACCGCTCCTACCTCGAAGCCCTCGGCCTCGGCTCCACCGGCAAGGAGCAGGAGCTCTGGCAGCAGCTCCGCCAGCACGAACCCGGGGACCCCGCCGCCTGGAGCGACGCCTTTGCCAAAATCACCTGGCGCCTCCACCCCCCCGCCGCCGTCCCCGACGTCAAAGCCCGCGCCCTTTCCTCCGCCCTCACCCCCGCCCAGCGCAGGCTCGCCCTCGACACCCTCGCCTTCACGCCCGACCCCTCCGCCGCCCAGGCCATGCTCGCCGCCGCCGCCGACACAGCCTCCCCTGTCCACGCCGACGCCATGTGGTGGCTCGTCAAGCGCAGCACCGAGGACTGGGCTGGCTACGGCATCCCCGCCGAGCTCAAAAAGCAGGGCATCTTCGACCCCGACACCGCCAAGCTCATGACCATCGAGATCCCGCCCGAGGGGGAAAACCCCCTCAGCGTCGAAGCCGTCATGAAGCTCACCGGCAACCCCGCCAGCGGAGCCTCCCTCGTCATGCGCTGCATCATGTGCCACCAGATCGGCGAGCAGGGTGTCGAGTTCGGCCCGAGCCTCCAGGGCTGGGGCATCAGCCAGCCCGCCGAAGTCATCGCCCAGTCCCTCATCCACCCGAGCAAAGACATCGCCCACGGTTTCGACGGCCACGAGATCGTCACCAAGGACGGCGTCAAGATCCACGGACTCGTCCTCGCCGAGGGGGAGGTGCTCATCGTGCGCAGCATGGGCGGGCAGACCCAGTATGTCCCGCGCAGCCGCATCGCCAGCCGCAAAAAGCTGGACCGCAGCATGATGCTCAGCGCCGCCCAACTCGGCCTCACCGCCCAGGACGTGGCCGACATCACCTCCTGGCTCCGCCAGGCCGAGTGACCCCTCCGCGCGCCAGTGCGCGTCACGGCTTCGTGGCTGCGGGTGCAAATCCGCGGCCTGCGCGGAGCAGACTGCCTGGTCAGGACTGGAACCGGATCGTGGCCGGGTGCGTGACGGGTCCGTTGCCTGAACTCCGGTCCGGGCTCTCAAACGCCGCCGCGTGAAAAGGCGGAGCCGCAGCGCGGGGGCCGCCCGCCGTTTCCTCCCCGACATTCGGGCTGCGGGGCAGCCTCGCGTAGCCGGAGGGGCGGCTTTTTTGCAGGACTGAAAAAAAGCTGAAACTGTGTGAAGGCGCCCGCGTTAAAGCGCGCATCGCATAGGGATGGGCCAAAACCAAACCCCGGCGTATCCAGAACCCAACACACACCAACAGACATGAAAATCATCGCATCCATCCTCACCGTGATCGCCTTCGCCGGCATCACGCTCGACGCCTCCGCCCAGGAGAAGAAGAAGCAGGACCCAGAAAAGGTCTTCGCCAAAAAAGACGCCAACGGCGACGGCAAGCTGAGCAAGGAGGAGTTCACCAAGGGCGCCAAGGACGCGGCTGCCGCTGAGAAGCAGTTCACCGCGCGCGACAAGGACAAGGACGGCTCCGTGAGCAAGGAAGAGTTCATGGCCGCTCCGAAGAAGAAGAAGGACGCCTGATCCGGCGCCACCGGCCAGCCCGGTCACCTCAACACCGCACCCGCCCCGCGCGAGTGCGGTGTTTTTCTTTCCGGCCTCGCGCGCGCCGCCGCTGGCGGGTGCATGGGGAAGGGGGGTGTCGCCTCTCCCTCCGCCGCGCAGGCAGGCTGCCCGCGTCCCAGGTCAGGCGGCCAGCGCGCGCAGCAGCTCCTGATTCAGGCGGATGCCGGCCTCGAAGCTGGCGATGGGGAAGTTCTCATTCGGCGCGTGCGCCTGGCAGTCCGGCAGGGCCAGGCCGAGCAGCAGGGTGTCCACACCGAGCACGTCTTTGAAGGCCTGGACGATGGGGATGCTGCCGCCCTCGCGGATGAGGGCCACCTGGCCGCCGAAGGTCTTTTCCAAGGCGCGGCGCGCGGCCTGGCCGAAGGGGCTGCCAGGGTCCATGAGGTAGGCCTGGCCGGTGTGGCCGCGATGAACTTCGAGCCGGGCGCCGGCGGGCATGTGAGCGCGCAGGTGCGCCTCGGCAAGGTCGAGGATGCGCGCGGGGTCCTGGTCGGGCACGAGACGGAAGGAGATTTTCACAAAGGCCTCGCGCGGGATGACGGTCTTCGACCCGGCGCCCTGCCAGCCGCCGCCGATGCCGTTGACCTCCGCCGTGGGGCGCGCCCAGCGGCGCTCGCGCTCGGTGTAGCCGGGCTCGCCGAACAGCGCGGGGGAGCCGGTGAGTTCCAGCGTCTCGGCTTCGCCATCACCCAGCTCCGCCCAGGCGGCGCGCTCCCAGTCCTGGAGGTCGCGCACGCCGTCGTAGAAGCCGGGGATGGCCACGCGGCCTTCGGCATCGTGCAGTGAGGCGGCGAGGCGGGCGGCCACGGTGGCGGGGTTTGCCACGGCGCCGCCGAAGATGCCGGAGTGCAAATCTATGGCCGGCCCATGCACGCGCGCCTCCAGGCAGGCGATGCCGCGCAGCCCGTAGGTGAAGGTGCCGACGCCGGGCGCCACCATGCCGGTGTCGGAGATGGCGACGACATCGCAGGCCAGTTCCTCGCGATGAGCTTCGAGGAAGGGTTTTAAATTGGGGCTGCCGATCTCCTCCTCGCCTTCGAAGAGAATCGTCAAGTTCACGGGGAGGTCCCCGTGTTGGGCGAGCGTTTCGGCAATGCCGGAGATGTGGGCCATGAGCTGGCCTTTGTTGTCCGTGGCACCCCGGCACCAGACGCGCGCGTCGCGGATGGTGGGTTCGAAGGCGGGGCTGCGCCACTCATTGAGCGGCTCCGGCGGCTGCACATCGTAGTGGCCATAGAGCAGGACGGTGCGGCGGCCCGGCTGATGGGCGTTTTTCGCCACGATGACCGGGTGGCCGGGCGTCTCGTGCAGCTCCACGGTCAAGCCCATGCCGCGCAGCTTTTCCACCAGCCACGCGGCGCAGGCGCGCACGTCGGGCTGGTGCTTCGGGTCGGTGGAGACGCTGGGGAAGCGCAGGCAGGTGAGGAGGTCGTCAAGGGCGGGCATGAGTGTGGACGCTGGGAAATGAAACTGGCTGCTCGGAGATGGGCTGCGCCGCGTCCGGGGCCTGTCACGGCGCATCCCGCTGTGGGGGAGCCTGACGCGCTGGCGGACGGGAGGGGCGGCACTGGCGGTCAAATCTGTCCGAAGTGCTTTTCGCGCACGACGACGATGGCGTGGAGCATTTCCTCAGCCCTGGCGCGGACCTTCGGGTCAAGGCTGGAGGCGCCGCGGTTGTGGCGGCGGTAGAGTCGTTTGAGCTGGTCCATGATCTCGCTCTTGGGCATCTTCGGCGTGATGCCGCACAACTCATCGGGCGTCTGCGGCGCGGAGGATTTGGCGGGGGCGTTTTTGATGCCGGCCAGCGGCGAGGTCTTGGGGGCGGACGCCCTGGCGGCGGGAGCCGGGGCGGCGGCTGTCCTGCTGCTGTGGGACTTGGTCAGGGACTGGAGGATTTTCTTGAACATGGCGGCGGCGCGGTGGGATGAGGGGTGTTGGAGGATGGCGTCACTCGATGCGCATCTGGCGGAGGTGGGCGCTGCGGCGCTTGAGTTCCTCGTCGGAAAGCACGCCGGCACCCTTGTAGCTGACGGCGACCTCGCGGCTGCGGCCGGACTGCTTGTCGAGCACGAGGGCGCGCACGCGCTGGTTCTCGTCATAGCTGAAAGTGACGGCGACCTCGCAGCCCTTGGGGCGGTTCGGCGGTACCTCGAGAGTGAGGCGGCCGATGATGTCCACATACTCGGCGTCCTCGTCCTCGCCCTGGGTGATGTCCACCTCGATGATGCGCTCGTTGTCCTCGGAAGTCTGGTAAACCTGGGTGCGCGAGCAGGGGATGGGGGTGTTCTTTGGGATGACGATGGAGTTCATCAGCTTCTCCTCGCCGGTGCGGGCGTTATAGACCATGGCCACGGTGCCGTAGCTGGCGTTGCAGACCTCCTGGATTTTCGCCGACTTCTTGGCGAACAGGGCCGCGCCGAGGGCGACGCACTCGTCCACGTTGCCGCAGGAGACGGCGGACTTGCCGAAGAGCTTCTCGAGCATGGTCTTGACCTTGGGAATGCGGGTGGAGCCGCCGACGAGGACGACGTGGTCAATGTCGGACGCCTTCAACTGCGCGGAGTCCAGCGCCTGCTCCACGAGCATGACGGTGCGGGTCAGCATGTGGCGGATCATGGCCTCGAAGTCCTCGCGGGCGAGGTCAATGCGGGCCAGGCCCGAGTTCTGGTCGTTGGCCACGGTGTCATTCACGCGGCGCAGCTTGGAGAGCATTTTTTTGGCGTCCTCCACGGCCTGGAGCACGCGGCGGCGGTGGCGCTCGTCGCTGTAGAGTCCGGCGCCGGTCTGCTTGTTGTACTGCTGGGCGTAGGCTTCGAGCAGCAGCTCGTCGAAATTGCTGCCGCCGAGGTGGCGCGCGCCCTCGCTGGTGAGGATGCGGATGTTGTCGCCATCGACCTGGAGGATGGTGACATCGAGCGTGCCGCCGCCGAGGTCATAAACGAGGATGCGCCCCTGCACGCCCTGGGTGTGCGCGTAATAGACGGCGGCCGCGGTGGGTTCGTTGACGAGGCGGCGCACTTTCATGCCGGCCATCTGGGCGGCGGCGATGGTGCTTTTGCGGGCGAGTTCGTTGAAGTTGGCCGGGACGGTGATGACGACCTCGTTGATGTCGCCGATGATGCGCGAGCACTCGCGTTTGAGCTTGGCGAGGATGAGCGCGGAGATCTCGGATGGAGTCCAGTCCTTGCCGTCAATTTTGACGAGATACTCGGGGTCGTCCATGTGGCGCTTGATCTGGAAGACGGTGCGCCCGGGGTCGCCGCCGTCGCGCGCGGCGCTGCCGACGAGTTTCACGTCCTCGTGCGCCTCGAAAAAGACGACCGAAGGAGTGAGCCGCTCGCCGTCGGCATTGGGGACGATTTCGGGGTTGCCATCGGGTTTCAGCCAGGCGAGGCCGGAGAGGGTGGTGCCAAGGTCAATGCCAACGTGTTCAGCCATAACGTGAGGGGAGAAAAGGAATGTGCGGGTGCTGGAGGGGTCTCAGTTGCTGGAAATGCGGACTTCGACCTTGCGCAGGACGACCTCATGGCCCTCCTCGCGCGAGTAGATAAAGCCGGAGCGGCAGCTTTCAACCACGCGGGGTTTGTTTTTGCCGGGCAGGGATTCGACGATGGTGATGCGCTTGCGCAAAGGCACGTCCACCTCGGTGCCGGGGTCCACGTCGAACTCGCTGACACCGTGCTGGAGCAGGATGTCCTCGAACGAATGGCGCAGGGTGCGGAGCTGGGAGACGACATCGCCGCCGTTCTGGCCGGCATAGCGGGACATGAGTGCGTCCACGAGGTCGAGGCGCTTGATGATGTCGTTGGCGAACATGATGACGGTGGACTCGTCGCTGCCCAGACCGTGGCGGAGAATCTCGTGCTTCTCCTCCAGCTCGATGAGCTGGCCGCGCAGCCGCGCCTCGATGTCCTGCCAGTTTTGCAGGCGCGCCTCGATCTGCGCGAATTCCGCCCGGCGCTCCTCCAGGTCTTTGATCTCGGCTTTGAGGCGCTCGGCGCGGGAGCCCTGGCTGAGGATGAGGTCGTCCAGCTCCTCCAGAGCGCGCTGGCGCTCGGACTCGCGGGCGGCATGGGCGGCGGAATGTCTTTCGGCCTCGTCCTGGAGGGACTTTAAAGCCGCCTCGGCGGCCGCGCGCTCGTGCTTGAGCTTCTCGGCGCGGGCAGTCTCGCGGTTGAGGGTCTCCTGGAGGGTGTTGAGCTTGACTTGCGCGGCCAGTTCGCGCTCGGAGGCCTCGCGCAGGGATTTGGAGGTTTCCGCCTGGCGCGCCTGCAGGCTGGCGAAGGCGGCTCCAAGGGTGAGTATCTGCCCGCCGACCTGGGTGAACTCCGCCAGCCGGGCCTCCTCGGCGCGGATCTGCGCGCGCATGTCAGCCAGGAGGGCGTCGGCTCCGCGCACCTCGCCGCGATGAGCCTCGGTCTCCGCCAGGAGGCGGGCTTCCTCGGATTTGAGCGCCTCGACGCGATCCAGCCGCTGGGCGAGGTCGCCGTCCAGTTTGAGGGTCTGCTCGCGGATTTCCTGGGCTTTTTTGCGCTGCTCCTTGATCTGCTTGTCCAGCTCATGCATGGCG
Source organism: Verrucomicrobiaceae bacterium UBA2429 (assembly GCA_002343505.1). Lineage (GTDB taxonomy): Bacteria > Verrucomicrobiota > Verrucomicrobiia > Verrucomicrobiales > Verrucomicrobiaceae > Prosthecobacter. The sequence continues at coordinate 43,292 of DDQZ01000097.1, read as the reverse complement.
GCCTCGGCTTCGCGCGTCTGCTGCTGGGCGGTTTTGAGCTTGTCCGCCTCCTTGTCGAGTTCGGACTGAGTCTGGAGCAGGCGCTGCTCGCGCGTTTTTTGAGCCTCATCGAGCTGGGAAATCTGCTGGTGCAGCTCGCCGAGCTTGCGGTTCGAAGACTCGGTGGAGGCGTTGAGCCGGCTCACATATTGCGAGGCCTCGTCGCGCTCGCGCGACAGGGTTGCCAACAGCGCTTGAAGACCGGCGGTCTCGGTGTGCATGGCGGGGATCTGCCTGCGCAGCGCGGCCTCCTCCTCGCGTGTTTTGACGGCGGCGGCCTCGGCTTCGGCGAGGCGCTTTTTGGCCTCGTCGAGCGCGGTGTTCAGTTCGGTGAGGCGGGACTCTGCCTTGCCGATGGCCTCCAGCTTGGCGCGGGTGTCGGCTTCGAGTGTGCCGCGCTTTTCGACGAGCAGCTTCTCGATCTGCTCCGCCTCAAGCCGCAGCGCGGCGGCCTGGGACTCGGCCTCGCCGCGCGCCGCCTGGGCGGTCTCCAGCGCGCGCAGGGTGGTCTGCTTGTCCTGCGAGAGCTTCGCGGACTCGGCGCGCAGCGCCTCGACCTTTGTGACGAGCCCAGGCAGCACCCCCTCGTGCTCGGCACGACGGCCCTGCATCTCCTGCAGCGCCGCGGCCAGACTTTCCTGCTCCTGCTGTTTGATGGAAAGCGCGGCGCCGGCCTCATCGAGCTGCTTCTCGGTCTTGCGCAGTTCCGCCAGCTTTTGCTCCAGCCCGGAGCTCTGGCGGGCGAGCTCGGCCACGGTGGTCTCTGCCGCCGCCTGGTCTTTGCGCAGGGCGGCCAGTGATGTCTGCGCCTGGGTGACGGACTCGCGCAAAGCGGGCAGGTTCTGCTCATGCTCGGCGCGCTCCTCGCGCAGGCGGGCGGTCTCGGCGCGTGCGGCCTCAAGTTCATCTCCGGCGGTGAGCAGCGCCGCTTTGGCCTCGGCGAGCCGCCTCTCCGAATCGGCGAGTTGGGAAAGTTTTTCCTCGTGGACTTTGGCCTGGGCCTGGAGCACCTCCAGCCGCGCCTCGGCGGCGCTGACCTGCTGGCTCAGGCTGTCGAGCTGGGAAGCGGCCTCCTTCTCGCGCAAGATGAGGCTGCCGAGATGCTGCTGGCGCTCGGCCTGGGTGGCGGCGAGCGTGGCGAGCAATGTCTCCAGCCCGCTGATCTGCGTCTGCGTGTCGCGCAGGCGGTTCTGGTGCTGCTCGTGTTCGGCGCGGGATTTTTCCGCGCTCTGCAGCTCCCGCGCGGAATCCTGGCGCAGGCGTTCGAGTTCGCTGTCCGCGGCATGGACCTGCTCCCGCAGTCGCGACACGTCCGCGCTCAACGCCGAGTGCTGCTTATCCGTGGCGGTCGCTTGCTCGCGGGCGGCGCGGGTTTTTTCCTCGGCTTCGGCCTGGGCGGCGCGGCTGTTGTCCAGATCGGCGGCGGTCTGTCGCAGAGTCTCCTTGAGTTTGCCAAGCTCGGTGGAGAGCGCGGCTTTTTGCTCCTCGATGGCGGCGATTTCCTTTTCCATCGCGGCGCGTTTTTCGCTCAGCGCGCGCGTGAGTCCGTGCTGGGCCTTGCCCTTCTCGGTGGCGGCGAGCAGGTCGCGGGTGAGATCGTCCCGATCGCGGGTCATCTGCACGATGGCGGCCGCGACCTCGGCCTTGTGGGACTCCACGGCTTTGAGCGCCTCGTTGGCGGTGCTGAGCTGCTGGTCGGTGGAGGCGAGGTCGTCGAGCTTGTTGGCGAGATCGGCGGCGCGTGTTTCAAGGGTGCTGACCTGGCTTTGCAGGCCGACGGCCTCGGCGGCCTTGGCGCGGGTGGTTGCCTCGAGGTCGGTTTTCTGCTTCTCCAAAGCGGCGACGGCGCCGGCAAGGGCCTTCCTCTCATTTTCGAGCGTCTGCTTTTCGGCGGACAAATCCGCGCGTGTTTTCTCCAGTTCGCTCCTGGCCTGCTCGTGGTCGGCCTTGAACTCCGTCGTCTGGCGGGTCAGTGTCTGCAGTTCCGCACGGCGCTCGGCGGCTTCGGCGGCCAGTTTTTGCAGTTCGGCGCTGCTTTCGGACAGGCGCTCCGCCTCGCTTTTCTGGAGACCGGACAAACGCGTCTCCGCTTCCGCGATCTGCCGCGCCAGCTCCTGCGCGCGCTGCTCCGCTCCGGCGGCCTGCTTGCGCAAAGCGTCCGTCCCGGCGCTGGCAGCCTCCTTCTCCCGTGTTGCGGCCAGCCTGCTTTCACGAGCCTTGTCCGCATCGTTGTGAAGGGCTTGCAGGCTCTGCGTGGCGGTGGCGATGTCGGCGCGGATTTTCTCCAGCTCGGTGCGTGCGGACTCCACCTGGCTGTCGAGGTTTCCGGCCTCGCGGCGCTTGGATTTCACATCGCCCGCGGCCTTCGCCGCCTCATCGGCGGCGGCGCGCGTTTCCTTGAGGCGGGATTCCGTGTCCGCCAGCTCGTGGCGCGCGGTTTCGAGCTGCTTCTCCAGGGCGCGCACCTCCTCGCGGCGGCGGTTTTCCTTTTCATTCTCGGCGCGCAGCAGGTCGCGCTCCTGGCGCAGCTTGCCGATCTCCTCCTTCAACTCGGCGGCCTGGCGCGCGAGCGCCGGGTCGGGCTGCGGGATGACGCCCGGCGTCGGCGGCATGGCGGCGGGGCCTTTGCCCGTGGGATCGCTGCGCGGCAAAGCCGGACGCGACACTTCCACCGGGCTGGTCTCGGACTTGGGGGCGGCATCGCGCGCGGGGACAGACTCCGTGTCGCCCCTGCGGCCGTCGGTGCGCGCGGGCGCGTCTTTGGCGGGGCCTGGCGGACGGGCGCTGATCTCGGCTGGAGCGAGACCCTTGGGCGCGCGCTCGCGGAAGCGGGCGTCGAGCTGGCCGAAGCGCAGCTTGTCCCCGCCCTTGACGCGGGCGCGCTCGATGCGCTTGCCGTTGACGAAGGTACCGTTCGAGGACTTCAGGTCCACCAGTTCATAAACACCGTCCGGCTGGCGCACAAACTCGGCATGAAAACCGCTGATGTAGCTGTTGTTGATGACGATGTCGTTCTTCGAATCCCTGCCGATGGAGAGCCGCTCTTCGAGCAGATCGAAGACGAACTCATTTCCGTCGTTGAGGTTGAAAGCCAGATAGGGCATGGGCGCGCGGGCGGCGAAATTAGGTTTGGCAAATCAGTAAATCAATCCTAATAAACCACGAATCCCCGCAGCATTCCTCGCATGAGCCTCATCAACTACCTCAAAGGCCAGTTTCTCGAAATCATCCAGTGGCAGGACGACTCGCGCGACACCCTCTCCTGGCGCTTTCCCGACGAGGACAAGGAGATCAAGCGCGGCGCCCAGCTCATCGTCCGCGAGTCCCAGACCGCGCAGTTCGTCTATCTGGGCCAGTTCGGCGACACCTTCGGCCCCGGCAAGCACGACCTCGTCACCGACAACATCCCCATCCTCTCCACCCTCAAAGGCTGGAAATACGGCTTCGAGTCCCCCTTCAAAGCCGACATCTACTTCGTCAACACCCGCCTCTTCACCGGCAACAAATGGGGCACCAGCAACCCCGTCATGATGCGCGACGCCGACTTCGGCATCGTCCGCGTGCGCGCCTTCGGCACCTTCGACTTCCGCGTCTGCGACGTGCCGCTTTTCCTCAAGGAGGTGGCCGGTTCCGACCACCACTTCCGCCTCGACGAGTTCGCCGACACCATGCGCAGCCGCATCGTCAGCGTCTTCACCGAGGCGCTCGCCACCGCCAAAGTCCCCGTGCTCGACCTCGCCACCCGCTACGGCGAGCTCGGCGAGGCCCTGCTGCCGCTCATCAATCCGCAGACCCAGTCCAAATACGGCATCGAGATCACCAGCTTCGTCCTGGAAAACGCCAGCGTCCCCCCCGAGGTCGAGCAGGCCATAGACAAGCGCTCCAGCATGAGCGCCATCGGCAATCTCAACGACTATGTGAAGTATCAAATGGCCCAGGGAATCGCCCAGGGCGGCGGCGGCATGGGCGGCACCGCCGCCGAGATGGCCATGGGCTTCGGCATGGCCCAGCAAATGATGCAGCAGGGAGCCTTCAACATGCAGGGACAGCAGCAGCCTCCTCCTCTGCCCGGCGCCGCCACCGCCGTTCCCACGCCGGCAGCCCCCGCGGGCATCCTGACGCCCGCCCAGGTCGCCCAGACCCTCGGCGTCACCGAGGCCGATGTCATCGCCAGCATCGAAGCCGGCGACATCAAAGGCAAAAAGATCGGCGCGCAATACCGCGTCACCCAGGCCGCCCTCGACGAGTTCCTCGCGCATTGACGCGCACGCTTTCCGGACCGGTGCCGCCCGGGAGGTTGCTGATGAATTGGACCTGCGCGCCAAGGAGGGCAAAGGAAAGTGGAACAGTGCGTTCTTGGCTTTGCCGCTGTTGCGGATTTCCGTCCGGCGCAGCCGTCTTTATCTCCCCACCGTCACCTGGCCGTTCATGAGCATGGGCAGGAGCCACTCGCGGATGTGGTGAGTTCATGGGTTTGTTGTTCGGGGGACTTGTTCAAGAGCCGTTTGGAGTCCCGAAGGGGCGTTCTATCGCAGCCCATGGCAACGCCCTGGGTTTGGCGGAATCAACCACGCATGAGTCCTGAAGGGGCGGCCTAATCCCACACATACCGTTCATCATATGGAATGTTGTGTTTGTTGAGGAACTCCCGGTATTCCTCTTGGAAGCTCTTCACCCGATGATGCTCCTCCTGGCCGCGAATGTAATTCGCCACCTTCGGCACGTTGGACGCACTCACTGAAAATCCGCCGTAGCCGGCCTGCCATGCAAAGGTGGCCAGATTCTCTCCCTGCGTCTTGATCCATTTTGAAGACGATTTCTTCACATCCTCCACCACTTGAGCCAGCGTGACCGTGCGGCCCATGTTGAAAAGGACATGCACATGGTCAGCCACCGAGTTGATGAGCACCGCCGGGGAGTTCAGATTCGCCAGCACCGTTGCCATGTAGGCATGAAGGTCAGGGCGCACGGCATCCGTGAGAAAGGGATGCCGTTCTTTTGTGGAAAAGATCAGATGGATGTAAATGTTAGCGAGAGATTGCGGCATGGAGAATGAGGCGTGTTGGGAGTTAAGTCGCCCTTTCAGGGCTTCGAGATTTCATCTGGCATCATAATCCCAGGGCGTTGCCTTGGGCTACGGTAGTTTGCACCGTTGGCGCAGAAGAATGACAACTCTCCGCAATGCCCTGCTTTTCCAAGTTCGAAGCGCCACAGGCGCGGCCTATCGCAGCACAGGGGGGCAGAAGGGTTTGAAGTCCCAACGGGACGACCTACCGCAGCCCAGGGCAGCGCCCTGGGTTTGGCGATGCAAAGACGCATGAGACCTGAAGGGGCGGCCTAATGGTGGCGGGCATGACATTCGGGTTAGGTCGCCCCTTCAGGGCTCTGGGCTTTCGGGTGTCTTGTTCCCAGGGCGTTGCCCTGGGCTGCGATAGTTCAGGCCTTTGGCCTGGGATGTCATGGGGGGATGCGCCCCAACCCACCATTCACCCCACCCTCACCTGGCCGTTCATGAGCATGGGCAGGAGTCACTCGCGGAGGGTGGTGAGTTCTTGGGTTTGAACCTTCTTCGTTCTCCCGGACGGCAAAAGTAGGGTTAATAACCCCAAGCCGAACATGAACAACACAACAACACCAAGACGCTCCTATGACGAGCAGTTCAAGCGCGACGCTGTCGCGCTGCTGGAGGGCGGTCGCAAGGCCGCGCAACTCGCCCGCGATCTGGGCGTCTCCCCCTGGAACCTGCGCGACTGGAGGAAGCTCTACGGCACCGGGGCTGCCGCAGCGAGCCACACGCAGGCGCGCAGCGCCGCGTTGGCGAGCGCAGGCGGCCCCGGTGCCGTCGCCGCAGCGGTGGAGATCGCCGCCATGCAGCGCGAAGTGGCCTCCCTGCGCCGTCAGAACGACATTTTTAAAAATGGCCTTGGCTATCGTTGCCCAGCAGGAGGCCCACGCTTCGAACTCATCGACACCCTTCGCCGCGATCTCCCAGCCATGAACCTCACCGAAGCCTGCCTCGCCCTGGAAGTCAGCCGCAGCGGCTATCATGACCATCGGCGCAAGCCCCGGCGCAAACGCCGCCAGCAGGACCAGACGCTGGCCTGCGCCCTCGGCGAGGAGTTCGCCCTCAGCCGTCAGACCTACGGCAGCCCGCGTCTGGTGGCCGCCCTGCGCCAGCGCGGCCTGCGACATGGTAAAAACCGTGTCCGCCGTCTCATGCGCGAGCAACACCTCCAGGTGCGTCAAAAGCGCCGCTTCGTGCCGCGCACCACGCAGGCTGACAAAACCAGCCACACCTCGCCCAACCTGCTCGGCTCACAGCCCGCGCCCACGCGGCCCAACCAGGCCTGGGTCACTGACATTTGCTTCGCTGCGCTCACCCTTCGGGCAGCACTGCGTGCTGGCTGTCTCGCTTCGCTCGGCTCTTGTCTGCCCACCGGCGAAGGCTGGCTGTATGTCGCCGCCGAGATGGACCTTTATAGCCGCCGCATCATCGGTTGGAACGCTGGCCCTAGTCTCGCCACTGAACTGCCAGACAGCGCCTTGCAGCGCGCCCTGAGGGCACGGCGTGGTCATGGATCTGCGCGACTTGCTCCACCACAGCGACCGTGGCTGCCAATACACCAGCCAAGCCGCCCTTTCCCGGCGTCATCCTCATCCACGGCGGGGGCGGCACCGCCTTTGCCGACTGGGTCCACCTCTGGGCGCGGCGCGGCTACGCCGCCCTGGCCATGAACCTGAACGGCTCCCGCCCGCCCGCGCCCGCGTTTGGCTCCTGAGGGAAAGAGGAGGGGTTCAATCAACGCCCATTGAGCGTCTGTGAGGTCGGTGGCGTGGCCGGCGGGTTGACACGTCTTGCTGGACATGCATCGCCACCATGGCACCCGGGTTTACTCGTTCCAGCTATTTGCCAGACAGGCTCTAAATGGCAAGTCGGAATCCCCCCTCAGAACTTCGAATATCGAGCTTCGAAGTTCGGACTTTAACTTTCCCAGCCTCCCGCTGGCACGCACCGTGCTTTGGCATGAGAATACCAACCCCCCCTGCATGGCCATTCACGTCGCCCTTCGTCACGTCACACGGTACGACTTTGACCGTCCCGTCTCGCTTTCCCCGCACGTCGTGCGGCTGCGCCCGGCGCCGCA
>DDQZ01000097.1:0-35945 GCA_002343505.1 Verrucomicrobiaceae bacterium UBA2429 | reverse complement strand
GCAGCATTTCATCAACTGGCAGCAGGACCCGCAGTCCAACCACCTCGCCCGCCTCGTTTTCCCCGAGAAAACCCGCAGCCTTTGCGTCGAGGTGGACCTCGTGGCCGAGATGGCCGTCTATAATCCCTTTGATTTCTTCCTGGAGCCGCAGGCCGAGCACTTCCCCTTCAAATACGATCCCGCCCTGGCCCACGAACTGGAGCCCTTCCATCGAAAGCTGCCTCTCACCCCGCAGTTCACCGCCTATCTGCGCGAGGTGCGGCACAAGCTGCTCAACGGTCGCGGCCCACTGCCGCACGCTCCGGTCCCCCACTCCGAGACCGCCGACACCCAGCCCCACGGCATCCTCCCCGAGCCTCCCCACGAGCCCGTCCCAGATACGGACAAACGCCCGCGCAGCATGGACTTCCTCGTCCAGATTAACCAAATGCTCTGGAGCGACATCCGCTACACCATCCGCATGGAGCCCGGCGTGCAGACGCCCGAGGAGACCCTCGAGCTCCTCAGCGGCTCCTGCCGCGACTCCGCCTGGCTCCTCGTCCAGCTCCTCCGCCACCTCGGCCTCGCCGCCCGCTTCGTCAGCGGCTACCTCATCCAGCTCAAGCCCGACGTCAAAGCCCTCGACGGCCCCAGCGGAGCCGAGACCGACTTCACCGACCTCCACGCCTGGTGTGAGGTCTATCTCCCCGGCGCAGGCTGGATCGGCCTCGACCCCACCTCCGGCCTCCTCGCCGGGGAAGGCCACCTCCCCCTCGCCGCCACGCCAGACCCCTCCAGCGCCGCCCCCATCACCGGCCTCGTGGACAAATGCGAGGTCCAGTTCGGCCATGAAATGCACATCTCCCGCGTGCATGAGACCCCCCGCGTCACCAAGCCCTACACCCCCGAGCAATGGGCCGCCATCGAGGCCCTCGGCCACCGCATAGACAGCGACCTCCTCTCCCACGACGTACGCCTCACCATGGGTGGCGAGCCCACCTTCGTCAGCATTGACGACATGGACGGCGAAGAGTGGAACACCGCCGCCACCGGCCCACAAAAGCGCCTCCTCTCCGGCCAGCTCATCAAGCGCCTGCGTGACCGCTTCGCCCCCGGCGCCCTCCTCCACTACGGCACCGGCAAATGGTACCCCGGCGAGCCCCTGCCCCGCTGGGCCCTCGGCTGCTACTGGCGCAAAGACGGCGTCCCCATCTGGAAAGACGACAGCCTCATCGCCGACGAATCCAAAAACCTCGGCCACAACGAAGCCGACGCCCGCGCCTTTGGCCTCGCCCTCGCCTCCGCCCTCCAGGTGGACACCCGCTGGCTCAAAGAAGCCTACGAAGACGTGTACTACTACCTCTGGCGGGAAAAACGCCTCCCCGTCAATGTGGACCCACTCCAGTCCAACCTCAAAGACGAGCTAGAGCGCGCCCGCCTCGCCCGCCTCTTCGAGCACGGGCTCGATCAGATCACCGGCTTCATCCTCCCCATCGAGCGCGCCTGGCAGGGCGGCCAGCTTGTCTGGAAAAGCGGCCCCTGGTTCGTCCGTGACGACACCCTCCACCTCATCCCCGGAGACTCCCCCATGGGCCTCCGCCTCCCCCTCGACAGCCTCCCCTGGGTCAGCGCCAGTGATTACCCCTGGATCTACCCCACCGACCCCGCCAGCGACTGGCCCGAGCTCCCGCCCCGCCCCGAGAGCCGCCAGCGCATCGTCGAGCAGATCGCCGGCAGCCTTTACGGCCCCGGTGCCACCAGCACCCCGCCCGCCTCCTGGCATCAGGGCATCCACGCCGGCCAGGGCAAGCCCGAGCGCCGAAAGCTGCCCCCGCTGGAGCCCGAAGAAAATGACCCCTCCAGCCCCACAGGCACCCGTTTCCCCCTCCCGCAAGAGTCCGCCTCCTGGATCATCCGCACCGCCCTCTGCTTCGAGCCGCGTGAGGGCCGCCTGCATGTCTTCATGCCCCCCGTGGCCGACACCGAAGACTACCTCGACCTCATCTCCGCCATCGAAGACGTGGCCACCACCCTCGCCATCCCCATCGTCATCGAAGGCACACCCCCGCCTTATGACCCGAGGCTCCATGTCATCAAAGTCACCCCTGACCCCGGCGTCATCGAGGTGAACATGCACCCCGTCAAAACCTGGGGAGACCTCGTCGCCAACACCACCGCCCTTTATGAGGAAGCGCGCCTCACCCGCCTCGGCACCGAGAAATTCATGGTGGACGGCCGCCACACCGGCACCGGCGGCGGCAACCACATCGTCGTCGGCGGAGAAAGCCCGCGCCACTCCCCCTTCCTGCGCCGGCCCGATTTATTAAAATCCCTCATCGGCTACTGGCACAACCACCCCAGCCTCAGCTACCTCTTCAGCGGCCTCTTCATCGGCCCCACCAGCCAGCACCCGCGCGTGGATGAAGCACGGAATGACGCCCTCTTCGAGCTCGAGCTGGCCTTCAAAGAACTCGACCGCCAGACCGCCACCGGCGGCTTCACCCCGCCCTGGCTCGTGGACCGCATCTTTCGGAACCTCCTCGTGGACGCCACCGGCAACACCCACCGCAGTGAGTTCTGCATAGACAAGCTCTTCGACCCCGGCAGCAGCACCGGGCGGCTCGGCCTCGTCGAGCTGCGCTCCTTCGAGATGCCCCCCCACGCCGAGATGAGCCTCGCCCAGCACCTCCTGCTGCGCGCCGCGCTCGCCCGCTTCTGGCAGCAGCCCTACGAGGCCCCGCTCGTCCGCTGGGGCACCGAACTGCATGACCGCTACCTCCTCCCCCACTTCGTCTGGCAGGACTTTAGCGATATTATTGAAGACATGGCCGACTTTGGCTACCCTCTCTCCGCCGACTGGTTCGCCCCGCATTTTGAGTTCAAATTCCCCACCGTCGGCAGCATCACCGGCCGCGGCGTGCATCTGGATCTGCGCACCGCCCTCGAGCCCTGGCACGTGCTCGGTGAAGACGGCTCCCCCGGCGGCACCGTCCGCTACGTGGACAGCAGCCTTGAGCGCATCCAGGTGAAAACCACCGGCCTCATCAACAACCGCCACCTCATCACCTGCAACGGGCGCATCGTCCCTCTGCACCCCACCGGCACCGTCGGCGAATACGTCGCCGGCGTCCGCTACCGCGCCTGGCAGCCGCCAAACTGCCTCCAGCCCACCATCGGCGTCCACAGCCCGCTCGTGTTCGACATCGTGGACACATGGAACCAGCGCAGCATCGCCGGCTGCGCCTGCCATGTGGCCCACCCCGGCGGGCGCAGCTACGACACCTTCCCCGTGAACAGCTACGAGGCCGAGAGCCGCCGCCTGGCGCGCTTCTTCCCCGGCGGCCACACGCCGGGGAAAATGCAGCCCGTCGTAGTGCCCCCGGTGCCCGAGTTCCCCCTCACTCTGGATTTGCGCCGGGGTTGACGCCGAAGCGGCGGGCCGCCATTCCTCGGGTGGCTCTCCAGGCCGGCCTGCTATGGCCGCTCCGGCGCGGGGTACTACTCATCCGGCTCCCGCTTCAAGACCTGAATCACCGTGGCGAGGTTGTTCCCGTGGGCGAAGAAGCTCTCCAGCGTCAGAATGGCGAAGAACCTGTAGCTGTCCGCCAGCGGATGGGCATAGGGGTCGTCCAGGAAATCCTGCGGCGGGTCCGGTGACAGGGCGGTCTTCACCTCGCCCTCGCCCACGTCATCCTCATCGTTGTTCTGCTCCTGCTCGTCGAAGGGCTTGAGTTGGAAGTTCCGATCTGCGCAGGTTTACAGTCAGAGGACGGGGTCTCGATGCCCTTGTCCCAGAAGTATATGCGGTGCTCGCGGATCTCCGGCGAGCCCGGCTCCTCCGCGAGCTTGCCCGGCTCATCCAGAGTCACAAACACCGGGAGGACAAACTCCTCCATGCCTGGCCCCAGCGCAGCGTCTCCATCTCAGCTCACGCCACGCCAGGCGCAGCCTTACGCGGGTTGTCACTGTCAAAGCGCGGCGGCGTGCTGCGAAGGAACAACGGCGCGTTGTCAAAGCACTGGCAGGCCCCGCAAGGCGAAGGCGTACGCAGCTTCAGCGGCGTTCATCCCGGCTTCGGTGACGCGGTGGGTGCGGGCGGGGTCACGGTTCGGGCTGGACCTGGATGGAGACGTTGTTGCTGAACTCCTCGTTGGTGACGGGGTTGCTGACACTGACAGCGTATTCGCCGTCGTGATCTTCGGGGGTGGCGCCGCTGATGGTGAGCTGGCTGCCGGTGGCACCGTCTATGGGAACTCCGCCTCTGTACCACTGGTAGGTGCGCGGCTCGGAACCGTTGGCGGTGGCGGTGATGCGGAAGGTGCCGCCTTCGACGATGGGGCCTTCGAGGGGGAGGGTGAGGGCGGCGCTGACACTGCTGACGGGCTGTGCGACGACGAGCGGAACGGGATCACTGAGCACTCCTTCCGGGGTGGAGGCATTGAAGACGCGGACGCGGTAGTTGCCGCTGTCGGCCTCGAGAGCGGCGGGCAGGGAGTGGCTGATGCCTGTGGCGTTGTCTATGGGGACATCGTTCTTATACCACTGGTAGGTGAAGGGGCCGGCACCCGAGTGCGTGACGGTGAATTCGACGGCAGTGCTCTCGGCGACGGCCTCTTCGTCCGGGGCGCGGGTGGCGACGACGTTGGAGACCTTGTCATCCACGCCGAGGGGAACGGTGTTGGTATAGACACCCTCGGGAGTGAGGGCGTTGGAGACGAGCACGGAATAGTTGCCGGCCGATTCCTGGGTGACGAAGTGAATGATGTAGTTGGGGGCGTTGCTGGCGCCCTCAATGAGCTCGCCGTCTTTGAACCAGGTGAAGAAGTGCGGAGGGCGCCCGTCCGGGGTGACGGTGAAGGTGACGGAGGAGCCAATGGAGACATCCGTGGTGGCAGGCAGGCGGGCGAGCAGGGGATTGACGACGCCGGTGGCGACCTGGAGGTCGAGGACATTGCTGACAAAGCCGCCGGGGGTTAGGGCACTGGTGACGCGCACGGAGTACTGGCCGGAGTGGACGGCCATGAGTTCATCAATGATGTAGGTGGAACTGGTGGCGCCCTCAATGTCGTCGCCGTCCTTGCGCCATTGGTAGGTGAGGGTGCCGCTGCCATTGGCCACGGCGGTGAAGGTGACGCTGCCGCCCTCGTCGAGCACCTCGTCGGAGGGGCTGCGGGTGATGATGACCTCGGAGATGATGTTGTTGACGTTCAGCACGGCGGGGTCGCTGACGACACGGCTGTACTCGGTGCTGATGACGACATCGTAGGTGCCCTCGTTGCCCTCGCTGATGCCTGTGAGGACGAGCGTGGCATTGGTGGCGCCGGTGATGCTGAGGCCGTTTTTCCGCCATTGGTAGGTGACGGTGCCGCCGGGGGCGGTGACGGCGACAGTGAAGGTATGGTTCTCACCGGGGTCCTTGGTGGCACCCTGGGGCTGCGTGTTGATGGTGATTGGGGCGGGGAGGAGGCGGAAGATGCCGGAGAGGATGGGGGAGGTCTTGGCGGTGGTGGCGGGCGGGCCGGCGGAGGGTTTCTGGGCCAGGAGGAAGTGGCCGATGCCGCGGGCGGGGGAACCTGGCACTTCGACAGGGGTGGTGTTGCCGATCTGGTCGGTCTGCTGGATCTGGAAGTCAGGGATCTGCGGCACGATGATGCCGTGGAAGGTGGCGCCGCGCTTCGGGGTGACGGCGGGATCGTCCTCGACGGTGAAGCTGCCTGAGAGCAGACCGGTGCCGGGGGTGATGGTGAGCTTGACGCCGCCGGGATTGTTGGCGGCGGCGATGGAGACGCCATTGGCATTGGTGATGGTGAGCAGGGGCACGTCCGGGTCGGTGGCGGCGTGCTCGATGCCGCCGTGCTCGAACTCCATGCGGGCATTGTCCACGCCGGACTTGGGCAGGCGGAAGACAGGGCTGCCACTGGCGGGCGGGGTATAGGTCATGCCGAGGGCGTCGAGGATGACGGGTCCAAATCCGGGCTTGTAAGCGCGCTCGGCGGCGGCGTTCTGCGCGTCCCTGGTCCAGCGGAGCTGGCCGGAAACGCGGAACCAGATGTCATTGACGCCGGCGGGGGCGAGCTGGAGGACGAGGATGCCGGGTTCGCCAACGATGGCGCCGGTGTGCTTGTAAAGGGACTGATAGACGAGAAATCGGATGTTTTGCCCTCCTGCCAGAACGCCGCCGAGCGGGGAGCTGCAGGTGAGAGTGGTGCCGTCAGCCAGGCGTCCGGTGATGCTGGCATCGCCACTGGTGTTGGTGACGACGCGTAGGAAGCCGGAGCCCTGGGGGATGGCGTCCTTGTCCACATCCTCCACATTGGCAAGGTTGAGGCCCAGGTTGTAGCTCTGGGGCAGGCTGTAGGGATTCCAGGTGGCGTGGAAGACTTTGCGGTAGCCGACGGTCTGGGCGCTGGTGACTCCGTCGCTGAGAGTGCCCTCGAAGTTGCCGGAGTCGGCGAAGCCCTGGAGGGCGAAGATGGAAAAGGTGAAGGTGACAGGCAGGGCGCCGCCTTTGCGCGCGATGACGGCCTCGCCTGTGGCCAGGGAGCTGCCGGGTGTCTGGCGCATGGTGCCTTTGAAGCTGAAGGCGTCTTTGCCGACGGTGAGCTTGCCGCTGACCAGGCCGCCGTCGGTGACGGTGAAGTCCATGCGCCCGCCTTTGCCGCCGTTGAGGGTGCTGGAGGCGGCGACCTGGCCGACAAAGGTGCCTACGGCGGGCTCAGGCATGGGGGTGACGATGAGCATGCCGGTGACGGGCGCGCTGGTGCCGGCGGGGTTCTTGCCGGTGACGGTGAGGGTGAAGACGCCGGGGTGGGTGGGCCTGCCGAAGATGCGGGCGGTGGCGGTGTCATTCTTGAGGCCGCCGGGCAGTCCCTTGATGGAGAAGGAGGCGACGCTGTTGTTGGCGTCTCCGCCAAAGGCGGGGGTGAACTCGTAGTCCAGGCCGACGTAGGCGGTGGCGGCGGTGAAGTTTTGCAGGACGGGCTTTTGGGGGATGCTGACTTTCCACGGGCCGGTTTCGGCGGTGAGGCTGCCATCGGCACTGAGCACCTGGCAGGTGTAGCTGCCGAGGTCGCCAAAGCCCAGGGCTTTGATGGTAAGCACGGGACCCTGGACGCCGGTGACATTGTCGGTGTCGGTGAGCAAGAGTCCACCGTTCCTGAGCCACTGATGAAGTAGGCCGGGGCCGGCGGCGGCCTGGGCCTGGAGCGCCAGCTTCCGCCCGGCGGGGGCGAAGGCGAGCCTGGCGCCTTTGTCCACGACGAGAACCTCAGCCGGCTGACTGCTGACGTTTTTGGCCACGACATTGCTGGCGCGGGCGGTGTAAACGCCGCCGTCGGCGATCTTGGCTGAGGGGATGCTGAGCTTGGTGGAGGTCTGCTTGGCCACGACCTTGCCGGAGCGCAGCCAGGAGATGGCGGGCACGGGCGCGCCGGTGCCGTTGACCTCCAGCTCCAGTGGTTTTCCGGCCTCGACGACCTTTGCCACGGGGTGGGTGGTGAAGACGGGTGGCGCGCGCAGGTCCACGCGGACGACGTTGCTAAGCACAGTGAGGGAGTTGTTCCAGACGCGGACGGCGTAAAAACCGGTCTTGCCTGCATCCACGGCGGTGACGGTCAGTTTTGCGGAGTTCTCACCATTTATGTCCTGGCCGTCCTTCATCCATTGGTAGTTGAGCGGGCCGGTGCCTGTGGCGGTGACGGCGAGCTTGGCGTCCGCGCCGGGCAGCACGGCGACGGAGACAGGCTGCTTGGTGATGACGGGCGCCTTGTAGTTGCGCACGATGGTGACGGTGAAGGTCTGGGTGACGAGGTGGCCGTCGAGATCCGCGGCCTGGACGGTGATGCTGGACACGCCCTCCTTGAGGCCCTGGATGACGAGATTGCCACCGCTGACAAAGGCGGAGACGACATCTGGAGCGGTGTTGGCAGGAACGCTGTAGCCGAGAGGGGAGATCTGCGCGGCCTGGAGGATGCGCACGGTCTGGTTCACATCCATGTCGAGCGGGGCGTTTTCAGCCTCTGTGTTCATGGGCACGGCGTCGAGGGCCTCCTGGCCAGACAAGAAAGGCTGGCCGGACTCGCTGAAGTCCACAAGGTTGACGCGCTTGTCGAGGGCTGCATTGGTGCCGCCGGCGGCGTTGAAATTCCGGTAGGTGCCGATGGGAAATCCGGCGATGTCGTCCACCAGGTCCATGCCAGCGCCGACGACCCTGCCGAATGCGGCGAAGCCCTCGTTTTGGTTGTCGAGGTTTTCAGCGTTGTTCCCCAGGTTAAAGAAGAAGTCGAGCGTGGCGCTGTCGGCGGTGCCTGGCAGCTTGGCCCAGGCGACGGTGCCGCGCAGGTTGGAGATGCCGGGCTCGTTGAGCGGGGAGGGGCGGGAGGCGTCCAGCTTGACGAAATAATCCGGCGCCTGAAAAGCGCGGTAGCTGCCGCCCTGGATGATGAAGTCAGGCACGGAGCGGTGGAAGACGACGCCGTTGTAGCCGCCGTTGTTGATGTAGTGCAAGAAGTTCTGCACCGATTGCGGGGCGAGGTCGGGATACAGCAGGATGTCAATTTCCCCAAGGGTGGTGCGCAGCCGGGCGGCGGCCTTGGAATCGGTGTCGCTGAACTTGTCCGCCAGCGGCAGGAAGAACTGGACCCCGGGCGCGAGGGTGACGTTTTGAATGGCTGCGGCGGTCTGCGGCTCGCTGGAGGCTGGCAGGACGCGGAGGTTGAGAATGGCATTGGCCACATGGCCGTCGGAAAAGGTGGCCGTCATCACGCTGGGGAAGTGCCCCGCCTCCGCCGGTGTGCCGCTGATGATGCCGGTCATGCTGTCGAAGGTGACGCCATCGGGCAGGCCGGTGACATTCCAGGAGACGCGCTCGTCCGCATTTGAGGTGGTGGCTGTGTAAGTGAAGAAGACGCCTTCGGAGATGGGATGGTACGGACGGCTCGTGAAGCCGTGGCGCGCGGTGGCCTCCACAGTGGCCCCATCCTGGGCGGTCACGCGGCTGATGGCGTTGCCATTGCTGTCGCGCACATAGACAACCGCCTCGACGAGGAACTCCAGAGCCTCGCCTTTGGGGAAATCGGAGAGGCTGGCGCCGTCAAACTCGGCCTGGCTGACATGCGCGCGGCGGGCGTCGGCGGCCAGGGTGGTGACATACCTCCAGGTCGTGGTGCCTTTGACGCGGGCGGATATCTCGTAGTTGGTTTCGGCCTCGGCGTTGTCCTGCCACTCGAGGAGGATCTTCCCGGAGTAACCTGTGTCGGTGGCGGTCAGATTACCCGGGCCGGGAAAGGTGGTGCCGATGGGGTATTCGTTGCTTGTTGCTGAAGTTGCAACCACGGAGCCTGAGACGGGATCGCTGTAAACGGCGCTGACACGCCAGTCGAGAGTGACTCCAGAGCCGATGTTGACGGTGTAGGAGGTGCTGCTGGGCGGCGCCGCTCCATTTGCCGATCCGAGCGTGGTCCATGTGGAAGTGCCGATGGCCTTGTATTCAATCTTGTAGCCGGTCTCGTTGGACGAGTTGTCCACCCAGCTCAGCCGGATGCTGGACTGGTCCACCACGGAGCCGGAGAGCTCCGTGGGCGGAGAAAGCACCGGAATGGTGATGCTGACCGGGTTGGAGAGATCGGAGTCGTAAGGGGCGTTGCGCGCCTCGCTGGAGTTGTGGAAGTTGCCCGTGTCCTGGTTCAACCGCACGACGGATCGCACGCGGAAGTTATAGGTCGCCCCGGGTTCGAAATGCACGGCGGCGTTCGCACGCGCCCCGGTGAGGAGATGGGGCAGCTTGCTCGGCGGCAGCCGTCCGGAGCGCAGATCCACCTCGGAGATATTATGCTCAATGTAAAACGACTTCTGATATGTGCCCTCCGAGCTCTTTTTGTAAAACACCTGATGGTAGGTTTCAGCGTTGCTGGTGTCATTCCATTCGAGCCGGACACCGCCGTCACCCACATTCACCGCCGTCAGTCCTGTCGGTGTGCTGATATTGCCCGTAGTCGAGGGATAAGTGAGAGTCTGGATCGGTCCTGAGCGCAACTCGACCGCCGCCGCGTTGTATTTGAAGGCGATGACCCGGAACTGAATGATCTGGCCCGCCACCGCCGAGAACTGGCTTGCCGTGGGTGTCCACAGCACCCCCTCGGTGTTGGGTTCCAGCAATGCGAGGGTCAGAAACTGCCCCACATTTCCGAAGCGTATCTCAAGACGGTAGCCTGTCTCGTCAACGGCGTTGTCGGTCCAGGTGACAAGATATTTGTCATGCGCCAGCGCCGTGGTGCCGTTGGCGACCTTCAGACTGACACTGGCTTTGACATTGGTAGGGGCTGCGGGCGGTATGGCCCAGGCAGCGGGCGTCAGCAGCAAAACAGCCGCGCTCATGGCGATCAGGCGCGGATGGAAAGCGTGGACGAAGGGGAAAGGCATGGCGGGAATGGCTGGTTCACAGACCGGTTGATTCCAGTGTGGGACACCGAAAACGGGGGGATTTGTTCGATCAGGCTAGCGATTTTGTCATTACATCGTCAATTCTTTTTATGCACATTGTCACTTTTTGATGAGACTGTGGACCGACCTTGGGCATAGATTTCTCAACCTCCCGCAGCTTTTGCTGGCAAAATCCCCCCGGATGCGCGCATGATCACGGCCTATGCGCACCCTGGCCCTCTCCGTGATTTTTCTCCCCTCCCTGGCTCTGTCCCAGGTTCAGGCGCAGTTCCGCGAACTGGAAATAGACGCCGAAGTCGGCATCGGCTACGGCATCGCCCTGGCTGATGTGGATGGCGACGGCAGGACCGACATCCTCCTCGCCGACAAGGACGCCATTGTCTGGTATCAAAACCCCGCCTGGCAGAAGCACGTCATCGCCCGCAAACTCACCGATCGCGACCATGTCTGCATCGCCGCGCGTGACATTGACGGCGACGGCAAGGCCGAGGTGGCCGTCGGCGCGCAGTGGAACCCAGGCGACACCGAAAACAGCGGAGCGGTCTTTTACATGAAGCCCCCGGCGGACCGAACTCAGCTCTGGACTCCCGTGCAACTCACGCACGAGCCCACCACCCACCGAATGCGCTGGGTACGCAATCGCGCCGGGCGCCACGACCTCGTCGTAGCCCCCCTGCACGGGCGCGGCAACAAGAACGGCGAGGGCGCGGGCGTCCGTTTGCTCGCCTATCATGTGCCGGAAAATGTGGACGGCACCTGGAACACCACTCTCATCCATGACTCAATGCACATGACGCACAATTTCGAGGTCGTGCCCGCCCCCGCGCATGAGGCGGAGACGCTGCTCCTGGCGGGCAGGGAGGGCATTGTCCGCCTCACCCCCGGCGACAGCGGCTGGCGCTCGCAGTGGGTGTCGAATCACACCGAAGCCGGTCTCGCCGGCGCCGGGGAAATTCGCTGGGGTGCCTTTGCCGGAGGCCAGCCCTGGATTGTCACCATCGAGCCCATGCACGGGCACGAGCTTGTGCTTTACACGCCAGCAGCGGACGGCCCCAAGGACGGCCTGTGGCAGCGGCGCGTGCTGGATGACACCCTCGTGGATGGCCACGCATTGGCCTGCGCCGATTATCTCGGTCTGAACAACCGCCAGATCGCCGTCGGCTGGCGTTCCGCGCAAAAGGTCGGCCCCAAGGTTGGGGTGAAACTGTTTTACACCAGCAAGGAGGACGGCAACGGCTGGCAGCAGCACCTCGTGGATGATAATGGCATGGCCTGCGAGGACCTCATGCCCGCCGATTTGGATGGCGATGGCGACACAGACCTCGTTGCAGCAGGTCGGAGGACCAAGAATCTCAAGATTTACTGGAATTTGAGGAAAGCACCATGATTTAACTTGGCCCGCCACCATTCCAGCGAGTTGCGTTTTCTCTGATTTTTCACAAGAATCCGCAGTCATGAAGGCTGTCCATCTCCTCCTTATCGCAGCGTCCGCCCTGAGCCTGACCGCCTGCCAGATCATGCCGCTTGGTTCCACCAAAGAAGTCGTGCGCAGAGCCATTTATGTGCTGCCGGCGGATTCATCTTCCTCCCCGCTTTATGTCTGGCACGGCACCGGCACGCCGGGACCGGTGAGGGTGACGATAGATCTCAGCCAGCAGAAGGCCTACATCTTCCGCAACAATCAAAACATCGCCTGGAGTTATGTGGCCACCGGGCGCAGCGGATTCCGCACACCGACCGGCACCTTCCGCATCTCGGAGAAGGTCGTGGACAAGCGATCGAACAAATACGGCAGCATCGTCAACGCCAATGGCGTCGTCATTAATGGCAGCGCCACCGCCGGAATCCATCGCGTGCCATCCGGCGGCAGGTTTGTCGGCGCCAAAATGCCCTACTGGATGCGCCTCACTGGCAATGGCGTCGGCATGCATGCGGGCCCCATCCCGCACCCCGGCTCGCCTGCCTCCCACGGCTGCATCCGCATGCCCTACCCCATGGCGCAGAAGCTCTACGCCATCGCTCCCTACGGCACGCCCGTGACCATTGTCCCCTGATCCTGCGGCTTGACCCTTAACGACTGGCTGACCCAGCACACCCTTTTCACCGGGGACGCACATGTCATGCTGATGGCCGGAGCCGCCGCGCTCTGCATAGGCCTTTCCAAGAGCGGCCTTTCAGGCACTGCCACCCTCAATGTCGTGCTCATGGCCCAGGCCTTCGGCGCGCGCGAATCCGTCGGGCTCGTGCTGCCCCTGCTTATCGTCGCCGACTTCATGGGCTACTTCATCAACCGCCACGGCGGCGGCTGGCGGCAGGTGCTGCCCATGGCTCCGCCCGCCATCGCGGGCGTCATCCTCGGCTGGCTGCTTCTCGGTCATATTGACAACCAGGCCGCCCGGGTCGTCATCGGCTGGGTCATCATCGCCCTGCTCTGTTTCAAGCTTCTGCTCGACGCGCGCCGCCAGGACTTCATCGCCCTCACCGAGCACCGCGGCTTCGCCTGGACCATGGGCCTCGGCGCCGGTGTCACCACCATGCTCGCCAACGCCGCCGGTCCTGTCATGACCGTCTATCTGCTCTCCCGGCGAATGGAGAAAAAAGACCATCTCGGCGTCTTCAGCCGCTTCTTTCTTTTTATCAACCTTTTCAAAGTTCCCTTCTCAGCCAACCTCGGCATCATCCATCCGCGCTCCCTGGCCACAAATCTCGTCATGCTGCCCGCCGTCGTGCTAGGCATCCTGCTCGGATGGCAAATTTTGAAGCGCATCCCGCAGAAACCCTTCGAGCACACTCTCTTCGTGCTCACGCTCGTTGCCGCCGTCTGGATGCTTCTCGGCTAGCATGGAATCCGCGCGCAGGCTTGCGTTGGATGAGATATGGAATTTTTCCATCCGCCGAATTTCACTGCTTCTCCAGGTTTTGTCGCAAATGCTGGACAGGCTTTGAGACAGCCTCATCCCGCAAGCATTTTGATTTTAATGCTTCAACCACGAGGCGATGGCGGCGATGACTTCGCCGCGCTGAACTTCAGTCAGCTCGCCGTAGATGGGCAGGCTCAGCACTTCCCCCGCCATGCGGTGCGCCACACCGCAGCCGGTGCGCGAGCTTTCCGGCAGATGCCCAAAGCAGGGCTGCTGATCAAGCGTGAGCGGGTAGTAGATTTCGCAGCCAATGCCGGCGGCCTGGAGGTGGTTCCGCAGGGCATCGCGGCGGCCTTCGCCGGGAACGAGCAGGGTGAACTGGTTCCAGATGTGCGTGTTGTGCGGGTAGGCCACGGGCAAGATGAGGCGCGCGGTATTGGCTGTCAGCCAGGCTTCCTGGGAGGCGGGGCATTTGCAATGCGCGGGATCGGCCGTGACGACGCCCGGCAGCTTTGACAGCGCCTCGGCGTAGTGCGCGGCATTGGCCTGGCGCTGCGCCGTGTAGGTGGCGTAGTGCTTCAACTTCACGCTGAGCAGGGCGCACTGGATCGTGTCGAGACGGAAATTGCCGCCGACATGGTGATGATAGTACTTCGGCTTCATGCCATGCACGCGCTGCACGCGGGCGTATTCGGCCAGGGAGTCGTCATTCGTCACGAGCATGCCGCCATCGCCAAAGCCGCCGAGGTTTTTGCTGGGGAAGAAGCTGAAGGCGCCGAAGTCGCCCATGGTGCCGCAGGCGCGGCCCTTGTAAGTGGCGCCGATGGCCTGGGCGCCGTCCTCCAGCACGCGCAGGTTGTTGTCTTTTGCGAGCGCCAGCAGCGCGTCCATGTCGGCGCTTTGGCCGAAGAGATGCACGGGAATGACGGCCCTGGTGCGAGGGGTGATCTTGGCGCGGGCGTCGTTCACATCCATGTTGAAACAGACAGGGCAGACATCCGTGAACACCGGCACCGCGCCGAGCCGGGAAACCGCGCCCGCTGTGGCGAAGAATGTGAAAGCCGGGCAGAGCACTTCGTCACCCGGCTGGAGATCGAGCGCCATGAGACCGAGCAGGAGCGCGTCCGTGCCGGAGGAGACGGCGAGGGCATGGCGGCAGCCGAGCATGTCCGCGACCTCTTTTTCGAAGGTCTCCATCTCCGGTCCCATGATGAAGCGCCCATGCCTCAGCACGCGGGTGAAGGCTTCGAGCAGTTCGGATTCGAGCGGGTGGTTTTGGGCGTTGACGTCGAGCAGCGGGACGGGCATGGGCGGGCAAGTTCAAGTGGAAGCGCCGCCGGTCAACGGGCAAGAAGGCAAACCTTCACGCCAGCCAGCCGAACCACGCGGCGGCGACATAAAGCGCCTTGCAGGCGAGGTGCAGCAACTGGTCAGTGTTGAAGCCGGTGACACCTTCGCATTTGGCGATGTCTATGAGGCAGTGCAGGGCAAACTCGATCAAGGCCAGCAGCGCCGAACCGGTGATGATCCACACCATGCCCGCGTGGATGAGGCAGTGCGCGCCCATGCAGGCCACCCAGATGCTCGCCGGTCGCGCGGGATCAGCCAGGCGGAGGAGAAAGCGGCGGTTTTTGCCGATGGCGAGGTATTCACCCTGCAAAGGAAAATCCGCCACCGCGTGGCCGATGCAGAGAGCAAAGAAGACCTGGGCGGCGGCGAGCAGTGTGGCAGGGGGGAACTCCACGAGATCAAGCATGGTTTTCAGACTTCCATCCACGGGCTGTCATCGCAACTTGAAAATCAATTCAGGGCGGCGGCAGCGGCACGTCACCGGAGGATGAGGGCGGACGGCCGGAAATGCTGGGCAGAAGTGGGGAAGGGGGCAACTCGCGCGCGGGGACTGCTGGGCGCGACTCCAATGCAGGCTGCGGGCTGGAAGGGGAGGTTGGCTGGCTGTTGTCAAAGCCGACCCACCCGGCCTGATCGCCCTTTTGGAGCTGCACCCGCGTCTTGTCCATCGTCTCGCCGGGCTCGATCTGGCGGATCTTGATGCCCGCGCTGTTCTCGGAACCGATGCGCGCCTCCATGACGTTCGAGCTGGCGCGGTCCACCAGCACGGCGACCACCGCGCCGTTGACCTCATAGACGCCGGCGAGGGAGAGGTTGTCAGTGAAGAGCGGACCTGCGGGAGAGTCGGGAGTGGGAAGGTCCCTCGTGGTGAAGAGACTGCGCTCCCACAAGGCGGCGTAGTGCTCCAGTGGCGGCGGCTTCACCAGCGCGTCCCCGGCGCGGGCTGCGGTGATGAGGAGAGGGAAAAGAAGCGCGGCGCGCACGGCAAGATGCATGCTCATCATCTGTCCCTCCTTGTGACTTTGGCGTGGGGTTTTTCGAGATAAAATTGGGTGACCTCGATCTCGGCGTTCACGGTTTTGCCCTGGCCGGATGGCGTGATGGAAAGACGGGTGACGCCTTGAAATCCGCCGGAGCTTTGCAGCGCGTGCATCCAGGTGAACAGGGCATTTTCAGGCGCTTGATCGAGCGTGAGACGGACCGTGGCCTTGTCGTAAAAGCCCTGCGGCGCGTCCTCCTCGCCGTCGAGACGCTGGGGCTCGATGAACTCGCGCGGACCGAGGGCGAGCGCGGCGTTTTCCGCCGTGCTTTGCAGGTTTTCCAGCAGATGCGCGGAGGCCTCCTGGCGGGAGGCGAAGCGCGGCATTTTTTCATCCAGCCATGCGCTGCGCTCCTGCCACACGGCGCTCTCGGCAAGGGCCTGGTGCATTTCGGCAAGGCGGTCCCGCAGGCGCCCGGTCTCGGCGGTTAACTCGCGGTAGTTTTTCAGGCCGAAGGCCAGCAGCCCGCCGCCGACCACGACGAGGAAGACGAGGGTGAAGATGACCAGGAGAATGCGCTCGCTCTTTTTCATGGCCGCACCTCCCCTTTGAGTTCGAAGGTGGCGCTGTTGTCGCTGGCGATGACGGGCGCCGGTGTCTCCCAGGTGAAGCGCGCCAGGGGATCGGAGTTTTTCACCTCGGTGGCATATTCAAGGGCCAGCGCAGGTGTCGGAGTGCGGCCGCGCACCAGCACGCGCTCGGGAGTCCACTCGAAGTTTGTCATGGAAATCTCGGTGGAGACCTCCGGCTGCATCACATCCAGCAGCACCTGCATGGGCGAGACGGTCGGATCGGCGGCGGGCGCGGCCTCCTGCCAGGCGCGCTTTTGCTCCAGCACCTGCGAGGCGCGCGGAGTCAGCTCAGCCACGCGCTCGCGCAGCAGGTTCCGCTCGCGCACGGCCCAGGTGGTAAGCACGGCCATGACGGCCACGACGGCGGCGGTGGCGAGGCCGGCGCTTAGTGCCAGCAGACGGGCGCGCGCGCGGTTCCGAGCGGTGGCACGCGCGTGCAAAATCTCCGGCGGCATCAAAGGCGACACACCATGATTTGGCATCACCGGCGCGAGGCGCTCCATGCGCGCGGCGGGCAGGCCGGTGACGCGCGTGACTTCATCGAGATTGCCATCTTCCAGCCAGAGCTGGATCTCGCGCACGCGGCCCAGCACGCCCTGAAAGCCGAGCTGCACGCAGATGAGGTTCACCTCGCCAAGGGCGCGGGCGTCCAACTCGCGCGCGGAAAGCGGGCTGGCATAGATGACCTCCGCGCCGTGGGTGACGAGGATGACCAGGCGGCCAAGCTCGCGCAAAAGCACAATGCCATCCTCCGGCAGCGGCAGGAAGGCGAAATGCGGCAGCACTTCGTGCGGCAGGCGCGAGGCGTCCCAAAGCGGCGCGCCGGTCTCCTTGAGCGCGGTGATGCGTGTGAGGATGCCGCCCTCGCGCGCCATGATCTCCCGCACATGCAGGCCGTGCTCCATGTCGGCCACGCGCACGCCGAGGCGCTCCAGATGCAGCGCGGCCATGTCTTTGAGATGCGCGGCCTCACCCTCCATCCATGCGGGCAGCACCCACAGATGCGCGACGGGCAGCGCCAGCGCGCGGTCCTGGCTGTCCCTGGCGAAAACGCCCGCGCTCTGGCCGAACTCGGCGGCTTTCACGCAGCTCTGGCCGGGCGCGCCGGTCCAGCGTTCCCAGCCGGTGGCACCCGGCAGCAGTAAATCGCGCGTCAGTTTACGAGTCCTGCCCATGCGGCACCTCCCCTCTCCAAATGGCTTGTTGGTCTTGTACGATGAGCACAAGGCGGCGGCGCACATCGCCAAAAATCCCGGTGCTTTCGATGCGCCGGATGGGTCCGGCAAACTGCGTCCAGCGCGTCAGGTGCTCGACGATCTGCGGTTGAAAAATGCCAAGCAACTGCGCCACCTGCACGGCGGATTGCAGCCGCACATCGTCCTGCGTGTCGCGCACGCCATCGCGGCCCGCGCGCAGGGTGAGCAGCGGCGTCAGTCGCTCCATGGGCACATTGGCGAGCAGGGAAATGAGTTCCGGACGCGCGTCATTCACATCCACGCGGCCATCACCGAGCACAGTGAACCACTCGCGCCAGTCGGGCCGCAAGGCGTCCACGATGTCCATGCCGCGCACGAGGCGCATTTCCTCCACCTCCTTGAAGGGACGGTTGAAGGGCAGCCCGATGAGGCCGGCCTTTTCATAGTCGCGCTTTTCCGCGCCATTGAGCCGGGTGCGGTCGTCAACGTCCACCCAGTCGTGCAGGGCATCATGCAGGGCGCTGGCATCCTCCGCCTTGAGTCCCCAGGAGGCAAAAAGACGCGGCAGCAGCACGCGGTCATCGGAACCTAACAAGACATTGATGTTCAGCCTGGCCTCCTCGGCGACGATGCGCACCTGGTAGGAGCCGCCATCCGGGGTTTGATAAGAGAGCAGCGGATCATGCGCCGGCAGGGCAGGGTGGCGTCCGATTTCCAAACCCATCTGCGCCAGCCGCTTCGCATAAACCCTTCCGCGCATGAGGCGCGTGTGGCGCGCGTCCGTGTCGAGCGCCCTGGCCCCCGCATACACGAGCATGCCCATGACCGCGATCATCCAAAACACCGCGATGAGCGCGGAGCCTTGATGGCGGGCGGGGCGTTGGCGGGGGAGGCGCATGGGTTAGACGGGCAGATTTGAAGTTCGAAGTTCGAAGTTCGAAATTTGAAGAAGGAGGGGAACCACGAATGGACACGAATGGACACGAATGGTGTGTGGTCTCGGGAGTGCTTCTGTGGTGTGGAGGGTTCTGGCTAGGCTCAGTGTTGGCATGCCATAGCCTGCCAAGGCGGCTCTTTGTCTTTTCTGATTCGTGCCCATTCGTGTCCATTCGTGGTTCCCCAAACCCTCTTGAGATGGGTTGACGTTCATGACGGTTTTGAGGTCGTTGGCGATCCAGAAGACCAGCTCGTGTTCGCGTGGGTCATCCAGGAAGGCGAAGTTCAGGCGCATGAAGAGCGGAGGCGCGGCGCGCTTGTCGGGGTCCCAACTGGCGAACCATTTTTTCTCTCCAGCATCGTAGTAGCTGGCGCGAAATGTCTTCAAATGCTGCAACAGCGGCAGCTCGGCCATGAGCTGGTAATTTTCGAGAGGGGTTGGCTTTTCGAGACGCTTCAAATGACGCACGAGCAGAGTGAGCGACTTCTCCCGTTCCCCGCGCACGACGGCAAACTCCACGGCATCCGCGAGGGCGAGCGCCTGGGACCAGGCAAAGGGCGCGGGTCCAGCCTCAATGAGCAGAGCGCCTGCGGAGTCGCGCGCGCCTTTTTCCAGACCGGCGCTGAGGCGGATGCCCGGGGGCAGGTTTTCCAGATAATCCCGCCACGTCATGGTGAAGTGGCTCACGCGTGTCTCCATGAGGCGGGCTCTCGACATGGAGGCGCCGAGCCGCAGCGAGCCATCGGCGATGCCATAGACGCCGCCGAGGATGAGGGTGATGAGGCCGAGGGCCATGATGACCTCCAGGAGGGTGAAGCCTTGAGGCGCAAACATCGTGCCTGAGCGAACAGGCGAGACGCCTGTTCCCCATACTATTCTGCAAGCCGAAGCCAGCTCAGGGCGATGCGGGTGAGTACACATAGGTCTGCATTTGGCGCTTGAGCGCTTTTTTCCGGCCATCCTCGATCCATGCCTCGGCCTGGATGTGGAAGATGTGGTCGAGCTGGGTTTTGTCTTTGGTGATGAGTTCGGCTTTGGAGATGGTGGCGCGGGCTTCGACGTGGTCGGCGGATTTGGGAAAGGTGACGGTGGTGGGTTTCAGCTCGGGCTGGTGGCTGACTTCGGCGAGCACGGACTCGAGCACGCGCAGCACCTGCGCCTCCTGCCGCGCCTGCCGCGAGGTCTGCGCGATCATGTCGAGCGCGCGGGTGAGTCCGACGGCGACCAATGAGAAGAGGCCGAGCGCGAGGATGATTTCGAGCAGGGCGAAGCCGTGGGAATGTTGGAGTGAAGCCGTTGGAGTGAAGCCTTTAGGCGACACGGGAGTTGGCTCCGCTGCGGAGTCCACTCCCGGAAAAGCTAAAGCTTGAACTCCAACGTGTGGACTCCAACGTTGGAGTGAAGCCTTTAGGCGGCACGGGAGCGGACTCCGCTGTGGGCGGTCAGTGAACAAGCTGAAGCTTGAACTCCAACGGCTTGAAATGTCAGCGCGGTGTTTCATCCGTTGACGATGACGTTTTTCTTGATGGCGCAGGCGGTGAGGGGATCGAAGCCAAGCTCGATGATGCCTGCCGGGCTGGAGAGGCGGACTTCGAGCGGCTCGCAAATGCCGGTGGGGTTGAACTCCCAGACCTCGCCCCTTTTGGGTGCGCGGAATTCTTTTTCACCATGACGCTTGATGAGCATCTGGCCTTCGATGCCGAGCCCGCCTGGCAAGCCAAGAACGATGGTGCGCTGGCTGGTGACGGCGCGTAGGAGGGACTCGCGCGCGGTGGTCTCGATCTGGGAGGCGCTCCGCTTCAAGCCCGCCTCCGCCTGCACGCCGCTGATGCCCAGCACGGCCACGCCGAAAATGAGCGTGGCGAGTGTGAGGGCGAGGCAGACTTCGAGGAGGGTGAAGGCGGGTTTCATTTCGGGGATTTGGGAACCACTAATGGACTCTAATGGGCGCTAATGATGGATGGGGCTTGGAGGACTCATGGAATGGGCTGACGTATTTGAATTTCGAACTTCCTCAGAGGTCCCAGTTGCCGATGTCGTCGGCGGTGCCGGGGGTGCCGTCCTCGCCGGCGGAGAAGACATCGAAGCCGCCTTTGTCTTTCTGGCCGGGGCGGCGGTAGTGGTAGGGGTTGCCCCAGGGGTCGAGGAGGACCTTTTTCAGCTTGGGCGCCCAGTTCTGCGGCGCGGGGCGTGAGGAGGGCTTTTGGACGAGGGCCATGATTCCCTGCTCGCTGGAGGGCAGGAACATGTTGTCGGTCTCATACGAGCGGAGGGCGGCGCTGAGGGTGTTGAGGTCGCCTTTGACGCGGGTCTTTTTGCCGGAGTCAAGCACGCCGACGAGGGAGACGATGCCAGCCCCGACCAGCAGGGCCACGATGCCGAGAACGAGCACCATTTCGACGAGGGTGAAAGCGGCTTGGCGGCGGGGTTTGAATGGATGGGTTTTCATGGGATGTGGGATTTTTGGAACCACTAATGGACACTGATGGGCACTAATAAGTTATGAGTTTGGAGTTTTGGATTCACTGGCTCATGCCGCTGATGGTTTGGAAGATGGTGGTGATCATGAGGTAGGCCATGATGCCGACCATGCCGGCCATGAGGCAGACGATGAGTGGCTGGACGAGGGCGCTGAGTTTTTCGACTTTTTTGGTAAGCTCGCGGTCGAAGCGCTCGGCGGCTTTGCCCAGGGCGGCGGCGAGGTCGCCGGTTTGCTCGCCGACGCTGACGATGTCTATGAGCAGGTCTGGGAAATGCGGGCTGCGGGAGAGCGCGCGGGAGAGGCTGACGCCTTCGGCCACATGGCGCATGACGCCCTCGAACTCGCGCTGATAAAACGGGTTCTCGATTGCCTGATGCGTGAGCTGCATGGCGTGGACGAGCGGCAGGCCGTTGCCGAGGAGGTTGGCGAGGGTTTCGAGAAACTGAACGTGGAAGCGCGCTTTGAGCACGCCGCCAAAGAGCGGCAGACGCAGGAGGAAGCGCGCCCAAGGTATGCGCGAGGCGGGCTGGGAGAGCCAGGCTTTGAGCAGAAGCCAGGCGGCGAACAGACCGCCGCCAGCCATCCACCAGGTGGCTTTGAAAAGCTCGCTGAGCTTCAAGATGATCTGCGCGCCGAGAGGCAGGCTGCCGCCTGTGGCATCGAGCAACTCGGTGAGCTTGGGGATGAGATAGACGATGAAAAGCAGCGTGACCGCGACGGCCGAGACGATGAGAAAGGCGGGGTAGATGAGGGCAAAGGCCACCTTGCTGCGCAGGGCGAGCAGGGAGCGCATGTAGGCGGCCTGACGCTTGAGTACGGAGGGCAGCGTGCCGCTGGCCTCGCCGGCGCTGGCGAGAGCGCAGAAGAGATTTCCAAAGCTGGGTGTCGTTGTGGAGACGGCTTTCGAGAAGGGCATGCCATCCCGCACCTTGGCGCGCAGGGCGGTGGCGAGTGTCTTGATGCCGGAAAGCTCCCGTCGCCGCTCCATGGTGGCGAGCGCTGGCTCGAGCTGGATGCCGGCGCTCAGCAGGTCGGAGAGTTCCTCGATGAAGTGGGTGACTTGGGCGATTTTGATCTTCAAGGGGCCTTGGGGGGCGCTCTGGGCGGACGCGGCAGCAGCTTCGCGTACGGACTGCGCGCCGGATTGTTCGAGTTTGAAGGGGCGCAGCTTTTTCCGGCCTAACAAAGAGATGGCCTCCGCGCGGTCGGCGGCACTAAGCTCTCCGGTGATGACACCGGAGGGGCTGTGGGCGCTGTAAGCGAAGGTGGGCATGGGGATTGCGAGGAGTTTTGGAACCACTAATGGACACTAATGAACACTGATGGCGGATGCTGCGGAGAGGGGGCCGGAGACTGGGTTTCGAGTTTCGGATTTCGAATTTTCCCCTTCGGCCATGGCGGTGACGCTGAGGACTTCCTCGATGGTGGTCTCGCCGTTGAGGACTTTTTGAAAGCCGTAGCCGCGCATGGGCAGGTAGCCGTCCTCCATGGCCTGCTTTTTCAGCTCTGCGGGATGGGAGCGGATGTTGATGAGGTGCTGGAGCGCGGGTGTGAGCTGGACGACCTCGTAAATGGAGAGCCGCCCCTGGTAGCCGCTGCCCCGGCAGGCCTCGCAGCCGGTGGCGCGGTGGATGCGGCCTGCGGCGCTGAGCGGAAAGCCGATGCTCTGAAGATACTCGCGCTCGACCTCGGCGGGCGCTTTGCACAGCGGGCAGAGTTTTCTCACCAAACGCTGAGCGAAGAAGGCGCGCACGGCGCTGGACACGAGGAAGGGCTCCACGCCCATGTCCACGAGGCGCGTGATGCCGCCGATGGCGTCATTCGTGTGCAGCGTGGAAAAGACCAGGTGCCCGGTGAGCGCGGCACGGATGGCGATCTCGGTGGTCTCCAGGTCGCGCATTTCGCCGACCATGACCACGTTCGGGTCGCCGCGCAGGATGCTGCGCAGGCCGGTGGCAAAGGTGAGACCGATCTCCGGCTTTACGGCGATCTGCACCATGCCGGGCATTTTGTACTCCACGGGGTCCTCAATGGTGACGATGCGCCGGTGCGGCTGGTTCATCGCGCTGAGGAAGGCGTAGAGCGTGGTGGACTTGCCGCTGCCGGTGGGGCCGGTGATGAGGATGATGCCATTGGGAAGGCGCAGCAGGTCCTCGATGACGGGACGCAGGCCGCCGGTGAGACCGAGGCGGTCGAGCGTCATCACCTGCTGGGAGAGCAGGCGCAGGCTGATGCTTTCGCCCTCGACGCTGGGGATGGTGGCCACGCGCACGTCAATGGGCTGGCCGTCGAGTTCGAGGTTGATGCGGCCATCCTGCGGCAGGCGTTTTTCGGCGATGTCGAGCCGCGCCATGATCTTCAGCCGCGCGATGACGCTGGCCTGCAGGGACTTGATGTTTTCCGGCACTGGCAGATCCTCCAGGCGACCGTCCACTCGGCAGCGGATGCGCAGTCTGTCCTGCTGGGGCTCGACATGAATGTCGGTGGCGCGCTGCTCCAGACCGCGGCGGAGGATTTGATTCACGAAGCGAACCACGCTGGCCTCCTCGTCCTCGGGTTCGTCGAGCACGGTGACTTCATCTCCTGCTTCCTCACCCTCCCACTCAGCACGTCCGCGCAGGATTTTTTCAAAGGTGTCCGCGCCCAGCCCATAGAGCCGCTGGATGCCCTCGACGATGCGCGTGCGCTGGCCCACATGCCAGGCCACGGGGTGCGTCACTGTGGCGGCCACGCGTTGGTGGGTGACGAGGTTCAGCGGATCAAAAGTGGCCAGGTGCAGGGTGGCGCGCGCTTCATGGCCGGGCTGATCCTCATGCTCCTCGCGCGCGAACCCCACCGGCAGGATGCGGTGCCGCAGGGCGAGTTCGGCGGGCAGGTGCCTGCGCAAAGATGAGTCGGGCGGGGTCTCGCCGCCGCCTTCCCACCAGGGCAGCTCCAGCGTGCGCGCGAGCACTTGGAGGAAGTCGCGCTCCCGCACCTCCGGGCAGTCGAGCACCGGTTCGACGAAGGACACCTGATTGAAGCCCGCCTCATCCACAGCCTGCCGCACCGCCGGGCTGTCTGCGCAACCGGCTTCTCCGAGCATTTGCTGGATGAGGGGCATCATGGATGAAGGATTATAGGGGCAATTTCAGTGTATTGAATTCAGAAATTATGGTTTTTATGCAGAAATGCAAGAATTAAGTCTTTCTGAATCATTTGGAGTTCGAGAGTTTTGAGAGTGCCGTCTGGCCCTCCGAGTGGTGAGTTTGGGCTGTGTGTTTTTCAAAGCGGCTGAAGCCTGGGCACCTCTATTGGATTGAAGCCGTCAGGCGACTCATGGTAGGACGCCGCTGCGGGAGTTCATTGAACAAGCTGAAGCTTGAACTCCAACATGCCTGTTGCCGCGCGCGGGTTCCTCCGCTTGAATCGCCGGGATGGCAGACTCCGCTGATTCCTCATCCCCCCACCGCTGGCGCAAGGAGCTGCTCATTCTAGGCGCGCTGGCGGTGACGCTGGCCGGGCCGTTTTTGCTCAAGCCGCGCGAGTCCACCGCGTCCACGAACTTCGACCGCAGGCTGGTGATCCTGACCCCGCACCCCGAGCGGCTGCGCGCGGAGTTCGGGCAGGCATTTGCCCGGCATTGGAAGGAAAAAACCGGCGAGACGGTGGCGATGGACTGGCGCGTACCGGGCGGCACCTCGGAAATCGCCGTGCTGTTGAAGTCGGAATACAGCGCTGCTTTTCAAAACCTGTGGACGCGCGAGATGGGGCGCGAGTGGACCCCGCAGGTGGCGCAGAATTTCATGAGCGGCAAAGCCCCTGCGGATGACCCGGCTCGCGCGGCCTTTTTGGCGTCGAATGCGGGCATTGGCGTGGATATTTTCTTCGGAGGCGGCGCCTATGATTTTCAAATCCAGGCCGAGGCAGGCACTCTGGTGGCGCAGTCCGGTGATGCCACGGGCATCGCCGCTTTGAAGGAAAAGCACCCCGCATGGTTCGGTGATGAGGGCATTCCCGAAATGGTCAGCGGCGAGCCTTTTCGCGATGCGAAGGACCGGTGGACAGCCTGCTGCCTTTCGAGCTTCGGCATCGTTTTCAATCGCGATGTGCTCCGCCGCCTCGGCATCGAGAAAGACCCGCGGCAGTGGCGTGACCTGGCCGACCCGCGTTTGCATGGGCAGCTCGCGCTCGCGGACCCCGGGCGCAGCGCCACGGTGACGAAGGCCTTTGAAATGCTCATTCAGCAGGAGATGCAGGAAGCCGTCAACAGACTCGCGGAAAAGCCCGGTCGTCTGAGCACAGCCGAGGAAATCGAAAAAGAAGGCGTGCGCCAGGGCTGGCTGGCGGGGCTTTCGCTCATCCAGCGCATCAGCGCCAACGCGCGCTATTATAGTGACAGCTCCAGCAAGATCCCGCTCGATGTGGCGCGCGGCGACGCGGCCGCGGGCATGTGCATTGACTATTACGGCCGCTCCACGGAGGAGGAGACGCGGCGCGCCGACGGCACCTCCCGCGTGGGCTTCATCATGCCGGTGGGCGGCAGCTCGGTGAGTGTGGACCCCATCGCCATGTTTCGCGGCGCGCCTGATCCCGAACTGGCCACGGCGTTCATGGAGTTCGTGCTTGGTGACGCGGGGCAGGGGCTGTGGGCCTTCAAAGTCGGCGCGCCGGGCGGACCGCAGCGCAGCGCCTTGCGCAGGCTGGCGGCGCGGAAGGATTTTTACACGCCGGAAAACCTCCGTCACATGAGCGACGCGGACGAGATGCCGTATGAAAAAGCCAAAGCCTTCACCTACCATCCCGAGTGGACGGGCTCCGCCTTCAGCACGCTGCGGTTTTTGATCCGCGTCATCTGCGTGGATGCGCATCACGAGCAGCGCGCCGCGTGGAGGGAGATTTTTGGCAATGACCTGCCGAAGCGCGCCACCGAGGTTTTCCACAACCTGGACGCCGTGCATTACGACCTGGCGCTGGGCGAGATCAACAGCGTGGTCCGCTCCCGCGACAAGGTGGCCGAGACACGCCTGGCGCGCGACCTGGGCGGCGTTTTCCGCCGCAACTACGAGCTCGCCGCGCGCCTGGCGCGCAAGGGGGAGTGAAGGTCGCGCGCATTTTCAGAGCGACTTCACCAGGCGGTCGAGATCCCGGCGGTTGATGAGGTCCAACACCTCCAGGCTGGCTGGATGCAGGCGGAAGACCAGCCTGTGGTCGGCCCCCACACGCAGGCGCAGGGTGTCTGGACGCGCTCGCAGGGCGACGATGCCGACAAAAGCGGAAGGCTCGCCGGCGGAGAGCCTGCCGAGCAGCACCTGGGCGGAGCGGCTGACATGCTTTGGCAGACTGCTCAGCGTGGCATGGAATTTTTTGGGATATTCGATGAGCCGGACCGGCTGCGCGTCCTCCAGCGTGGCGGGCAGGGTCAATGACTCGTCGTCCGCGTCGTTGGAAGTCTCTGCGGGGTTTTGCGCGCTCTTTTGCCGGCGCAGTTCCTGAAGCTCGGTGTAGGCGGAGGCCAGATCATGACGCAGGGCCGCGCGCTCCTGGGAGTGGTCCTGGATGGTGGATTTGAGACGCTCCACTTTTTCCCGCAATTCCCGCAGCGCCTCCAGCTCGGCGCTTGTCGGCGCGGCGGCGGCCGTCGTCTCGCGCTTGGCGGCTTTTTCCTTGAGCCGGAGCTCCCGGCGCATGGTTTCAAGCTGGCCGCGCAACTCGTTGACCTGGCTGGACTTGACCTGCAGGCGGTCGTTGGCCTCGCGGAGTTTTTGCGCGTCTTTGCCATGGCTGGCCTGGGCCGCGTCCATGAAGCGCCGCTCAAGGATTTCAGTGAAGGGATCCTCCGCCGGAAGCAGGAGCTGGTCCCGGTGCTTTTGCATGAACTCCAGGAGTTTGAATGCCTTCTGCTTGGAGATCACTGGCAGCATGCCCTGCACCATGAGCAGGGAGAGGGCTGGGTGCAGCGGCGAGAGCAGGCCGTAGGCCAGCGACTGCTGGCGGTCGCTTTCTTTGCATGTCAGGGCTTCGAGAGCCATTTTCTCAAGCTGCGCCAGGTAGAGGTCAGGACATGAGTGCAGCCTGAGCAGTTCAGTGCCTGGCTTCAGGACGCCTTCGGGCACGACGCCGTCCGGGTAGCGCGCCCTGATCAGTCGCTCGGCAACCTCCGGCAGACCCGCCCATGTCGCGAAAGTGACGACGTTGTCCCACGCCGCGTCAAAATTGGTGACATGATCCAGCCAGCCCAGCTTTTCAAAAGCTGAGGCGGCCTCATCAAAAAGTCCGTGCGTGCCGATGATGAGAAAATACCACGGAAGGATGTCATGGGAGATTTTCATCGGGTCGAGTTTTCGCACCTGCGCCCGGCTGAGCTTTTGAATGTTGTCCGGCGTGAGATGCGGCTCCCTGGATTCCTCCAGCTCCGCTGGTGTCTTGCCCTCGACTTCGGAGAAGGAGTGGGCGCGTTCCTGATCCTTGTCATGGCAGCAGCGTTTGTATTTCTGGCCGCTGCCGCAGTGGCAGGGGGCGTTGCGGCTGATTTTGGGGATGGAGCGGCGGAGGTGAGTGCCGGCGCCAAGAGAGCGTATGGTGGAAGGCACCATTCCCATCACAGGCAGCTGATAAACGGCCAGGTGTGCTTCGGCCACTTTGACGGCGCATTGATGGAGTTCGTCGTCGAGTTGGATTTTCCCATGGTGCTCATGCGCGAGCATGATGAGATCGGGATCGTCAATGTATGCCGCCAGGGCATGCAGGAGATGCCTGGGTTTGTCGTTGCTCATTTTGCGGCGCATGATTTCGCGGCAGGAGCGCAGCAGGTCATCGGGCCACTTTCCTTCGAGATGTGTTTTGCACCATCCCGCGGCCGCCAGAAGTCCGTGCAGTTGGATTTCTGTCGCCAGCTTGTGTTTGCAGAGGGCGTGGACCAGGCTGTCGAATTTGCTGTCTCCCCGCATGTGCCAGAAAAAAGTTCCCAGGTAGGTTCCATTCGGGGCGAGGCAGGTGCCTTCACGGAGATGCCTCCCGTCCACGAACCGGCCCGCGCCGAGCGCGGCGGTCACGAGAAATGTGAAGGCGTTCCAATCGCTCTTGTCCACGACCCCGGCGATCAGGGAGTCGAGCTCGCCGTCGTCCTGCGGCAGCATCTCCGCCAGCTTTTCGATGTGGACCCTTTCGAATTTATGGGTGCTGACAAAATCGCGCAGTTCGGGTGTCATCTTCATGGCATGGGGTGAGGCGGGGACTCACAGCCTGAAATAAATGATATTCCGGCAGTGATGGGAAGCCGGAAGTTCTGTTTGGCGCGCCCGGCGGCGCGCGCCTCAGGACAGCCGCCGCTTGAAATCCTCGTAGCCGAAGCGGCGCACGAGGCGCAGGCCGGCGGCGGGATCGTGCAGGACGATGTCCGGGTGCGGCACGCCGTTGAAGGTGGTGGTCTTCACCATGGTGTAATGGGCCATGTCGGTGAAGACGAGTTTTTGCCCCGGCTCCAGCGGCGCCGGGAAGCTGTACTCGCCGATGACATCGCCTGCCAGGCAGGTCAGGCCGCCGAGGCGGAAGGTGTGCGCCAGTTTGCCGGGCTCATCACTGCCCAAGATGTGCGGGCGGTAGGGCATCTCCAGCGTGTCCGGCATGTGCGCGGTGGCGGAGGTGTCGAGGATGGCAGTGGGAATGTCCGTGGGGACGATGTCCATCACCGTGGCGATGAGCCAGCCTGTGTTCAGGGCCACGGCCTCGCCGGGTTCCAGATAGACTTCCTTGCCCCACCGCTCCTTGAAGCAGCGCACCACGCGCACGAGCCGCTCCACATCGTAGTCGTTGCGCGTGATGTGATGGCCGCCGCCCATGTTCACCCATTTCACTTTTTCCAGCAGCCTGGGAAACCGGCGCTCAACCGCCGCAAGGGTGCGCTCCAGGACATCGGAATCCTGCTCGCACAGGGCATGAAAATGCAGGCCCTCCAAGCCGTCGAGGCTCTCGTTTTCCAGCGCGTCCGCGCGCGTGCCGAGGCGGCAGCCGGGCGAGCAGGGATCATAAAGACTGACCTCCACCTCGCTGTGCTCCGGATTCACGCGGATGCCGGGGCTGGGCGCGCGTTTTCCTGCGGCGCGGGCGGCGTCGAGCATGGGGCGGAATTTCCGCCACTGCGCGGGCGAGTTGAAGCTGATGTGGTCTGCAATGGGGATGATCTCCCGCATCTCAGCCTCCTTGAACGCTGGCGCATAGACATGCACCTCGCGTCCGAACTCCTCATGCGCCAGCAGCGCCTCGTGGATGCCGCTGGCGCAGCAGCCGCGCAGGAACTGGCGGACAAGCGGGAAGGCGGCGAACATGGAGAAGCCCTTCAAGGCAAGCAGGATGCTCGCGCCCGACGCCTCCTGCACGCGCGCGAGCTTCTCCAGGTTCTTTTGCAAAAGCCCCAGGTCCACGACAAAGGCCGGTGTCTCCACCTGGGAGAGATCAAAGGCCGGGGCGGGCTGCTCGAAGACATGCGGGGGTGTGAAAGACATGCGCCTGCTCATAGAGAGACCGCGCACCGCCGCCAGTGAAACCTATGCCGCGAACAGCCGCGCCTCACCCGCGCGTGATGCGCTGCTGGAGCAGCACCTCGAAGAACAGCAGGCCCAGCAGCGCCAGCAGCAGCGGCTGCCAGAATTCGCTGCCGAAGCGCCGCGTGCGGTCCAGTTTGCGCCAGGCGTCGAGGGACTCGACGAATTCCGCGCCGTGTCTTTCGGCGATCCGGCGCACGTTTTCCGCGGGCATGGGGGTGATGGCAGACTCCGCCGTGTCCAGGTTCACCGCGAAGAGGCGGGTTCGTCCACCCGCGACGAGTTGGTAGATGCCCGGCGTCTCCAGGGGTGGAGTCTTGAGCATCGTGTTCCCTCCCTCGACTATGGGTGTGAGGGTGCTCGTCAGTCCCGCAGGATCGCGCAGGCTGTGCTCCGCGCTGGCAAGCTCCCTGGGCACGGTCAGTCGCATCGGCGTGCCGGCGGGAATCCAGGCTGTGCTGGTGCTCTGAGTGGCGAGATGCGCGGCCAGTCTTTGCATGAGCGGCACATAAAACGGCTGCAAGGGCAGGTTTGACCACTCAGCGTCCGCCGTCGTGGCCATGGCGATGACGCGCCCGCTTCCGTGCTGCTTTTCCACGATGAGTGGAACGCCTTGATCCAGTTGGAGCAGGGGCTTTGCCTCCGTGCCGGCGTCGAGTTCGAACCAAGACTGGAACTCGGCATCTTGCAGCCTTCCGCCGCGAGCGTCGTTGAAATAAAGCACTGCCGGATGAGTAAGGCGTTGCTGAAGGATGCGCGCCGGCATCCCTTGCGCGCGCTTGAGCCCGGAGATGGCGGCGGGGAAAAGCCCCTCGCCTTTTTTGAAAAAATCGCGGTTGTACCACTCCAGATCGCAGTGCGGCCCGGCGAAAACGATGAGGCCGCCGCCCGCGCTCACAAACTTGTCCAGATCGGCCATGCGGTTTCCTTGCAGCCTTTCCACATCTGCGAGGATGACCGCTTCCTTGCCGCGCATGTCCTCCTCACGGAAGCGGCGCGCGTCCACCTTGGTCGCGCGGATCAGGTCCTTGAGCGAGGCGCTGGCGGATTGGTAGGGCGCCAGCGCCAGTTCCAGGAAATCCGCCGCGCCACCCAGGGGAGTCGTGCTCGGATCACCATCCACAAGCAGCACGTTGAGCTGGTCGCGCACCTGCACCACGGAGTAAAAGGCGTTGTCGTCGGGGAAGCTGTCGCCCTCGATGCGCACGGCCAGCGAATGCTCGCCGGTGGTGTCAAAAGCGTGGGTGAAGTTGACGATGGACTCGCCCTCCGCCGGCAGCGACACGCGCGTGCTGCGCAGGCGCGCGCCATCCGCCTCCAGATGCACGGCAACATCCTGCCAGGGCTTTTTGCCGTGGTTGACAATGCGCGCGCGCAGCCCCGCAGGCTGGCCCTCCGCCAGCACCAGAGCGGAGAGTTCCGCGCTCGCGATGCTGAGGTTCTCCGCCAGATCGGAGGGGATGCGGTAAAAGGTCACCTGTGGCGCCGGCTCCTGCTTGAGCAGCGCGTCGAGCGCCGGCAGCGCGGCGCCATCCGCGGCACCCTGCCAGTCGGCGGCCTGAAAATCGGAGATGACCGCCAGCTCGCGCGCGGCGTTTTGGGACTTCGCCAGCGCCGCGGCAGCAGCCTGCAGCGCGTCGTTCACCCGCACCGGCCCTGCGAGGCGGCTGCTCTCCGCGAGCTGCCCCGGCAGTTCTTCCAGTGCTGTCACGGGATCCTCGAAAAGTGTCCGCGCATTGCCCCCTGCCAGTACGACCTGCGCGTCCGAGCCGCCGGGCAGGTCCTGCAGAATGCCCGCGATGTCCTCACGCGCGCGCTCCCCGGGCGTGCCGCCTGATGAGGGCGCGCGCATGGAAAATGAATCATCCAGCAGCATAACCAGCGAGGTCTGGCCCAGGCCGAAGGAGCGCAGCGCGGTCAGCACAGGACGCGCGAGGCAAAGCGCGAGCACGATGGGAATGGAGACGCGCACGGCCAGCAGCAGCCATTGCTCGATTTTCATGCGCCGCTTCCGCTGGCGGACCACCTCGTGCAGCAGGTGCATGGCGCCCCAGCGCACAGTGATGACGCGCCGCTTGTTCAGCAGATGAATGATGAGCGGGATCAGGAAGGCCGATGCGCCCGCGAGAAGGATGGCGTTGAGAAAGGTCAAGCTGGGGGAACTAGCATGGACGCTTGCATACGGCAGCTTTTTTCTTGGGATTGCGCGCGGGATCGCGGACTTTCCACCGCGCGGCAAAATGAGCCTTTGCCCGGTGTGCTCCGCCGTTTATGGAAGCCGCCTTCCATTTCCCGCATGAACCTCCGCGTCATCTCGGCCCTTGTGCTGCGTTACATCTTTCTTTACACACGCAATCCCATCCGCCTGGTGGAGATGATTTTCTGGCCGTTGGTGGACCTGCTCGTCTGGGGAAACCTCACCCTCTTTCTCCAAAGGAACACGACCACGGAGTTCGGCGGCTTCATCCTCTTCCTGCTGGGGGCCATGATCTTGTGGGACATTCTCTTCCGCGCCCAGCAGGGCGTGGCCATCTCCTTCCTGGAGGATGTGTGGACGCGGAACCTGCTCAATGTCTTCGTGGCTCCGGTGCGCACCACCGAGTATCTGGCGGCCACCTTTGCCGTGGGAATGCTGCGCATTTTTGTGACCGTGGCGGTGCTGGGACTGGTGGCCTGGGCGGGCTACCGGTTCGACATTTTCATTCTGGACTGGTGGCTGCTGCCCTTTTTCCTGAACCTCATGGTCTTCGGCTGGTCCCTGGGCATGATCTCCACGGCGCTCATTCTGCGCTGGGGCCAGGCGGCGGAGTCGCTGGCGTGGGCGGTGCCGTTTTTCATCCAGCCCATCGTGGCGGTTTTCTATCCCGTGGCGGACATGCCCGCCTGGTCGCAGCCCCTCGCCTGGTGCTTCCCCGCCACTTATGTGTTTGAGGGGATGAGGCAGGTCATGGATGGCGGCGTCATGGACATGGGTCTGCTGGTCAAGGCCATGCTGTTGAACGCGGGCTACCTCGCCGCCGCCGGGGCGCTGTTCTTCCACATCCTGCGCATGACCCGCAAGCGCGGCCTGCTCACCAAGTTCGCCACGCAATAAAAAACGGCAAAACCCCCGGCGGCAATGCCACCGGGGGCGGGCGCGGAACTCCGGCTCACTGCGCGGTCACCACGATCCGCTGGTTGCCGCGGCCCACACTGGAGATGAACTGGGAGAAGGGGTGGAAGAGATCCACAGGGCGGTTGCCGAGACTGAAGCTGACCTGGATGCTGTTGTCCCTCCAGGTGGTCTCGGCGTAGCGGCCGTTCTCGACCACGACCGGCCTGCGTCCTCTCACGGTTTCCAATATCTGGTAGGTGCCGCCGCTGAAGAAGCGCACCGTGCGGACGAACAAGTTGCCGTCATTGCCAAAGAGGACATCCGAATTCCAGTCGCGGCTGGCGCTGCCGTCGGTCATGAGCTGGGGCAGGGAGATGCGTGAGAGGGTCAGCGTCGTGGTTCGACCCGCGCTCAGGACTGCGTTGAAATTGAAATGAAAAAGCGGCTCGCCAGGGTTGATGCCGACCTCAGCGACGACTGTCTTGCTGCCGGGAGTGTGGATGCCTGATTGCAGCAGGCCTGGAGGGATGCCGTTTCCGGGGCTGAACTGCTCCACACCATTGACGCGCAGGCTGATGACATTGTACTGCGTGTTGTTTTGGATGTTCAGGCGGCTTTCCTGCGCGGGCAGCGGACTGTTGACGGTAAAGGTAAGGACGGTGCTCGTCACATAGTCGGCCTGAACCAGCCGGATTTTTCCCGATCTGGCGGTGGCGGGAATGGTCACCCGCAGACTCCCTGAGTCCACAAAAGTGAAGGCGGCGCTGACGAACTGGCCTGGGATGATGCTTGGGAACTGGATTTGATAAGGCGCGCGGGTTCTCCAGAGATTGCCGTCCTTGTCGCGGTTTAAGGCCTCGCCCCGCAGTGTGATGACCGTGCGCGGTGCCGAGGCGTTCGGGCTCGCAAGGATGATCTTGGGCCGTGTGCTTTCGACGATCTGGCCGAAGGCCGAGGCGGTGCGCGGAGTGATCAATGACGCGCCGGCGGCGAGGGCGGCGGCGCAGAGGAGGGTGGCGGACTTGGTGACGAGTGTTTTCATGACGGTGTGTGGTGTGAGTGTTTTTGGGGCCGGGATGGCCGCCTTTCACACCGCAGATGCCCGCCCGCCCGCGAACTTGCGCAGATTCATGAAAAAAGTTTCAGCCCCGCCTCGGAGGCCGTCTCAAACACCTCATTCCGGGCGCTTCGCATCTGGCGTTTCGAATTCCAGGCTGTGAATTTTTCCCGCCTCATCGGGAGTGCCGAGCACCTTCCACACGCACCAGCCGAAGAGGCTGACGACAGTTCCTACGGAGCAGAGCATGACGATGAGGCCGGCGGTGGTCATGGGATGATGAGGGCTGGGGATTGAGGGTTCCGGGGCGGGGGAGTCAAACGTCGTCCTTGTCGAGGCCCTGCTCGGCGCGCTGGAAAGCGCGCGCGCGCGAGGTCATGAGGGAGAAGAACACGGCGATCACGATGACCAGGCCGACGCTGAGCTGCGCGGGCAGGCTGGCCTTTTCGCCAAAGAGATCGGTGACGTAATACGAGACGCCACCCGCCGCGCCCGAACTCAGATCCATGCCAAGGATCTCCTGCATGAACCAGAGCGCAAAGATGCCGAGCAGGAAGGCCGGGCAGATCCACTTGATGACGGGCCGGAATATCCACGGCACCTGGATGGCCGCCCCCTGGTGCAGCTCGTCGAAGCCGCGGTCAATGCCCCACACCCAGCCGAAGACGATGATCTGGATGGTTGCCAGCATGAAGATGAGGAAGGTGCCCACCCAGAAGTCCAGAGTGTCCAGCGCCTTCAGGTCGCCGGTGAAGTAGATGACGAAACCCGCGCCAAAGCAGGTGAGCAGTCCGAGCAGGGTGACGGACACCTTGCGCCCGACTCCGAGCGCCTCCTCGACAAAGGCGATGCCGGGCTGGAGCATCGAGATGGAGCTGGTGATGGCGGCCAGAAAGAGCATGAAGAAAAACGCGCCGCCGAAGAAATCCCCCGCCGGCATCTTCGCGAACACCAGCGGCAGCACTTTGAAGCCGAGGCCCACGCCTGCCTGTCCCGCCACACCCGCCACGCCAAGAAAAGCCACCGCCGCCGGCACAGTGATCAGGCCGCCGAGGCCCACCTCGCAAAACTCATTGGCGCTGCTGGCGGTGAGGCCGCTGAGCACCACGTCATCGCTTTTTTTCATGTAGCTGGCATAGACGATGATGACACCGAAGCCGACGGACAGGCTGAAGAAAATCTGCCCGGCGGCCGCGAGCCAGAGGCGCGGATTGCGCAGTTGATCCAGCACGCCCGCCTCCCTCAGCGCCAGGGCGCCTCCGCTGGCGGCCACCTCCGTCTTTGCCGCCTCGATGGCCGCCGCGCCCACCACCTCGCGCGGTTTGTCCTTCGCGTCCGGCGCGGTGTGGACCACCATCACTTTGGTTGGATTCCACAGGTAGCCCAGGCCGTTGCCCACGCTGTCATTCGGACGGGCAGCGTCCGGCGCGCCGAGGGTCAGCACGCGCGCCAGCAAAATCAGCGCCAGGAGGATGAGCATGGGCATGGCGATCTTGCACATTTTCTCGATGCCGCCGGAGATGCCCCTGTAAATGAGCCAGAAATTGAGAATGAACACGCCCAGCAGCCAGGGCAGCACCTTGCCGGAGTCAAAACTCATCGCCGAGCCGTCCGCCGCCGCGCCGGTGAACTCGGCGAAGCGCGCCACGGTCTGACCGGAGTTTTCCAGCCGCAGGCCGCCGCTCCAAAAGTTCACGGCATAGCCGATGCACCAGGACTCGATGACCACATAATACATGTAGATGACCACCGGCACGATGACGCCGATGATGCCCGCATACTTCGCCCAGGGTCGGCGCACGATGGCGGCGAACGCGCCGGGGCAGGAATTGTAGCCGCGCCCGCCCGCGTGACGGCCCATGGCCCACTCCGCCCAGCCGATGGGCAGGCCGATGATCAGAAAGCTGATGGCATAGGCCAGCATGAAGGCCCCGCCGCCATACTGCGCGGCCAGCCCCGGGAAGCGCAGGAAATTCCCCAGTCCCACCGCGCTGCCGGCCACGGCCATGATGACTCCGAGACGTGATCCCCAGGCTTCTTTTTTCGATGACATAAAATCGAAATTAGAAAACCCCGTGCCAGGACACAAGCCTCAATCCACCGGAATGCGTCTTCTTTCTTCAGAACCGCTTCCCTGGCCCGCCCCGCTGACAGTCAGAATGCGCCGCCGTCCGGCGCGCCGCCCTTCCTTGACCCGCCGCGCAAACAGGGTTAGGCACTCCGCCCCCCAGCCGACACCCCCTGATGTCCATCGCCCGCACACGCAACTTCTCCATCATCGCCCACATTGATCACGGGAAGACCACGCTCTCAGACCGGCTCCTTGAGTTCACCAAGACCATTACCGAGCGTCAGCAGCAGGATCAGCTCCTGGACTCCATGGACCTGGAGCGCGAGCGCGGCATCACGATCAAG
>DDQZ01000023.1 GCA_002343505.1 Verrucomicrobiaceae bacterium UBA2429 | reverse complement strand
CCTTCATCGGCCAGACCGTGGATGTCGCCATCCCCGGCCCCCTGCCCACCAGCGCCGGGCCCCTCATCTTCGCCGAGATGAAGCGCTGATCTCAGCGCCTCCGCCCCAGCCCCGCCAGCCCCGCCAGCCCCGCCAGCATCAGGAGAAAAGCCCCCGCCGGCTCCGGCACCAGCGTGATGCCCTGAATCTCCGCCACATTCGGCGCGATGCGCGAGGCGTACATTTGCGCGGGCGCGTCCTCCGCCATGTCAGGGACCAGGCTCCAGCCGCCGCCATCACTGCCCTGGTAAAAGCCGCCCCTGTCGAACAGCGCCGCTGCGAACTCGCTGTCGTCACCCGTCACCGCATTCGTGTCGAAAAGCCCGTCCACGCTGAAATTAATCCCCGCCAGCTTCCACACACCGCCGTCCAGCACAAAGACCGCCCCGCCCGAGTCGCCTGCGGAAAGAGCCGCCTCATGCGCGCCCGCCACCGCGTCGAACTCCGCCATCAGCAGCGGCCCGAAGCCCGTGTCCGCGATCCCGCTCACCGTGTTCAGGCCCCAGCGCGGAGTCCCGTCCGCCGCCGTGTGCAGCCAGCCCTTCAAGTCCCCGCCCAGCGTCACCTCCGCCCCGCGCGGGCCGCCGCGTCCGAACACGATCATCTCCAGCCCAGTCTCATCCGCCCCGTCATAAAGCGGCGCGTAACTGCTGAAAGTCTCCTGGATTTGATAAACCCTCAGGTCCGTGCCCGCGATGTCCCAGTAGCCCGTCCCCCCATTGGCCGTCGCGTCCACATGGTAGGCCGCATCCGCCACCC
Source organism: Verrucomicrobiaceae bacterium UBA2429 (assembly GCA_002343505.1). GTDB lineage: Bacteria > Verrucomicrobiota > Verrucomicrobiia > Verrucomicrobiales > Verrucomicrobiaceae > Prosthecobacter. Next base: position 1,965 of record DDQZ01000023.1, on the reverse strand, counting down.
CGTTGAAAAGCGCGCTGCTGAGGAAAACGCCGTCCTGCGCCCCGATGTGCCCCGCCGTAATGAAATGCCGCGGCCCGATCATCGTCCCCAGAAACGAGCCGAACAGCCCCTGCCAGCCCCAGCCTGCGCTCTCATAAATCCCCGCCGGAGCCTCCGTGTTCGCCCCCGGATCATCCGTGTCATACAGCACAATCCCGCGCGCCTGCCCCGCCAGCAGCAGGCAGGCCAGGGACCGGGCGAGCCAGGGATCACGCAACCTCATGCCGAAAAACATATCCGCTTCCCCGCTGCATGCCAAGCGTCATCCGGTTTGGTGCTCTTCCCACCCCTCAGGATTCCGTCTCAAAATCCCCGCGCGCATGACCGCACTGCAGAGGGAGGGATCCGTTGGCGGGCTCGGCGGGGTCAAAGACGGGAATAAGGGCGGTGGAGGGTGGGGTAACGGGGGGGGATGTGAGGCTGGCTGGGCCGGCGAGGAGAGGAGGGCGGCGGCGGTTTATGCAAGTCATTGATTATGAGTTTTTACCGGCACATGCCGCAAGACGGAAAGGCCGTTTTTGACCTCGTCAAAGACGTTCTCGAAGTCGTCTAAAGCGTCTTCGATGGCGTCCAAAACGTCCTCGAAGTCGTCTCAAACGTCTTCGACCTCGTCCAAAACGTCCTGGAGGACGTGATTTTCGTCTTCGCACCACGTCTTTTTCGTCCAGCGGGACATGTGAAACGTGCTGTTGTGTGAGCAGCGGTGCAGTTCGTCCATGAAGGGCAAGGAAGCCACCATGCCCTGAGATGACAAGCATCGGCCTGAGTTGTCGAAATGCTTCAAACGGCGGGCTGGAGGCCAGATTATCTTCTGTGACGAGCCTGCTTCATGCCGTTGTCCCGCGGTGTTGCGAGAAGGGAACGCGGTCGCCGGGAGGCGGAAGCGCCTCGTGCAGCAGCGATTCGAGCGCGTGGGATGCCAGACGGCCATCAACGGCATTCACCGCGACTTCCAAGGCCCGATCCAGGCTCGGGTAGTGACCCTTGGCGACCTGCTCGCGGAGCAAGGCTTCGACCGGGGTGCTCAGGGTGGGCGTCATGGGCCCCTCGTCTTCCTTCGCCTGCACCGAGCAAGCTCAAATGGCCCGGCTTCTTCGTGCGTCTGGCTATGAAAAGAGAAGGGCCGCCATTTTCAGACTGCTGCGCGTTATGGTCATTCCTCAGACTAACCGGTCAATTCTCCGGCATCAGCACCGGGATCACCTTGTTGCCGTGGCGGCGGTAGATGCGGAAATCATCATCCAGGGTGAAAATGACGGCGTCCTTGTGCAGCTCGGACAGGCGCACGAGGCAGGCGTCGGCGAGTGACATCGGCCGGTAGCGGTAGCGGCGCATCAGCGTGCGCAGATCGGCGGCTTGATCCTCGATCTCCAGCGCGACGCGGATCACCCCGCGTTCCAGCAGGGCAAAGAGCGGATCGGTGTCCACTCCCTCGCGTTTGAGCAGAAAGGCCGCCTCGGTCAAAACGGCCTCGCAGGTGAGCATCGGCGGTTTCAGCCGTTTCCACTGCTCCACCACCCACTCATGGTGCCCCAGACCGGCGGCGAGGAAGGAGATCAGCGGCCCTGTGTCCAGCAGCACCGTCTGCCTCACCGGCCAAATCCCTCCATGTGCTTGGGATTCGTCGCCAGATCCTTCGGCAGCCGCTTTTTGATCGAACCGGCCAGATCACGAGCCAGATCATGGCACGAGGCACCCTTGGCCGTCGGCTGTTGCTCCAGCTCGCGCTCCAACGCCGCCCGCACCAAGGCGGACTTTGTCATGCGTCGCTGCCGGCTTTCCCGGTCGAGCCGCAGCAGCAGGGAATCAGGCAGTTTGAGAGAGAGAGTGCTCATCGGTGGCGAATGGTAATACACACCGATTTCTCCGGCAATACCTGTTTTGATGGCGATAAAGGGGCAGACACGAATGGCACGGGATTAAGGC
>DDQZ01000031.1:10090-122906 GCA_002343505.1 Verrucomicrobiaceae bacterium UBA2429 | reverse complement strand
GCCGTGAGCGACTGTGTGTAAGCATGGCTGTGATAAGCCGGCGGAGGCGTGGACGGTGTGATCGAGATGACCGGGCAGACCGACGTCAGCGTGTAAGCACGCGTGCCCGAGCAGTCAAAAGTGTTCCGGGATTCAATGGTAAAGCTGACCGTGCCCGCCTGCGTGGGCGTGCCGGAGAGCAGGCCGGTACTGGAGAGCGTGAGGCCGGGCGGCAGCGAGCCGGAGACCACCGAATAAGAGAAGGGGGCGCTGCCCAGGGTGGAGGAGAGATTGACCGAGTAGCTCGCACCCACCGTGGCATTCGCCAGCGAGGCCGGGGAAATCTGCACCACCGAGCAACTGACCGTGAGCGACACGACGCGCGTGGCCGAGCAGGCCTCGGCGGCATCTTTGGCGCGCACGGTGAACTCATAAACTCCCGGCGCGGACGAAGGCGCGCCGCCGAGCACACCGCCGGCGCTCAGAGTCATGCCCTGCGGCAGCGCGCCGGAGGCGATGTCCCAGGTGTAAGGCGCCAGTCCGCCGCTGGCGGTGAAGGTCCGGCTGTAGGCCACATGCGCGGGCGCGTCCTCCAAAGTGGCGGGCGTGATCGTGATCATCGGGCAGAGCACGGTGAGCGAGTAAGCACGGGTGGCGGAGCAGTCCTGCCCGTCGGTGGCGCGCGCGGTGAAGCTGAACACGCCCGTCTCCTGCGGCGTGCCGTAAAGCAGTCCCGCACTTGAAAGCGTGACGCCGTTGGGAAGCGCGCCCGCGCTCACGGTCCATGCGTAAGCCCCCTGTCCTCCCGAAGCGGACAGAGGCAGGTGGTATGCATCAAACTGCACCGCCGATGCCAGCGAGGCCGGGGTGATGCTGATGACGGGGCAGAGAACCTGGAGCGCGTAGGCGCGCGTGGCTTGGCAGTTATAGGCGTCCGCCACGCGCAGAGTGAAGCTGTAGGCGCCTGGCGCGGCGGTCGGCGTGCCCGAGAGCAGGCCGTCCGCGTTCAAGGTAATCCCGGCGGGCAGCGATCCGGCGCTGATGCTCCAGGTGTAAGGCCCGGTGCCGCCTGCGGCGGTGAAGGTCTGCGCGGCATAAACGGCGGACTGCACCGCCTCCGGCAGGCTGGCGGGCGCGATGCTGATGACGCCGCAATTCACCGTCAAGACATAGGCTCGCGTAACGGCGCAGCCGTGCGAGTCGGTGGCGCGCGCGGTGAAGTTATAGGCTCCAGGCGCGCCGGAGGGCGTGCCGGTCAGAGTGCCATTGGCGGCGAGGCCCATGCCCTGCGGCAGCGCGCCGGCGGAGACCGTCCAGGCGTAAGGCGCGGTGCCTCCGGAGGCGGTGAGAGTCTGCGCCGTGTAAGCAGCGTCGAGCGTGGCCGCCGGCAGTGTGGCCGGGGATATGGAAAGCGGCGGGCATTGCACCGTCCACGCATAAGCCCGGCTCACCTGGCAGGTCAGCGAGTCCGTGGCGCGGACGGTGAAGTTGTAAACTCCCGGCGCCTGCGGCGTGCCGCTCAAAACGCCCGCGCCGGAAAGTGTGACACCCGCCGGCAGCGTGCCCGAAGTCTGCGCCCAGGAATAAGGCCCGGTGCCTCCGGTGGCTGTCAGCGTCTGGCTGAAAGCCGCGCCTTGAGTGCCGTCCGGCAGCGCGGACGGCGTGATGGCGAGCGTTGGGCAGACAACCGTGAGGGTGTAGGAGCGCGTGCTCTCGCAGCCGGAGAGATCACGGGCGCGGATGGTGAAGCTGTAGTTCCCCGGCAGCGCCGTGGTGACGCCGCCGAGCAAGCCGCCGCTGGTCAGAGTCAGGCCCTGCGGCAGCGTGCCGGCCACCACGCTCCAGGTGTAGGGAGCCTTGCCTCCCTCGGCATTCAGCGTCTGGCTGTAGGAGGTCTGATGAGTGACCAGCGGCAGCGCGGTGGGGCTGATGTTGATGACCGGGCAGCCGAGGATGCCGAAGTCAATGGTCAGCTCGTTGTTGGTGGAGCCGCTTGTTCCAGGCTCGCGGCGCGGCATCAACTCAAAGACCATGCTGACTATGGGGCTGCCCGCCAGGCCGGTCTGCACGCCGTTGCTGTCGTTGTTCACGCCATTGTCCAACTGCACCGCCGCATCACTGGCGAGCGAGAGCGCCGCCGTCGGGGTGATGCGCGCATAGCGTTTGCCGCCTTGATAGACGCGGAAGGCGTAGGCGCCGCTGGAGTTCGTGGTCGTCGTGGCGACCACCGTGTCGGCATTCGCGCCCGCGCCGCCCATCAAGCCGTCCGCGCCGGGGTCCATCAGCTCGACAAAGATGCCCGCCACGCCCGGCTCGCCAGTGTCGCGCTGGCCGTTGTTGTTGATGTCATGCCAGACCAGGTCGCCGACGCTGAAACCGCTCCAGAATCCGAAATCAATGGTGGCGTCGCCATTGGTGCCGTCTCCATCCACAGCCACGGCAGGCTCCTGGCCCGGCTGGAGGTCAATGACGGGGCTGTAGGCAAAGGTGCCGGGGCCGCCGGGCTGATGACCGTTGTTGTCGTTGTTGACGCCATTGTCGAGCGGCACCGGCCCGCCGCCGGTGAGCGGGAAGCCTGCGGGCGGCATGACACGCACATAGTATTTGCCGGGGATGAGGTTGGTGAAGTTGTAGGCGCCGTTGCTGGTGGTGACGATGGCCTGGCCCACCTGCGTGTCGGCATTGACGCCCTCGCCGCCGATGGCCCCGTCCGCGCCGGGGCTGAAGAGCTGCACCGTGGCGCCGGTGATGCCGGACTCGTTGCTCTGCTTGACGCCGTCGAAGTTCGTGTCGCTAAATATCAAATTGCCGATGCTCACCCAGGGCGAGGACGGGCAGGGCTGGGTGATGATGTCCAGCCCGGCGCTCGGCGCGAAGCCGCCCTCGGTGGCCGCGCTGGAAGTGTGCGGGAAGGCGGTCAAAGCGCCGCCCGCATTGAAGGCGGGCGCGCCGTCGAGATCGAGCGTCCACAGACCGAGTCCCGCGTTGCCGCCCATGAGAATGCCCTCCCAGGTCAGCGCGCTGACACCGAGCACGGCCCAGTTCGCGGCATTGTTCACGCGGCCGATGTCGAGCACGAACTGGAACCGCACCTGCCCGCCTGACTCGGTGACCTGGTTCTGCATCACATCCACACCGGTGGCATTGCCGGAGCTGACGAGCAGGTTGGCGCTGTTCTGCCAGCTTTGCATGCCGAGGGCGGGATCGTAGCGATACACGGCCATCTTCGGCGCGGCGCGGTCGTGCGCGTCGAGGTAGAGAATGGCGTGGTTGGCATTCGCCGGATCGCCCGTGGTGGAGAGCATCATGGCCAGCGCGTCGAGGCGGCGTCCGCTGAGCTGGGTGAAGGTGGCGTCGAGCACGATGCGGCTGACGGCGGCGTCGAACTTCAAATCAAAGGCGTCCACATGCGCGGGGCCGGCGCTGTATTGGAAATCATACGGCTGCGCGGGCTGCCAGGCGGAGGCTGCGGGCAGGATGCCGTCGGGGTCGCGCGCCGCGTCATTGAAGGCGAAGTGGTAGCAGCCTTCCGCCGAGGGGCCTGCGGCGCGGAAACCGAAGTCCACGGTCATGTTGCCGTTCGCGTCGGCGGAGTCGTCCAGATGCGCGCGGAAACCCGTCTCTCCGGTTGCCGCGGTCGGAAGGGCGCCCTCCGCGAGGGTGAGGCGGGGGCTGGAGATGCCGGTGAGCGCGGGGCTGGCGCTGTCCACGCCGCTGTCACCATTGGCATGATTGTCATCCAGGCCGTCGTCCACCGGCGAGGCCGGGCTAATGGATAGGCTGTTTTGCAGGGGCTTGGCCGCGCCGAACTCGCTGGCTGGAATGCGCACATAATACTGGCCGGGCAGCACATTGCTGAACTGGTAGCCTCCCAGGTTGCTGGATGCGTTGCTCGTGGTCGTGCTGCTCAAAAACACGCCGTCGCCATTGAGCAACTCCACACGCACACCGCCGACGCCCTCGCCAGCGTCATGGACATTGTTGCCGTTGGTGTCCTTGAAGACCAGGTTGCCGACGCTGAGGAAGACCGGACGCAGGCCGAAATCAATCGTCAGGTCCGCGTTGCCGCCGAAGGGCGCCAGCAGATTGCCCGGCTCGGTGAGCGCGGAGAGGTTCACCATCATCGAGTAGACGGGCGCGCCGGCGCCGGCCTGGGTGATGCCGTTGTTGTCATTGTCCACCCCATTATCCGTGTTGAACGACGTGCCGCTGCGGCGTGTGTGGGTGACAGGAGGTGTGACCTTCACATAATACCGGCCGCCGCCCAGGTCGCTGAAGAGATAAGCGCCGCTGGAGTCGGTGACCTGGGTCGCACCCACCTTCACATCGTCGCCATTGTTGACCACCGTGTCGGTGGAGCGGAACAACTCCACCTGCGCGCCCGCCACGCCGCCCTCACCCGCGTCCACGAGGCCGTTGTTGTTATTGTCACCCCACACCAGGTTGCCGAGGGAGAGCGAGGCGCTGAAACCGATGTCCACTGTCAGGTCCTGGTTGCCGCCATCGGGCTGGTCGCCGGGCTCGCGTCCGAGGGCCAGGTCAATGACCGGCGTGTGAACCGCCGTGCCGGGTCCGCCGGGCTGGATGCCGTTGCTGTCATTGTCCACACCGTCGTCATTCGAGCTGCCCGGCGAGATCATCGGCCACTCGTCATCAGGGGTCGGGACGCGCGCGAAGTATTTGCCGGGGGCGAGTTCGCTGAACAAATAATAACCGAGCGCATCCGTGACCGTGGAGGCGTGCAGCACGTCATCGCCCGTGTCCGGCAGATTGTCAGCCCCGGCGCGCCAGAGCTGCACGATCATCCCGGGCATTCCGGGCTCGCCGGCGTTTTGCAGACCGTCGCCATTGAGGTCCTGCCAGACGCGGTCGCCGAGAGCCAGCGTGGGGGTGCCGCCATCAGCCGTGCCCGCCAGAATGACATTGTCCAGGTCCACAAAGCCGCTCTCATCGCCGCCGTGGAGGTGGATTTCCAAAAGGAAGGACTTCCCGGCAAGCTGCGCGCCCGAAGGCAGTGCGGTGGCACCGCCGAGGAAGCTGGTCCAGTCAACCGTGACAGACTGCCAGGCGCCCTGGGTGGCGACTTCGAAGATGTCTGAAACGGCTGTGTGGAAAGTGCCGCCCTCATTCCAAGTCAAATAAGCGACGCCCTGCGTGGGTGCCAGCGCATCCACACGGCGCATGTCGAGATGCAGGCTGTCAATCCCGCCACTGGTCACGCCAGCACCCATGCCAAAACGCACCCAGGCCGTGTCACGCGCGGCATTCAGACTGGTGCGCGGCTCCTCAAGCGCCGGATCGGCATCCTCCAGCCAGCCACGCACGCGGCGGCTCAACTCACCAGGCAGAATGGGGCCGTTGTTCGAGGTCTCGGTGAGATTGTCCAGGCCGTTGACGCCGTCCTCGATCTGCAGCTTGGCGCTGTTGACGATCCAAGGATTCTTCGTGCTTGGCGCTGGCGGCAGGCCGCCGGAGGAAGCATTGAGATTGTATTCGAGCAGCACCGCATCCGGCGCGGGCACGGCGCGGAAAGCGAAGTCCACCGTGCCATCCACATCCGCGCCCTCCGCCTGATCACCCGGCTCGCGGCCAACACCGAGCTGAATCAGCGGGCTGGCAACCGCCGTGCCGCTGCCGCCGGGTTGCAGGCCATTGTTGTCATGGTTGACGCCGTTGTCCGCCGCCACCTGCGGACCGGAGGAGAATGGCAGCCCGGCTGGAGGATTCTGGATGCGCGCATAGTAACTGCCCGGCGCGAGACCGCTGAAGCCGTAGGAGCCGCCGGCATCGGTGGTCGTGGTGTCCGCGAGTGTGTCATCGCCATCGCCGATGACAGAGTTTTCCGACCTGAAAAGCTGGAGCGTCACGCTGCCAATGCCCGGCTCGCCATCGTCGCGGACGCCGTTTTGATCCAGGTCATTCCAGACCAGGCCGCCCAATCCAAGGCCGCCGATGGAGAGCGCCAAAGCGCGCGTGCCCGAGCAGCCATGCGCGTCGGTGGCGCGCACGGTGAAGGAGAAATCACCCGTCGCGGAGGGCGTGCCGGAAAGCGTGCCGTTGGAGCCCAATGTCACACCGGCGGGCAGCGCGCCGCTTTCCAGCACCCAGCCATAAGGAGCGGTGCCGCCGCTGGCCGCGAGCGCCTGACTGTAGGCCACGCCGCGATAACCTGCGGGCACGCTGTTCGTGCTGACTGCGACCAAGGCGCATTCGACGGTGAGTGTGATCTCGCGCGTGCCGGTGCAGTTGAAGGCATCCCGCGCCTGCACGGTGAAGCTGGCCGTGCCCGCCGCTGTGGGCACGCCGCTGATGACGCCTTCCCCATTGAGGGTGAGGCCGGCGGGCAGGCTGCCGCTTGGCAGCGTCCAGGTGTAAGGTCCGGCGCCGCCCTCGGCGCTGAGGCTGTGCGTGTAGTTCGCGCTCGTCGTGCCGTTTGGCAGGCTGGCGTTCGTCACCGTGATGGCCGGGCAGACCAGCTTGAGCACATAGGCGCGCGTGGCCTGGCAGTTGTTCGCGTCGGTCGCGCGCGCGGTGAAATTGTAATCCCCCGGCGCTCCTGAAGGCGTGCCGCTGACCACACCCGCCGCGCTCAATGTGACTCCAGCCGGCAGGCTGCCGCTGACCATGCTCCAGGTGATGGAGCCGACGCCGCCCGTGGCGGTGAGCGTCTGCGAGTAAGCCGCGCCGGTGGTGGCGTCAGGCACGCTCTCCGGCGTGATGGCGATGACCGGGCAGCCGATGACCAGCGAGTAGCTTCTGGTGGCGGAGCAGTTCTGCGCGTCGAGCGCGCGCGCGGTGAAGTGGAACGTGCCCACCGAGTCCGTCGTGCCGGAGAGCACGCCGCCTGGGGAGAGCGTGATGCCCGCGGGCAGGCTGCCGCCTTCCACCGACCAGGTGTAAGGCGCGCCGCCGCCCGTGGCGGTGAGAGCCTGGCTGTAAGCGGCGGTGGCCGTGCCGTCCGGCAGCATGGCCGGCGTGATGGCGATGACCGGGCAGCCGATGGTCAGGGTGTAAGCGCGGGTGGCGGCGCAGCCCTGGGCATCCACGACGCGCGCGGTGAAGCCGTAGTCTCCAGGCAGCGCCGTCGGCGTGCCGCTGATGACACCCGAACCGCTCATCGCCAGGCCATCGGGAAGAGCGCCGGCGCTGACAGTCCAGGCGTAACCGCCGTTGCCGTTCGAGGCGGCGAGCGCCTGCGAATAAGCGGCGAAACGCGCGGCATGGGGGAGTGTGGACGGGCTGATGGCGATGACCGGGCAGCCCACGGTGATCTGATGCTCGCGCGTGCCGGCGCAGTCCGCCGCGTCCGTGGCGCGCACGGTGAAGCTGTAAACACCCGGCACGGCGGAAGGCGTGCCGCTGATGACGCCCTCTGCGCTCAGGCTCATGCCGGCGGGCAGCGCGCCGCTGGCGATGGCAAAGCTGTGCGGCGCCTCGCCGCCAGTCACTCCAAGCGCGCTCGGTGTGTAAGCCTCGAACTGGCGCGTCTCGGGCAGCGCGTCGCCGGCCAGTTCGATGACGGGGCATTCCACCGTGAGCGTGTAAACGCGCGTGGCGGAGCAGTTGTTCGCGTCGCGCGCCAGCACGGTGAAGTTGAAGGTTCCCAAGGCGCCGGGCGTGCCGGAGATCATGCCCGCGGTGCCGAGAGTCACCCCCACCGGCAGGCTGCCGGAGAACAGGCTCCAGGCATAGGGTCCGGTGCCGCCGGCAGCGTTCAATTCCGCCGAATAGGCGGCTCCCTTCTCCGTGCTGGCGAGGGATCCGGGGGAGATGCTGATGGACGGGCAGATGATCTCCAAAGCGTAAGCGCGCACGCCGGGGCTGCCGTTCGCATCGCTGGCGCGCGCGACGAAGTGGTGGGTGTCCGGCACGCCGGTCGGTGTGCCGGAGAGCAGGCCGGTGGCGGGATCGAGCGCGAGACCTTCCGGCATGCCCTGGTTGCCCATCTGGGTGCCGAGGTAACGCGCCGCGATCTCCTGCGCGGTGAGCGCGCGGTTGTAGAGCGCCGCCTCGTCAATGCCGCCCTTCCATGCCGCCGCGCCGCCGCCGAGGTTGCCGATGCGCAGCGGCTCGCTGCTGTGGGTGATGGTTGTGCTGTAAGCGCTGGAAGCCACCAGGCCGCCATTGACATAAAGCCGCATTGCCGCGCCATCGTAGGTGGCGGTGACATGCGACCACACACCCGGAGTCAAAGCGGCGGTGATGGAGTTGCCCGCACGGTCATTGATCCAGAAGGCCAGGTTGTCCGCGCCGCTGTTCAAGCCGAGTCCGTAACCGTTGGAACCCGCGCTCTTGGCGAGGATCACGCCGTTGGCGGGCAGGCCGCTTGCGGCCGGGTTGACCCAGGCTTCGAGTGTGATCTGCGCCGGCTTCAAAGCGGCGGCGTCCTCCACCTGCGCCACGTCATCCACTCCATCGAAGTTGAAGGCGCGGCCCACCGGGCCGTTCGTGTAGCCCAGGCCATTCAGGCCCAGACCGTGGTGACTGCCAAGCGCGTCACCCGCGCCATTTTCCGCGATCCACCAAGCCACTGCGCCAGACGGCAGCGCCGGACTCACGCTCCAGGAGTAGGGCGCGCTGCCACCGCTGGCTGAGAGTTGCTGCGAGTAGGGCGCGTATTGCGCGCCGGCGGGCAGCGCAGGCGGTGAGATGCCGATGAGCGGCGGCTGCATTGTCAGCGAGTAGGCACGCTCGACCTGGCAGCCGTTGGCGTCCACGGCGCGCGCGGTGAAATTGTAAAGTCCCGGCACCGCGCCCGCTCCAGGCGTACCGGAGAGCAAACCACCGGCGCCCAGGCTCAAGCCGTCCGGCAGCGCGCCGGTGCTCACGGTCCAGGTGTAGGGCGCGAGTCCGCCGGTGGCGCTGAGATTCACCGAATAGGTGCTGAACTGCCGCGCTGCGGTCAGCAGCGCGGGGCTGATGGCAATGGCCGGGCAGGCGCGGAAACCGAAGTCAATCGTGTTCTCAATGTTCGTCGTGCCGGTGGAGCCGGGCTCGGTGGCGGCGGCAAGTGTGATGACCGGACTGAGCACCGCCGTGCCGACACCTCCGGGCTGGCTGCCGTTGCTGTCATGGTCCACGCCGTTGTCAAGGAGCGCGTTGACGGCGGTGATGAGAGGGAAGGACGCGGGCGGCGCGGGGATGCGGATGCGATATTTGCCGGCCTGGTGGCGTGTGAAGCTGTAAATGCCCGAAATGTTCGTCGTGGTCGTGGCGAGCACGCTCGTGGCCGTCTCGTCCATCAACTGCACGGTCACACCGGCGATGCCGCTCTCACTGCCGCTCTGGAAAATGCCGTCGCTGTTCGTGTCGGCCCAGATTTGATTGCCGATGGTGAAGCCGCTCCACAGGCCGAAGTCGAGCGTGAGGTTGGTGTCGGGGTCCGTGTCGCCGTCGTTCACCGGACCCGCGCCGAGGGCCAGGGTGATGACGGGGCTGATCAAGTCGGTGCCGGGTCCGCCGGGTTGGGAGCCTTTGTTCTGGTTGTTGACGTGGTTGTCCGTGGTCGCGGGCACGCCGCCGGTTACGGGCAGATGCGCGGGCGGCGTGAGGCGGATGACGTATTTGCCGGGGGCGAGGTTGGTGAAGTTGTAGGCTCCGGCCACGGAGGTCGTGGTGGTGGCGAGCAGCACGTCATCGCCGTCGCCGGCCACATCATTGGTGGTGGTGAAAAGGCGCACGCTGACACCGCCGACGCCGAGTTCGGCGCCGTCGCGCGCGCCGTTGTTGTTGAGGTCGTTCCAGACCAGGTTGCCGAGCGTGAGCGTGTTCGAGGCGTCCACCTGGCAGAGCGAGACATAGTCCACCACCACCGGACCGCTGCCGGAGCCGGCACCGATGCCGAAACCGGCGGTGTTGATCTGAGTGGCGGTGGCCGTGGGTGTGACGCGAAAGCGCCAGGTGAACTGCCTCCACACGGGTTGCGCGCCGTTTTCCACGGCCTCGGACCAGCCGTTGTAATCCGCCGGGGCAAACGAGGCCATGCTCGTGCCGGTGAAGCTGTTGCCGCAGCACTGCTGCTGGCCCGGCAGGCTCGCGGTCATCTCCGCCTGCGGCACGGTGTAGTTTTGATAAAGGCCCGGAGTCGGCCCGGTGATGACCTGGAAGATGGAGGCATTGGCCGTGACATTCCAAAGCAGGGATGCTGTGGCGTCGCTGACATTCGCCGCCCAGACGGAGAGCTGGTACTCGCGCCCGGCTTGCAGCACGGTGGACCAGTCACCACCACCCGCGGCGCGCAGGCTGGCCGTGGCGTTGGTGCCCTGGAGCAGCAGATGACGACGACCGTGGCGGGACTTCAGGCTTTCCATCCATGACACACGAGCACCAGCGCTGCCCGCGCTCAATTGCACACGCTGCACCGGCTCGCCAAGGCCGCTCGCGCTGTTGATGCCGCCCACCCATTGGAAGGCGTTGATGCCCGTGCCGAGGCCTGTGCCGGCGCCGTTGTAGCCGAGCACTGAAGTGGGTGTGCCGGTGCTGTTCGGGAGCTGCTGGAATTCGAAGCTCGGATTGTCAAAAAGATTGGCCGCGTAGCAGACATCCGGATTGGCAAAGCCGAAGTCCACCGTGGAGTCGGTGTCCGTGTCATCACCATCCACCGCCACGCCAGGCTCCGCGCCGGGACTGAGCGTGATGAGAGGGCTGACCACCGCCGTGCCGGAGCCGCCGGGCTGGATGCCGTTGCTGTCATTGTTCACGCCGTTGTCGAGCGCGACACCGTTGGCGCTCACAGCCGGATAGTAGGCCGGCGGGTTCGGGATGCGGATGTAATACACGCCCGGCGTGAGCAGGGGGAATTGATACTGCCCGCTGGCGTCGGTGAACACATCCGCCGTGACTTTGAAATCATCGCCGCCGCCGTTCTCGCGCACGCCGTTGGTGCCGGGCGACCACAGTTCCAGCCGCAGGCCGGGAATGCCGCTCTCCGAGGACTGGCGGACGCCGTCGTTGTTCATGTCGGCCCAGACCTGGTTGCCGATGCCCATGGAGCGCGTCGCGCCCGAGTAAATGCGCGTGGCCGAGCAAGCCCCGCCGTCGGTAGCGCGCACGGAGAAGGAGAAAGCGCCGGTTTGTGTCGGTGTGCCGGCCAGCAGGCCCGCGCTGCTGAGGCTCAAACCCGCGGGCAAAGCGCCGGAGGTCACGCTCCAGGTCATCGCCGTCGTCGCGCCATCCGCCTGAAGCTGGCGGCTGTGGGCAACGCCAAGATAAGGATCGGCCAGAGTCTCCGGCAGGATCGTCAGCGGAGGGCAGGCCGGGCCGAGCGTGTAGCTGCGCGTGGCGGAGCATCCATTCGGATCGGTGGCGCGCACGATGAAGGTGCCGCTGGAAGTCGTCGTGGGCGTGCCGCTGATGACGCCCGTGCCTGGATTCAGGATCAATCCGGCGGGCAGCGTGCCATTGGCCAGACTCCAGGTGTAGCCGGTCCACTGGGTGATCGGCTGGTTCGAGAAGCCGGGGCCGGACCATTCGAGCTGGGCGGTGGCGCCGCCGCCGTTTTCATAGTACTCCGCGCGCACCGGGATGGTGACGCCGGCGGTGAGATTGACCGTGGCAGTATAGACGGCGGGGGCCTGGTCCTTCCAGGTGTTGATGATGAGGCTGTTGTTCACCCAGAGGCGGAAGCCGTCGTCCACGCGCACGCGGAAGGTGTGGCTGCCCGTGGTGGAGGGCGTGATGAAGCCGCTCCAGCGCGCGGAGAACTGGTTCACCGGCACGCTGGCGTGAGGCGAACCCTCACCCCACTCGAAATGCACGGCGGCATCCTGGCGCGTGAGCACGAGCGATTCGAAATTCATGCCCGCGTAATATTCCCCCTTGAGTCCAAAGGGCGGGCTGGCCGCGAGAGCCTGGGAATACGGCGCGCCCACCGTGGCCGGAGGCAGCGTCTCCGGCGTGATGGCGATGGCCGGGCATTCCGCCTGGATGCTGTAGGTCTTCGTGCCGGAGCAGCCGCGCCAGTCGGTGACACGCACGGTGAAGGAGGAGGTGTTGATCGTGCCCAGGATGCCGCTGAGCAGACCGGTGGCGGCATTCAACTCGATGCCCTGCGGCAGGGAGCCATCCACCACGCTCCAGGTGTTCGTGGTCCATTCGGTGAGCGGTTTGAGCGAGAAGGTCGGCCCCTGCCATTCGAGCCGCGCCACCGCGCCGCCGCCGTTTTCATAGTAGTCCATGCGCACGCTCACCGGCTGCCCGGCGGTGAGCGCCACCGTGGCGGCGTAACTGGTCGGCCCCTGGTCCCTCCACTGGTCAATGACGAGCACGCCATTCACCCAAAGGCGCGCACCGTCATCGGAGGTGGTGCGGAAAATGTAACTGCCCGTGGTCGAAGGGACCACATGACCGGTCCAGCGCGCGCTGAAGTTGTCCGAAGGCAGGCTGGCGTGCGGGCTGCCATTTCCCCAGTCAAAATTAACCGCCGTGTCATAGCGCACCAGGGTCAGCGTCTCGAAATTCCGCCCCGTGTAGTATTCGCCGCGCAAACCGCTGGAAGTGTCGGCGATGAGCTGCTGTTCATAAGGCTGGTTCGGCAGGCCGTGCGGCAGCGAGGCGGGCAGGATGGAGCTGACCGCGCAGGCCGCGTTGATGGTGTAATTTCGCGTGCCCTGGCAGCCGAGCGAGTCGGTGGCGCGCACGGTGAAGCTGAAGACACCGCTGCCGCTGAGCGTGCCGCTGAGCAGGCCGGTGCCGGAGTTCAGTGTGAGACCGTCAGGAAGGCTGCCCGCGCTCACCGCATAGGAGACCGAGCCATTTGCGCCAGACACGGTGATCTGCTGGCTGTAGGCCTGCCCCTGCGTGGCGTCCGGCAGCGTGGCGGGATTCAAAGTGAAAACCGGACAGCTCGGCGTGAGCGTGTAAACCCGCGTGCCCTGGCAGCCGTGCGCGTCCGTGGCGCGCACGGTGAAGCTGGCGCTGGCGGTGCTGCTGGTCGTGCCGGTGATGGCACCCGTGCTGGTGTCCAAGCTCAGGCCCGAAGGCAGCGCGCCGCCGCTGATGGCATAGACATAAGGCGCCACCCCGCCGCTGGCGCTGACCGTCTGAGAGTAGGCCGCGCCCAGAGTCGGATTGGGCAGACTGGCAGGGTTCACTGAGATGACCGGGCAAATCTTGATCGTGAAAGCGCGCGTGGCCTGGCAGCCGTTGGCGTCCGTGGCGCGGATCGTCACGCTCGTGCCAGCGGCGTTGCCCGTGGTGGGCGTTCCGGTGATGGCTCCAGTGGTGGCGTTCAAGCTCAAGCCGGCTGGCAGGCTGCCCGCGCTGACCGCGAATGAATAAGGCGCAATGCCGCCCGTGGCGCTGACCGTCTGTGAATAGGCCACCCCCGCCGCGCCATCCGCAAGCGACACCGGATTCACGGTGATCGTCGGGCAGGCCGGAGTCACGGTGTAACTGCGAGTTCCCGCGCAGCCGTTGGCATCCGTGGCGCGAATGACAAAGCTGGCGGCGCTGGTGCTGGCGGGAGTGCCGCTGATGACACCAGTGCCGGCATTCAAAGACAGGCCAGCGGGAAGTGAACCCGATGCCAGCGAGTAGGTGTAAGACGCCGCGCCACCCGCAGCGCCGACGGCCTGCGAGTAGGCCGCGTTGACCGTGCCATTGGCAAGGCTGGCGGGGTTTACCGTGATGACCGGGCAGACGATCATCGTGTAAACTCGCGACCCCTGGCAGTTGTTGGCGTCAGTGGCGCGGATGGTGACAGCAGCGCCGGCACCATTGGCGACGGCGGGCGTGCCGCTGATGACTCCGGTGCTGCCGTCAAGGGAGAGGCCGGCGGGCAGCGTGCCATTGGTGATGGCGTAGCTGTACGGGGTGGTGCCGCCCGACGCATGGAGTGCCTGGGAGTAGGCCAGGCCCACGGTGCCATTTGCCGTTGAGGCGGGAATCAACGTGATGGCAGGGCATGTCACGTTCAACACATGATCCTCCACTTCACCATTGCCCGACGCGCCGGCAGGGCCGGGACTCATCGTGCTCGTGAGGCGCGCGCGCACGCCGGCAGGACCGAAGCCGGCACTTGCGGGCACGGTGAAGTTCACGGTCAGATTCGAGTTGGATGCGCCGTTGCTGACGAGAATGTTGCCGGCCACCTGCTCGCCCGCATCGGTCAGCACGCCGTTCCGGTTCCAGTCAATCCACACATTCAGATAGGCTGCGGCGCCACTCGTGTTGGTGACATTCACCGTCATCGAGCTGGAGACCCCCGGCGCCACGCCGGCAGGCAGCGTCACGCCATCTTCATCATCCAGGCCAGTGATGTCATCCCCCGTGGCAGTGGCATTGGTCGTGGCGGCGGGTTCGGCGTCAATCAAAGCGCCCAGCCGCAGCCCCGGCACCACCACGCTGCTGGCGTTCCCAAACGCTGAATGGTCGCCAAAATCCAGGGCCGGCAGAACTCCAAAGTCAATGGTGTTGTCGAAGAAGCCGCCACCAGAACTGAGATTCCCCGGTTCCGTGCCATCGGCCAGGAGCACCACCGGGCTGTGGATGAGAGTTCCCCAGCCTCCGGGCTGGGAACCGTTGTTGTCGCCATCCACCCCGTCGTCACCAGCCGAGAGGCTGCTGGCCAGTGAGAACAGCGGCGGTGGAGTCACTGTGACGAAGTATCTGCCAGAGGCCAGACCGGTAAAGGAGTAAAGGCCGGACACGTTCGTGGTCGAGGCGGCCAGCAACTGATCCGCAGCCGAGCCAGTGCCACCGATGGCGTTGTCCGAGCCTGGAGACCAAAGCTGCACGGTGACTCCGCTGACGCCGTTTTCACCAGGGTCTCGACTGCCGTTGTTGTTGGCGTCATTCCACACCGTGTCACCGATGGAAAGCGTGCGGGAGATGCCGAAGGTGGCGTTGATGAGGCCGGAGTTGCCGATCGAAACCGTCAGACGCCCGTCCACAGTGCCATCACTGCCCGGGCCGGAGCCGAGGAACTCGCCCACATTCAACCAACCAGCGGGCAGCGCCGCTGGCGGCGCGGTGGCTCCCAGGCTGCCGTAAGTGGTGCTGAGAACCACCCTGTAGGTCGTGTTCGAGGAAGCACCCCCCAGGATGAAAGTGCCGTCGCTCTTGACGGGGAATGCGTCCACCAAATTGCCGGAAAGGTCCACCAGCAAGGCAAAAAGCGCGCCTCCCGCGTTGGCGCCAGTTCCATTGAGCCGGCCATCCGAGAGGCCATTGGTGTCATGATAGATGATGCCCTTGACGCCGAGGGATGTCACCGATGTGGAAATGCCCTCGGAAAGGTCCGCGTAAGTCGCGTTCGGCAGGGGGCCGACTCTTACGGCGGCGGGCGTCGCGGTGTCGTATTGGTCAATCCGAAAAACCGTGCTGCCCTGTGACCCCAAAGCATACATTCTGGTGACGCCGCCAACTCCCGCGATTTGAATCGAACTATGAGTTCCATAAGGGATTTGGGGATTGATGTCCACGACCGCCGCAGCAGGGCCTGAGGGGTTGAAGCCATCCGCCAAAAATTGGGTCAATAGGTTGTTGGAGCTGCTAATCACCGTGGAAGTCACCAGGAGCGCGTCCTGCGGGCGAATCACAAAGTCTCCTCCATTGAAGGTAAGAGGCAGATGGAAAAAGTCGGGGTAGTCGCTGATGGCAGGGGTTTTCAGACCCAGACCGCTGGAGTTCAGACGCCAGATCGCCAGATTATTGTTGAGCTGGCCGCCGGCATAGTATTCACCGTCGTAAAATGCGGCGCGGGGGAAAGCGCCGGATCCGGCGGAGGCTGAAGTTGGCATGCCCGTGTTGAATGGGATGTTGGAGAGCGCGGAGCCGCTCACCGCCTGGTAGCTCCAGGTCTTGCTCACATTGTCGTAAGCAGCCGTGTACAAGGTGGCATTGTAGCCGGTGGATCCAGAGGAGGTGGCCAGCCAGTAAAAGCGGCGGTTGAGCCAGTCTAGCGCCAGCCCGTTCATGATGGCATTTGTGGCAGCGGGGTTGAACCCTGGAGACGCCACATTCAGATCCAAAATACCCGGGACCACGGAAACCGTGGGTGTGGCCGAGTTGGGGTTGAAGACCGAAATCTCGTCCAGGTAGTGCTGGGTCCCCGCAATGCGGATCGCATAAAAGTAGTCCCGGAAGTTTGTGGAGGGGGCCACAATGGTGGTGGTATAGTCCTCCACCTCCCCAAAACCCCCGGCGCCCGTGCTGCCGGGGGAACTGGCCGAAGTCAGGCGAAAACGGGCGCCCACCACGCCGAGGGCGGCATTGCTCGGCACATCAAAAAAGAAGCTCCGGTAGTCCTGCGTCACACCATTTTCCACCAGGAGATTGGAGATGATCCTCTCGTTCTCCGACAGCACTCCGTTGTTGTTGAAGTCCACCCAGCCGTTCAGGTAGGCAGGCCCCGGGCTGGTATTTTTCAGCTTCACCGTGACGGTCACACCCGCCTGACCGCGAACAAGGATGGACTGCAGCGTCACACCGTCCTCGTCATTGATGTTGGTGATGTCGTCGCCCGTGGCCGCCAGATTGGTGACCGCAGATTCTTCGGCGTCAACGAAATCACCCAGCATCAAATCGTTGGAGACGATGCTGCTGGCGCTGCCGAAGAGCGAAAAGTCGCCAAAGTCAAAGGTGGGGTTGCTGATGACCATAGTGTGGGCGCGCGTGCCCTGGCAGCCATTGGCATCGGCGCTCATGATCGTGAATGAATAAGTGCCCGTCTGGGTTGGCGAGCCGGTGATCTGCCCGGTGGCTGAATTCAAAGCCAGTCCGGGCGGAAGCGTGCCTGCGCTGACACTGTGGGTGTAGGGTGCCGCGCCGCCACTGGCGCTCACCGTCTGTGACATGCCCACTTGAAGAGTGCCGCTGGCGAGTGTGGCGGGTGCGAGGGAAATCTGCGGGCAGACTTTGAAAACAAGGTTAAGCGCGCCCTGGCAGAGCGCGGAGTCGGTTGCGCGCAGCGTGACGGTCACACCCGCCCCGTTGGCAGCGGCGGGAGTGCCGCTGATGACACCCGTGGAACTATTCAAGACCAGCCCCGCTGGCAATGTGCCGCCGGACACCGACCAAGTGTGCGGTGCAATGCCGCCGCTGGCTGTGAATGCCTGGCTGTAAGCCGTGCCGACATTGGCAACTGCCGCATTTGCCGGCGTTAGGGTAATCGGCGCACAGGCAGGCGTGAGGGTGTAAGAGCGCGCGCCCTGGCAGCCGTTCGCATCCGTGGCGCTGACTGTGAAGGTGCGGCTCGTGGTCTGGGTGGGCGTGCCACTGACAACACCGGTGCTGCTATTCAGGGCAAGTCCCGCAGGCAACGCGCCGCTGCTGATGGCATACACATGCGGAGCCACGCCGCCGTTGGCAGTGAGAGTCTGCGAGTAAGGGCTTCCCACCGTGGGAACAGAAAGCGTGGCCGGATTGACAGTAATGACCGGGCAAATTTTCAGTGTGTATTCACGCGCGGCCTGGCAGCCGTAGGCATCTGTGACGCGCAAGGTGACCGCAGTCCCCGCGCCATTGCCCGCAGTGGGTGTGCCGCTGATGACACCGGTCCCGCTATTCAGAGCCAGCCCTGCCGGCAGGCTTCCGCTGCTGACATCGAACTGGAAGGGCGTCTTGCCGCCATCCACCTCCAGGCTTTGCAGATAGGACTGGCCTGCGGTTCCGGGCGGAAGGCCGGCCGTGGTCAAACTCATGGCACCGCAGACCGGAGTCAGGCTGTAGGCGCGTGTGGCCGCGCAGCCATCAGCATCCATCACACGAATGGTGAAGGAAGCCACCGCCACGCTGACTGGCACGCCTGAGATGACACCCGAAGCGGCATTCAGGACCAGGCCGGCGGGCAACGCCCCGCCTGCCACCTCGAAGACCCTGGGTGTCCGGCCGCCACCTGCCGTCAAGGTCTGGCTGTAAGCCACACCCACCGGAGGAGCTGGCAGCGTGGCCGGCCCCAGAGTGATGACAGCGCAAGGGCGCAGGCCAAAGTCCACCGTCAGGTCAGCATGCGGATCCGTGTCTCCGTCACTCACAGGCTCAGTTCCAGGAGCGATCTCAATGACCGGGCTGCGAATTTCCGTGCCTGCGCCGCCAGGCTGGAGGCTGTTGTTGTCGTTGTTGACCTGGTTGTCGGCATTCACCGGATTCCTGGCCGCGAGCGGCAGGGTCTGTGCAGGCGATAGGGAGATGAAATAATACCCGGGCGCCATGCCGGTAAAGGAATAGAGGCCGGCGTTGTCCGTCGTGGTCGTGGCCGCCAGCGTGTCGGCGTTTTCCCCCGTGCCGCCGATGGCGTGGTCCGCGCCGGCATGGAATAGCCGCACCTCCACGCCGGGCACGCCGCTTTCTCCGGAGTCGAACAGCCCGTTGTCGTTGGCGTCGTTCCAGACCAGGTCGCCAATGCCGGGCAAGGCCGCCTCAAAGTCCTGGCCGTCGAGAGTCTGGCCGGCTTCCAGCTCAACCCCGATGAGATCCGGCGGCCCGCCGTCCGCGTCCGCCCAGGGCTGCCAGCCGTCCGCAGGCACATGCGAGACCAGATAATAGCCGGGAGGCAGGCTGGTGAATAGATAGGCGCCTGCCGCGTCGGTCACCGTGGTTTGGATCACATCGTCATCCGTTCCAGGAATGCCGTCCGGCCCCTCATGTGCGAGCCGCACCGTCACACCTGGACGCCCTGTCTCTCCCGGCTGGGCAATTCCGTCGCCGTTGCCGCCTGAAACGACCCTCCCGGCCAGGCTGGAGGGGACTTTGCGGTAGCCAAAATTTCTACCCAGCGTGTTCGCCGCGAGGGAGGCGATCTCCGTCTGATGATCGAGCACCGCGTCAGGGTCCGCCGTCTGCGCAAAGCCCTGCGCCAGCAGCGGCGAGGAGACCACGCGCAGCGTGACGCGCGAATCTTTGGCAATGCCCGAAATCGAGTAATTGCCCGCGCCATTGGTCACCGTGCCCAGCGTTTCATCCACCACGCCGTCACCCGTGGAGTCCACCAGCGCTTGAACACCGACTCCTGGCAGCCCCGGTTCGGAGCCGTTGATGGCGCCATCTCCCGCCACGCCGCCGCCCTGGCCGCCGTCATCCCAGACACGCCCGCTGAGCGTGAATGTGGGAGTGGGGATGCGGTAGCCGAAGTCCAGATTCCCCACCGTGCCGCCATTGCTGATGGTCAAGGGAGCCTCGCCATCCAAAGGAGCGGCCGGATCAGCCGTGGGCATGACGCTGTAACCCGGAGGCAGGCTGTCAGCGCGGACTTTGAGGCGGTGTGTGGCGTTTTCCAAGCCATCAAAACGGAACGCACCGTCCATGCCAGTGACCCTGGAATCGCGCGGCGTGATGCCTGCGGCATCGTAAAGCTCCACCAGGACATTGGCGATGCCCGTCTCATTGGCGTCCCTCACACCGTTGCCGTTGACATCGGCGAACACGCGCCCGTGCGCCATCCCGGCGTGGTCACGCCCGAAGTCCATGTCCACGATCTCCTGACCGCCGTGCAACTCCATGAAATAGGAGTCCGGCGTGGTGACACGGGTGAGAGCCGCCGGAATCGCGGGATGATTCACGGCATGGGCCAGTGTGAAAACGCCCGGCGGAGCCAGGAAAGCGTAGGAGCCATCCTGGGCGCTGGCCTTTCCGAGAGACAAAGCGCCGCCCGCCGCCCTCGTGCCGGAAAGCGTGACCATGACACCCGGCAGGCCCGGCTCGTCTGGAGAGCGCAGCCCGTCGGAGTTCACATCATGAAACACATGCCCCTCGATGAGCGCCAGCTCGCCAAAGCCGAAGTCCGCGCCAGGCAGAGCACCGCCCGGCGCAAGGTCCACGGCGACCACCTCGCCCGTGGTCGGCAGCATGGTGTCAAACCGGCCCGCGTTCGGACTCGTGGCGGGCGCGGGGATGTGCTGCTCCTCGACTCTTACCACATACCTGCCGGGCGGCAGCCCGCTCAGTTGATACTGCCCTTGCGCGTTGGTCACCGTCGCCGCCACGACCCGCTCGGTGGCGTCCAGCTCACCATTGCCATTCTCATCCTCGTAAACACTGACGCCAGTGTCGGCGATGCCAGGCTCGTCATCGTTATTTCCGGCGATGCCGTCAGCCCCGTTCGGCGTGCGCATCCCGTCATGATTCGTGTCATAGAACACCATGCCAGCAATAACGCCGCTGTGATTGTGGCCGAAATCCACGCCTGCCAGATGCTGCGCGGCGGCCAGGGTGACGCGGTGCAACCCCGTGGTCAGTGACAAGCTCGGCGGCCCGGAGACCAGCACCACGCCGGGCGGGAGGGAGGGCTCGACGACATCCACCAGATACTTCGCAGGAGCAAGACCGCTGAATCGGTAGCCGCCCTCCGCGTCAGTGACGCGCTCGCGCATGAGCAGGTCGCCGGAATCCACGACGCCGTTGTCGTTCAAGTCGCGGTAAAGCCTTACGCTCACTCCGGCCAGCGGGCTTTCCCCTTCTCCAGCCACCCCATCTTGTGTCGTGTCCATCCACACCAGGCCGCGGATGGAGCCGCCATTCGGGTCCGACGGGATGAAGCCGAAGTCCGCGTCATTGATGGCGGAGCCGTTGGCTGGCAGCACGCGCTGGAGCACCGGTGGCGTGGTGGCCACCCAATCCTCGGGCAGAGTGGCGAGATCCACGCTCACCGTCCAGGGCTGGCCTCCGTTGGCATTGAGGCCCAGGACTCTGTAGCCGCCCAGTCCATCGGTGACCGTAGAGCGCGTGATGCTGCCGTTCGTCACGGTGACGCGAACTCCGCTCAGGCCGCCCTCACCCGAGTCACGGACGCCGTTGGCGTTCAGATCCGCGAAGACGAGGTCGCCGATGCTGCCGCTGAGAGCCGTGCGCACGGTCTGGCTCGGCGTGCTGGGGATGCCTCTGATGACCGAGACGGAGGCCAGCGCCTGGTAGTCGGTGAAGGCCGGATACGCGGCGGTGAAAGTGACCTCGCGCACCGCCTCCGCCGTTTCAGGATCCAGCACCCACAGCGTATTGTTCGTGACCGCAGATCCGCCGATTCCGGTGCTGGCGCGCAGGACGCCCCGCGCGTCGAAATGCAGGCCGCCGGCATCATGAATGCCCTCGCCCGTGGCTTTGATCGTGACACGGCCAATGTCCGTCACCGCGCCCGTCTGGATGTTGATGACCACGAGCCTGTCCTGGTCGGAAACGCCGGAGGCGGAGTCATTGGCTATCGCGTAAAGCTCGCCGGTCTGCGGATGGAAGGTGATGTCGTCAATGTCATAAAGCGGCACCGGCAATGTGTTGGTGGCCACCGCGACATAATCCACTCCCGGACCAAAAGCGTCCTCGACATGCAGGCCGGTCTCGGGATTGAGGATGAAAAGCACATCAAGAAGTGTGTTGGCCATCGTCGCGTCCTCGCGCCGGTGAATGGCATAAATCATCCCCATCTGGGGATCGGTGTCCATGGCAGTGATGGTCAGCGTCGTGAAGTTGCCCAGCGGTCCCTCCAGCGGTTCGGTCGGGCTGGCCGCCCTGCCCAGCGGGATGAATGAACCGCTTCCAGCAGGCATCCCCACCAACTCAACGGCGTCAATCTCCTCATACCCTGACTTGGCTGTGTGGATGACCACCGAGCTCACCAGATAACTGGTGGCAGGAAACGAGACTTCGAAGTAGCCGGGCACAACAGTGCCGTCCGGCGGGATGGGGATGGAGTGCCGGGTGCCGTCAGGCTCGACCAGCTCAATACCTGTGACAAACTGGCCAAGATAAGTCTCGCGCACGCGGATCAGGGTGGCGTACACCGCCGTGGCATAACCCAGATGCAGATACTCCGGGTTGCTTGTGTTTGTGGCTGGGGACCACGCGGTGGGCAGGTCGCCCGCGCTGAAGGTGTCCGGCTCTCCCAGCGCCTGGATGGCCCGCCAACTGCTGCCGTCATTTGTCCATTCACTGCTGAAACCGACCACCGTGTTAGCCCATTGCCTGAGCGTGGAAGCGCTGCCACCCGGAGTAATCAGGCCAAAAAGATCCGCTCCAGTGCCTATGGTGGAATCGCGGGCGGCCGCATATAAACCCCCGTTTGCGGCCAGTGTGATGGCTCTCACACGAGTCGTGCCTGTGGCTCCAAGATCCGTCACCCTGCCCTGATCCACGGAGAGCAGACGATCCTCCTTCGAGCCGCTTGTCAGATTGGCCACCACATAACTTCCAGCAAACTCGCCCGTCTGGATGGTTGCCACGTTGTCCACTGAATCAAGGCCCGCAGGATCCGTCACGGTCACGGTCAACCTCAGAGGACGGGTGACGATGACTCCGTTGGAAGTGGCGGCGGGGAAGGGCTTGCCGCCGGAATTAAATGCGCTGCTGGCAAAAACAACCTGCCCTGGGTTCGTGCCGGCGGAGATTTGATAAGTCCAGACAAAGCTGGCGCTGCCACCGGAGGGCACGGTGACAGTGGCAGGCTGGGGTCCGCTGAGCAGGGTGGCGGAGGCGCCGTTGGTGCCCTGAACACTCAGCGCGGGCGGAGTCACATTGTTGATCTGCCCCTCGCTGGAGCTAAGCGTCATGGTCACCCGCGCCGTGCCGCCATGCGCCAGCAGTGATGGTGAGACTTGGATGCCCACGCCAATCTCCGTGGGAGTCTGCGCCCCATAATCCACGATGGCACCGCCCATGTTCACATTCACCGGCAGACTGGTCATGGCCGCCCAGGTGTTTGACGAGGGATTGTAGCGCCAGAAGTCCTTGGCGTTGTCCCCGCGCAACGCGTAAATCGTTGAGCCGGCAAAGACGAGCGCGCCGCCGTCATTGACCGTCGAGGGAGTGTCCGCCCTGCGGGTCCAGGTGTTCGCCGTCCGGTCGTAGCGGTAAAATTCGCGGTAGTCTCCGCCTCTCAACGCATAAATGTGCGTGCCATCAAAGGCCAGCGCGCCGCCTTTGCCCACGCCTCCAGGCACGGAGGCGCGGGCCGTCCAAGTGTTGTTTGAAGGATTGTAGCGGTAGAACTCCTTCTTCCCATCTCCGCGCACCGCGTAAACAGATGTGCCATCCGTGGTCAGCGCGCCGCCCGCATTGACCGCGGCCGGCAGGGATGCCATCGTGCTCCAGGTGTTGGTCGAGGGTGTGTAGCGGTAGAAAGTCGCCGTGCTCTTGCCGCGCAGGGCATAAAAATGAGGTGCCAGATAAACCAGAGCGCCGCCCTCCTTGATCGCGGCGGGCGCCGAGGCGCGGGTCGTCCAGGCATTGGTGGCCGGATCATAGCGCCAGAGCGTTGACTGGTCGTTCCCGCGCAGCGCATACAAGTGCGTGCCGTCCGAGGCCAGCGCGCCGCCCCAATAGACACTGGCGGGCGCGCTGGCTCGCGCCTGCCAGAGGCCCGTCCCGGCATCGTAACGATAAAAGCCCGTCTTGTTGTCGCCCTGGAAAGCATAGAGGTTGAGATTCTGAACCAGCGAGCCGGGTGCCGCGGCGCTGGTGCTGCCCAGATTCCATGTCACGCTCTGGCCCGTGCCCGATGAGGAGACGTTCAAGGAAGGCGAGGTCCCCGGTGCAAACGCATAGCCCGAGGAGGACGCCGCGCAGGTAAAGCTCACATCTCCGCTGCCCGCGCCCGCGTCCACTTGATACGTCCAGGAGAAGCTGCCGCTGCCGCCGGCGGAAAGATTCAGAGTGGACGGAGTTGGACCATTGACCAGCACCGCACTGGCGCTGCCGCTGGTGTTGACCGCGGGCGAACCCGGCAGGATGCCCGAAAGCGTGCTGTTGCTCGTCAGCGTCATGGTGAGGGTGACGAGGTCACTGTTTTTGCACAGTGTCTTGGAGACGTTCAATGCCGTGGTAGTCAATGGCGTGGCGGCGGCGGCACGAAATGCCGCCCAGTGAATCTCCGATCCGCTGGCGTTGACCCTGGCATCCGTTCCCACCTGGAAGCCCTGGTCGAGCAGGGACTGAATGTTGTTTGCCGCGCTCGCCGTGGCGCTGCCGAAAAGGGACAAATCGCCCGTCAAAGAAGCCGGGCGCATGACCGCCGCCGAGGATGACGCGCTGCGCATGAGCACGAACTCAGGCCTGAATCCAGGGTCCGTGATGCCGCGGTCATCCACGCCATTGCCCGTAAAGGAGCCGGTGGATGTGATGCCGTCCATGGCCTTCCAGGCCACATAATGATAAACGGTGGAGCTGGCGTTGCTACCGGTCGAGACACGGAATCCCGTGCTTTCAAAACCCGTGATCAAGTTGGTGGCCGCTGATCCCCCGGTGAACAGAAAGGATTCGTTTTGCATCATGGTGGCCGTTTTCATCACCACGGCGGAGGAATTGGCTGGCATGACAAACACAGCCTCTGGAGAAAATCCCGGGTTGTTGATGAGCCGGGAGGCGGAGGAACCGTTGCCCGTGTAAGAACCCACGCTCAGAACGCCCGCCGAGGCCTTGAAGGCGATCCAGTCATAGCGCATGCCGTTCGAGTTCACCGCCGCGTTGGTGCCGAGCTGGAAGCCGTTGGACAGCAGGGATTGAATGATGTTGGAGGCAAGCGAGTTGGCCGTGGCCAGCTTGCTGGTGTCCCCGCTCATGGTCGAGGTGCGGAAGGCGGGCGCCACGCTGCTGGCACCCTTGATGATGACCAGGTCGGGCTGGAAGCCCACGCTGGTGATGTTGCGGTTGTCCGAGCCGTTGCCGGTGTAAGTTCCGTTGGCCACTTGCACAACTGGGTTCCCAGCCTGCCCGGGGCTGCCGGGCTGTGAGACAAAGCTGCCAAGCGCGCCACCCTGGCCGGCGCTGACAAAGGTTGTGCCGGCAGGCAGCACGTCTTGAATGGTCAAGTTTTCCAAGGCACCGTCACCCTGGTAATTGGGGATCAGGGTATAGACAATCTGGTCGCCCTGAACCGCGGAGGAGCGGTTGGCCATCTTCGAAAGAAGCTGGGCAAGCATGAAGTCCAGGTCCAGCCTAGACACACCCGTCTCCAGAACGAGCAAATGCTCGTCGCTCAACGCGCGGTAGCCGGGCGGCATGGAGATGGATTCCGTGTCTAGCCTCACGATGAAATCCCCGCCGGGCAAGTCATCCAAACGGTAGCGCCCCTCGCCATCGCTAAGTGCCACACCCACCAGTTCGGACTGGCGCGCCGCGCCGTCACCATCGGCGTCGCGGAAAATCCGCACGGGTATGCCTGTCGCCGGCGTGTCCCCCGCGTCGAAGACTCCGTTGCCATTGTTGTCCAGGTAAACCCTGCCGCCGAGCGAGGAGGGCTGCTCTTTCCAGAAGCCGAAATCCTTGCCTGTGACCTGGCTGTTCAATGCGGGCACCGCCAGCACTCCCGGCGTGGTGATGCGCACAGGCTGACCGCCAAGAGCGGCGGGAATCTCGGCATCCTCCGCGTCCACCTGCACAAGGTAGGACAGGCCGGAGGCCAGCCCGGTGAAGTTGTAAACGCCCTCCGCGCCACTGGTCTGTGTGCTTAACAGCAAGTCTCCCGCGTCAAGTTTGCCGTCCTGGTTGCAGTCTTGGTGCAGTCTGACTGTCACGGAGGCAATGCCGGAATCCGTATCGGCCTGATATTTGCCGTCCTTTGCAGTGTCGTTAAACACTCGTCCGCCCACTCCGGCAGCGCCGCCAGGCTGGTAGCCGAAATCCACATCCATCCGTTCCTGCCCCGCCGCCAGCGGCACGGAGGCGCGGCTGGCGCTGCTGACGCCGTCGAGATCATAAGTAGCCGTGTAACCCGTCGGAACACCCTCCACGCGCACCTGATAAGTCGCCGGGGAGGCCACGCCGGCGAACACATAGCCGCCCGAGCTGTCCGTGGTGCGGCTGCCAATCAGGGTGGTGCCCGCTGCATTCCAAAGCTGAACCGAAAGACCTGGCATGCCCTCCTCGCCGGCGATCATCTGGCCGTCGCCGTTCCAGTCCCTGAAAACTTTCCCGCCCAGGCGCGCGCCGCCCACGGTCACCGGAGCCAGCGCTCCGGTGGACATGACCTTGCCGCTGTAGGCATAGATGTAGCTGTTGGTGTAAGTGCCGGCGGGCTGGCCTTGACTGATCCTGGCGCGGAAGGTGATCTCCAGCTTTCCATCCGCGTTGATGGCCTGGCTCAGGTTGAAGACAGGCCGCGCGGAGTTCGCGCTGTTCACACTCAAGGAGCCGTTCGAAACCGGCGCGTTGTTGACGCGGGCGGACACGAGACTGTCATAGACGAAGCCGTCCGGCAGCATCTCGGTGATGACCATGGGCGTGGCGCTGGCTGCTGTGCCGGTGTTTTCGATGACCAGAGTGTATGTCACCAACTCCCCAGGCTGCGCCGTCGAAGGTGTCACGGCTTTGTCCGGGTAGAGCAGGGCCTGGCTGATGATGTCAATAATTTCGAGCGTGCTCGTTTTCGGGGTCTGGTCACTGCGAGTGGAGGCCGTGTTCACCTGGATGCCGGAGCCGGTGGCGCGCACGTTGAGCTTGAAGGTTTTCACTGTCTGGGGTGCCATGCTGGGGATTTTCCAGGTCAGCGGCGAAGAGGTGCTGGTGAGCGGCGGCTGGGCGCTCACATAGCTGACCCCGCTTGGCAGCAAATCCTCGACGATGACATTGGTCAGCGTGTTGAATCCGAAGTTCACCACGGTGATGTCATAATGAAAGTTCTCCCCACTGGCGACGATGGGCTTGGAGGCGTGCTTGGCGATGAACGGCTTCCCGGCAAGGTCCGTGCGGGTCGGCTCATAGTAGCGCCAGAGGTGGTCCTTGTTGTTGTATTCGCCGCCAGCGTCGCCGCCAAAGGTGTCCGCATAGGAAAGAAGAAAGCCGTCCGAGTCGAAGGGTGAGCCGGACTCGCCGGGCCCCTTGAGTATTTTCAGCCTCACCCGGCAGTACTCCGGACGGAATAGCTCCAAATTTCCCCATGCCATGCGGATGGCTTTCGGACTTGTGCTGTCCGTCCAGCTCGTCGTCGGCGGCAGCGGGTTGAAGGTGTTCAAGTCATGGCCGATGTCTGCGGCGTTCACGCCCACATAACCCAAATCGCTGCCTTTTCGTCCAGGCACGTCCTTGGCGGCCATGCTGCCTGGGTAGCGTATGCGCTTCCACGGTCCCATGTTGCTGACCGAGAGCTTCATCCGGTTCGGATTCGCGGACATTCCATCCCAGATGGATTTGTTGAAATGCCAGGCGTAGCCGCTCTCGGGACCGGCCACCGCGCTGGCCATGCCCCAGGGCGCGTTTCCCCTTTGGTCTTGCGAGTCAATCAATGCGGGAGGATTTTTCGAACCCCAGGCCAGCAACTGCTCGGCATCCCAGCGCGTCGTCGGCGTAACCACGTCACCGGAGTTGTTGACCATCAAGTTATCCAATGTGGCGGGGTTGCCGTCGATGCCGCCGCTCGTCGCCCAGCTCATCCAGACGGTGGCCGGGTCCGTGGAGTAGAAAATTCCGGTGTCAGAGTATAGCCCGGCCATGGTGCCGCGGTGCGCGCCCGAATTATCCACCACAAGCGAAGTCTGCCCCGTGATGTTCGGCCCCAACTGCAGCCCCACCAACTGCGGACTGCTTTTCGAGCCGCTGGACCCGTCTCCAAGAGCCAGGATGGACTGGCCCTTCATCGGGGTGATGACAAACTCGCCGTTTTTATTGAGGAAGCCATAGTGAGCGCCCACCACCTGGCCGCCGACGGGGATAAAGAAGGTGGAATAGCCGCCCGCGCCTGTGGGTGTGCCGACATCCGGTGTCGCCTTCATCACCAGACCCACGATGTCATTCGCTCTCAGCAGTTGCTGACCCGCCTTCGCGCGCGCCTTGATCATTTCCATCGTCTCATGATCGAAGGCCACATAATTGATGCGGTGATTCAAGTTGTGCGCCTCCAGCCTCACCGCGCACAGAACGTGAATCATTATGACAAACACCGCTAGATTTCGAAGCAAGGCTCCCCAGCCGTCGCTCGCGAGTTTTTCACGATCCTGGCGGTATGCATTGAGAGGAACTAGACGGGCGAAAAGAGGCATCAGCGTGGCATTCGACTATAATTACCATAAAAACAACGAAATCAACAAGAATGCAAAAATATGCAGCATATCTCAGAATTTAAGATCTCTTTATTTTTCAACGCATGGACCTCAAGTTCTTAAACTCCAGTCCATCTCCTTATGCCAAAATGCCCAATCGTTTTGACACCCTGCGTAGCAGCAGGGTCGAGCAGCTCAGCCAGAACAACAATGCGGAACCCGGCTCTGGAACCGCCGCTGTTTGCAGCGTGAACGCGCCGGGCAGCGTGCTGAACTCACCATCACCCTGCACATTGAGCAAACCACCAACGATGATTTCATCCGCATCCTCCAACATCCAGTCGGAGCCAAAATAAAGCGGGTCCGAGGAGTCCTCAAAGATCCAGGAGTCTCCGGTGTTGGAGAAAAAATCGCTGTCCGTCACCAGCGCCCATTCACTGCCAGCTGCCAGGGCCTTGCTGTTAAACACCCAAAAATAGGCTTTCTCACCAGCCAGGAAGACATCCAGTGGATCGGCGGCGGGCGAGTCCGAACCGCCAAGATCATTGTGATCCGCCGCGCCGAAAAAAAACTGGTCGTCAGCAAACCAGCCATTCCCGTCCACGGCGCGGTCAAACACCTTCCAATTTGCCTCCCAGTCGGACATGTTGGCATGGGTGGGAATGAAACTGCCGAAAGAGCCGATCTCGAAGGCAAAGCTATGATCAAGCTCCTGGCCCTGGCTGTCGAAGAGCAAATCCTGAAACTGGCTGGACCAAAAAATGGTGCCCGCAGCGCCGGCTCTACCCACAGCTAGGCCAAGGCAGGCGCAGAGCACCAGCATCTGACGCCGCCAGTTCGAAACGCAAAACAACAAGCATGATTCCCGAAACGCAATCCTCCGCGAACCGTGATTCGCAGAGGATGCTGAGAGTGGCGATGAAAGTGGCGGGTGCATAAATGCTCATGCATTTATTAACACCCATTAATTATCGTATCAAATAGTATTTATGGATATTATACTCGAATTGAATTCCCTCATTCCAGAAAGTTGGTCCTGGCTGCTCCGCCCTTCGCTCCCACGGCGGGGACTTCGATGAGGATGTCCTTGGCCCGGCCTGTGCCATCATTCGAGACGGTGTTCTCATTTCCGATGTGACCGTTTGGAATGAACAATTGGGGGGGCAAACGGGGCGCGGTCATAGCGGACTCGCTCGTCTGTCAATGAGTGGAGGAAAGCAACCAATGCCTCCTTTTCTTTCTGGCTGAGATGCAGGCGCTCCACATCCGGATCGAGGTCTTGAATGTTCTCGTCGTGGAAATCACCACCGCGATTGTAAAATTCCACCACCTCCAGCAGGGTCCTGGCTGTTTTTGTTCCAGGCTGCGGGAAGCGGCTTTCTCCTCCCAGCACACTGTCCTCCTTGTGGATTTGCTGTCCGTTCAATGCCCGCAGGCTGAGCATTCTCCTTCCCACATCGGGGAAAAGACGTGCATTGGAATCACTTTCTTCTCGATTCCTGCGCGCGGGTGAGGCAGCTTTACGCTCCATGCCGCCGGAAAATCCAGAAGACGATTTCAGCCGCCTGCCCACTGCGGACAGCGCGGGCGGCATGACCGCCGGGGAAAGGCTCTGGAAATCGGAGCAGGGCAAAACCCGCTCCCGCATCGGTCCCGCCTCCACATCGCCGCCGCCAGTTCCGGCTCAGTCAGGCCCTCTTTCACCCGAATGGCAGGAACTGCTGGAAATGCAGGATGCCCAGGTTCCCGCCCAGCCACCGCCTTCCGCGCAGGATTCAGCACCCGCTGCTGGTCCGAGGCGCAGTGTCATCGCGCGCAAAACCCCTCCTGTGGAGAGTTCCGAATCCGCTGCGGCACCACCGCCGCCTCCGGCCAAACCCGCGCCAAGGCGCAGCCTCATAGCGCGCCGGTCGGAATTGCCGTCCGAGGCTCCCGCCGAATCTTTTTCCTCCCCGCCAGAAAATCCTGCCCGCCCTCCGGCGGAGTCCCGCGATGCTGGAGAACGCCCCTCTGAAATCAGCGCACCTCCGGCGGAGCCGCCGCGAAAATCGGAACCACCCCGCCCGATCGCTAAAGAAACAGCGCCTCGCCCGTCGAAACCCCTCGTCCAAGTCCCTGCCAGGGCGCGGCCCAGCGGCACCGGCAGTGAAAGCAAGGACAAATCCGCCGCGCCAAAGACCACCTCCGAGACAGACCAGTCCACGGAAAAAGCCAAAACACCGGGAAACCCATCTGACAAGTCCTCAACCCAGGATCATCCTGACGCGCAGTCCCAGGACCCGGCCCAGGCGCCCGCTACTGAGGACAAGGGCCTCACCGCGCGCACAGCGCGGATGTGGAAAAAATACTGGGATCAATGGGGCGGCCGCGCGCTGGCCGCCAGCCTTGCCGTGCATGCGCTGCTGCTGCTCAGCGCCGCGTGGATCGTCGTCAGCCAGGTGCAGGAAAAGCAGGTGGACTTCCTCTCCGGCGGCGGCACCAAGCAGGGGGCCGAGGCGGCAGCCGCGCTTCAGCACCGCGTGCAGCAGAAAAAAAATCCCTGGCTGAAAAAACCCGTGCCCATGCGCAAGCTGGCCGTGGCCAACTCCATCAACAGCCTCGTCCTGCCGGATGACGCGCCCGACCTGCTCGACATTCCCGAAGCCTCCAGCCTGCTCGGCGGCGGCAAGCTCAGCGGCGGCATGGGTCTCGCCGGATCAGGCGGCGGCTTTGGCAAAGGCATGGGCATCGGAGGCGCCAGTGGCGTGACCTTCCAGCCCTTCTCCCTCTTTGGCATGCAGGTGAAGGCAAAAAAGCTCGCCGCCGTGCTCGATGTCTCCGGCTCCATGGCCCCGCACCTGCCGCGCGTCATCACCGAAGTGGACAAGGTCGCCAAAGGCAGCGTCGTCGTGCTCTACATCGGCTGCGGTCTGGAGCCGCCGCCGCCGCGCGGCCTGGACGGCAAAAACGTCATCGCCACCAGCACGCCGGACTTTGACAAATTCTGGCGCCTGCTCTGGCAGACAGGCGGCGCCACCCTGGCCGAGGCGCGCAGCTACCGCCCTCCAGCCGGAGAGCCGATGCCGAGCCAGGATCTCTACAACCTGCTCAAAAAACGCCCCCGCACCTACTTCCTCTACAATGTGGGCATCAGCTACGCCTGGCTGGCCCTGCTCAGCGACCAGGTGCGTGACGCCGACGGCTTGTACTGGTTCTCCGACTTTCAGGACAACGTGGATTTCCGCCAGGTCCGCACCGTGCGCGAGAACCTGGAGCAGCGCAAACAGCGCCTCTACGCCCACGCCTACTTCCAGGGCGGCTCGTTCGATCTCATCAAATCCCAGCTCGTCGAGCCGACCCAGGGCGACTATGTGCTGGAGCAATGAGGCCGCCCCGTGATGGAGAAAACCGAGGCCATCCTCATCGGGCGCACGCGCTGGTCCGAGACCAGCCTCATCATCCACTGGTGCTCGCCCGGCCTCGGACTTTTCCGCACCATCGCCAAAGGCGCGCTGAGACCGAAGTCGCCTTTTCAGGGCGTGCTTGATCTCTTCGTCTCCGCCGAGATTCGTTTTGTCCCGGCCAAAAAAAGTGATCTGCACACCCTGGCGGAGGCGCATTGCCTGAACCCGCGGCTGGGCCTGCGCGCCAGCTACGGGCGCGTGCTCGCCGCCACCTATTTCACGCGCCTGCTGACGCTCGCCGTGGAGCCGCACTCGCCCCTGCCCGCCTTGCACGAGCTGCTTGACAGGGCGCTCGATTTCCTGGGGAGCCATGATCCGAGCCGGGCCATGCTGGAGCGCTTCGAACTGCGCGTCGCCGAGGATCTCGGCCTGATTGGGGAAAAAGGCGCGCCCGGCTCCGAAGCGGCGCGCATTTTGGAGGATCATCTGCACAAACGGCTGCCGGCCCAGCGGGCCCAGGTGCTGGCTTGGTGCGCGGATCACCCGTGAGGCGGGAATTTGTCTTGCCACCCGGCCCCGGCCCGCCACATCATCCCCCGTCATGCTCAACATCCTCCGCCTCTCCTTTCTCAGCGGCTGTTCCGATCTCGGACTGCTCGTGCTGCGCGTCTCCCTCGGCTTCACCATGCTGCTGCTGCACGGATGGAAGAAGTTCGAGAACTTCAGCGAGATCGCCCCCGGCTTTCTCTCCCTCTTCGGCCTGCCCTCGCACATCAGCCTTGGGCTGGCCGTGTTCGCCGAGGTGGTGTGCTCCGTGCTGCTCATCGTCGGGCTGTTCACACGCTTTGCCGCGTTGAATCTCGCCGTCACCATGGCGGTCGCATTCTTCATCGCGCACGGCGGAGCCTTTGCCGGAGATAAGCCCGGCGAGCTCGCCTTCGTCTATCTCACCGGCTACCTGGCGCTGGTCTTCACCGGCGCGGGCAAATACTCCGCCGACGGGCGCTGATCCGTGCCGCGGGCAGCTCTTTGCAAGGCAGGCTCGGCGCGTGTGAGAAAGGCGGATTTCCGGTTGCCATCCCTGGCAAACCCTACCAAACTCCGCGCTCTTTTTCCGCCCGTCAGGTGACAGGCGGCAGTCTCCAGCGAAACCACGCCAACCTCACGCGCCATGCCTGCGAAGAAAAAACCCGCGCCCAAAGCCCCCGCCAGGACCGCCAAAAAACCGGCGGTCAAAGCCTCCGCGAAACCCGCCAAAAAGGCGCCCGCCAAGCCCGTGAAGAAAGTCTCCGCGAGAGCCCCGGCCAAGCCGGCGAAAAAAGCCGCAGCCAGACCGGCGCCAAAAAAATCCCCCCCCCCAGTGAAGAAATCCCCCTCCAAACCCGCAGCCAAAAAACCGGCCCAAAAAGCCGCCAAGACCGCAGCCCCGGCCAAATCCAAAAAGCCGGCCGTTTCAAAAACCCCGGCCGCCAAAAAGCCCGCCGCGCCGGTGAAAAAAGCGCCTCCCGCAGCCAAGGCCTCGGTCAAAAAAACTCCGCCCGCCAAAGAGGCGAAACCCGCCGCGGCCAAGCCCGTTCAAAACAAGGAGACCACCGCCAAAAAGCCCAAAGGCCTGACCAACGGCGCCAAGATCATCACCGTCAAGCGCGACACATCCTCCATTGACGACGGGATCACCCTGGTCGAGCCGCCGAAGAAACCCGTGCTGCCCGCCGCGTTCCTCAAGAAGCAGAAACAGCGGCTCGTCGAGCTGCGCGACGCTTACATGAACGCCGCCGAAGGTGTCGCCGCTGAAAGCCTGCGCAACCATGAGAGCGGGGACTCCTCCGCGTTCGGCATGCACCAGGCCGATGCCGGCAGTGACGCCTATGACCGCGACTTCGCCCTCAGCCTTCTGGCCAAGGAGCAGGACGCCATTTACGAGATCAACGAAGCGCTCAACCGCATCGCGCGCGGCACCTACGGCATCTGCGAGATGTCCGGCGAGACCATTCCCGAGGAGCGCCTCGAAGCCCTGCCCTTCACCCGCTTTACCGTCAACTGCCAGGCGCGCATCGAGCGCGACCAGCGCGGCGGCCGCTGGACGCGCCCGGTCCGCTCGCTCTTCGGCCTCGACGAGGCCGCCGACGACTCCGAGGACTCCGACGAGGACGACGCCGTCACGCCCGCCAAATCGAAATCCAACGAGAACAACGAGTCGCTTGACTTCGGAAAGGAATAACCTAGCCTCCCGCCCCATTTTTTATGCCACGCGAAATCATCATCCTCGAATGCACGGAGGCCAAGGCCGAAGGCAAGCCCACCTCGCGCTACGTCACCACGCGCAACAAAAAAAGCGTGCGCACACCGGGCCGGCTTGAGAAGGTGAAGTTCAACCACTTCCTCAAGCGCCGCACCCTGCACCGCGAAATCCGCTGATCCACGATTCTCATGCAACCCAAAACCGAAGAACGCCTCATCTCCCTGCGCCGGAACAACCGCCGCATGCCCCGCCGCCGCATGGACATCCCGGTGGACAAGCTCACTTACACCAACCCGGAGCTGCTCAAACGTTTCCTCACCGAAACCGGCAAACTCATCCCCCGCCGCGTCACCGGCCTGCCCGCCTGGCTGCACCGCAAGGTCACCCGCGAGGTGAAGCGCGCCCGCTCTGTCAATCTCCTCCCCTGACGCGGCGCGCGCCGCCGGTCACGATTTTTTCCAAAGCTCCCACTGTTGCTCGCCGCGGCAGTGGGAATTTTTTTCCCAGCAATGCCCGCCCTCAAAGACACCCAGAACGAACGCGACGACCGCCGCCTGCCCATTGACCGCGTCGGCATCAAAAACCTGCGCTTCCCGATCTGCGTCCGCGACCGCGACGCCAATCCGCAGCACACCGTCGGCACGGTCTCCATGGCCGTGGACCTGCCGCATCATTTCAAGGGCACCCACATGAGCCGCTTCGTCGAGGTGCTGCACGCGCACGGGCGGGAGCTCACTGTCGCCGATGTCGCCGCCATCCCGCAGGAACTGCAAAAGCGCCTCGCTGCTGACAAGGCCCATTTGGAAATCCGCTTCCCGTGGTTCCGGGTGAAAAAAGCTCCCGTCACCCAGGCCGAGGGGATGCTCGACTACGGCATCATCTTCGAGGTCAATGCCGACGGCGCGGAGCTGGACTTCGTCGTCACTGTCGAGGCGCCCGTCACCACGCTCTGCCCGTGCTCGAAGGCCATCAGCCGCCACGGCGCGCACAATCAGCGCGGCCTTGTCACCTTCTCCGTGCGTTTCCACCAGCCCGTGTGGATCGAGGAGATGATTGAGATGGTCGAGTCCGCCGCCAGCAGCGGACTTTACAGCCTGCTCAAGCGCCCGGACGAAAAACACGTCACCGAAGCCGCCTATGAGAACCCCGTCTTCGTCGAGGATCTCGTGCGCAACGTGGCGCTCAAAGCCCGCGCGCACCCGCGCGTTCGGTGGTTCCGCGTCGAGGCAGAAAACTTCGAGTCCATCCACAATCACAACGCCTGGGCCGTCATCGAAAGCGGCCCCGCCTGATCAGCCGGCCACGGCGGCGGGTTCCGGCAGAACTCGCGCGATTTCCTCCACCCGGCAGCCAAAACCCGGTCCCCGCAGCGTGCTGAAATCCACCATGCCTTCACGGCGGCGGTAAAGCCACGGATGCACCCGCTCCTCAATGACGGACGCCTCGGGGTAAAACTGCATCGCATTGCACTCCACGCCCTGGATCGTGCCCGCGTGCGCGGCCAGGCGCACATGCGGGATGATGGCCAGCATCGGGTTCGTCAGATCCTGCACCATCAGCGGCATGCCGTGCGCCCTGGCCCAGCACAGGCTCAGTAGCGCGCCCGTCTGCGTTTTGCAGGTCTTCAAAGCCACGCCCGACCAACCCAGGCGGCGGCCCAGCCGCACAAACTCCCAGTCATGCGCGCTCTCATCCAGGAAGAGCGGTTTGCGCGCCGAGACGCTGCGCACGTCAATCTGGTTGGCCTCCAGGTCATGCGGGAAGGGCTGCTCCACATAGAGCGTGCGGGCGTAAATCTCCGGCTCGTCGCGCAGCAGACGGTCGTTGATCTCGTTCACATAAGCAGGGTCGCGCACCGTGCAGTTGAAGTCCGAGCTCAGCCAGCGCACCCCCAGCGGCAGGCCGATGCGGCCCGCGCGCACCATTCGCTCATAGTCCCACGCGGCGTCATTGCCGCGCAGCTTCACCTTCAGGCATTTCAGTCCGTCCTGGCGAATCCAGTCCGCCAGCAACAGCGGGTGCCCGTCCTGCGGCTCGCCGCCTGTGAGGTCCGCCTCCTCCAGAGCGTCCACGCCGCCGACAAGGTGCCACACCGGCAGTTTCGACGGCGCCTCGCGCGCCAGAAAATCTTGCGGATAAAGCCCCGCGAAGCTCAGCCCGCTGCCCGCCTCCGGCTCCAGATACGCGGAAAGGTCGCGGCTCATGAAATCCGGCCCGTAGGTCGAATAGACATCCACTCCGAGCAGATTCCCAAACGCATCGTGAACGGCAATGTCAAAGGCGCTGAACGCCACCAGCGATCCCAGATACGGCATCTCCGGTCCGCCCGCCTCCGCATTGGCCTCGGCCAGCGTCCGCGCCAGCGGACCGTGAATGAAGTCATGACCGATCTCCATCGGATGCCCGCTCAAGCCCGATGCCACAAGCCGCTGCGCGAGCAGGATGGAAAAGCTGTCCATGCGCGCCGCCCTCTCCGCCACGCTCAACGTGCTCGGCCACACCCAGGACACACTCAGAGGCGTCTCACCCCAGCCTTCCGCATGGCGTCCTTGCCGGTCTTCGACACCCACCTTCACCCGCAGGCATACCGTGTTGGTCACTGTTTCTGGTCCAAATTTCAGCGGCACCCGCATCGTCACTGGTAGAAAAAAGACGCTGGCTGAGGTGACCTTGATGTCGGTGCTTTTGGAATTTTTCATGGTGATTCTAATGGTTGGCAGTGATTTGAAATGTCGCGTAGTAAATTTTTCAGGCAGTGCTCGACACTGGCACACGCGCCGCTAACCATTGCGACCCGATGACTGGAAAATCCAGCGTGATTCAGACACTTTTTGCCTGGCTGCTGCCTCTCATGGTTGGGGCTGCGGTCGGCGGTGGCATTCTCGCATTTGCCGGCGGCATGAGCATGCCCGCTCCCGCGCTTCAAGTCCTCGCCTCGCTGTCGCTGACCAGGCAAGTGCCATCATCCGACCCTGCCGCACTGGCCCCACCGCCAAACACCCCCACCGCTCCTGTCGCCACTCCATCTTCGCCGCCACCGAAGCCGCCCGTGGAGCAGCCGCCCGCAGCCGTGGAAGTCGCCATCACACCGCCCAAACCCGCGCCCGCGCCCAAGCCGAAGCCCTGGCAGTGGACACCGCTGCGGGATTCCGTGGAGGAATACTTCCGCACGCATCTTCCTGATCTTGGAATGCTGCCGGTGATCCAGTTCGCGGTCATGCACAACGACGAGGAATGGATCAGCCGGCTCGTCGCCGGAGGAGTCAATCCAGATGAGGCAACGCCCGGCGGCGACACACCGCTGTGCGCCGCCATCCGCCTCGGCACCACTGGAGCGGTGCGCGCTTTGCTTTACGGTGGCGCGGACCCCAGGCTGATGAATTTCGAAAAGCAGCCACCGATCACTCTCGCCTCCCTGCGCCGGGGCAGTGACATCCTGCACGCGCTCATCGCCGCCGGGGCCGATCCGAACACGCGCTTCAACCATCCGGTGGCCAAATCCGTGCTGGAGCGCGTCACCATCAAGGATCTGCGCCATTATTTGGAGGTTGACCGCGGCCTCACCCCGCTCATCGCCTGCGCCTCGCGCGGAGACGTGGAGGGCG
This sequence comes from Verrucomicrobiaceae bacterium UBA2429, assembly GCA_002343505.1. Lineage (GTDB taxonomy): Bacteria > Verrucomicrobiota > Verrucomicrobiia > Verrucomicrobiales > Verrucomicrobiaceae > Prosthecobacter. Next base: position 85,801 of record DDQZ01000031.1, on the reverse strand, counting down.
CCGCGGAGCTTCTCAAGGCCGGCGCCAAAGCCTCCCTCTGCACCACGCGCTACAAGCGTTATCCGATCAACTTCGCCGCCACCCAGGGTTATCTTTTCCTCATGCGCATCATCCTCGGGCGCCAGCCCGAGTCCGAGCCGCGCATCCTTGTCACCGTGGACCTCGGCAAGCAGCGCGCGTGGGTCACGAAAGAGGGCCAGGTGATTGACTCCTGCCCGGTCTCCACAGGCCGCGCCGGTTACGCCACGCCGGCGGGGCGCTACGTCATCACCGACAAGCACCGCTCCTGGACCTCCACTCTCTACCATGTGTCCATGCCCTTTTTCATGCGCCTGAACTGCAGCGCCATCGGCCTGCACAGCGGCTATGTCACAGGGCGCCCCGCCTCCCACGGCTGCATCCGCCTGCCTTATGACAAGGCCAAGAAGTTCTTCGAGCTCACCCGTGTTGGGGACGAGGTGCAGATCATCCAGTAGGCGGCGGTTTTCTCGCCGCCCCATCCTCACCAAAGGTCTATCGCCATGTGCGGCTCGGGGCGGATGACCTCCGTCTCGCGTCCCAGCGTCTCCGCGAAACGCGCGGCGAACCAGTCCTGCGCGGGCGGCTCGCCATGCACCATGAGCACCTTTTTCGGGCGCACCTTCTCGACGTATTCGGCGATGGCCTCGCGCGAGGCGTGAGCGCTCAGGTCAAAGGAGGCGACACGCGCGTTTACCGGCACCTCATGCTGGTCGGGCGCGAGGCGGATTTTCTCGCCCGGCCTCGCATTGCGCAGGCGGTAGCCCGGCGTCTCCACATCCGTGTAGCCGACGAAAGCCACCGCGTTGCGCGCATTGTCAATGAAGCGAGCCGCGAACTGGTTTGACGTGGTGCCCTCCGTCATCATGCCGCTGGAGAGCGCGTAGATCGCGCGCGGCTCGTATTCGATGTGCCTGCGCGCCGGGCCTTTTTTCCGGCGCGGCGGCACCAGCATCTCCACATCCTCCAGCAGGCGGAAGCCCGCGTAGTTCCGCCGGGTGCGGTCGGTGTAGTGGTCGTAGAGCACGGTGATCTTCGTGCCCAGCCCGCCGATGTGCAGCGGCATTTCCGGGATGAGCCCCTCCTCGTGCAGCTCGTGCATCATCAGCATCACCTCCTGCGTCTTGCCCAGCGCGAAGACCGGGATGAGCACCGAGCCGTTCGCCTCGTGCGTCTCGCGGATCAGCGCCGCCAGGCGCTCCTTCTCGGCCTTGCGCGAGTAATCCGCCGGCCGCTGGTAATTGCCGCGCGTCGTCTCAATGACGAGCACGTCTATGCCATCCACGGGAAAATCCGCCGCGCGCGCGATGGTCTGCGGCTCGAAGTTCACATCGCCGGTGTAGAAAAGCGTGCCGCCGTTCTGCCGGATCGTGATGCCCGCCGAGCCGATGATGTGCCCCGCGTCGTGGAAGCTGGCGGTGATGTCGGTGTCAGGCAGCTCGAACGGGCGGTCCAGATCCCGATAGACATAACGCGCGCGGTTTTCATCCAGCTCCCGGTGGGTGAAGAGCGGGTACTCCGTGATGGCCTTCTCCTCGCGCTGGCTGGTCATCACGTTCACCGAGTTGTGCAGCATGGCGGTGCCCACCTCGCCCGTAGGCTCCGTCATGAAGACATCCGTGTCCGGGTGCGCGCGCTGCGCCACCGGCAGCGCGCCGATGTGGTCGTGGTGCGCGTGGCTGACTAAAATGGCGTTCGCCGCGCGGTGCGGCAGCGGCCCCATGTCCGGCAGCGCTTTGAGGCCCGTCTCCTTCGGATCCATGCCCGCGTCCACCAGCACTCTGTGTTTGCCTGATTCGAAAAGGTAGCTGTTCGCCCCGATGTCGAGGCGGCGGGTGAGATTACGAAAACGCATGTCGGGTGGCGGGCGGGAAAAGTGGCGACACTAAAGGACCGCGCCGGGACTGCAAGCCCTCATCCCGCCCTCAAAGCCCGCGCGCCATCTCCCGCGCCAGCCGCGCCAGAGCCTCGTTCATGGCGGCGATGCGGCCCGTCATCGGCGCTTTCGAAGGGTCAACGGGCACCTCGGCGCGGAAGCTTTTAAAGGGCGTGTCCGCGCCGGAGACCGGCTGCTTTTTCCAGGCGCACTCCAGCACCAGGTTCCCGGAGGGATCGGGGTCAAAACGCTCCACCCGCATCTCCACCAGCGCGCTGTAGTCCAGCGTGATGAAATTGCCCACCGGCAGGATGGCGGTGGAGCCGGTGAGGCGGCTGAGATTCGCCGCCAGCACGCGCGCGATGCCGCTGTCCAGAGGCTCGGACCACAGATGATTGTCCAGCACGCGCACCTCCCCGCCCGCGCCGCGGGTCACGAGCTGCTGGCGGTCCAGATAACTCGGCAGCGAGGGCCGGGCCACCGCCAGCGCCGGCTGCGAGGCCGCGCCCGCGCGGTAGGGGATGGCCGGGTCCAGCACATGCCGCGTGGCGGGGTCACTCACCGGCTTGGTGAGGGAGCAGGAGGCGAAGCAAAACGCCGTCAGCGCAACGAAAACGCCCTGGCAAGCGCGCCTCTGCGGCACTGTAGGCGCATTCGCCAGAATGCGGGAATCGGCTCCGTGCGCGTGAGCCGTCCCCGCGCTTTGGCAAGCGCGCCTACGGGGATCAGCCCAAGTCCCGCCCCGCTGTTCGAGCTTCGAATTTCGCATGTCGAATTTCCCAGTTGTCGCTTCGTGTTTCATCGCTGCGGTTCCTGCTGCTCCTTGCCGACGAGGATGGCGTTGGGGTTGCGTTTGAGGTCGTTGGCCAGCTCCTTGATGGCGCGCGAGGCGCGCTCGGTCTCGTCCAGCACCATTTGCAGGCGCATGAGCACGGGGCCGCGCGGGTTGCTGGCCTGGGAGATGTCGGCGGCGGCCTTGCCGAGGCTGTCCATGCCGGCCTGGGCTTTTTCCAGCACCTTTGCCGCATCCGCCAGCACGGGGTCCATGCCTTTGTTGAGCTTGGCGCTCAGCTCGCGCAGCTCGGCCAGGGCGCTGTCGAGCTTCTCGAAGGCGGAGGTGATCTTGGCGTTGCCGGTGAAGGCGCGCACGTCTTTGGACACGGCCACGAAATTCTCGCTGATCTCCCGCATGTTCAGCGCCACGATCTGCTCGTCGGCGTCGCGCAGCAGCTTTTGCAGGTCCTTGACCACGCCGTCAATGTCCAGCGCGTTGAACTTTTTCAATCCGTCCGCCACTCCCGCCACGAGCTGGTCTATCTCCGTCGGGATGGTCGGCACGGTGGGCAGCTCGTGGCCGTCCTCGTCCTCGTACACAAAGCCCGGCTCGTCCGGCACGATGTCGAACTCGATGTAAAGCATCCCCGTCAGCAGGCTCTGCTGCACCATGCCCGCGCGCAGGCCGTCCTTCACGGCCTTGACCACTCCCTCCGGGGTGGTGAAGTCGAGAGCATTGCCCGAGGTGGAACGGATGGACCTCAAATCCTTCTCCTCCAGTTCCACGATGACCGGGATGACCTTGCGGTTGTTCTTGTGGTCCACCAGCACGCTGATGTCCGCCACGCGGCCGATGCGCACTCCGCCAAACCGCACGTCCGAGCCGACCAGCAGGCCCATGGCGCTTTTTTCGAAGTGCATCAGGATGCGGTGCGTGCGCTGCATGAACTTCCCCGCGCCCAGCAGCATGATCGCTCCCGCGGCGAAAAGCAGCGCGAGCAGCGTGAAGACGCCGATGAGAGTGGGACTGGCTTTGCGGCTCATGAGTCAGGATGCAGGCTTGCCGGGCGCGCCCTCCTCCCCGCGGTTCAGAAAGCGGCGCACGGTGGCACTCTCGCTGTGATCTCTCAAGAAACAAGGCGGTCCGATGGCGCCCTGCGCGCGCGTGTCGGTGTCGAGAAAGATGGAGTTGCTGCCGATGGCGAAAATGCTGGCCAGCTCGTGGGTGACGATGACGAAGGTGGAGCCGAGGCTGTCACGCAGGCGCAAAATCAGGTCGTCCAGCCGCCGCGCGCTCAGCGGGTCGAGGCCCGCGCTCGGCTCGTCGAGGAAAAGGATGTCCGGGTCCAGCGCCATGGCGCGCGCGATGCCGGCGCGCTTGTTCATGCCGCCGCTGACCTGGCTGGGGTAAAAGTCCTCAAAACCCGCCAGCCCCACCAGCGAGAGCTTGTAGGAGACGATGTCGCGGACCGTCCGCGCGGGCAGGGTGGTGAACTCCTCCAGCGGCAGCGCCACATTTTCCGCGATGGTGAGCGAGGACCACAGCGCGCCGGATTGATACATCACCCCGAAGCGCCGCGTCAGCCGCTCCCGCTCCGCCTCGCCGGCTCGGGTGAAGCTCTCCCCGTCATAAAACACCTCCCCCTGCGCCGGCTCCCGCAGGCCGATGAGATGGCGCAGGAGGGTGCTCTTGCCGCAGCCGCTGCCGCCCATGATGATGAAAATGTCCCGCTCCTGGATGTCGAACTCCAGGTCCCGCATGACCACGAAGGAGCCGTAGGCCATGGTCAGGCTCCGCGCGGAGATCCTGGCTTTCGGTGGCTGGGCGGCGGCGCTCATGGGGGCGGAGTCAGATGTCGAGGATGGTGAAGATGGCGGCAAAGGCCGAGTCCAGCACGATCACCACGGTGATGGAGGCCACCACGGCGCGTGTTGTCGCCTCGCCCACCGCGGCGGAGGAGCGGCCCGCGTTCATGCCCGTCATGCACCCGCAGATGGCGATGGCCGCGCCGAAGAAAAAGCTCTTCATCACCCCCAGGCTGGCCGTGGTCATCGTCAGCGAGAGCAGCGTCTCATTCCAGTAGAGCACCGGCGGGATGCCCACGGAAATGCCCACCACCATGCCGCCGAGGATGCCGATCACATTCGAGTACACCGTCAGCAGCGGCATCATCAGCACCAGCGCCAGCAGGCGCGGCAGCACCAGAAAGTCAAAGGGCTGGAGGCCGAAGGTGCGCAGCGCGTCTATCTCCTCGTTCGCCTTCATGCTGCCCAGGTGCGCCGCGAAGGCCGCGCCCGTGCGCCCGCTCATGATGATCGCCGTCATCATCACCCCCATCTCGCGCACCATCGCGATCGCCACCAGGTCGGCCACGAAGATGTTCGCGCCGAAGTTGGTGAGCTGCACATTGCCCACGAACCCCAGGATCAGCCCCACCAGGAAGCTGATCAGCGCCACGATCGGCAGCGCCTCCGCCCCGCACTGCTGGAGCACCTCCCAGAAATCCCGCGCCCGGAACCGCGCCCTCCCGGTGGCGAAGCGGCCCAGCGCCAGCACCGACTCCCCCGTGAACTCCACCGCGTCCCGCGCCGCCTGCCAGACTTGCAGCGTGCGCCGCCCCAGCTCCCGCAGACCGGACTTTTTTTGCGGCCCGGAGCGCGCGTCATCCTTCTCCGGCACGCTCAGCGCCAGCTCCATCAGACCGCGCAGATTTTCCGGCAGCCCCTGCCAGGGACCCGCCGCCGCCCCGCCCGCCGTGCGCGCATGGGCCAGCAAAAAAGCCGGCAGCGTCGAGTCAAACCCCCGCAGCCCCTCCGCCTCGTACCGCTCAGGCATGGCCGCGGGCGGACTGCCCTCGATCACCGGCGCCGGCGCGTCCCGGTGCCAGCTTCCCTCCAGGCGCAGCACCCTGCCCCCCTGCTGCCAGGAGGCGCGCGGCGGGAAGGTGGAGGCGGAGTCCGGCACGCGCCCTCCATGCCACCGGAAGCCTCCGGCGGCAAGGAGCGCTTCCGCGCCCGCGGCGCCCCCTGAAGCCCGGCCAGTTTCAAAAAAAATCGCCGCCCCCGAAAAAAATCTCGACCAAATCTCGCAAACCCGGTAACAACAGCCCTGAAAAAGGGTAAAATAATGTGAAAACATTCCATCCCGCCATGAAAGCCTCCATCTCCACCTGCCTCAGCCTGCTCCTCTGCCTCGGAGCGGGGAGCCTTTATTCCCAGTCCGCCGAGACCCCGCCTGTGGGGTTTAATACCGTCACCTGCAAATCTGGTTCAGACACTTTCGTCTCCGTAGCATTTAACCGATCTGCATCATTCGTCGGTCTGGTTTCAAGCGTTGATGGAGCTGGCATCACTGTCCAAGGAACTCCAGCTTGGAACAACGATGATTTTGTTGGTGGAAGTGGCTACTTTGTGAAGTTCCGTAGTGGAGCTAAAGCAGGTGCTTTCTTTGAAATCATAGCCAATGGCAGTTCAACTCTCACTTTAAATTTGGCTGGCGACACTTTGACTGGAGCTGTTGAAGGCGACCAGTTGGCCATTCACCCGTATTGGACACTCAACGATCTTCTCCCTGTGGGAAACACGACTATTCATCAGTCAACAGGAACCCAGAGTTTTGCGCGAAAAACTCAGGTCTTGTTCCCGAATCTCACGGGAACAGGCATCAACTTGGCTGCCAGCGGCATTTTTTACCAGACTGCCAATGGATGGCATGATGCGTTAAACTCAAATCAGATCACAAATCCCCGTATTGAACCAGATCAATTCATCATCATCAGGCACCGCACACAGGATGGCGAGACAGTTTTCACTCCTGTGGGTTCTGTTGACATGCATGATGTGAGAACTGTTCTAGCCACTCGGACTAATGGGGCCACTGACAATCCGGTTTCCAATATTCGCCCTATTCCCATGAAGTTGAAAGATTTGGGATTGATCTCAAGTGGTGGGTTTACTCCAAGTCTCGGAACACAGAGCTTCAACAGACGTGATACGTTGATGACATTCAATAATGCGGCGACGGGTTTAAACAAGGCAGCCGCACACATTTATTTCTATAACAACCCTACAGGCGAGTGGATGGACGCTCTCGAATCGAATCGAGTTGCTGACGACGACCTCATCGAACCTTCGACGGGTTGCATTATCAGAAAATATCAAACCGGAACAGGCGCGTCCGCCCTCTGGAAACATTCACTCGTAGTTCAATAATCCATCCGCATAAACCAATGAAATCTCGTTTCACCGCTCTGTCGTTCATGATGATGCTGGGGTCTTCCTTTGCATCAACCACCTTCAATTTAACGTTCGCTATCGGTGATATCCAAGGGCTGACCGCTGGAGTGTCCAAGGCTATACTTGTCGCTGATACTGGTGGAAATGGTTTCGCGAATCTTCTGTCGAATCCAGGCTCTATTTCAGGATTCACTTTCGCCAATGGCAGCACCGTCGGGGATGATATGGTGATTTGGTCAGCGACAGCTTCTGATTTTGGCGGCGGCGCTCTAGGCTTTGATTTCGGCAGCCTCGGTTTCAATACCGCCAATCCTCAGTGGGGTGGTCTTTTGGGTCACAACCAACAACTTGGTGTCCTTTGGTTCCCCACGGGGTCGAACTCGGAGGGAAATGCCTTTGGATTCTATCGCAGCGACCTGATCGAAGCCCCTGGGGATCGCGCATATTTCACACCACTTGACGGCGCTACAAATAGCATTTTGACACTCACTGATGCAGTTGGTGGAAATGTCTCACCAAGTGCAATTTCCGCAAATGATGGTGTGATTGGGGTTCCGGAGCCAAGCCGGATGATTCTGGCGCTGCTGGGTTTTGCGGGGCTGATGTTCCGTCGCCGCCGTTGAGGCGGGTTTGAGTTTGTGTTTTTTCCCTGGGCGGCCCCGAAGTGATTCGGGGCCGCTTTTTTTTGCGCCGGGAACGCCCTGCCGCCCGGTCTTTTCCCACCCCCGGACACAGGGCCTTGGGCGCGCGGGGTGGAGGACCAGCCGGACCTGCCCCGGAAGGCGCGCCTGCGGCGCAGGGTGGGGAGCGTTGTCCTCAACGGCCGCGTGCCGGGGAGAAGGGTACGAACCACCCTGCCGCGCCGCTCGCACTGCGCGCCAGCGCGCGGGGGGGGGCTGGGGACAGACCGCACTGGCGCTCCCTGGTGGGGCGTGTTGCCCGGAAAGCGGGCGTTTTTCGATATTGGCGGTTTTTCGGCTCTTTTGGGCGTGTTTTAGGGCCTTTGGGGACGATTCACCCGGTCTTGGTGGCGGTTACCCGCGCCTTGGAGACGGTTTCCCACGCTTTGGTGACGGTTCACCGGGCTTTGGAGACGGTTTTCCACGCTTTGGTGACGGTTCACCAGGCTTTGGAGACAGTTCACCACGCTTTGGTGACGCGCCTCCACGCTTTGGTGACGGGTCTCCGGGCTTTGGTGACGGGTTTTCTCGGTTTGAAAACGGCTTCACCACGCTTTGGAGACGCGTCTCCAGACTTTGGTGACGCATCTCCAGACTTTGGAGACGCGTCACCAAACCGCGCGGAATCTTCCGGGGGGTTTGGTGACGCGCCTCCAAAACGCGCGGGATGCGCTGAAGGAGGTGGTGGCGCGCCTCCAAAACGCGCGGGATGCGCTGAAGGGGGTGGTGACGCGCCTCCAAAACGCGCGGAATGCGCTGAAGGGGGTGGTGGCGCGCCTCCAAAACGCGCGGAATGCGGCGGGAAGTCTGCCGGGGCGTCTCCAGGGTGGCTGGGCGGCGGGGCGCGGGTTGGGGATTGGCCGCGGATGGTCCGGGGCCGGGCTGGATCCGGGCATGAGTCCCATCGGGAGAGGCGCGCGGATGCCCCTGGGCGGGCGGGTTCGCGCCGGGGAGGCGCGCTGCTTCTTTCTAGGCGCCTGATGCGGGGCGGGGGTCGAGGCCGAAGGTGGCGAGGCAGGTGGCGAGGTGGGCCTCCTGGGAGAAAAGGGAGCGGGCGCGGGCCTGGAGGGCGGCGGTCTCGGACTCCAGCCGGGGGGGATCGGAAAGCAGGGCGTGCATTTTCTCCGCCAGGAGGGCGGGCTGGAAGCCGGCGCTGACGAAGTGCTCGAGGTGGGGGCCGAAGATGTCCTCGGCGCCCTCGCACGGGTACATGAAGCAGGGGCGGCCGGAGCCGAGCGCCTCGATGACGGAGCCGGGGAGGGCCTCGCGCAGGCTGGTGAGGAGGCAGACGGGGCGCAGGGCGAGGAGGGCGGGCACGTCCTGGACGTTGCCGAGCATGAGCACGCGGTCCTGCGCGCGGCAGTCGCGGATGGCGGCCTGCATGAGCGGCTCGTAGTCCGGCTCGCAGTCGCCGGCGAGCAGGAGGCCGAGGCCGTGGTGCCCGGAGTCGAGCAGGTGGCGCAGGACGCGGACGGCGTCCACCTGGCGCTTGCGGGGGCCGAGCTTGCCCATGACCAGGAGCCACTGGCGGATGCTGCCGTGCCCGGCAAGCTGGCGGGCGAGCTGCTCCGGCCCGCCGGACGTGGCGGGGGGCACGCGCACGGAGTCGAGGAAGACGCGGGTGCGGGCGGCGAGTTCGGGGTCCAGGCTCAGGCCGCGGGCGATTTTGATGGAGGAGGGCAGCAGGAGGTCGTTGCGGTGGAGGTGGTACTTGCGCGCCTTCGGGGCGGTGGCGATGCCGTCGCGGATGATGACGGCGGAGCGCGCGTGCAGGGAGCGGGCCAGGGCGCCGGCGTGGGGCGCCCACCACATTTCGTTGGTGACGACCCAGGCGGCGCGGTCAAAGGGCAGGGCGGCGAGGATGCGGCGCATGGCGCGGGGGAAGCGCAGGCGGTGCAGGGGCTTGCGCCATTCCGGCAGGTCGTGGACGGAAAAGGGCACGCGCATTTCGGCGAGGCGCCCGGTGAACTCGCCCTGCTCGCCGGTGATGACGTGGAGGCGCGCGTCGGCCCCGGCCTGGAGGGCGGCGAGGGTGTCGAGCAGGCGGTTCTTGGCGCCGCCGCGGCCGGCGGCTTTTTGGACAAAGAGTAGCTGGGGAGGCATGGGGGAGGACGGTGGGCGGCGGGCTGGCAGCGGTGGGCCACCGCCTATCGGCCAGCATCCATCACCCTTCAACCAGCCCGCTTCCAACGAGAAAATCAGGCCGGGGGCGTTGACTTCCCGGCGCGCCCGTGAAGGATGCGCGCCCCATGCGCCTCCGCTCCTTCCAAGGTCTCGTCCCAGCCCCGCAACACGCCGCCGCCGTGGCTGCGGTGCCGTATGATGTCGTCAACCGCGAGGAGGCATACTCCCTGGCCCATGACAATCCCTTGAGCCTGCTGCATGTGGACCGCGCGGAGATAGACCTGCCGCCGGAGACGGACCCCTACTCCGCCGAGGTGTATGCGAAGGCGCTGGAGAACTTCGAGAGGCTGCAGGCGGATGGCGTGCTCGTGCGCGAGGAGAGGCCCTGCCTTTACCTTTACCGCCAGACCATCGGCAGCCACAGCCAGACGGGCCTCGTCGGCGTCTGCCACACCGGGGATTATGAGGGCAACCTCATCAAGAAGCATGAGAAGACGCGCCAGGACAAGGAGGACGACCGCACGCGCCTGGTGGACACCCTGAGCGCGAACACCGGCCCCATTTTCCTCACCTACCGCGGCCATCCGGCGATAGACCGCTCCATCGCCGCCCACATGGCAGGGCACGCGCCGCTGCATGACTTCACCGCGCCCGACGGCGTGCGCCATGAGGTGTGGCCTCTGCCGGTGTGCGCGAGCGCCGAACTGGAGGAGGCATTCGCCTCCCATGTGCCCGCCGCTTATGTGGCCGACGGGCACCACCGCGCCGCCAGCGCCTGGCGCGTGAGCCGCCAGCGCCGCTCCTCGAACCACGAGCACAACGGCACGGAGGATTACAACTGGTTCCTCTGCGTGCTTTTCCCCGGCAACGAGCTGAACATCCTGCCCTACAACCGCGTGGTGAGGGATCTCAACGGCCGCAGCCCGGAGGCCTTCCTCGACGAGGTGGCGGGCATTTTCAAAGTCAGCCCCGCGGAGGAAAAAGCCCCCGCCAAGCCCGGCCAGTGCTGCATGTACCTGGGCGGCAAATGGCATCTGCTGGAGTGGCAGCCGGAGCCGGACGCCAACCCGGTCGGGGTGCTGGATGTCAGCATCCTGCAGGACCGCCTGCTGCGGCCCGTGCTCGGCATTGACGACCCGCGCACCAGCAAGCGCGTGGACTTCATCGGCGGCATCCGCGGCACGGCGGAGCTGGAGCGGCTGGTGGACAGTGGAGCGCATGCCGTGGCTTTCAGCATGTATCCCGTCACCGTGGACCAGCTCATGGACATCGCCGACGCGGGCGAGATCATGCCGCCGAAGAGCACCTGGTTCGAGCCGAAGCTGCGCTCGGGACTTTTCATCCACACGTTTTGAGGGCGGGGGCGCGCCGGATCATGCGGCGGCCTTTCCGTCTCACAAAACCCGCCATTCAGGCAAGCAAGGCCGCCCTGCCGGCGTCTTTTAACCCCTCAATCCTCACCCACCCAACACCCCGCCATGTCCTACCAGAAAAACGCCGAAGCCCAGGGAATCGTCTTTGAAAAGCAGACTCCCGGCTACCTGAACCTCTGCATCAAATCCGGGAACCAGCTCATCACCTCCGGCCATGTGAGCGATCTGAAGGGCAAGCTGGGCGCGGGCTTGACGGTGGACGAGGGCTACCGCGCGGCGCGCAACTGCGCGGAGAAAATCCTCAAGTCGGTCTGGAACACCCACGGCACGCTGGACGGGCTGCGCGTGATCAAGGTGCTGGGCTGCGTGAACAGCACGCTCGACTTCTCGGACCAGCATCTCGTGATCAATGGCGCGTCGGATTTGCTGCACGTCATCTTCGGCAAGGACGGTGACGGCTACCACGCCCGCAGCGCGCTCGGCTTTGCCCAGCTCCCGACCGGCGCGGCGGTGGAGGTGGAGGCGGTCTTCGAGATCGCGGGGTGAGGGGTGGGCGCCGCGCGGATCGGGCGCGCGCCTCAACCCGCGCGCTTCTCCTCGAAGGCGCGCTCCAGCACCTCGAGCGTGCCGCGCACATTGGCTTCCAGCTCCAGGGGGAAGGGCGCGCTGACAGGCCGCGCGCCGGGGCGGGCCATCCAGTGGCGCACGGCTGCCTCCAGCCCGGCGGTGTCGGCGGGATCGGCGAGGACATGGCCGTTTTCACCCTCGACCACCCACTCGGCGGCGCCATTGAAGCGGCTGGTGATGACGGGCAGGCCGGAGGCGAGCGCCTCGAGGACGACGTTCGAACCCGGCTCATAGACGGGCAGGAAGGTGAAGAGGTCCGCCGCCGCATAGGCATCCTCCACGCGCGGCATCGGCCCGGCCAGGATGACGTTGCGCGGCGGCGGGCGCAGGAGGCGGCCTTTGCCGGCGACGACGAGGCGGACATGCGGCGCGGACTTTTCCAGCCGGCGCATGAGGGCGAGCAGAAAGCGCAGCCCTTTGCGCTCCCAGCCCGAGCCGGCAAAAAGCAGCGCGTAGTGACCGGGCTCGAGTCCCAGGCTGCGGCGCGCGGCCGCGCGCTCCCCGGTCTGGAAGCGCGCGGTGTGGATGCCGTTGCGCACGAGGTGGACGCGCTCCGCCGGAAAAGGGAAGCGCTCGAGGATCTCCTGGCGCACCATTTCGGAGTTCGCGATGACATGGCGCGTGACGGCGGGATCGAAGACGCGCTTCTCCAGCGCCAGCATGTTGCGGTGGAAGGCGCCGCGCCCGATGAGCCAGCGCCGCCACCAGGGCGCGTAACGTTTTCTTTGCTCCAGCCAGACGGCGTGGACGCCGTCCCCGGCGCGATAGACATCCTGCGAGACGGTGCGCTCCAGGCTCAGCACAATGTCATGACGCGCGCCGCGCAACTGCCCGGCCACCGCCTCCGCGAAGCGAGGAGGGCGGCTGGCGCGGGTGGCGCGCACGGGAACCTGATGCAGCGTCACGCCCTGCGGCGCGCCTTTCCAAGCCTCGGCATAGAGGTGCGTCTCATGCCCGGCCTCGGCGAGCGCGGCGATGAGGCGCTGGAGGTAAAGCTCCGCGCCCCCGGTGGCGGCGAAGTGCCTGCGGATGAGGGCCAGATTCATCAGGGCGCTGAGACATTGAGCGCGTCGGAAAGGCTGACGACGCCGGTGCCGCGGGCCACGGGAGCATCAGGCTGGGTGGCGGCAGTGGCCGGACCTGCGGAGGCGAGCAGCTCGCGCGCCCAATCCTGAAGAGTGGCGGGGGAGGTGTCCACCGGATGGGCCAGCAGCAGCAGGGCGTCATCCGGCGCGGCGAAGAGGCTGATGCCGCGCGCGCCGCCGTGGAGGGAGATGGCCTGCGTGCCGCCGCCGCCGAGCCGCAGCACCAGCTCCGCCCCCGCCGCGCGCACGGCGTGGGCGAGCGCGGCGACGCAGGCGGTGTCGGCGGCGGCCTCTCCGCAGAGAAGCTGGAAATGTCCATCAGGCTGGATGAGGGCGGCGGTCACTCGGTCGGGGCTGGGGATGGGTGTTTCCGGCACGAGCCGGACGCGGTCATGATAGTGCGTCAGCGTGGTGACGCCATTTGAAAACAAACGCGGCGCTCATGCGGCCACCGCCTCTGCCTGCAAGCGCCCGGCCTGGCGCGCTTGAAAGCTGGAGAGCACGACCTGGGAGATGGCGTTGAGGGTGGCCAGCACGTTTTTCCCCGCGCGCGCCTCCGCCTCGAAGCTGAGCCAGGGCCGGGGGCGGTTGTTGAGGAGGAATTCGAGGTATTCCACCGGGGCGGTGTTGGGCAGGTCGCGCTTGTTGTATTGCAGCACGAGCGGGATGCGGTCCAGGGAGTGGCCGTTGAGGCGGAGATTGGCGTCGAGAGCCTGGAGGGCCTGGATGTTGTCGCGCTGGCGGTCGAGCTGGCTGTCGGCCACGAAGACGACGCCGTCGGCCTGGCGCAGCACGAGCTGGAGGGTGGCGTTGTAAGTGACCTGGCCGGGCACGGTGTAGAGCTGGAAGGCGGTCTTGTAGCCGGGCAGGGCGGCGCTTTCGATGCTGAGGAAGTCGAAGAAAAGGGTGCGGTCGCGCGCGGTGGAGAGGCTGACAAGGTCGCTGCGGCCCTGGGGGTCGAGCTTGGCGTGGATCTGCTGGAGGTTCGCCGTCTTGCCGCTGAGGTGCGTGCCGCAATAGACAATCTTGAAGGAGACAGTCTTTTGCTCGGTGTTGAGGACGGGCATGGCGGCGCGGCGGGTTCAGGGCAGCATCCGTGAAAGCTCGCGCGCGATCAAGGTGATCTTGTCCCGCAATCCGAGGGAGGGAGCGGCGTCGTGCAGGATGCCGAAGATGATGTTTTCCGGAAAGCAAAAGGTCATCAGGCGGTCGCCGGAAGTAAGGGTGAAGGTCTCCGCGCCCTCGATGCCGATGAGCGGGGCCAGGCTGCGCAGATGATGGGAAAGGCCGGTGGCCTGCTTCTGGAACTCGCGCGCCTGCGGCTTGTGCGCGCCGATGTGGGAAAGCGCCTGCTCCCCGCGCAGGCAGACGCAGGCGGCGATGCCGGGCAGGGCGCAGGTCATTTCCACCACCCGCTGCGCAGTCAGCTCCTCATCCGTGCCGAGCAGGGCGCGCAGCATGATCTGGTCCGGCCTGCTGTCAGCCGCCTGAATGCCGAGCGCGGGCTGGGCGGCCTGGTGAGCTGGGCGCGGCGGACTGGCGGCGGGTGTGAACGCCGGCGCTGACGATGCCGGTGGCGCTGGCATCACCGGCGGGATGAATGCCTGGGCGGCAGGCGGCGGAGCAGGCTCGATGGCGGGAAAGACGGGCGCGATCTGCTGCGGCGGTCTTTCCACTGGCGGCGTGAACTGCTGCTGCTGCGGCACGGGCACGGGCGGCCTGCTCTCGGGAGCGGATGGGGCGGCCATCAGTTCCGCGCTGCCAAACCCGGCGCGCTCCGGGGTGAAGTCCGGACTGACAGGAAAGACCTGCGGCGGCACCGGAACATGGGCGACGGGCTGCCGCGCGGGGTCGGGTGTGATCAAGCCAGGCGCATGATTTTGCGCGGCAGGAGCGGCCGCAAAACCGGGCGCCGGCGCCTGTTGAGCGAACGCAGGCGCGCCTGGCGGCGGGGCAGGCTGCACGATGAAGGGACTCGGCTGGGCGGGTGGAGATGCGGGCGGAGACGCTGAAAATGGAGTCTGCGCGGGAGGCGACCCGAACACCGGAGACGGCGGCGGCGCGGCGGGTTCCTGCACCGCAGGCGCGCCGGCAGGCGGCATGACCTGAAAAACCGGCGCTTTGATCTCGCGCGGTGCCGGCTGCGGAGCGGGTGCTGGCGCTGGGCTAACCTGAAAAGGGCTGGCACCACCATTGCCGGAGGGCGGCTGCGCGGGGCTGACCTGAAAAGGGCTGGCACCACCGTTGCCGGAGGGTGGCTGCGCGGGGCTGACCTGAAAAGAGCTGGCACCGCCGTTGCCGGAGGGTGGCTGAGCGGGGCTGACCTGGAAGGGGCTGGTGCCGCCGTTGCCGGAGGGTGGCTGAGCGGGGAAGACTGGTGCAGCAGGTTTCAGGCTGGCGAGCGATGGCAGAGTGGGTGGCGACTCGCCCTGCAAGGCGCGCATGAGTTCTTCCCTGGCCAGCAACACCTGGAACTCCCGGTGGGCGTTGTTCAGCACATTGCGGAAACCCACGTCGGTGATGTTGTCCACCAGCACGCCGAGGTTTGTCTGCGGGCTCGGCAACTCCAGCCATTGCCGCACTTCATGCGCGGGCTGACTGGTCATGATCCAGGCGGGCACGATCAACGGATCAAAGCCGAGCTCGGCCACCGAGTAGCCGCGCAGCAGCCCGGCCACGCTCAAACGCACCTGGCCGCCGCCATTGGAGGAGTGTAATGCCGGGCCGGGGCGGGGCGGATCTGGCGCGGGCTGGCCGGTGGGCGTGACCTTCGGGCCAAATAGCGCGGTGAAAGGCGAGTCTCCCGCAGGCGCGGGCGAAGGCCCGGAGGGCATGGCGGGCAGGCTTGTTTCCCCGGCTGGAGCAAACAGGCCGCCCATGTCTCCAGGAGGCTTGAGTGCGACTGGGGCAGCCAAGTCCCCTTGCGGCGGCCGCGCCGCCTGGAAGGCGCCGGCCTGCGGCATGAACGACGGCGCCTGGGCCGGTGGCGAGGCGGGGTCTTCGCCGCCAGGTCGCGCAGCCGAGAAGGGGCTGACCGGAAAAGGCTGCCCTCCGGGCGCCGGACTGGGCGCGCCGGTCTTGCCTGGAAGGGAAAGCGCCGCCGGTCCCGGCACGGAGGCGTCCACCAGCGGCGGCGGCGGGCCGTTGCGGCGCGGCGGCAGGGCAATGCCCGCCGGGGATGCAGGCGGCGCGTTTTCCCGGCCAAAGACTGCCGGGGCGGACGCGGCTGCCTGCGCTGTGAAGGGCGAAGCGGGTGCCGCGGTGAACGGCGATGCCGCCGGCGTGAAGGCTGGCGCGGGCGCCGATGCGGGTTCCGAGAATGGCTGCGCGCCCTGGCCCGGCTGGGTGATGGCGATGAGGCGCGGAAGTTTCGCCGCAGGCAGGGGCACGAGGCGCGGATCCTGCGGCGAGATGGTGGTCTGAAACATCGCCGGGCAGACCCGCCAGACTTCGAAGATCGGCACTTCGGGCTTTCCGCTGCTCAAGGCGTTCTCAAGCACCTCCTGCGGCAGGGCCACTGGATGATCGGGCGGCAGGCCGGTGACGCGCGCCACATCCGGCGGCAGTTGCGGCAGCAGATCCCCCACAGTCAGCGGCGCCACGCTTGCTGTGGCGGGCGCGGGATTGAAGGGGGAGGCTTGAAAAGACTCGCCAGGGACCGCCTTGAACAAGGGAGCGCCATGGCCTGGTGATGAGGAGGCATTCAGAGGTGGCGCTGCGAAGCTGGCGGACATCGCTTGAAAAGGGGATTGAGCGGTAAAAGGCTCCGCCGAAGGGGTGTTCATGGTTCCGGCTGCCGGATCGGCGGTCTCCGGTCCTGCGGGAAACATGCTGCGTAGTGTGATACCCATGGGAGCGAGCGGCGGCTAAGAACAAACAACGATCAACACTATTTCATGAAACTATAAAAACAAGAATTCCATTTTCCGAATGGAAATTTTCGAGATGATAATAATTAACATCTCTTAAGTCCACATTTTTTTCACTTTCCCCCCTCTCTTTCAAGAAGGAAACGTGACGTGTGAAGTTGAAGCGGCATCCCGACGCTTTTTGCCTCAAGCCAAGTCGCGCTGGTTGCGCGGATTTTTTTGCAACCGGGCTCCGGCTGCTGGGGAAAGGCCAACGGCAGGACGCCGCTTCCACGCATCCGCAGGCGCGCTTAACGCCGCCGCTCCAGCGTGGCCGCCATCTGCTCCAGAGCCTCGGTGATTTTTCCCGCCGCAGGCACCTCCAGGTAACTGCTGCGCGCGCGCCAGGTCTCATAGCCGCCCATGGCGTGCGCCTCCCCGGTGGGCAGGTAGCCGTTGTAACCATTCGCCAGGGAGATGGTGAAGTGGCGGGTGAAGGGAGAGGCGCGCTTCAGCCGCAGGCCGATCTCCACGAAGACCTCGCACGGGATGGCGCCCACCGAGAGATCGTTGATGCGGTGCATTTGCAGCTTCACCGGCACCGTGTCCGGGTAATCCGCCAGCAACACGGCCTCGCGCGCGTATATGGCCTTGCGGTCGGCCCACTGGCCGTTGGCGGCTTTCGGGATCGTCTGCATCCATTCGCGCGCCTGCGCCAGCTCCTGCGCACTGGCTTTGCGCACACCGAGATGCAGCTCGGTCTCCTCGGTGTCGAGCGTCACGTCCTTTTTCCAGGCGATGGCTTGATACGCCTCCAATGCCGCCGTCGCCACGCTGCGCGCCACGATCTGGATTTGCTCTCCAGGATTGCGCTTGTGGCGGATGGACAGGCCGTAGTTGGCGTTGTTCACGTCACCGCTGGTGCCGTTGGACATGATGCCGACAAAGGCGGGCTTGTCCGCGTAGCGCGCGTCGCCCGCGTTGAGCATGCGCCCGACCTCGGCGGCGAAAGCGCCGAAATAGTCCGCGCTGATGGCAGGGTTCCCGCCCACATAGTGGAGGCTGTAATTCGCCAGCAGGCCCAGCGGTCTCTGATCGGCGGCGGAGCGCACCGCCAGCACGGCCACGTCCTGATCCACCGGCGCGGTGGGCACGGACACATCCCGGCTGACGTTGCCAGGATTCATGCGCGCGCGGTCGGTGGTGATGCCGAAGGGGTTCTCATAATACTGGCCCGGCTTCATGTGCCAGCGGCGGTTGAAGACCTGGCTGGGGTCGCTGCCAAAGGCCCAGCCCAGCTCGGCAGGCTCCAGGTTTTTCACCGCCTGCGCGATGCCCCTGGCGATGAGCGGCGGCACCGTCCTTACATAATCGGGGTCAGTTTCACTCTGGAAGACGGGCGTCAAAGCGGCGGCGGAATGCGTGTGCGTGGCGGAGATGAGCATGTGCTCTTTCGGAATGCCGGTCTCCTTCGAGGCGATGTCCTTCGCCTCCTCGCAGACCTCGCGCGGGATGAGGCAGGCATCCACCACGACAAAGACGAGCGCGCGTTTGCCGTCGTGCAGCGCCAGGCAGCGCGCGTGCATGGGGTCGTGGATGCCGCTGGCAAAGTTCGCGCTCATGCTGCCGTTCACCGGCGCGGGGAATTTCACGGGCGAGATGTCCTGGGCGTAGGCCCCCGCGCGGAATTCAGCGCGGGTGGCGAGGGTGGCGGAGAGCAGCAGAAGCAGGGAGGCGGTCTTGATCATGGCGCGGAGGCATACGCCGCCTCGGCGGCGGTTCTTGGCGGACTTGGTAACTGGATGTTGACGCCAGGTGCCGCGGCTTTTTCCAGATGAAAGGCCGCGCGCGCCGCGTTACGGACGGCCTCATGAAAATGCTCCGCCTCCTTTGCTGCCTGGCCCTCAGCGCCGGCTCCGCGTCCGCCAAAACGAACGTCCTGCTCATCTGCGTGGACGACCTGAAGCCCGCCCTCGGCTGCTATGGCGACAGCTTCGCCAAAACGCCCCACACCGACCGCCTCGCCAGGCGCGGCGTGCTCTTCGAGGCCGCGTATTGCAACCAAGCCGTCTGCTCCCCCTCCCGCAACGCGCTCATGACCGGCCTGCGCCCGCAAACCCTCGGCATCTACGAGCTGAGCACGAACTTCCGCAAAGCCGCGCCGGACGCCGTCACCGTGGCGCAGCACTTCCGCCAGCAGGGCTACCGCACCGAGGCCATGGGCA
The DNA here is from genome assembly GCA_002343505.1 of Verrucomicrobiaceae bacterium UBA2429. Taxonomy (GTDB): domain Bacteria; phylum Verrucomicrobiota; class Verrucomicrobiia; order Verrucomicrobiales; family Verrucomicrobiaceae; genus Prosthecobacter. The sequence goes on along the minus strand of DDQZ01000031.1, from coordinate 66,935 downwards.
AGATCTTCCACAAAGGCCACGGCAACACCGAGGACGCCGCCTCCTGGACCATCCCGCATTGGACTCCCAAAGCCCCCACCTACGCCCTTCCCGAAAGCAGCGCCAACATGCGCGAGGGCCGCAACGGCCTGCGCGGCCCCGCCACCGAGAGCGCCCCTGTGCCCGACGACACCTATGCCGACGGCCAGACCGCCCTCGAAGCCGTGAAGCGCCTCCAAGCCGCCGCCCAAAAGCCCGGCGAGCCCTTCTTCATCGCCGTCGGTTTCATCCGCCCGCACCTCGCCTTCGTGGCCCCGCAGAAATACTGGGACCTCTACGACAGCGCCGCCGTCCCCATGCCCCAGGTCACCGAGCCGCCCGCCGGCGCGCCCGCCTACGCCGGGCAGTTCGGCGGCGAGCTGCGCCAATACTCCGACATGCCGCCCCAGGGCGACATTGACCCCGCCGCCACCCGCCGCCTCATCCACGGTTACTATGCCGCCACCAGCTACATGGACGCCCAGCTCGGCCTCGTGCTCGACGCGCTCGACCAGAGCGGCCTCGCCGAAAGCACCCACATCGTCCTCTGGGGCGACCACGGCTGGCACCTCGGCGACCACCGCTTCTGGTGCAAACACACCAACTACGAGCAGGCCGCGCGCATCCCCCTCATCCTCGCCGGCCCAGGCATCACTGCCGGCGCGAAGACGCAGGCCCTCGTCGAGACCGTGGACATTTACCCCACCCTTACCGAACTCGCCGGGCTGCCCGCGAGCGAGGGGTTGGACGGCCTCAGCTTCGCCCCTGTCTTGAAGGACCCCGCCCAGGCCGCCCGCCAGAGCGTCATCCACGTCTATCCGCGCAACAATCTGTTAGGCCGTGCCATCCGCACCGCCCGCCACCGGATGGTCGAGTGGAAAAAACCCGGCTCACCCGCCGACACCGCCGAGTTCGAGCTTTACGACTACCAGGCCGACCCGCTCGAAACGAAAAACCTCGCCGCAGAGCAGCCCGAAGTGCTTGCCGGATTGCGCGCCATCCTCGCCACCCACCCCGAGGCCAGGCCGCAGATCAAGTCCGCCGCCTCCGACACCCCCGCGAAAAAAACCGGCGCCGGCAAAAAGAAGAAAAAGCAGGCATGACCACCGCCATCATCGTCGCCGCCGGCAGCAGCCGCCGCATGGGGTTTGACAAACTGCTCGCCCCCCTGGCCGGCGTGCCCGTGCTGCGCCGCTCCATCACCGCCTTTCAGGACTGCGCCGACGTGGGAGACATCCTCGTCGTCGCCTCCGAGGCCGCCACCGCCGCCGTGGCGGCATGGAAGGCCCAGGGCGGCCTGGGGAAGCTGCGCCGCATCCTGCCCGGCGGCGCGGAGCGGCACCTCAGCGTCTGGGCCGGGCTGAACGCCTGCGCGCCGGAGACGAGCCTCGTCGCCGTCCATGATGGCGCCCGCCCTTTGATCACCCCGGCGCAGATCTCACGCTGCATCGCCGCCGCGCGCGAGCACGCCGCCGCCGCCTGCGCCCGCCCGCTCACCGAGACCGTGAAGCGCGCCGACGCCGAAGGCCGCGTCACCGGCTCCCTGAACCGCGAGGGCGTCTGGATCATGGAGACGCCCCAGGTCTTCCAGCACGCCCTGCTCGTGCGCGCCTACGAGACCGTCATGCGCGAGCGCCTGCTCGTCACCGACGAAGTCTCCGCCCTCCAGCATCTCGGCTCCCCGCCCGTGCATCTGGTGAAAAACGACAGCCCCAACCCCAAGATCACCTTCCCCGAAGACCTCGCCCTCGCCGCAAAAATGCTTGCCTTGTAACCGGGGCAGAACTTCGAAGCTCGAAGTTCAAAGCCGGAAGCTCGACACTCCGATTTCGAATTTCAATTTTCGAGCTTCAAACCTTCCCCTCCATGCGCCCCCTCCTTATCCTCCTCCTCGCCGCCGCAGCTCCCGCCGGCATGGCCGCCGATGCCGCCACCGCCGTCCAAAACGCGCATGACGAGATCTGGCGGCGCTTCATGGACAAGCACCACGTCATGTTGGACTTCTGCGCGCCCGACGGCAGCGTCTCCCTGCCCACCCCGGAGGAGTGCCGCCTCGGCAAGCCCAACGCCCTCGGCTGGTGGGCTCCCATCGAAAACGGCGCCATGTTCAACGGCATGTACATGGACGCCCTCGTCACCCGCTGGCGCGTCACCCGCGACCCCGACGCCGCCGGCAAAGCCCGCCGCCTCATGCAGGGCCTGCTCTTCCTCAACTCCATCAGCGACGTGCCCGGCTTCGTCGGCCGCGGCGTGAGCACCGACGGCAGGTCCCACTACCCCATGGGATCGAACGACCAGACCTTCCCCTGGTTCCACGGCCTCTGGCTCTACTGGCGCAGCGGCATCGCCACCGAAGACGAGAAAAGCACCATCCTCCGCCACCTCGTCACCACCGCGGAAGCCATCGAGGCCCTGCGCTGGCAGATGCCCGCCGAGCCGCCCTTCGGCGTGCGCGGCGGTTTCGGCGGCTTCAGCTTCGAGGACGCGCCCAGGCTCCTCTTCCTCTGCAAAATGATGCACCAGGTCACCGGCCAGGCCAAATGGGACGCCCATTACCGCGCCCACCTTCACCAGAGCGGCGGCAAAGACGAGACAAAGACCCGCCTCGAATGGTGCGCCCACGGCATGCGCTTCGACGACGGCCACCCCCACTCATGGACGGCGTGCAACGGCGTCTGCGCCCTCCGCTCCCTCTGGGAGATGGAGACCGACGAGACCCTGCGCGCGCGCTACCACGACGGCCTGCTCCAGAGCGCCGCCACCGCCATGGGCAGCCTCAAAACCGCAGCCCAGTGGGACAACGCCGACACCAGCCCCTTCGAGCACGACTGGCGCGTCATGAACACCCAGTGGCGGCCCCAGACCACCGAGCACGAAGCCCAGGCGCTCGCCCAGGAGCAGCTCCGCGCCTATGGCAAAGTCTCCCCCCGCCGCGGCCTGGAGACACGGCTCGTGCGCGAGCCTGTCTTCGCCGCCTGGGTCGTCACCCTCGCCCCGGACCGCAGCCTCCTCCGCCAGCGCGCCTCCGAGATCGAACAAGTCATCACTACCTACGACTACACCCGCCTCATTTACTCCCAGTTCTTCCCCGTCGAAGCCGCCTGGTGGCGGCTCCAGGAAGCGCGCTGAAAGTGTGGCACAAAGACTCCTGCCTATTCGGGTTGGGCAGGCTGCCCAGTCTGCCGGGAGAGACAAGAGTGTCCCCATCACTGCGCATCGAGCGCGCCCGCGCAGAATGGCGTTGATCCGCGGCGGGCTTTCCCTCATTCTCGCGCCATGAGTGGAAAATGCTCCTTCTTCCTGCTGGTCCCCTGCGCGCTTGCCATCCTTCTGGCCCCGGACGCCCGGAGCGCCATCGTCGGGGATGACTTGCAGCAGGGCATGAACACCTACGACCCGCCGCGCGAGCTGCGCTTCCCGCAGGGTTACGAGATCGTCGAGGAAGCCAGGAGCGGCGCCCGCGCCATCAAGACCATGCCCGCGGGCACCGCCAACATCGCCGCCTGGCGGGATGTGGACGGCGCCCGCTATTACATGACGGACTGGAGCTTCAACCGCCTCGTCAAAGAAGGCATCAGGCCCAACTGGCTCCGTCCCTTCGGCGGCAGCCCCGCCCCGGCGGCCTCCAGCCCGCCTGCCACCACCAGCGGCAGCACCTCCGCCACCTACCGCATCGCCGGCCTGCCCGAAGGCGAGACGCTCAACATCCGCAGCGGCCCCGGCACGCAGCACCCCGTCGTCGCCGAGCTGCGCGCCGGCGACAGCCCCGTGAAAATCACCGGCCCCCTCGTCATGAACGGCGATGCCGAATGGGCGCCCATCGCCTTCCTCGGCGGCAAGGGCTGGGCGCGCACCAAATACCTGGCACCCGGCGCGGCGGCCAGCGCCGCCAGCGCCTCCATCAACAGTGTCAAGGCGGAGGCCGGGCCGGGCCAGGGAGCCGGCATGGACGCCCGGAACGCCAGCCGGGAAAACCCCTTCGTCAACAGCCTCGGCATGAAATTCGTCCCCGTCGTCAAATACCAGAGCGGAAAACGGGTGCTCTTTTCCATCTGGGAGACCCGCCGCCAGGACTACGCCGCCTACGCGGAGGCGGTGAACGGTGTTGCGGACAACTGGAAAAAGGGCAGCGGCGGCTACTATCTTCCCCATCTACCAATGGGCCACGAGGACGACCACCCCGTCGTCAATGTCAGTTGGAATAACGCACAGTCGTTCCTCGCCTGGCTGACTCGCAGAGAGCGAGCCTCCGGCCGCATCGGCCCAAGCGCTGAGTACCGCCTGCCCACCGACCTCGAGTGGAGCGTGGCGGCAGGCATCGCCGATCGCGAGGATGCCAGCGCAAGCCCGAAGGACAAACACAAGAAACTGCCCGGTGTTTATGAATGGGGAGAGAGCTACCCGCCGCCCAAGGGGGCTGGCAACTTTGCCGACAGTGCTTTCATGGCTGATAAAAGGGGGACCTTCTACCCCATTCCGGGTTACCATGACGGCTTTGCCACTTCCGCGCCCGTCGGCAGCTTTTCACCCAATCGCCTCGGCCTGTATGATTTGAGCGGCAACATCTCGGAGCTTTGCCAGGACTTGTATGACCCTGATGATCCAAAGAAACACCGGGTAGTACGCGGTGAAGGTTACAGTTGCGGCGACTTGGACAAGCCCAGGCTCGACAGACGAGGCGATATTCTGCCTGAGCAATACGGGGATGCCGGCTTCCGCTGCGTGCTCGTCCTCCCCGCCCCGTGACGCGCCGCGCATGAGCCGCAGATTGGCGTTGACCTTTGGCGCGGCATTTTCCATTTTCGCGCCATGAGCCAAAAAACTCCCCTCCTTCGTCTCCTCCCCCGCGCGCTTGCCATCCTCGCCCTCGGCCTCCCAGTGGCCGGCCACAGCGCCGAGCCCGCCGCCGCCGTGCAGGACATCCGCATCGTCATGAAAACCAGCAAGGGCAGCATCTCGGCCACCCTCTTCGCCTCGAAGGTGCCCATGACCGCCGCCAGCTTCCTCAACCTCGCCAAACGCAAATACTACAACGGCATCACCTTCCACCGCGTCATCCCCGACTTCATGATCCAGGGCGGCGACCCCACAGGCACCGGCAGAGGCGGCCCCGGCTACAGATTCGCCGACGAGATTGACCCCGGCCTGCTGCACACCGGCCCCGGCATCTTCTCCATGGCCAACGCCGGCCCCGGCACCAACGGCAGCCAGTTCTTCATCACCCACAAGGAGACCCCCTGGCTCAACGGCAGGCACGCCGTATTTGGCAAAGTCACCGAAGGCCAGTCCGTGGTGGACGCCATCGCCATCGGCGACAAAATCCTCGAGATCGAAATTCTCGACTCCACCGACGCCCTCTTTGCCGCCCAGAAGAGCAAGCTCGATGAGTGGAACGCCGTCCTCGACAAGCAGCCCTGATACCTTCAGCCAAGGCGCTTGGCACCGGCGCCAGGCAGGGTGGCCGGCCGCCAACGCGCCTTGGCCGCCATGCCTCCTGTCAGGGGCTGGAACGAGGGCATCGCAGGTTTCGCAAACGCCTCCCGGAACCGGGCATCTTTGCCAGGGTCAAATGGACACCGGCTTCCCTGTCTTCGCGGAGGCGTAAATGGCGTCAATGACCTGCATGAGGCGGAGGGCCTGCTCGGGGGTGTTGAGCGGGGCGGCCTTGCCCTGAATGGCTTCAATGAAGTTCGCGGCGGAGCCGATGCGGCCCATGTCCTCGCAGGCGGGGGTGACGATGCTGCGGTTGACGCTGTTGCCGTTTTCCTGGACATAGAGTTCGCAGGTGTCGAGGGCGGTGTTGTCGAGGCCGTCAATGCCGAAGAGTCGCTCGACTTTGCCGCCGGCCTTCGTGCCCTGGAAAACGACGGAGACCTCCTCGCGCTTCACCATTTCGGCCCAGGAGACCTGGAGGCTGAGCACCTGGCCGGTCTTGAAAGTGACGAAGCCGTGCGCGGCGTTTTCAACGTCGGTGATGCCGTCGGCGCGGTCAGGGATGCCCCAGGGGCCTTTGAACTGCTTGTCGGTGATGAAGTCGGAGAAGGTCTGGCCGAGCACATGCTTCGGCTCAGGGTAGCCCATGAAGTACATGGCAAGGTCAATCATGTGCAGGAGGTCAATGAGCGGGCCGCCGCCGGAGAGTTCCTTGGTGGTGAACCAGCCGCCGAAGCCGGGGATGCCGGTGCGGCGGATCCATTTGGCTTGGGCGGAGTTGATTTTGCCGACGGTGCCATCGGTGATGTATTTCATCATGGCCTGCGATTCGGGGCGGGCGCGGTTGTTGAAGTTGAAGAGGACTTTCTTTTTCGCGGCCTTGGCGGCGGCGATGATCTCCTTCACTTCCTTGGCGTTCATCGCCGGGGGTTTCTCGGAAAAGACGTGCTTGCCGGCCTTGAGGCACTGGACGGTGAGGGGCTTGTGAAATTTGTTCGGCACGATGACGCTCACCGCCTTGATCTCCGGGCTACCCTTGAGCATGGCGTCCACGGAATCATAGGCATTCGGGATGCCCCATTTCTCGGCGGCCTTCGCTGCCGCGCCCGGGGCGGCGTCAGCCACCGCGACGATCTCCGCGCCTGCCTGGCGGAAGCCCGCCGCGTGATACTGCAACATGCCGCCTGCTCCGATGATTCCGACTTTGATGGCCATATGATGAATTGAGTGTTGTGGGTTGATGTGTCAGGGCCGCGATACTGACGGGACCACGCGCCGCCGTCAAGACGGGAAAGCACGGCCTGGACACGCGGGTGCTTTTTTATGCTTCACTGAGCCACCAACAAGCGCAGAAAGCCACGCCCGGCCAAAGGCAGTCTCACCGTTTGAGATCCATCCATGTTCAGCGTGATCAGCGCGGAGTCCACTTCGCTCCAGGCGTGCAAATCCGCGGAGTGCTGGAGCCTGGCGGCCGCCCACTCGGAGGCAATGCCGCGCTCTTTCCAGGTCCACCGCAGCCGTGCCTGACCTCCCGAGCGCTCCACTCCGGGAGCGAACAGCCCGGGTGAAAACAAACCCGCCGCGCCCTCCTCAAGCGCGAACTCCACCGCATTGGCCAGACCATCCCCGTCCGGGTCGTCCAGCAGGCCGCCGGCCCAGGCGGGAACCTCCTGCGTTGCCATCCATTCATGAAACGGGATGTCGGGATCAAGGCCGAGAATTTGGGATACAATCTCGCGATCCGTGAGCGGCGGGATTTGCGTCGTGAGATATTTGGACCGGAAGGTTTCAAGGATGATCTGGGCGATCTTTCCATGCGCGCTGGTGGCCGGATGAAATCCATCGCCGGAGAAAACATAGCGGGCGCGCGAATCCGCGTCGGCCTGCTTGTAAAATTCAATGCCGCCGATGCGGAAGGGATCCGTGATCATGGCTCGTGTCAGCTCATAGACGCCTGGCGCGAAGCCAATGCCCTTGCTGGCCGCGAAGCTGGCAAGCTGGGCGTTCAAGCTGTCGAGCGCGGCGGTCACGCGCGCGGTTTTCACAGGATCGGACGGGTGCTCCGTCTGCACTTTCGGCGAGCAGCCAAGATGAGGCACCGAGACCAGCACGATGTGCATGGAGGACTTTACGCCGCGCACATAATTGACAATCCATTGCAGGTTGTCGCGCGTGGCATTGATGTGCGGGGCCGCTGAAGCCCCGTTGTAAATCGAGCCGTAGTAGCTGTCCACGTCGTTTCCGCCCGCGAAGATGACGACACGTTCCGCCTCGTCCTCAAGCTGGCCCTCCAGCTCCATGATCCACCAAAAATTCAGGATGTTTCCAAGCTGTCCGCGTATCTCCTGGGTGGTCGCGCCAGGGAAGGCCCAGTTGTGCTCATGGCCGGTCAGACGCGGGTCGGCATAGGCGGAGAAGCGGCCCAAATCGAACCAGTTGTTCCGCCGCTCATGCAGAATCTCCGCCCAGTTCCGCGCTGACCAGGACGCCGGGTTTGCCGGATACAGCGCGGGAAACTCCACTTCATATTCTTTGGTCAGACTGTCCCCGACCACCAAACACTCGGCTGCAAGCGCGCGCTGGCAGAGCGCGGCGGAAAGCAGAAGCAAGGCATGGCGGAAAATGACTGGCACGGCCTTTCAGACGGCGGGAGGTCGCTCCTTGTTTAATCGCCACGCTTCTTAATGCCTCGCCAGCGACTCCAGGTAGTCGAGCAGGCTCGCGAACTCCAGCACGGTGAAGTTCATCATCAGACCGGGCGGCATCATGCTCATGGGAAGCTTTTGGCGCTCTTTGATGTCGGCGGTTTTAAAGGTGAACTCCTGCGCGGCGATGTTGCGAAGCTTCACCTCGTTCGCACCTTCCTGGGTGATGAAGCCCATCTGTGCGGTGCCGTCCTTCATCGTGATCATCTCGCTCGCGAAGCCTTGGGCGATGGTCTTGTTCGGATCGAGGATGGCCTCCGCCAGCTCGGGCCGCTTGTAGGTTTGGGCGATGTTGCCGAGGTAGGGGCCTTTTTGGGCTTCGGTCTCCTTCACGGTGTGGCAGGCCACGCAGGTGGCTTTGGTGAAGATTTGCTCGCCGAGCGCCACGTTGCCTTTTTCCTTCAAAACGGCCGCGAGGACCTCTTCGGGCTTCAAGGTCATGATCTTGGGCGTTTTGTCTTCGATCTTGGTGATGCGCATGGCCTTCGCGGCACGTTCGGCGGCACCTTTGACCTCGGCATCGGGATCATCGAGCGCGGCGAGCACTTTGGCGGCGCTGGGCATGTGCTTGGAGGCGCTGATGGCGTCGATGATGAGCTTGCGGTGCTTCGGATCGGCCCAGCCCTTGTCGAGCGCCTTCTGCGTGAGCTGGATCGACTCCGGACTGCCCGTTTTGCGGTTCGCGAGGTTCAGCAACGCCGCGTTCGCATACATCGACACCGGCCACTCGCCCTTCTCGGCGATCTGCTCGACGAGTTGATGGTGGTTTTCGAGCTTTGGCGCGTTCAAGAAGGCGTTGAAGGCCGCCTCGTAGTCTTTGCCGGAGTCCGGGAGCTTCTTGAGCGGCTCCAAAGCAGCGAGCGTGGCGGAGACGCCGTCGGCGCTATCGGTTTTCGACAAAGCGATGATGGCTTGAGAAAGCGCCACCGGTCCGACAGGTCCGACCTGTCCGACCTCTCGGACGAGTCCGACCAACAGCGGCACCGCCTCCGCCGGAATCTCCTCCGCCGTGGCGAGCTGCGCCGCCAGTTCCGGCAGCACCTTCGGGTCCTTCTTCGCGAGTTCGAGGATGCGCTGCTGCGCCTCGTTGAACTGGATGCGGTTGCGGTTCAGTTCCTTCACCAAGAAGGCCGCTTCCTCCGGCGATGCCTTCGCCAGCGCGCCCTTCAATGCCACGGCGATCTTCGGCGTCTCGCCCCAGGCCTCCGGTTGGTAATACGGCCCCCGCGTGTCCGGCCGCGTGCCCCACGAATCCCCCTTCCACTCGCCTTCCTTGAAATGCAGGCGGCACAGCGCGGCGAGGATACCTTGGCGCAAGGCTGGATCAGTGGCTTTGCCGAGACGCTCGATGAGGCCGGTGACGACTTCGGGAGTGTGCATGCCCTTCAATGCGTGCAAAATGGCAAGACTGCCTTTATCTAAGTGGGAGAAGCAAGGTGCTGCCTCTTCAAGAAATCGTAGCGTTTGAATGGCCGCATGAGCGACCGTGGAATCATGGTCCCTGCTGAGCTTGGCAATGGCATCTGCCATCCTTGGCCTCTCTTCCTTTAGTTCGGCATCACTCATGCCATAGCCGACTTCTGCGGTTGATTCCGGACGCCCCTGAAGGCCACCGATGCGCTGACCATACAGAGCCAAGGCAGTGGCGGCCAAACGGGTTTGAGGTTGTGAGCTGTCAGCCATTTCTGAAACGGTTCTGAGTTGCGACCAAGGCAGCCTTTCTTGTGTTAGCGATCTTGCAGCCATCGCCCCGAGCTTGTCGTCACGGACGAGGCTAGTTACAGCCATGCGCCAAGTCCTGGTCACTCCTCTGCTGGGAGATGTGAAGGAACCCAGTAGTGCGGCAGCACGGCTTGAAAGCGGCTTGGCAGGGTCGGCAGCCATCTTCAAAAGCGTTTGGGAGTTTTCCATGTGTGCGCTGTCTCCATCCCGACGCTTGATCTCCCTCTGCGCCTCCATCCTCCGTCGGTTGCTCGCGGACTCCAGCACCTTCACCAGCTCCTCATCCTTCGCCTTCGCGAAATCCGGCAGCGGCTCCGCTTTGAAGCCCTTCGGCTTCACTTGCACGATGTAGCCGACATCCGGTCCGGCCCAGTCGAAGGTGGCACCTTTCCAACTGGCGCAATAGACGCGGCTCATGCCGTCCACATCGGCGTCGGTGGGGCGGGTCATTTTGATGAAGGGCTCGGGCTTGCGGGTTTCTTCGAAGGTGGCGCCTTTGGGCTTCACCTGATGATGCCAGAGAGCGCCGCTGCCCCAGTCGCAGGTGAAGGGGGCGTTGTTCCAAGTGCCGAAGCCGGGTTCGTCGATGTAAACCGCGCCGCAGCCGCTGCCGCCGCCGTAGTCGGCGAGGGGCTGGATGCACTCGTCGTTGAAGTTTTTGTAGAGGCGCGGGTAGCCGTGGTCGTCGAGGCCGGTGAAGTGGTGGAAGCGCACGTTCCAGCCGCCGCCGTCGTTCGTGTTGTCACGCGCGAAGATGTCCATCAGCGGGCTGATGGCGACCTCGAGGATGTTGCGCGTGCCCGTGGAGTAGATTTCGAGGCCGCTGCCGTCGGGACGCACGCGGATGACGCCACCGCCGCGATGCTGGAGCGTCTTGCCATCGGTGCCGGTGGCCTTCATGAAACCGAAGTCGCCACCCGCGATGTAAAGCCAGCCGTCGATGCCGAGGCTGAGGCCGTTCGTGGTGTGATCGGCGGGGCGGTCCTTGTAACCGAAGGCGATGTCCTTCACGAGGATGTTCTGCTTCTCCGCGACGCCATCGTGATCGGCATCGATGAACTCGCTGAGGTGCGGCGGATGCACGAGGTAAAGCCGGTCGTGATCCCACACGAGCCCGCGCGGCGCATCGACCTCGCAAAAGACCTTCGTTTCATCGGCACGGCCATCGCCATCGAGATCGCGCAGGCGGATGACGCGACCGCGCTTCGGATTGCGGCCCAGCGAGCCATTGCCGTCCGAGGAAACGTAAAGCGTGCCATCCGGCTCCGCGGCGACGAAGACGGGGTAATTCGCCGCGGCGCTGTTCGCGAACAGCGTGACCTCAAAGCCCTCTGCGACCTTCATGTCTTTGAGGATGGCGGCTTCCTCTTCCGGCGTGAGTTTGACGATCTTCGGCGCGACGTTGCCTTCCTTGGCGTGGGGATCATTCGCCTTGTCATAGTCCTTCTTTTGCTCGGCGCTGAGCTTCGGCGCGATGGCTTTGATACCCGGGCCTTTCAGCCTCACCTCGCGGATGCTGGCCCAGCCGCCGCTCTTTTTGCCAAGCGCATGCACCTTCACAAAACGGATGCCGTCGGCCTTGGCGAAGTCATTCGAGTAGGGGGCCTTCTTCTCGTTCGCGCTGCCATCGACGAGCGTCGTCCACGTTTTGCCATCGGTGCTGCCTTCGACTTTGAATTGATACACGCCGTTGTTCTCCCACGAGGTCTCGATGCCGGTCAGCGACTGCGGCTTCTCCAGCTCCAACTGCAGCCACTGCGGATAATCTGCGCCGCTGGCGCACCATCGGGTGTTTTCGTCATTGTCCACCGCCCGCCAGGCGAAGTTGTTCTTGCCTGTCTCTTCGCTGCTCGCGGTCGCTTTGATGCCCGTGGCATCTTTTGGCGTGGGAGCTGGCTTCGGAGCCTCGACGGGCTTCGCGGCGACAAAGGTCACTTTGTTCTGCCCTTGGAAAGGCGTCAGGTAGTCCGGCGTGAGCTTGTCACAGGCCCAAAGCAGGCCGCGCGTGATGAGATCGAGGTAACGCGCATCGGCGACGGTCTCGGTGTTGTGCCCGATGGTCGTGCTGAAGCTGCGGGCACCGGCTTTTTCATTCGTCCAGGCCACGATGTATTCGACGTCCTTCGTGCTGCCGTCCTTGTTTTTCACCGTCTGCTTGCCCATCGCGAGCGGATGCGCATCGAAGACGTTCACATTGTTATACAGCTCCTCTTTGATCGTGGTCCAATCCGCGAGCGTCTTGGTGATCGGGTGCTCCTTATCGACAAACGTGATCGCGATGGGCTCCTGCGGGCCGTGGGAGTTCGATTGCAGTCCGAGGCGCTTGAACCAGCGATCCTCGCCCGTGCGGAAGCTGTGCATCGCGCAGTGAAGCTGGATGCTGGGGATCGTTTTGTGAGCGTCGAGGATGCGCGTGAGCGTCTCCTTGTTGTTCATGCTCGCCGTGCACTCGTCGTGGATGATGATGTCGTAGCCCTTGGCCCAATCCGCCTTGTCATAGACCGGCAGCGGCGGGTTCGTGGACTTGTCGTCGGTCCAAATCACATCCACCCGCACATTCGCGCGGCTTTGGATGCCTTTAGCGATGACCTCGTGCTGCTTTGCGTAGTCATGACAGCAGCCGCCGGTGATGAGGAGTGCTTTGAGCGGCTCGGCGGCTTTGAGAGATAGCGCCTGGAGCAAGATGAGAAATGGCAGGGTTAGGCGTAGCATGGCAAATATGGACGGAGAAGCCGCGTGAAAGGCGGGTTTTCAATCGGAATAACGCAGACTTCCTTTGACTGATGGAACGCGCAAGCCGCTGCTCTCGAATGCATCCCAAATGCCCTGAATGTTTCCGGCAGGCATCACTTCTCGAGCGTCCACTTCACGGCATTCGCCAACAAACGACGCACATCGGCGATCCGCATGTCCTCCGGCGCACCGAGGCTGGTGTAGAAGACGCGGGCTTTGTTTGCGCCATAGCTGCGTGTCCAGGCTACAGGCTGCGGTGGAGTGGATGCGCCTGCTCCCGCAGTGCCGATAAGGATGGGCGTGGCATCGGCGGCGAGCGGCAGCACCTTGTAGAGCGATTGATAGCCGCGAATGTTCGCGGTGTTCACACCTTCGAGCAGCGGTGTCTTGATGCCATCGATCACGCTCACAGTGTAAGGCAGCCCCTTGGTTTCGTAGCCGGTGTTTTCGCCGCCCAGCACATCATGTGAAAACTCCGGCCAGATGGTCAGACCGGCATCCACGGTGTCTTTCGGGCGCGGAATGAAAGCGTGGTTCGCGGTGCGGATGCCGAGCAGCGGTTTGCCAGCATTGAGATGCGCGCGCACGGTCTCCATCTGCTCCTTTGGCAAAAAACGGCGGCGCGAGAAGAGAATGAGCAGGTCCGCATCCTTCAACGCCGCGACGAGGCCTTCAAAGTGATGCTTCACCGGCTTGTCACCGACCACGACGGTCACTTGATGGCCCTGCGGGCGCAGTTCGTTCGCGGCGAAGGCGTTCATCGAGTTCACCGCGTCGTAATTGTCCGGCTCCTCGACGGCCATGATGACGATATTGGCCGCGTGAGAGGCGGTGATGAGGCTGAAAAGCCACGTCAGCGTGAGAAGAATGGGTTTCATGACGAGGGGCAGGCGTTTGCACACCGTGCTTTCTTGATGTCGCGAGTGAATCAACCAAACAGCGCCTTCACCGGCTGCCCGCGGTCGGTGATCGGCACGGGGCGGTCGCCATCGTAGAGTTCCTTGGAGGGATTGATGCCAAGATCGGCCAGGATGGTGGCGAAGAGGTCGGGAACGCCGCAGGGATTTTCGACGGGCTTTTTGCACTCGTCGTCCGTCACTCCCCACGCACCGCGGTGCTTCAGCCCGCCACCGGCGAGCACGACACTGAAGGTGCTGCCCTGATGACCGCGCCCGCCGCCGCCATCGAAGGCGGAGGGGCGTCCGAACTCGGTGTTCACGACGATCAGTGTCTTGTCGAGCAGCCCATTCGCTTTCAAATCCGTGATCAGCGTGCTGAGCGCCTGATCAAGATCCTGGATGAGCACATGCTGCTTAAGCTGGCCCTGGTTGTGAGTGTCCCATCCGGTGCCGTTGACGAAGTTCAAATTGTGCGAGACCTCGATGAAGCGCACGCCGCGCTGGATGAGGCGACGGGCGAGCAAACAACGCTGACCGAACTCGCTGCCGTAGGCCTGACGCAGCTCGCCTTTCTCCGACTTCAAATCGAAGACCTGCATGAACTCCGGCCCGGCCAGCGCCAGGCTCTCCTGTAACGCGGTGTCGTATTCATCGAGGATGGGACTGGAGCGGAGTTCCTTCGCACTTTGGCGCATCGTGCCAAGCAACTGCTCACGACGGCTCTGACGCGGATCGAGGATGTGATCCGGGCGCTTCAGACCGGCAGGACCGGCCTCGGTGTCGAGCAGGTAGAGGAAACCGGCCTTCGCACCGAGGAATCCAGGCCCGCGCGAGAAATTCGGATAACCGATGAGCACATAAGCGGGCACGCCTTCAGCTGCAGCACCGCGTTCGCTGGCGATCATAGAGCCAAGCGAGGGATAGACGGTGGTGCCGCTGACATTGCGGCCCGTGTGCATGCGGTTGGAGGCGGCGGCATGTTCATCAATCACATCATGATTCACCGTCCGCATCGCGGTGATGTGCTCCATGAGCTTTGCGCAGCGGGAGAGATGCTCGCACACCTTCACCCCAGGCACGGAAGTCTCGATGCTCGGGTAATAACTGCCCGCCTTCTTCTCTTTCGCATCCCCCAGCGCCTTCGGGTCCCAGGTGTCCACCTGCGCCGCCCCGCCACCCAGCCAGATGTGAATGCAATGCTCCGCCTTGCCCATGGGGAAGTGCGCCACATGAGCGGCCTCTTTGGCGAGCAGGGCGATGTCCGCATGAGCTGCGACACCAGCCGCGCCGGCGAGTTTGAGAAAGGAACTTCTTTTCATGTGCGGAATGGAACGAGACGGGTTCCATCCTGTCTTTCAAAGCCGCACGAACTACCCGTTGTAAACATCAAAACCTGATCCACAGCCTTTAGCAAACCCCGCGCACCGGCGAATACCCTGCTTTCCCGTTTTCGCACTCTCAAACCTCCTCCCGCCCCCGAAATCGCGAACGGAAGAGTGTGATTTCTACGCCGGTGCGGAGTGGTTTGCGACAGGAATAGTGAGGGCAGGGATAAATGCGATGCACCCTCGCCGTACCCCCAATCTACTGGAGCAGTGATCCGAGCAGTTGCTCACCGTAGGAATCAGCTTTTTCACGGACCCATTGAGGATTGATTCGCACTATCCAAAGAGCGAGAAGAGTGGCTGTCACGAAAATGGCCAGTATCGAAGGAGCATGATCAAAGCGGTTGTTTGATTTGAGCACGCATACAACAACTCCGCCAATGAGCGAAACCGATGATATGAAGATGCCAGCAGGCTTCATACCCCAGAGATTGCGCCGGAAGCCGTAGCTGGCGTTTTCTTTAAAAAAGAGCGAACTAGACTCGGTGCCTCGGCGTTTCATTCGCAACTCTGCAATAGCCGCCTCGTAGGCTTGGTCGGCTTTGAATGGGTTTCTGCTCTCACTGGCAGCAGACGGCAGACGGCAGTTCGTCAGCTCTTCGATGGCGGCTCTCCATTTTGCCCTCAGATTGGGGTTCACATGTAAATTGCTCCAGCGTAGCAATTGGGTGGTAGGTGGTCCTCCCCAAGTCTCCCACAAGCGGGCTTGCTTACGGTGTCCACAATCGCGCACCAACTCCGAGATGAAGAAGCTCAATGCGGCAGCCAAGCCGACACCCAAAGTGGAGGTGCTTGCGAGGCTCGCCTCCGGCAGCCAGGCCAGAATGGCGAGGACTGCCGGAAGCAGCACGATGAAAGCAGGGAATAGCCTTGCCTTGAGAGAATACACATCCAGCGGCGATTTCATGCGGCGCGACGGGGGGGATATCCTCCGAGATGCAGAACATTGCGTGCAATTCTTGCTTCTCGCATGTCACCATCTTCCAACTCGTAGTTCCCTGTGGAATCCACACGAATCACGATGTCCCCACGGTGGCGCGTGGACCAGACGCCTTTCGAGCAAAGACCGCGGTATTTATTGCTGGCATCCGTTTCAGGTTTTTTGCCGACGGAAACCAGCGCGTACTCGGGCGACATGGCCGTCACGGCTTCCAGACTGTAACCTGACTCACGCCCGTGGTGTGCCGCCTTGTAAATGTTGGCCTTCAAATGGCTGCCGTAGGTGCTGGCGATATTCGTGAGCATGGACTTGGTGGCATCTCCACCGAAGACCATCACAAATTCGTTGACCCTGAGATGCATGACGTAGCTGTGGGCATTCGGGTCTTCTGCTGCGTTGGCCGCATCTCTCATGTCCGGCGTAGGCGCTAGAATATTCCAGCCATCGCCGCGTCCGCCGTAATCGTCTTCATTCCAGAATTTCCCCTTTTGATGCCGGAACAGTTTCAGCAGTTTTGTATCAGTCTGGCTGCTGCGGATACGCTGGTAGAGCGCCCAATCTGCTTTGTCGTCAGCCGATTGGAAATCCGTCTTGCAGATCGTGTTTCCAGTGTCCCAGAAGTGCTCGATTTGCACCCCGGAGTTTACCAATCGGCTGAGACCACGCAGATGATCGAGATCAGGGTGAGTCAGAATGAACCGAAAGATGCTTTGCCCTGGAAAATGGCTTTTGAAATAGGCCACAGGATCCGTCAGCTCGGCGGCATATCCACCTCCTGCGGTTTGCTGCGTTAAAAAATTCAGTCCAAAGCGGTTGGCAAAAAGCTGACGTTCAACGAGAACTGATCGCCGGATCATTTTGGCTTCCGCCAGTTCGCGTTCTGTGTCAGGGTCGTATGTTTGGCCATTGTTGATGTCGATCATCGTGATGCGTCCGCTGGCTTGCTTGATGATGGCGCAATCGCCATGGCCCACGTTGAGGATGTGGATTTCCGTTTGGGTGGATGGTGTCATTGACGGGTATGTCTCGTGCAAATTGAGCGCGAGCCATCCAGAGAAGACAGCTCTTGCGTTTACCGGACAACCGGGCCATCTGTCGGTCCCTCCCCAGGGATCGGCCTTTGGCCGGTTTTCCGGCCCGGACGGTGATTGGCTGCACAGCCACCATCGCCCGGGCCTTTCTGTTTCCCGCCAACTCGACTGGACATAAAAGGCATCGTATCTCTAAACTCGGACGAACAGTTCGTCAAAGAAAAAAATCGTCGAATCCGTGAAAATTTCTCGACTATATAATTATTTTCAGGCTAAAAATGGGAAACAAGCGTTTAATCAGTGACGTTTTCTCCAAACAAAAAACATGCTCATAAGCCTCAAAGTCTCCAATTTTCGATCCATCGACTCTCCCATCGAGTTCATCATGGAAGCGTCCAAAGAGACACTGCGGCAGGAACGGGTGGCCGATGTGGCGGGCAACCGGGTTCTCCAGGTGTCTGCCATCTGGGGCGGAAATGCCTCCGGCAAATCCAACTTCTGTGAAGCCCTCAAGTATGCCCAACATCTCGTCGTCACTGGAACGCGGCCTGATGGCCCAACGGGCAGGGTTCCGTTCCGTTTGAGAAAAAAAGCCGCAGAGGAAGCCACTCGCTTTGAGTTTGAGATTGTGGTTGCGGAAGAGGCTGTGGAGAAACTTTTTCGGTATGTCTTTGCCGTCGATGGTCGTCATGTCCTCGAAGAAAAGCTGATCGAAGTCCGCCCGTCCTCGGAGCGAGTTTATTTTGAAAGGCTCTCTGCATCCGATGGCGAGCCTAGATTCACACTGATGACATGCTGGGAACGCACTAGCGTATCAGAAGAGGAACGCATGTTTGCCAAGTTTGCTGCCAGGGGAACCAGGTCGAACCAGCTTTTTCTTCATGAAGCGATGGATCGAAAGCTCGAAGTTATCGCTCCGGTCTTCCGCTGGTTTAGGGATCAGCTTGTCATTTTGAGCCCTGATTCCATCGCAGCTCCGCTAGAGACAGCGGAGAGTGGGCGGGATCAAGTTCGTAACTACATCACTGATCTGCTACGCCATGCCGACACGGGGATCACCGAACTCCGTCCGGTCATCATTCCTGTCGCGAGCCTGCCCATACCGTCGGATATGGTCGAAGATATCAACTCCAAGATCACAGATGAAAGCGGGGTTTTCTTGATGGCTCCGAACGGCCAAAGGTTCACTATTTTCCGTAAAGAGGGAGATTTGATCGCTTCACGGATTGTTTCCTTCCGCAAATCGGTGGAAGGTGAGGATGTGCCATTCGAGATGATGGATGAGAGCGACGGAACTGTTCGTTTGTTTGACCTCGCGCCATCCTTTCATGACTTGGGTTTGCCAGACTCGCGTAAAGTCTATGTGATTGATGAACTTGACCGCTCAATGCACACGCACTTGGCGCAGTCTTTGCTGAACTTATTCTTCTCGACCCGCAGCCGTAAAACACGCTCCCAGCTCATTTTCACCACTCACGATGTAAACTTGCTCGGGCAGAATCTTTTTCGTCGTGATGAGATTTGGTTTATCGGACGCGCTCCATCAGGTGCGGCCGAGATGGAAAGTCTCTCGAATTACCGTGAGCGGCATGACAAGGACATCCGCAAAAGCTATCTTGAAGGTCGTTACTCTGGCGTCCCCAATCTCAAACCGTTCGCTCGCAGTAGAGTGGAGGAAATCGAGCAGCCAGACCTCTTTCTCCACACACCCCGACGGGGAACATCTCCTGCCGGCGCTCGCTGATGCGGAAATGCCATGTTGCGCCGCCGTCCTGCCTACAAAAACCCGAAACGTCTTTTCGTCATCTCGACAGAAGGCGAGAAAACCGAACCGATTTACTTCGAGGAGTTTCATCCGGGGCGTGACGGCGGCTATCGCATCCATATACTGCGCACTTTGAATGGAAAATCGTGCCCCCGCGAGGTTCTGGAGCGTCTCATTCAATATGAAAAGAAGGCTCGTTTGGGATCGAACACCGAATACTGGGCCGTGATTGATCGCGATGCCTGGAGCGCCGCCGAACTCGACGATGTGAGCCGCGAGATCGCGAAACACGAGAACTACCACCTCGCGCTGAGCAATCCCTGCTTTGAACTCTGGCTCTGGCTGCATCTGAGGCACAACCGCCCCTTCAACGGTCGCCAAGACTGCCAGCGCAGCCTCATCCGCGAGTGGCCGGATTTTGTCAAAGGCGACTACGATGCGTCGAAGCTCATGCCGATGGTGCAACAAGCCTGCGAGCGAGCCAAGGAGCTGGATGTCGCACCCGATGCGAAGTGGCCTGAAGAGCAAGCGACGTGGGTTTACCGGCTCATTGAGCGTTTGCGCTGAGCCAAGTCATGCTTGAAGCCCCTGCCTCACGGCAGATGCACGAACTCCGGTGAGTTCAGCACGGCCCAGAGCAGGTCTTCGAGACGCTCGCGCCAGTCGGGGCGGAGGGCGGTGGTGGGCGGATTGCCTTCGCGGGCGCGTTTTTCGAGCTCGATCTTGATGCTGTTGGCTCCGGCGGAGAGGTGGTTCGACCAGGCGACATATTTCAGCGGCGGCAGCTTCACAGGCGGCGGACGTTTGCCTTCGGGGATGATGCGCTCTTTGAAACCGGGGCTGATCAACGCGGCAAAACTGTTGCGCTCGGCCTCGGTGGGATGACGGGTGAGCAGGCGGAGGAAGATCTGATCCACCAACTGGGCATCGCTGAGTTTTTCATCCAGGGAGAGCGCGGTGACGGCGCTTTTTTCATCCAGCGTCGTCACCCAGCGGCCCAGGGCGCCGTTCGCCAGGATGGCGGGCTGGCGCACGTTGGCGGCGGTTTCGCGCACGCTCTTCGGCTCCTGACGTGAGGGACGCCAGCCGAAGTTTTCCAGCACGTCCACGATGATCTGCGCCTTCGGAATGGCGAGGCTGGGGCGGTCGCGCTCGTTGGAGAGGGAGGTGAACTCCCAGGCGCGGCGCGGATGGCCGAGACTGATCATGGCGCTCTCGGACTGCGTGCCGTCGTTGTCCATCGTCAGCTCCTCGGAATCGAGATTTTTACCCACGGAGGCAAACAGCGAGTCCACGATCTGCTCGGCGGTCATGCGGCGCGGCAGCGGGGCGGCGAAGTCGGGCGTGGCTCCCTTTTCCAGCGGCTGCGGACGACGCTGATAAGCCTCGGAGGTCAGGATGCGGCGCTCCAGGTGCTTCAGGTCATACCCATGCGCAACGAAGTCGCGCGCCAGCCACTTCAGCAGCTCGGGATGCGTGGGTTTCGCGGCCTCCCAGTCGTCCACGGGCTCGACAAAGCCGCGACCGAGGAACTGCTTCCACACGCGGTTCACGATGACCTGCGCGAAGCGCCCGTTATGGGGCGAGGTGATGAGCGCGGCGAGCTGCGCGCGGCTGTCGCTGCTCTTGTGCGGTGCGGCAGCTTTTTCATCGGCCATCAGCGTTTTCTCAAAGAGCGCCGGCCAGCCGGGCGAGACTTTTGCGCCGGGCTTCAGCGTGATCTCGATGAGCGGTTTGCGTCCAGCAAAGGTGCTCATGGGCACGGAGGAGGTCTCCGGCAGCGTGATCTCCTTGCGGTTCAGCATCGCGGCCATTTCAAAGAGGTCGCGCTGCTTTGACTGATGATACGGCGAGTCATGGCAGCGCGCGCAGGTCATCTCCTGGCCGAGGAAAGCGGTGCTGAGGATGTGCGCCTTCGCCGCCATGGGCACGTCGTTTTGCGCGGCGAGCGAGAAGCCCGCCGGACCGCCCGCGAGCACGCCGCCTTCCATCATGATCAGCTCGGTAACAAAACGGTCCATCGGCAGGTTGTCGCTGAGCGCCTCATGAATCCAGTAGCGGAAGGGGCCGGAGTTGTTGAGGCTGGGCTTGAGGATGTTCGGGTTCTCCGCCAGCACGTCCTGCCAGTAGGCGGTCCAGTGGTCGGCGCGGCGCGGGTCATTCAGCAGGCGGTCAATGGCACGCTCGCGACGCTGCGGCGATTCCTCGGCGAGAAAGGCGGCGACCTCCTGCGCGCTGGGCACCACGCCGACAGTGTCGAGCGTGACGCGGCGCAGGAACTCGAGGTCATCGGTGAGCGGCGCGGGCTCGATTTTCTTTCCAGCGCTGGCATACGACGCGCCCTGCGCGATCCAGTCGGCCAGCACCTTGCGCTGCGCCTCCGAAAGTGGATCGCCCTTCGGCGGCATGAGGTCATCGCCCGCATCGGGATGAATGGCGCTGATGAGGCGGCTCTCGGCAGGTTTGCCTGGAATGATGGCCGGATCGCCGGAATCGCCGCCTTTTTGCGCGGCTTCGAGCGTGTTCAGGCGCAGACCGCCCTTCGCTTTCTCCTCGTGGCAGCGGTAGCAGTTCTCCGCGAGGATCGGCTTGATCTGCTTCTCGAAATCAATGCCTCCAGCGGCCTTCGCTCTCGCCGCGTTGGCTTTAGCCCAGGAGGCGGCGAGGAGCGCGTCGATGCCTTCGGCGTTCTTCAACGCAGGTTTGGCGGCGATGACCTGTTTTGCCTCTGTGTGGCGCTGCTTCCAGTAGTCGTTCTCCTTCTCACGCAAGGAGAGACGGCGCTGCTGGTCGAGCTGGGTGTAAAACGTCAGGCGCTCTTTGCGATAAGCGTCCCAGCCTTCATCCGTGAGCGCCACGACACGCTCTGAAGGCGCGAAAAGCACCTGCTGGCCGTCGGCGGTGCGCAGGCTGAGGCTCGTCTCGCCCAGCGTGGTGCGCACACGGCCATTACCCGCGATCATTTCAAAGACATAGACGTGCGGCTTGCCATCGCTTTCGATGGTGATGCGTGTTTCGCGATCTCCAGGCCCGAGCAAACGCAGAGCGGGGCCGGTGCGCTCGGCCTCCGCATGCTCCACCTCATTGTGCGCACCGCCGCCGGTGTTGCCGAAGAGGATCTCACCGATGACTTTGCCATCCATCCAAAGACGCCCCTGGCCGCGCACGCGCATGAGCAGTTCTTGTTTGCCCGCAGGCAGCGTGACCTCCGCTATGGCACGCAGCAGATACGGATTGCTGCGGGCGGCACGAACGCCGGTGTCCGTGTACTTCTGCGCGATCTGGAAGAACCCGAACACGTCCTCCTCATAGACATCCACCGGCTGCGGATACTGGCGCGGCCATTTCGCGGCCTTGCCGATGTTTTCGACGATCTCCACGCGCACCTTGCCCTTCGGCAAACCACCCTCGGGCAGCACCGGCGTGTAAGGCAGCACGGGATAACGCGCGGCAATGGTTTTCTCCGGCAGGATGCCGCGATACAGCCGCACCTCGTCCATCAGACCGTCGAAGGTCACGCTTTCTTTGCGGCCCATCGAGGTGCCGAGCCAGACCTCGTCATTGTCCACCACCGGGGCCTGCTTCGTCGCGCCGCCCATGTCCCAAGCGCCCGGCGCGAGTTCGCCATCAATGTAGCCGCGGATCGTCTCCGGTTTGCCAAACTCATACGTCACCGCCACATGATGCCAGCCGCTGCCAGCCGCGATGCCGCCCGTCGTCGTCCAGCGATGCCAGTCGCCCGCGTGATCGCCGTCTTTGCGGCTGCGGAAGAGAAAGCTTGGCCGCAAGAATCCGCCGGAATCCCAGAGCCGAAGGCCCCAGTTCTGATTGTTCGCTTCCTGCCCTGGATTCGATGTGCGCCCTTTGCCAAGAATGTAAACATTCCCGCCCTTCGGAGCCGAAGCGGGATTCACCCACGCCTCGATGGTGATGCTGTCGCCATTGTCGAAATCGAAGAGGCTTTTTTCACCTGGATCGGCCACGCGGATGAAGCTGCCCTTCGCTCCGCTGAAAAGCGCGGCCTTGTTGTCTGCCGGGATGTCCTTGAACTGCTTCGGCGACGGCCCCTCCTGCCCAAACACCACACCGCCCTCGGCCTTGCCGATCTCCAACTTGTCGCCATCAAAGGACCACTGCGCCACCGGCACCGGATCAGCAGCGAGAGAAGCGGAGACGAGAAGACAAAGGCCAAGGCAGAAGTTCAGCGAAAACATGACTTAGCATACGGAAGCCAGGGCAGCTTTTTGACGGGGCGCATGGACTCGTGATTTTGTGCTTGGGAGCAGGCATTCCGCTGCTAAGATCGCCGCCGCATGAGCCAGCCCGCGAAAGTCAAACGCCCCGCCTCCATCACGGTGGAGGAGTGTTTTCGCGTCAACGAGAAGGCGCTGAAG
This sequence comes from Verrucomicrobiaceae bacterium UBA2429, assembly GCA_002343505.1. Taxonomy (GTDB): domain Bacteria; phylum Verrucomicrobiota; class Verrucomicrobiia; order Verrucomicrobiales; family Verrucomicrobiaceae; genus Prosthecobacter. The sequence continues at coordinate 43,910 of DDQZ01000031.1, read as the reverse complement.
CTGAAGCTGGTTGGCGGTGATGCGGGGTTCGGAAGGAAAATTCTAGAGCCCTCGGTGAATCGTCCCGGCCTGGCCTTGTCCGGTTTTTTCACCTACTTCGCCTACAAGCGCGTGCAGGTGGTGGGAAACTCGGAGCACTCCTATCTGGATCAGCTCGACCCGAAAACGCGGCTGGCACGCTTCAGCCAGCTCTGCACCTGGGACATCCCGTGCATCGTGTCCGCGCGCGGGCGCCGCCTGCCGGACGACCTGGTGCAGATCGCCAACGAGGCGGGAATCTGCGTTTTCCAGACCAGCATGATGACGATGAAGTTCATCAACGTGGCCACCATCAAGCTGGAGTGGGCCTTCGCGCCGACGATGCTCGTGCATGGCTGCTTCGTGGACGTGCAGGGCATCGGCGTGCTCATCCGCGGCAAAAGCGGCTCCGGCAAGAGCGAGGCGGTGATCGGCCTGCTCCAGCGCGGCGGCAGCCTGGTGGCGGACGACGCGGTGCGGCTGCGCCTCATCGAGGACCGCGAGATCATCGGCTCCTCCCCGGAGATGACGCGGAACATGATCGAGATCCGCGGCCTCGGCATCCTCAATGTCGCCGCCCTTTTCGGCGTCGGCTCCGTGCGCATGAGCAAGCGGCTGGACCTGGTCGTGGACCTCGTGCATTTGAAGGACGCCGAGGAGCTGGAGCGCGTGGGCATGGCCAGCCAGACCGAGAATGTCATGGGACTGCCTGTGGCGAAGGTGGAAATCCCAGTGGCGCCGGGCCGCGACGTTGCGGGCCTCATCGAGCTGGCGGCGCTGAACTACAAGCTGCGCAGCTTCGGCTACAACAGCGCCGTGGAGTTTGATCAAAGGTTGTTGAAAAAGATCGCGGACGAACAGATAGGTTGACCCCCCGAGACGGACATGACAGTCAGCAAAGAACTCAAAATCTGCAACAAGATGGGCATGCACGCCCGTCCGGCGGCGCAGTTCGTCAAGCGCGCCAGCAAGTACAAATGCGATGTCTGGGTCGAGAAGGACGAGGATCCCGTCAATGGCAAGAGCATCATGGGACTCATGATGCTGGCGGCGGGCAGGGGCGAGACCATCAAGCTCACCACCGACGGCACCGACGCCGAGGCCGCCATGGCCGACCTGGAGGATCTGATCAACTCCGGCTTCGGCGACAACGAGTGATTCGCGCGTTCCAGGCGCGGTCTTTTCTTTCCTGCCACCATGACCCGTCTTCCCGCCTTCCTCGCCCTCATTTCCTGCGCCGCCCTCAGCGCGCGCGCGCAGCTCCCGCAAGCCATTGTCGAAGCCCAGCGCGCCAAACTGCTCGAAGGCGTCGAGTCTGTGCCGAAAACCGGGGCTCCGGGGCCGGTCGCCATCTGGGGTCAGACGGCCTTCCCATTGCTCGCCGCGCCAGACCGCGCGGGCGCGGAGATCGCGGTCGCCGCTGCGGCGGGCTTTGGCAAAGGCCGCATCCTTTTGCTCGGCCACAACGGCTACCTTGAGGGCGCGGCGGGCGGCGGCCACGCGCGGTTGATGGCCAACTGCGCGCGCTGGACGGCGAACAAGGAAAAGCCGCGCATCGGACTGCACGGCGTGCGCGCGCACTCCTTCTACGAGCCTCTCGGCTCCAAAGTCGAAACGCTCAACGGTCCGCTCCAAGCGCGCGCGCTGTCCGGTCTCGACCTTCTCGTGCTCAATGCCCAGGGCGTCACCGACGCGGAGCAGGGCGCCGCCATTTTGGAATGGGTCAAAAACGGCGGCGGCCTCATCGCCGGCATGACTGGATGGGCCTTCGCGCAGACCAGCGGCGGCAAGGACCTGGCCGCCGCTCACGGACTCAACCACGCGCTCATGGAGGCCGGCCTGGCCTTCACTGACCAGGGGAACATGGACGCCGCCGCTTACGCGGCGCGCACCCGGCTGCCAGCGCTCATGAACGCCGCCGATGCCGTCCAGGCATTGAAGCGACAGCGTGACAAAGCCGCCACGCTCTCCGACGCCGAAGCCCTGCAGGCCGCCAGCGCCATCCAGCTAGCCATGAGCGCGCAGCCTCCGGGACGCAGCCAGCTCCAGGAGGCCGTCCTCGCCGCCCTTGGCGGAGCGGATGCCCGCTCGCGCCTGCCTGCGCCGCAAAGCCCTCTCACCCAGGCCGCGCACGCCGCCGACCGCATCCGCCTCGGCATGGAGACGCGCGTCCTGCGGCTCGCCTCCGCGCCCGCCGCTCATCCCGCGCATGAGTCCTTCCCCGGCAAAGCGCCCGCCGCCGCGCCGCGCGTGAGCCGCGAGGTGTCTGTCAATCCGGCCATCCCCGGCTGGACCAGCACCGGTCTTTACGCCGCCGCCGGCGAGCCTGTCCGCGTTCAGATTCCGGCGGAGCGCGCGGGCAAGGGCTACGCGCTGCGCATCGGCTGCCACAGTGACACGCTTTATCATCTCGACTCCTGGCTGCGCGCGCCGGAGATCACCAAAAGCGCGTCTCTCGACATGGCGGAGACGACGGTGTCCAGCGCCTTTGGCGGCCTCATCTACATCGTCGTGCCGGACAAGGCAGCGGACGGGACCCGCTTCACCTGCGCGCTGCATGGCGGCATCCCGGCGCCGCATTTCGTGCTGGGTCTGCACAGTGACGCGCAGTGGGCGGGCGAGATCAGCAGGCATCCCGCGCCCTGGGGGGAGTTTGAATGCGGAAACATCATCCTCTCCTGCCCGGCGGACACCGCGCGCGCCGTGCGCAATCCCGCCCAGCTTATGGAGTTTTGGAAAAAGGTCGTCGAAGCGCAGGACGAGATCACCAACCAGGCCGCCGAGCGGCGCAGGCCGGAGCGCATCGTCGCCGATGTGCAGATCAGCGCCGGCTACATGCACAGCGGCTACCCCATCATGATCCCCGTGAGCGCGGCGGAGGAGATGGTCACATTCAACCGGCTGAAATTTCCCGGCTGGGGGTTTTATCATGAGATCGGCCACAACCACCAGCGCCCGCATTTCACCTTCGAGGGCACCGGCGAGGTGACGAACAATGTCATCGGCATGTGGTGCTACGAGGCCGTGCTGGGCAAGGACTGGCTCATTGGCCATCCTAACATCACCGCGGAAGCGCGCGCGGAGCACATCCAGAAAATCAAGCGCGCCTCCGACAAGTGGGCCGTGTGGAAAAGCGATCCCTTCCTCGCCCTCACCACCTACATCCAGCTCGTGCAGGCTTTTGGCTGGGACTCCTGGCGCAAGTACCTCCACAGCTTCGCCGACCCAGCCCACGGCCCCATGCCCGCCGGCGACGACGAGCGCCGGGACCAGTTCCTCGTGCGCTACTCCAAAATCGTGAACCGCGACCTCGGCCCCTTGTTTGACTTCTGGGGCATCCCCGTGAGTCCCGCCGCCAAGGCGAGCGTGGCCGGACTGGAACCTTGGATGCCAAAAATGTAGGCTCGGGTGTCGCCGCCGGAGTGAGGCTATCAGGCGGTCGGAAAGGCCGCCTCGCGGTGAATGCCATCCCATCAAGCTCGAACCACCCCACCGCTCTCTTGCGGCAGCCTGGCCTCCTGTTAAAGTCGCACCATCATGAACAAAAATCCTTTCCCAGGCATGAACCCCTTCATGGAGGCGCTGTGGCCGGATATTCACACAGCACTCATCGGTTACATTCGCGACACCATCGCCGAGCAGCTTCCTCCCGACCTCAACGCCCGCTCCGAGGAAAGCGTGACCCTGCATGACGACCTCAACAACGCCCCATCCAGGACGCGCGCGGATGTGGCCGTCACGGAATCCTGGCGGCAGGGCATCCCGCCTTCCTGGAAACCCGCCCAGGAAACGGACGGTCCGGCGCGGACACTCTCCCGTCCGCAAATCATCCTGGTCGAGGAGGAGGTGGAGCGCTGGATCGAGATCACCGACCGGCATGGCCTCCTGATCACCGTCATTGAAGTGCTCAGCCCGGCAAACAAAGGCGCCCACCGCGAGGAATACCGCAACAAGCGGGATGCCTTCCTTCACGCGGGAGTCAATGTCGTGGAGATAGATCTCCTGCGCCAGGGCAGGCACACGGTGGCCGTGGCCCTTGAATCCGTGCGCATGAGCGCTCCCGGCCAGCATTACCTGATCCGCGTCACCCGCGCCACCTGCCCTTCCGCGCGCGAGGTCTATGCCGCCCCGCTGCGCGAGCCTTTGCCCGTCATCTCCATCCCGCTGCGCGCGAAGGACAAGGACGCCGTGCTGGCTCTGCAGCCCCTGGTGGACCGCTGCTACCGCATGGGTGCCTACTGGAACGCCAACCACGACACCCTTCCCGAACCCGCTCCCGCGCCCGATGATGAGGAGTGGATACGCTCGCGGGTCAAAGCGGCGCGCGAACAAGCGGCGGCTTGAGAGTCCGCCGCCACCTCACTTGCCGGCAAACCAACTCTTCGCGAGCGGATCGGTGGCGAAGAACTCCAGCAGCAGGCGGGCCACCTTCTCTCGTCCGCTGTTGCTGGGATGCACGCCATCCGCGGCGAAGTCATCCGGCGCGTACTTCAACCCATCAAGCTTGCGTCCCTTCTCCCCCTCTGCCCAGAGGTAGGGACCCCAAAGCAGCAGGGGCGCGCGGCCGGCGGCCAGGGAGTCGTCACCGCTCATCTGCCTGCGGATCAGGTTTCGCGCCGCGAAGGCGCTTTCATAGGCGTAGGGTTCGGGGTTCAGAGCCCCTCTGGCATTGCCCGCCCAGATGCGGCTGCCGAGATAGGCGACGCGGAGGTTCGGAAAGCGCTCGCGCGCGTTGCGCAGCACGGCGGTGGTGTCGGCTTCCAGCCTGGCCAGATGCTCGCTCATGCCGCCGGAGGGGTTTTTGTTTGCCAGCTTGATCCACGCCACCTGCACCTGCGCGGCAGTGACTCCGGCCGCGCTGATGCGGCGCATGGCTTCCTCCCACGGCCTGCCCGCTGGCGGCGCCCACTCCGCCATCGCCTGGCCGCCCTGGGCGCAGTCCACGATGGTGAGTTTGGCGGACATTCGCGGGTCCGCGTCGGCGATGCGTTTGAAAAAGGAGAACTCCTGAGTGGCGTTTGACATGCTGATGGAGACCAGCACGACCCTGCCGTCGTCCGCCGGTTTGCCCTCTCGGTTCAGAGGCTGGATTTGCGCCAGCGCGGCCGCCGCCGTTTTCCTCAAAGCCTCCGGCGGTTCGTTCATGCCGCCGCCGTACAAGCCGCCGTCCTGGCCTTCATAGCGGTCCTCCGCGGTCATGTCGCACAGAGGCCGGAGTGACTCGGGCGCCTTGCGCTGGCCTGCTCCCGCCTCGGGCCGGGCCGCGCCTTTCCGCCGCGCCTCCTTGGCGCGGTCCAGGTATTTTTGATCCTCGGCAGCCAGCTTCTCACCGCGCTGCTCGCGCTGGAAAAGCTGTCTGGCGCGGTCCCAGTCAATCGGGGTTTCGGCCTCCTGGCCGGGGAGGGACACCGCGTTGAAAAGCAGCGCCGCCGCGAGAATGGATGTGCGGATGTTCATGGCAGGGCGGGGAAACACCTCCAAATCATCCGGGTTGCACTGCCATCCCCCGAATGGTCGCACACCGGGGCATGACATAGGAGCGAGCCATCCTTGAAAAGACGGGTTTCAAAAGGATGCATTTCGAGTTTCCTTTCTTTGCTTCCTGCACAAGCGTTTCCACCCACCACCACTCTGATGCCTGCGGATTTTCTCACCACCCTTGATGCCCTCCCGGACCGGAAGTCGCCGCTCATGGAGCGCTTCTGGTCCATGATCGGGCCGAAAGCGCCCGCGCGGATCGAGGCCATGGCGCGCGAGGCGCGGGCGGTGACGCGGCGGAACTTCGGACGCACGATGCGGCTTTTCGCCCCGCTTTACCTTTCGAACGAGTGCGTGAACAACTGCGCCTACTGCGGTTTTTCCCGCGACAACCCGGACATCCTGCGCGTGACGTTGAGCGTGGACCAGGTGGTGCGCGAGGCGCGGCACCTGGCGGAGCAGGGCTTCCGCAATGTGCTGCTGGTGGCCGGGGAGCACCCGCGTTTTGTCAGCGAGGGCTATCTGGAGGAGTGCATCCGCGCGATTCGCGGTTTCATCCCCACCGTGGGCATCGAAGTCGGCCCGATGGAGGCGCCCGAGTATGCGCGCATGGTGGAGGCTGGGGCCGAGGGGCTGGTGGTGTATCAGGAGACCTACGACCGCGAAGCCTATGCGGAAATGCACACCGCCGGGCCGAAGAAGGACTTCGCCTGGCGCATGGCCTGCCCGGAGCGCGGACATGAGGGCGGCTTCCGCCGCATCGGCATCGGCGCGCTCTTCGGCCTCTCCGACTGGCGGCTGGAGGCGCTGCGGCTGGCGGCGCATCTGGAGCATCTGCTGCGGCACTGCTGGCGCGCCAGTTTCACGGTGGCCTTTCCGCGCCTGCGGCCGGCGGCGGGCGGATTCCAGCCGCTGACGGCTTTCCCGGACTGGGCGCTGGTGCAGACGCTGTGCGCCTTCCGCCTCACCTTCCCCGAGGCCGGCATCGTGCTGAGCACGCGGGAGCCTGCGGCGCTGCGGGATGCCCTGGCGCCGCTGGGTGTGACGAGCATGAGCGCGGGCAGCCACACCGAGCCCGGCGGCTACACCGGCGCGGGCGCGGAGGACCTGCACAAGACGGTCAAAGGCCGCCGCGTGGACCTGGAGGATAAACCCTGCTCATCGCGCGCGGAGGGCCAGTTCCACATCGCCGACGAACGCTCCCCTGCGGAAGTCGCCGCCATGCTGCGCGCGCGGGGGCTGGACCCGGTGTGGAAGGACTGGGACTCCGCCATCCTCTCCGCCCTGGGCGCGGGCTTGACGGCGGCGTGAGGCTTTTTTTCACTCCATCCATGACGATCATCCTCAACGGCGAAAAACGCGGCTTTGACTGCCCGATGCCCCTGCCCTCCCTGCTGGAAAAACTCGGCCTGGCCGGCAGACCCGTCGTGGTCGAGCACAACCAGTCCGCCCTGCTGCCGCGCGAGATCGAATCCGCACTCGTCGCGGACGGGGATGTCATTGAGATCGTGCAGATCACGGCCGGGGGATGAGCCCGGGAGGGGGTTCCTCCAGACTTCACTGTCCCTGTCAGATCTGCTTCCCTGAGACGAGCAGGCGGCGGCAGCTTGAATTCATCCCAAATATTTCGGGGAGAACGGCACGCGGACGTTCTCCCCGAATCGTTTTCTGATGATGATGTCGTCCGTGTTTCAGGACAACCCGCCCCTGTCGCTGTTCAGCGTGGCGTCCCCGTATTTCGGACGCGGAGTTGGCGTGAAATCCAGCGGGGTCCAGGCGGCGTTGTTGGCGGAGGAGGCCACCACGGCTTCAATAAAGGCCATGCCGCTCACGCCTTCCTCGATGGTGGGGTAGTCCATGTCGAGCGGGTTCGGCGTGGCGCCGGCCTCGACGGCGCGGATGTGGTTGACGAAATTTTTGTACAGGTTGGCGAAGCCTTCGAGATACCCCTCGGGGTGCCCGGCGGGAGTGCGGGTGGCGGCGGCGGCGGCGGTGCCGAGGTAGCCCATGCTGGTGCGGTAGATTTGCTTGGGCTGGTCGAGCCAGGTGACGATCATGGTGTTGGGGTCGAGCTGATTCCATTCGATGCCGCCGAGCTCGCCATAGACCCGAAGGCTGAGGTTGTTTTCGCAGCCGACGCTGATCTGGCTGGAGTGCAGCACGCCTTTGGCGCCGTTGGTGAAGCGCAGGAGCACATTGCCGTCGTCCTCAAGCTTGCGGCCCTGGTCGCCGAGGAAGTGGGTGAGGTCGGCGGCCAGCTCCTTGATGTGCAGGCCGGTGACGTATTCGACGAGGTTGATGGCGTGCGTTCCGATGTCACCCATGCAGCCGGCGGCGCCGCAGATGGCGGGGTCCACGCGCCAGGAGGCCTGCTTTTGGCCGGTGTTCTCCAGCATGGTGGCCAGCCAGCCCTGCGGATACTCGGCCACGACTTTGCGGATCTTGCCCAGCTTGCCCTGCTCGATCATCTGGCGCGCCTGGCGGATCATCGGGTAGCCGGTGTAGTTGTAGGTGACGCCGTAGAGCTTGCCGGACTTCTTCACGATTTCCGCGAGTTCCTTGGCCTGGGCGAGGTTGAAGGTGGCGGGCTTGTCAGAAAGGACATGGAAGCCTGCCTCAAGAGCCGCCTTGGCCGCCGGGAAATGCATGTGGTTCGGCGTGACGATGGAGACAAAGTCCATGCGCTTGTCGGCGTGGAGCGCGGCCTCCTTTTGGATCATCTCCTCGAAGGTGCCGTAGCAGCGGTCGGCGGGCAGGAAGAAATCGGCGCCGCTGGCCTTGGATTTTTCCGGGTTGGATGAAAACGCGCCGCAGACGAGTTCCGTCTGCTGGTCAATTGCCGCCGCGATGCGATGGACTCCGCCGATGAAGGCGCCGCGTCCGCCGCCGATCATGCCATAACGAATTTTCCGGCTCATATAAAAGTGGGTGTGGGGTTGGTGGTGAAAGAGGGCCGAAACTGCGCAGAGCCGCCGCGCGGGTCAAGCGCGCGTTTGACGGAAGCGCGTTGACGAAGCCGTTGGCGGAACGGGCGCGGCGTGTCAATGTGCGCGCCATGAAGCTTCTCCTCGGAGTACTCGCATGCCTGGCCGCGACCGTTTTCGCGGGGGACAAACGCGCGCGCGCGCTGGGCATCGAGCCCGGCGTGATGCGCCCGGGCGCGCTCAATGCCATCACCGATGTGCCCGGCGTGCGCGTGGGACACGCCACGCTGATCGAGGGCTCCGGCGTGCGCACCGGTGTCACCGCCATCCTGCCGCATGAGGGCAATCCTTTTCTCGAAAAAGTCCCCGCCGCCATTCATGCCGGCAACGGCTTTGGCAAGCTGGCTGGCGCCACGCAGGTGGAGGAGCTGGGCAATCTGGAGTCCCCGGTCATCCTGACCAACACGCTGGCGGTGGGCACGGCTGTGAGCGCGGTAGTGGAGAATCTTTTGGGACTCGAGGGCATGGAGGAAGTCCGCTCCATCAACGCGGTCGTCGGCGAGACGAATGACGGCGGTTTGAATGACATCCGCTCCCTTCCGGTGCGGCGGGAGCATGTGTGGCAGGCCATCGCCAGCGCCGCGCCAGGGCCGGTGGCGGAGGGGTGCGTCGGCGCGGGCGCGGGCACGGTGGCCTTTGGCTGGAAGGGCGGCATTGGCACGGCCTCGCGCGTGCTGCCGGCGCGTGACGGCGGCCACACGGTCGGCGTTCTGGCGCAGAGCAACTTCGGCGGCGTGTTCACGCTCGACGGCGCGCCGGTGGACAAGGTCCTCGGCCGCCATTTCATGCGGGACGCCTATGACGGCGCGGATGGCAGTTGCATGATCGTGGTGGCCACGGACGCGCCGCTGGACGCGCGTAATCTGCGGCGGCTGGCCGCGCGCGCGATGCTGGGGCTGGGACGCACGGGCGGCATCGCCGCGAATGGCAGCGGGGATTATGTCATCGCCTTCTCCACCGCAAGGGAGCTGCGCATCCCGCACAAGCATGAGGGTCCGCTGAATCCGCCCGCCGCGCTGATGCGGAACGAGGCCATGACTCCGCTGTTCCTGGCCGTCATCGAGGCAGCCGAGGAGGCCATCTTGAACTCTCTGTTCATGGCCGCCGACATGACGGGGCACCGCGGACGCGCGGTCAAGGCCATGCCGGTGGACGAGGTGTTGAAAATCTGGCGTGAGCACCGCCCGGCGGGCGGTTCCTCCGTGAAGAAGCCCTGATAAGATCCGTTCCTTTGCCTCATCATGAACGACTCCGCCGCGCGCACCCTCTGCTGCCTTTCCATCATGTCCCTGGCCGCCGCTCAAGCCTCCGATCTTCCCTCAGAGAACCTGGAATCCCCTCCGCCCGTGACGGCGAAATCCTGGGTCATCGCGGATCTCGAAAGCGGCGCGGTTTTGCAGTCGCTGCTGCCTGACGAGCCGCGCAAGGCCGCCAGCACGACGAAAACGATGTGCGCCTTTGTCGTGCTGGAACTCGCGCTCAAAGACCCCGCCGTTCTCGATGAATGGGTCGCCGTCACGAAGCTCGCCGCCAGCACCCAGGGCTCCGCCGCCGAACTCAAGGAGGGCGAGCAGGTGCGCGTGCGCGACGGCCTTTTCGCCCTCATGCTGCCCTCGGGCAATGACATGGGCAACGCCTTCGCGGAGCATTTCCACCCGCGGCTCCAGCCGCCGGGAGATGAGACTCCGGAGCGCGTGAAGACTCCCGATTACGCGACACGCGCGAACTTCATCGCCGAGATGAACCGCACCGCGCGCCGCCTGGGCATGAACTCCACCACCTACCGCATTTCCTATGGGGACGGCGGCGAGGCCAATGACTACACCACCACCGCGCGCGATCTGGTCACGCTGACTTTGGCGGCGAGGAAGCACGCGCTTTTCCGCGAGGTCGTCGCCACGGCCGCCCGCACCGGCAAGGTCCGCCTGCCCGATGGCGGCGAGCGTGACGCGGAGTGGAGGAACACCAACGAGCTGCTCCAGCTCGCCAACTACGACGGCGTGAAAACCGGCACCACGCCGAGCGCCGGGCGCTGCCTGGTGGCCACGGGCAGCTACAACGGGCGCGGCCTCATCGTCGTCACACTCGGCTCCACCTCGGACGAGGCCCGCTTCACCGACAGCCGGAATCTTTTCCGGTGGGCCTGGGGCAGGTAAGGTGGCGCAACCCTCAAGATTGCACTTTCAGATGCGGGCAACCGGGACGCCTGCCCATCCTCGATCCGCGGACCATCCCAGCTGCCTTTGATTCCCGGCAGCCGCAAAGCCGTGAGTTTTTGAATCCCCCCAACGTACTACCCGGAGCATGTCCCCGCATTTCGAGTCCCTTCACCTGCGCACCCGGCGCCAATTTTTGACCGGCGCGGGCCAGTTCAGCCTGGGCGCCATCGCCCTGCATGCCTTCGACTCAGGCGCGCGGGCCGCGCCGGGGCCGCTCTCCGCCCGGCATCCGCACCACACAGCAAAGGCGAAGCGCGTCGTCTACCTGCACATGTCCGGCGCGCCACCGCATCTGGACCTCTTTGACTACAAGCCGGAGCTGGTGAGGCGCGACGGTCAGGACTGCCCGGACTCGTTTTTGAAAGGCCGCACTTTCGCTTTCACATCGGGCGTGCCGAAGCTCATGGGCACGCCGCGGAAGTTCGCGCGCCATGGCAGGGCGGGCATGTGGATGAGTGACGCATGCCCGAACTTCCACACCCTGGCGGACGAGATCACGCTCATCCGCTCGATGAGCACGGACCAGTTCAACCACGCGCCCGCCGAGCTGCTGCTGTTCACCGGCCACACCCGCCAGGGCCGCCCCTCGATGGGTTCATGGGCCACTTACGGGCTGGGCACGGAAAATCAGGATCTGCCGGGCTTTGTCGTGCTCATCTCCAGCGGCACCCAGCCCTCCGGCGGCCAAAGCTGCTGGGGCAGCGGGTTCATCCCCTCAGTCTATCAGGGTGTGCAGTGCCGGTCCCAGGGTGACCCCGTGCTTTTCGTCAACAATCCTCCAGGCATGGACCGCGCGCTGCGCCGGAAGACGCTTGATGTGCTGCGCGAGCTCAACGAGCGCCAGGCCGCCGAGCTGGTCCATCCCGAGACTCGCACACGCATCGAGCAATACGAGCTGGCCTACAGGATGCAGGCCAGCGTGCCCGAGGTGATGGACATCTCGCGCGAGCCCGCGCGGGTCATCGAGGAATACGGGGCAAAGCCCGGCGCGGCCAGCTTTGCCAACAACTGCCTGCTGGCGCGCCGGCTCGTGGAGCAGGGCGTGCGCTTTGTCCATCTCTTTGACTGGGGCTGGGATTTCCACGGCACTAGCGAGGCCACAGGCATCACCGACGGCCTGACGAAAAAGATGGCCGAGACAGACAAGCCCGTGGCCGCGCTCATCAAGGATCTCAAGCAGCGCGGGCTGCTCGATGACACCCTCGTCATCTGGGGCGGTGAATTTGGCCGCACACCCTTCCGCGAGGGCCGCACCGCCGCCAGCAAGGTTCTAGGCCGTGATCATTATCCTGACTGCTTCACGCTGTTCATGGCCGGCGGTGGTGTGAAGGCGGGATTCGATTATGGAGCCACCGACGAGATGGGCTTTGCGGTGGCTGAGCACAAGGTCCATGTGCATGACTTCCAGGCCACCGTGATGCATCTGCTCGGCTTTGACCACGAGCGCCTCACGCACCGCTTCCAAGGCCGCGACTACCGCCTCACCGACATCCACGGGCATGTGGTGAAAGACATCCTGGCTTGAGCTGGGCGATGCAAGCTTCCCGGTCGCGCCCTCACCAAACCTCGCGCGCCAGCGGGCGGACGCTGCGCAGAGCCTCGGCATGTTTCACCCCGCAGGCCAGGCCGCGGTAGCGCGCCAGCACCGTCTTCGCCTCCACGGCGGCATCCTTTTGCGGATCAAAGGGTCCGTTGCGCACGAAGGCCATCAAGCCGCCCAGCCACTCCACCACGCCGGACCACTCGGCGCTGACATCCACATAAGTGTCGGGCGTGAAGTCTATAGTGTGGCCGGGGCCGTTGTCATACCAGAAGACCTGCGAAGGGCTGCGCGCGTTGGCATTGCCCGTCAGGCGCGCGGGCTGGAAAAGCGAGTCGTGGCAGATGGCGGAGGCGGCCTCGTGGTCCGGGTGGCGGTCCTGCCGCCAGAGCATGAAGGCGGTGTCGGGCCGCACTTCGGCGACGATCTCGGCCACCTCGCGCTTCGTCGCCAGAGTCGGCTCAAAGCCCATGCTGGCGTGCTTCAGGAAGCGCATTTCCATGCCGCGCTCGGCGGCCATGGCGGCGGTCTTTTCCAGCAGCGCCTGCTCGCGCCCCTGCACGGGCGGCCAGTTGGTGTAATCTCCGATGAGGCTGAGGATGACCACGCGGTGATGCTCGCGCACGGCTTTGAGCAGGATGCCGGGAATGCCGAAAGGGCAGTCATCATAGTGGGCGCCGATGGCGAGCAAAGTCTTGGGCATGGGCAGAGAACGGGGATGACGGGAGGTTTTTCGCCGGGAGCTAAGCCAGCAGCCCCTTCACCACATGACCATGCACATCTGTGAGTCGGTAGCGGCGGCCCTGGAACTTGTAGGTCAGGCGTTCGTGATCTATCCCGAGCAGGTGCATGAGCGTGGCATGGAAGTCGTGGATGTGGACGCCGTCGCGCGTGACGTTGTAGCCAAACTCATCCGTCTCACCATAGACCGCGCCCGGCTTCACACCGCCGCCGGCCATCCAGACGCTGAAACAGCGCGGGTGATGGTCGCGTCCGAAGTTGGCCTGGATTTTCCCCTGGCAGTAGTTCGTCCGGCCAAACTCGCCGCCCCAGACCACGAGCGTGTCCTCCAGCAGGCCGCGCTGCTTGAGGTCCTTCACCAGCGCGGCGGAGGCTTGGTCGGTTTCTTTGCAAAGCTTCGGCAAAGCGCCTGGCAGCCCGCCATGGTGGTCCCAGTCCTGATGATAAAGCTGGATGAAACGCACGCCGCGCTCGGCCAGTCGGCGCGCTTGCAGGCAGTTCGCGGCAAAGGTGCCGGGCTTCGTCACATCCGGCCCGTACATGTCGAGCACATGCTGCGGCTCATCGCCGATGTCCGTGGCCTCCGGAATGCTGCTCTGCATGCGCCAGGCCATCTCATAGTGATCCATGCGGTTCTGGATCTCCACATCCGGCGTGCCCGCATATTGATGCTCGTGCAGCTCGCGCAGGCGGTCGAGCATGAGCCGGCGGCTGTCCGCGCTCACCCCCGCCGGATTGCCGAGATACAGCACGGGGTCCTTCGCCGCGCGGAAGAGCACGCCCTGGTGCTTCGTCGGCAGGAAGCCGCTGCCCCACAGATGCGCGCCCAGCGGCTGGCCGCCCTTGTCCTTGGTGATGAGCACGGTGAAAGAGGGCAGGTTCGCATTCTCCGCGCCGAGACCATAGCTCAACCATGCGCCCATGCTCGGCCGCCCGGCAATCTGCGAGCCGGTCTGGAAAAACGTCACGCCCGGCCCGTGATTGATGCTTTCCGTGAACATGGAGCGCACCACGCACAGGTCATCCGCGATGGAGGCCGTGTGCGGCAGCAGCTCGCTGAACCACGCGCCCGCCTGGCCGTGCCGGGTGAACTTGAAAGGCGAGCCCACCATCGGGATGGACGACTGATTCCCCGACATGCCCGTCAGCCTCTGCCCGCCGCGCACGCTGTCCGGCAGTTGCTCGCCGTGGCGTTGATTCAGCAGCGGCTTGTAATCATACAGGTCCAGATGCGAGGGCCCGCCGGACATGAAGAGATAAATGATGCGCTTCGCCTTCGGCTGCCAGTGCGTACCGCCAAGAACGCCCGCGTCTGCGGTCGAAGCCGCCGCCTGCTCCCGCGTCAAAAGCTCCGCCAAAGCCAGACCGCCCAGGCCCATGCCGGAACGGTTCAACCACTGACGGCGGCTGAAGAAAGCACTAGGAACACTCATGGAATCTGAAGATTTAGGTTTCATAGACGGGTGCGGTTGCGGGATTGATTGGTCCATCATGTTCGTGGGGCGCTTCTCTCGGATGAGATTTTTGGAACCACTAATGGACGCTAATAAGCACTAATGATTTTGGGTTTCACAGGACGTAACGACGCCATTCGAGGCGTTTGATGGGGGCGAAGTTGATGAGATAACCGACGCTTTTGCCGCTGATACGCATGTAGTTGAAGAGCTGCGCCGTGTGTTCCGGCAAGAGTTGAGCCACGGACTTGAGTTCCACGACGATGCCTTCGCACACATAAAGATCCGGGATGTAGCGGCGCTTCAGTTCACGCCCTTTGTAAAACAACGCCAGTTCCTGTTTCGCCACAAAAGGCATGCCCCGCATCTCCAGCTCGATCTCGAAACTCTCTTGATAAACCTCTTCCGCCAGCCCGCCGCCATTCTCGTTATGCACTTCAAACGCGGCAGCCATCAGGTCATAACCCTCCTGTTGAAAAGGCCCGTCTTCACGCATTTCGATTCGATGATTTTTATGTGTTCTCATCTCATGTGGTTTGTGGTTGAAGGCAGCCATCCTCCCCGGCGGCATCCTCCATTTCAAGCCCATCCATTAGTGCTCATGAGTGTTCATTAGTGGTTCCACCCCTTACCGCTTCACCACACAAGCATCATGGTTCAGCAAAGCCTGCGCCAGCGCGGCGGCTGCGGCACCTTCGACACCCGGCACGACTGCCACTCTCGGCGCTCCACCAGTTTTCATCAGCTCCTCAGCCTCCTGCGGATGCTGGCGGAAGTAAGCAAGCTGCTCCTGGTATAACCTGGTGCAGATTTCCATCTCGCGCGTGTCCGGCTGCCGGCTCAGGCAGCGCAGGAAGCCGTGGCGGATCATTTTCTCGACCGCGCCGCCGTGCTCGTGGTGCAGGCTCTCCCCAAGCACGCGCGCGGCCTCCACGAACTGCGTGCCATTCAGCAGGATGAGCGCCTGCAAAGGGCTCTCGGTGCGCTCGCGCTTGGCGCTGCACACCGCGCGGCGCGGCGCGTCAAAGGCCAGCATGGCGGGCGGCGGGCTGGTGCGCCGCCAGGTGGTGTAAAGACTGCGCCGATAAAGCGACTCGCCTTCTTTGGCCACCTGGAAAGGTTTAAAGGCCTCGGCCATTTCATAAGGGTTCACCGGCGGGCCGCCCATCTTCGGATTCAGCAGCCCGGCGGCGGCCAGCGCGTTGTCGCGGATCATCTCGGCAGGCAGCCGGAATGCCGGCCCGCGCGCCAGCCATTGATTTTCCGGGTCATCCTCCATCACCTGTTTTTCAGCGATGCTGCGCTGCTGATAGACCGCGCTGCTGACGATCTCGCGCAGCAGCGCCTTCATGTCCCAGCCGCTGTGAATGAGGCGCAGCGAAAGATAATCGAGCAGCTCGGGATAAAGCGGCTTTTCCCCCTGGCTGCCGAAGTCCTCGCTCGTCTTCACCAGACCCCGCCCGAACAAACTCTGCCACACGCGATTCACCGTCACGCGAGCGGTCAGCGGATGTCCCGGATCGGTCAGCCAGCGCGCGAGTCCGAGCCTGTTCTTCGGCGCGTCCTGCGGGAAGGGCGGCAGCGAGGCGGGCGTCATGGCCGTGACCTCCTCCGCGCGCTTGTCATACTCGCCGCGCGTGAGCACATACGCTTTCTTTGGCTCGGGCAGTTCGCGCATCACCATGATCTCTTTTTGCCGCCCGGAGAAGTCGGTCAGCTCGGCGCGCGCGGCTTTGAGCTGCGCCAGCAGCGGCTCCAGGTCCGGGTTCAGAGGCATGGAGAGATCGCGCTGAAAGATGCGGAAGTCGTCTATGAGCCCGCCCTTGAAGCCACGATCCCGAAAGCGCTCGCCGAGTGAGATGGTATCGCCTCCACCGCCGGTGATGTCTTGAGTGAGGCCGTCGCGGATCACGTCCACCGGCACCGCTTTGCCATTGATGAAAAGCCGCAGTCCCGCCGCGCGGCTGCTGCCGTCATTCGTGACATTGACATGCGCCCACTCATTTACCGGCAGCGGATCACGCGCGCGGATGGAGATGGCATTGCCCGGCCAGAAATGAATGAGCGACCACTTCAATCGCCCTTCTTCAATGAGCAACTCGTAGCCCCGGCTCGCCGCATCCGTCCACGCGCGTGAGCGGTGAAAAACAACCGCGCGCTCCTTCACATCTGGCGTCTTCATCCAGAGCGAAACGCTAAAAGGCTCATGGCGGCGGAAATTCCCAACAGGGGTGTCAACCGGATCGTCCCCCGTGAACTGCACGGCCTGTCCAAGACGACCCTGCACGAGCTTGTTCTCACCTTTCAAAATGGCGGACGGACCAGGCGGCGCTTTGTCTTTGGTCTTCGGGTCCGCTTTCTTCGGCGCAGGCGCGGGAGGCGACTCGGGGTTGAGGGAATCGGCGAGTTTGTTGCCCTCCAGTGCGTCGAAACTGAAATGAGCAAGTTGCCCTTCCAAGGAAACCGGCACGCCATCGCGCAGCGGGATCTCAGCGAGCGGCTTCACCCCTGTGCTGGCGAGCTGCTTTTCCAGAGCGGCCACGCGCGCCTTGAGCGCGGTCATCTTCTCCTTTGCAGGCGCGTCCATCAGCATCATGGCGGGTGTCGGCGGCGCGGGGGTGAAGAACGAATACAGACCCGCCTCGTCAATGTTTTGGAAGAAGGATGCCATGCCGTAATACTCGCGCTGGCTCACGGGATCATACTTGTGGTCATGGCAGCGCGCGCACTCGAAGGTGAGGCCGAGAAACGCGGTGGCCACGGTTTGCACCCGGTCCGCCACATACTCGATGCGGTATTCCTCCTCCACGGAACCGCCCTCGCTTTCCTGCTGATGCAGGCGATTGAAAGCGGTGGCCAGTACCTGCTCATCGGTGACCTGCGGCAGCAGATCTCCCGCGAGTTGCCAGGTGATGAATTGATCAAAGGGCAGGTTGTCATTGAAGGCGCGCACCACCCAGTCCCGCCACATCCACACCTCGCGCTCGCGGTCCACCTGAAAGCCGTAGCTGTCCGCATACCGCGCGATGTCGAGCCAGTCCGCCGCCATGCGCTCACCATACGCGGGTGAGGCGAGCTTTTTCGTGATGAGTGACTCAAGCTCCACATCTGCCAGCTCCTCCACCGATGGCGGCAGGCCCGTGAGATCAAAGCTGACGCGCCGCGCCAGCGTGGCCGCATCCGCGCGCGGTTGCATCGCCAGGCCGTGCGCCTTCAACCCCTCGCTAACGATCCAGTCCATCGGCGATGCCACGCCCGCCGCCTTGGCCTGGCGTGTCCATTCATCGAGCTGCGCTTTGTCCAGCGGCACAAAGGCCCAGTGCGCCTCATACTCGGCACCTTCATTGATCCAGCGTTTCAAAGTCGCGATCTCCGTGTCGGAAAGCCGGCCGATCTTTGACTCCGGCGGCGGCATGGCCTCATCCGGGTCATGACTGAGCACGCGCTCGATGATCCCGCTGCGCTCCGCCCGCCCGGCCACGATGCCGCCATCCTCCGTCGCGCCCTCGAAGGTGTCGAGACGCAGACCTGCCTTGCGCGTTTTTGGATCGAAGCCGTGGCAATGAAAACACTTGTCCGAAAGGATGGGGCGGATGTCGCGATTGAAGCGCAGCTTGTCCGCGCCCTGGGTGAATGCAGGCACGGCCATCAAGGCAAGCAGCCCCGCCCGTTGGAGTGAAGCCTTTAGGCGACACGGGAGAGGACTCCGCTGCGAAGATCTCCCCGCACAAGCTAAAGCTTGAACTCCAACGGTAGGAGTGAGGCCTGTTGGAGTGAAGCCTTTAGGCGCCACGGGAGTGGACTCCGCTGCGGAGCTTTCCCAGAACAAGCTAAAGCTTGAACTCCAACGCAAGCCATCGCGCCACATCATTACAAGGCGGTTCGATAGCAGAGGGAAAACGCATTTTCTCATGCTGTGAAGAACGCCTGGACGGCATTCCATATTCTGCTCCGTTTGTGTCGGATCGTGAACACGCGGCGCAAATACCTGAACTACACCACGCCCTGGGGCGTCAGCCTCGCGCGCGTGTCCGGTGCGGGCTGGTCGGACTTTTTGCTGCATGAATGCGGTTATCAAGAGGCGCTGGAGGATTGGAATCACGACGGTGTGGACAGTCCCTTTTGGCGTTTTTATCACAACCCCAAGCCGGGCTGTTTTGTGCATTTTCGCGGCAGGCAGATCGCCCTCGAACCCTCCACCTGCATGATCATCCCGGCGGACACGGTCTTTGACTGCCGCGGCCCGGTGCCCGCGTGTCATCTGTGGATGCACTTCACCGTGAACCGTCCCGGCGGCCCCGTGGACCCCGCGCCGCTTCTGCTGCCGATGGATGCCCTTTTGACGACTCTGGCGCAAAGCGTCATCGCCCTGCATCATGAGCACGCCTCCGACACGCGCGACCACCGCCTGCTTCATGAAAGCAGCGCGTTGCTTCACGCCGCCTTCGCCCGGCTGAGCCTGCCCGCGCCACCACCCATGCCGGAGCGGTTGCTCGGGGTGTTGTCCCTCGTCCAGCGCGCTCCTCATGCCGACCTGTCAAACCGCCTGCTCGCAGCCCGCGCGGGCATGAGCCTGGAGCGTTTCATCCGCGCCTTTCGCGAGCATACCGGCAGCACACCCGCCGCCTATGTCAGCGCCGCGCGCGTGCGCCATGCCCAGCAGCTCCTGGCATTGACCGACAAAACCGTGGATCAAATCGCCCTCGAATCCGGCTTCCCGAACCGGCATTATTTCACCCGTGTTTTCGGCCGGCACACCGGTTGCGGTCCAGCTGAATTCCGCGCGCGCCAGCACCGCCGCAAAGGGCGGTGAGCAGAGGTGGTGGACAAAGTCATGCCACCGCATTAGAAAGCGGCACTCACCAACCATGAAAACCCCGGCATTCTTCTCCCTTTGCGTGCTCGCCGCGTTCGCATTGCCCTCCTGCAAGCCCTCCGCTCCCTCTGGAGGATCCGGGCCAGCCTCCTCAAGCACCGTTGAGGTTTTCAATGGAAAAGACCTGGCCGGCTGGGAGGGCAACTTGGACCTCTGGAGTGTCAAAGACGGCGCCATCACCGGCATCACGCCGCCTGACCCGGCCAATCCTGAGAAAGGAATCATCAAGCACAACACATTCCTCGTCTGGAAAGGCGGCACCGTGTCCGATTTCGAGCTTGAGTTCCAATACCGTATTGAAAAGGGCAACTCCGGCGTGCAGTACCGCAGCAAAGAACTGGCGCCCGGGGAGTTCGGGCCCGTCATCAGCGGCTATCAGGCGGACTTCGAGGCCGGTGACAAATACAGCGGCATTCTCTACGAGGAGAAAGGCCGCGGAATTCTGGCCCTTCGCGGAGAGAAGACCGTCATCAAGCCGGGGCAGGATCCCAAGAAGCCTGCCGTTGAAAAAGCCGGCACAGTCGGTGACAGCGAGGCCATCCAGCAGTCCATCAAAAAAGAGGACTGGAACGACTACAAAATCATCGCCAAAGGAAACCACATTCAGCATTTCATCAACGGCATGCAGACCGTGGATGTGACTGATGAGGACGCGGCCAACGCCCCGAAAGAGGGCTTGCTTGCCCTGCAAATTCACCAAGGTCCGCCGATGGTCGTTCAGTTCAAGAATTTCAGGCTGACTCCTCTCAAATAGCATGCCTCTCCTGTGTCAAGGGGCCTGGGAATCCCCTGCCGGGGGGATGGCATAGCGGAGGCGGGCGCGGGTTATTCCGGGCCATGTCAAACGCCGCCGAACCTGCGCTCATCCATCCGACCACTGCCTCGGCGGTCGATTACCATCCGCATCCGCGCCGCCGGAAGAAGCCGCTCGCCAGCGATCTGCTCATTGCGGAGAAGGCGGAGAGGCCCGCCATCTTCACGCTCGAAAATCTGCGCCGTGATGCGCTCGCGGGTTCCATCACGGGCCTCATCGCGGTGCCGCTCACGGTCGGCATCTGCCTCATGTCGGAGTATCCCATCGAGACGGGACTGCTCACCGTGCTTTTCGCGTGTTTGATAGGATTTGTGACCTTCCTCTTCCGTCCGGGGAACTACGTCGGCGTGCCTGGCGTGGCGGCAGGACTCGCGCCGGTGCTGGCGATGAGTGTGCATAAATTCGGCATGGAGAACATGCCCTTCCTCATCTTTTGCACGTCGGTGATGCAGGCCATTGCATGGAAGTTCAACCTCCAGCGCTTCATTCTCAAAGCGATCCCGAGTTACCTCATTGAGGGCCTGCTGGCGGGCATCGGACTCAAAATCGCGCTCAAATTCCTGCCTTACACCTACGGCATCCTCGGCGAGAGCCATGACTGGTTCACCATGGAGCGAATCAAGATGATCGCACTCTCGCTCGGGGCGCTGGGACTGTTTTTGCATCTCTTCGGCAAGTACAAGGCAAAGTATCCCGCCGTGCCCTATGTGGCCGTGGTGCTCGTCGGCGTCATTTCCGGCATCTACATGCACATCCCGATGCTGCACATCGAGCACTCGCCGATCAAAGTCGCGTGGCCGTTTCCCGATTTCGATGTCATCCCGCCAAAGATGGTCGCCGAGATCATCGGCTACGCGCTCATGCTGGCGCTCATCGACGTGATCGAGCAGGTGATGAGCAACGCCGCCATCGAAAAACTCGATCCACTGGGCCGTCCGGCAAACACAAACAACAGCCTGCTCGCCATCTGGGTGGCCAACATCGGCAGCAGCTTCTTCGGTGGCATGACGAACCTCGACGGACTCGCGAAAAGCGCCACGAACGCCCTCGCCGGTGCCGTCACGAAGATGTCGAACCTCTTCACCGCGGGCGTTATCCTCGTCTTCATTCTCGATCCACATCTGCTGGAGCATCTGCCGTATTTCTCGCTCGCCGTGCTCATGATCTTCACCGGGTGGAAGATGATCGTCGGCCTCACGCATGTGGCCGCGCATGGCAGCTACGCGCTGCTGCTGGCGCTCTTCTGCGGCATCCTCACCTACACGGTCGGCATCTTCGAGGGACTGCTCATCGTGCTCACGATCCATCTGTTCATCAACTTCGTCATCTTCCGTCATGACCATGTGCCCTTCCTCGAAATGATGAAACGATTCGCGCATCGTTTCGGCGAGGAAGTCGATCCTCGCAGCACCGATACCATGCTCGTGCATCGCGATCACGAGGTCGGCGGTCTGCGCTACAGCACCATCAGCCACAACGCGGCGGAGAAGAAAAACCTCACCGAATTCATCAACGACTGGGCCTTTGGCATCAACAACCACAGCATGGCCGCCGTGGTCGGCTGCTACGACATGAACGGCCTGCTTTGGGGCACCTTCGCGAAGGAGCTGCGTGAGGGCCACCACAAGATCAAAGGCTACTTCGAGCACCTCTTCGAGCTGGAGGACGTGCATGTGAAGTTCGAGAGCGGCGAGGTGCGCCAGTACAAGGACATCTACATTCAGTCCGGGAAATACGTCTTCACCTTCAAGCGCAAGAAGGAGCTCATCAGCGTGCCCGCCCGCTACTCCTTCGTCTGCAAAAAGGAAAAGACCGGCTGGTTCATCCTCGAACACCACTCCTCC
This sequence comes from Verrucomicrobiaceae bacterium UBA2429, assembly GCA_002343505.1. Taxonomy (GTDB): domain Bacteria; phylum Verrucomicrobiota; class Verrucomicrobiia; order Verrucomicrobiales; family Verrucomicrobiaceae; genus Prosthecobacter. The sequence continues at coordinate 21,942 of DDQZ01000031.1, read as the reverse complement.
GAGTTCCCCGCCTGATTTTCACCCATCGCCCGCCGCCTTTACCAACGAAAACAAACCACGCCACGTCCATGATACCCGCCGCCGTCATCCTCATCGTTCTCATCATCCTAAGCGCCTCTGTGATCAAGCAGGGGCACGTCGGAGTCGTCACCCGCTTCGGCAAATACCAGCGCCTGATGCTTCCCGGCCTCAACTTCAAGCTCCCGCTCGTCGAGAGCGTCTTCAAAAGCATCTCCACGCAGAACCAGTCCATCGAACTCGAATTCGAGGCCATCTCGCTCGACCAGGCCTACGTGAACTTCAAATCGCTCATCGTCTTCTCCGCGCAGGACGCCGGTGAGGAGACCATCAAGAAGATCGCCTTCCGTTTCATCGACGAAAAGAGCTTCATGCAGACCCTTGTGCGCAGCGTCGAAGGCAGCATCCGCTCCTATGTCGCGAACAAAAAGCAGGCCGAGATTCTCGTCCTGCGCTCCGAGATCATCGGTGCCGTGAAGGACCACCTCGAAGAATCGCTCAACAGCTGGGGTTTCCACCTCCTCGACCTCCAGATCAACGACATCTCCTTCGATGAAGCCATCATGCGCTCCATGTCGCAGGTCGTTTCCAGCAACAACATGAAGATGGCCGCCGAAAACGAGGCCCAGGCCCAATACCTCATCAAAACCCGCGCCGCCGAGGCCGAGGCCCGCGCCATCCGCGTGAAGGCGGAGGCCGAAAAAGAAGCCTCCGAGCTCAAAGGTGCCGGAAACGCCCGCTTCCGCGAACAAGTCGCCGAAGGTCTCGCCAACGCCGGCAAAACCATGCAGGCCGGCGACGTGCCTCCCGGCTTCATGCTCTTCACCATGTGGCTCGACGGCATGAAATACATCTCGGAGCATGGCAAGGGCAACGTCATGTTCTTCGACGGCTCCAACGAAGGCATGGAGCGCACCATCAAGCAGATGCAGGCTCTCAAAACGCTCGACCAGCGCACCGTCGCCGCCGCAAACGCCGCGCATTGATCCGGTCAATCCGCCTGTCATCTCAGCGGCACCACGGCCTCAATGCGCAGGCCGTGGGGCGGAGCGGGGCTGACACTGAGTTCGCCGCCACACTGCCGCGCACGGGCGCGCATGCCGACCATGCCAAGGCTTGGCGCGGCTTTAGATTCCTCATCGGGGAGGCCCTTGCCATCGTCAACGACGCTCAGGCGGATGTTTTTGTCCTCAAGGGCTAGCTGGATGACGACACGCGTGGCCTCGGCATGCCGGGCGATATTTGTCAGCGCCTCCTGCGCGATGCGGAAGAGATGCGTCTCGGTTTCATCTGCAAAACGGCCGGGACAGGTCGAATCGCAGTCCACCTTCAGCCGCGTGCGCTGGGCGAACTTTTCCGCCAGCCAGCGCAGACCTGCATCAAGGCCGAAATCGTCGAGAATTACCGGACGGAGCAGTTGGGAAAGTTCGCGCACGTTGGCGATCGCCTCATCCACAAGCTGCACGCAGTCGGCGTTTCTCGCGCCGGAGGTGTCGTGGCTTTTGGAGGTGAGGTTGGCGCGCACAGCGGCAAGGGACTGGCCGAGTTCGTCATGCAACTCGTGGGAAAACCGCCGGGCAGTCTCCTCCTGGGACTGCAGCATGTGCCAGGAGACGCGGTTGATCTCCTCTGCCTGCCATTCGATTCGGCGCAGGCTGTGGCGCACGAAAAGTATGGTGCCCAGCGCGCAAAGCACAGCCATCAGCAGCGAGGAGCCAAGCAGGAGGGCGGACTGGCGCGCCAGCACGCGGGATTGTTTTTCGATTTGGGCGTCCGCTTCGCGCAGATGGGCGGTGCTGTCACGCAGCAGTCCATGGATGAGAGCAACCACTTCGTCATGCTTTGCAAAGAGGCTTTCGAGGCCGGCTTCGGAAACGGCGTCCCTGCCTGCGAGCGCGGCTCGGGCCTGCGAGGAGAAGGAACGCACGCTGGATACCAGGCGCCCCCAAATTTCCGCCTTACCGGTAGCGGCGGCGTCGGAGGCGAGGCGCGTCACGGCATCGTCCGCAACGGCGAGATCCTGCAGCAAGGCTTCCTTGTCGAGACTTTGAGACTTGCGGGTGATCTGGTGCAGCACCTCGGTGAGGGTGTTCTCCTCCGCCTGCACCTCGTTGAGAAGACGGGCGATGAGGAGCTGCTCGCGCACGATGCCGCTGACTCCGCGGCGGATGGCCCGGCTTTCACTCACGGCCAGGAGTCCTGTCATGCCAAGCAGCAGAACCACCAGTCCGAAACCTGTGACAAGACCGCGCAGCACCGTGCGCTGCGTGATGCGCCGTGTGAAGGGGGCGAGTCGTCGTCTCATGGCGGCTGACCGTTCACCTCAATCAACAAGGCCGTGGCGCATGGCAAAGCGCACCAGCTCTCCGATGCTGTGGAGGTTGAGTTTTTCCATGATGCGCCCCCGGTGCGCCTCGACGGTGTAAACGCTGAGGTGCAGCGCGCTGGCGATCTCTTTGTTGGTCCTGCTCTCGGCGATCAATTGCAGCACCTCGCGTTCGCGGCTGGAGAGCAGATCTATCGGATGGGTGACATGCCTGCGGTAGTCGTCGAGCACGGCGTCAGCCACCTCCGGGCTGAGGTAGCCCTGCCCCTGGGACACGGCGCGCATGGCCTTGAGGAAATCCGCCTCGCTGCTGTCCTTGAGCAGGTATCCCTTGGCTCCGGCGCGCAGGATTTCGCGCACATAAACGGAGTCCTTGTGCATTGAGAGCGCCAGCACGCGGGTCTTTGGAGAGACTTTGAGAAGCCTGCGTGTTGCTTCGATGCCGTTGAGTTCGGGCATGGTCACATCCATCACCGCCACATCGGGACGCAACTCCTCCGCTGACGCCACCGCCTCGCGCCCGTTGGAAACCTCTGCCACCACTTTGAAATCCCAGCCGCTGTCAAGAATCCGCGCGAATCCCCTGCGCACGACGGCGTGGTCGTCGGCAATGAGGACGGTGACGGGGGCGGCGGACATGGCGGATCATAGGAGCCGCCGGAGGGTTTGCCAAGCTTCCATCGGGAACCGGGATGGCAGCGGCGGGACTTGGCGCGCTCTGCGGGTTGAAACCGGGGGCGTGCCGTTTCAGGATGCATGCACATGGCAAAAATCCGCATCCAAGGCCTAGGCAAACTCGTCGCGCTCCTCATCCGGTGCGTCGGGGCCACTCTCCGTTTCGAGGTGGAGGACCGCGCGGGCGCCTTTGACCGGGCGCGTCCGGGCTGGATCTGGGCATTCTGGCACAACCGCATGTTTGTCATCCCCTACATTCACGACCGGTGGTTCGCGCACATCCCCGGAGCCATACTTTCCAGCCCCAGCGGCGACGGCCAGATCATCGCCGACGCCTGCGGCGAGTTCGGATTCGAGGCCGCGCGCGGCTCCAGCTCCAAGCCGCAGAAGGGACTCGGCGCGCTCATCATGCTGGCGGAAAAAGTCAAGGAAGGGCGTGACGTGGGCATCACACCGGACGGTCCGCGTGGGCCGTGCTACCAGCTTCAGCCCGGCATTTTGAAGCTGGCCCAGCTCACCGGCGGAGTCATCGTTCCGGTGCGTGTCGAGTACTGCCGCGCGCTGCGCTTCAAGACCTGGGACCGCTTCATGCTGCCGCTGCCGTTTTCGCGTGTGAAGGTCGTCTTCGAACCCGTCGTCACCATTCCGCGCCGGCTGGATGAGGCGGACTTTGAAAAGCAGCGGCTCGGCTTGCAGGAAGTTCTCGGCGCGGACTGATGCCGGCAAACTCAACTGAGCTGTGGAGTGTTTGGTCACGATCGCTCATTTCTTGAGAGCAGCCACGCAGCGAAAATGACCAGAATGACAATAACAAGCCACCGTGAGGTGTTCCACAATTCATTGCTCGAATTCAAAAAGTGGGGGTGATCCCCCAGCTTCTACTGCATGGCATTTATGCCGGGGGTAGTCACACTGTCCCCCCGGACGTTTGGAACTTGGGGCATTTCGAGTCGTTTTCAGTCACTCAAAGCGGTGGAGTGAGGGCGGCATCGGGCACCTTTTGGAAGTTCCCAAGTCTATGGAACTCCTTGAATAAGACCACCTTCGCAAGGTGGTCGGGCTGGCGGGATTCGAACCCACGACCTCTTCGTCCCGAACGAAGCGCTCTACCAGGCTGAGCCACAGCCCGCCGTTTGCCATTGCTGGCGAAATCCGCGGAAATCTCACGGCGCAACACCGCGAGCGGGCTGGATTTGTAACCTCTCAAGGGCGCGGCGCAAGCCGGAAGATGGTCATTGCAAAAAACGCGCCCGCCATTCAGGAAGCGGCACGAGGCAGGCACCATGACGGCCGAACCAACGGTAGCGGCGGCTGGCGATGAAGCGGTAGGCCGCATCCCGCAGCGGGCGGGGGATGATTTTGAGGACTAGGGCGAGACGCCAGATTCCTCCCAGCAGGCGCGCGATCTCAATGGCGGCATCGCTTTCCCGCAGAGCGCCGTCCGGTGTCAGCAGCAGCATGGTGTGCGGCGCGGCGGGGTCGAAACCATGCTCGCGGTACAACCTGGACCCGGTCTCCGACTGAATCGGGCAGAAATGGATGCGCCCGGATGTGTCATGTCGCAGGACGAACTGCACCGTGCTGTCGCAAAGGTGGCAGACGCCGTCAAAAAGCAGCAGGTTCGTCCATGGGGTGAGGTTCATTTTGTGGTCGCAGTCTGCGCGCGACAAAGCGGGTGGCAAGAATGGATGCGCGGGAAGGAATCTCCGCGCCGTGTCGTATCGGGAAAGATGAAACTCTTTGCCATTCTGGCCTGCCTCGGCGCGAGCGCCGAGGCCCTTACGTCCGCTGAAATCCCCCCGCTGCGCGGCCTGAGCCGGACCGACTTGCTGGAGTATCGCGACGCATCCGGCGCGGTGAAAAGAGCTTCCACCACGGCGGAATGGGAAGCGCGCCGGAAGGAGGCTCTGGACGGCTTTCAGCAAATGACCGGCCCTCTGCCCGGGCCGGAGGCACGCTGCGCGCTGGAGCCTCAGACGCACGCGGAGGAGGACTGCGGCGGCTATGTGCGCCGGCTCATCAGCTATCAGTCCTCCCCCGGCGGCAGGGTGACCGCGTATCTGTGCGTGCCGAAAGCCGCGCTGGCCGGCAAGGCGGCGCCCGCAGTGCTGTGCCTGCACCCCACGGACAATGTGATCGGCCACAAAGTCGTGGTCGGCCTCGGCGGCAGGCCGAACCGGCAATATGCGGCCGAGTTGGCGGAGCGCGGCTTTGTGACTCTGGCGCCGAGTTATCCCCTGCTGGCGCAATACCAGCCGGACCTCAAAGCGCTGGGCTTCACCAGCGGCACGATGAAGGCGGTGTGGGACAACATCCGCGGACTCGACCTGCTGGAGATGCTGCCCTTCGTGAAAAAAGAAGCCGGCTTTGCCACCATTGGCCACTCGCTCGGCGGGCATAACAGCATTTTCACCGCCGTCTTCGATGAGCGGCTCAAGGCGGTGGTCACAAGCTGCGGCTTCGACTCCCTTCTCGACTACAAGGACGGGAACATCCAGGGCTGGGTGCAGGAGCGGTACATTCTAAAAATGGCGGAATACCTCGGCCGCCCGCAGGACGCTCCCTTCGATCACTATGAACTGATCGCCTGTCTGGCGCCAAGGCATGTTTTTGTCAGCGCGCCGCTGCACGATTCGAATTTCAAATGGGACAGCGTGGACCGCATCGCTGCGGCGGCGCGGCCGGTTTTCGCCCTGCATGGCGCGGCGGAGCGGCTGGAAATCCACCACCCGGACTGCGATCATGATTTCCCTGACAAGGAAAGACTCGCGTCTTATGACCTGATCCAGCGCGTGCTGGGCGCGCCGTGAAATAGACGCGCGGGCGGGCCGTTCCATCCTTCGCCCGGCTGGCATCCATTCTGCAATCACCAACCTCATGAAGCGCCCACTTTCCGCACTGGCCCTTGGCCTGCTCGTCCTGGGCGTTCTGGCGCAGGACTCCGGCACTCCGACGAATTTCGGCATCAAGGACGATTACTTCCCGCAGGATCCCCGCGAGTACGGACGCGGATACTTTGCCGACTTCCCGACCTGGCCGGTGAGCCGTGAGACGCCGGACGACCACTTCGTCTTCGCGCGGCTGCGCTATAATTCCGAATCCTGGGGCAGGCGGCGTGGCGGTGGCGGGCGCTGGACGACAGACTACCCGGACGCGGACCTGAACTTTTCCTATCGTCTTCAGCAGCTCACCTCTCTGCAAGTGAGTCCAAAAGGGGCGATCGTGGACATCGTGCCGGAGCAGCTCCGGCACTACCCCTTTATCTACATGATCGAACCCGGCGGGATCAGCCTCACCGAAGACGAGGCGCGCATCCTGCGCGAGTACCTGCTCAACGGCGGCTTCATGATGGTGGACGACTTCTGGGGAGAGCAGGAATGGGACACGTTTTATTTTGCCCTGAAACAAATCTTCCCGGACCGCGAGCCGGAGGAGCTGCCACTGGAGCATGAAATTTTCCGCATGGTCTTCCCTCTGAAAGTGAAGCCGCAGATTCCCAGCGTGGGCCACGCGATGGCCGGGCGGTCCCAGGGCATCACCTTCGAGCGCTGGGACGCGCAGACGCCGCACTACAAGGCGGTCTATGATGACAAAAAGCGCATGGTCATGATCATCTGCCACAACACCGACCTGGGCGACGGCTGGGAGGAGGAGGGCACGGACCCCTGGTACTTCCGCGAGTTCTCGGAAAAGTACGCCTACCCGCTTGGCATCAACATCATCTTCTACGCGCTGACGCATTGACCGGCGTAGCACCGGCTGATTTTTCTCATTGCCACCCGCGCGCGGATGTCGAAAATCAACGCCGTCTCCGCGACTCCGAAAAACCAACATCAACCCTTTACAGAATCATCAACCACCATGGGCAGACCCGTCACTCTTTTCACCGGCCAGTGGGCCGACCTTTCTTTTGAAACCATGCTGCAAAAAGGCAAAAACTTCGGCTACGACGGCCTGGAGCTTGCCTGCTGGGGCGACCACTTCGAGGTGGACAAGGCCGACCAGGCCTACTGCGATGCCAAGCGCGCCAAGCTCAAGGAGGCCGGCATGCAGTGCCACGCCATCTCCACGCATCTCGTCGGCCAGGCCGTCTGCGATAACATTGACGCACGCCACGCCCAGATCCTGCCCCCGCACATCTACGGCGATGGCAACCCCGAAGGCGTGCGCCAGCGCGCCGCCGAGGAGCTGATCAAGACCGCGCACGCAGCCAAGCGCTTCGGCGTCAGCGTCGTAAACGGCTTCACCGGCAGCAGCATCTGGCACCTTGTGTATTCTTTCCCACCGAACCTGCCCGGCCAGATTGACGCTGGCTACGCGGACTTCGCCAAGCGCTTCAAGCCCATCCTCGATGAGTATCAGAGGCTTGGCATCCGCTACGCGCTCGAAGTTCATCCCACCGAGATCGCCTTTGACATCGCCAGCGCCGAGCGCGCGCTCCAGGCGCTCGATTACCATCCCGCCTTCGGCTTCAATTATGACCCCAGCCACTTCGGCTACCAGGGCGTGGATTACATCAAGTTCATCCACCAGTTCAAAGACCGCATCTTCCACGTCCACATGAAGGACGTCGCCTGGGGCATCGGCGACGGCACCACCGGTGTCTTCGGCGGGCATGTGGACTTCCACAAACCCAGCCGCTACTGGGACTTCAAGTCTGTCGGCCGCGGCAACATCAACTTCGAGCGCATCATCCGCGCCCTCAACGACATCGAATACGGCGGCCCGCTCTCCGTGGAGTGGGAGGACGGCGCGATGGACCGCGAGTTCGGCGCCACGGAATCCGCCGCGTTCTGCAAGAAGATAGACTTCCCTCCCTCGAAGATCATCTTCGACGCGCAGTTCGCCGAAAACAGCAAGTAAGCTTCCAATTTTGCGCATAAACCTCCCGTCATCCCCGCGATGCCGGGAGGTTCTTTATCCCCGGCACGCCTCAGCCTGGCGGCCACTCCATTGGGCGGCCTGCGAGGAGATGGACGTGGAGGTGGGGCACGCTTTCGCCGGCGTCCCTGCCATGGTTGATGACGAGACGGAAGCCTTTGCCGGTGTCATTGATGCCGAGCTTTTCGGCGATCCTGCCTGCGGCAAGCAGCAGGGCTCCGAGAGCAGCCTGGTCCTCCGCCGCAGCCTCGCCGACGCGCGGGATGAGTTTTTTGGGCACGATCAAGACATGCACCGGCGCCTGCGGCGCGATGTCGTTGAAGGCGGCGACGAGGTCGTCCTCATAGACCAGCGGCGCGGGGATTTCACGGTCTATGATCTTCTGGAAAATGGTTTTTTCGGGCATGGCGGAGGGGGCGGTGTCAGGGGAAAAGCACGGCCTGATTGGGATCGGGTGGGCGGCGCTGGTCCAAGTTCCGGATCTCGTCAATGAACTCGCCCACGTCCTCGAACTGGCGGTAAACGGAGGCGTAGCGGACATAGGCCACATGATCTATCTCCTCGAGCCTGGCCATGACCTTGGCGCCGATGGCGGTCGAGGGTATCTCGCGGTAGCCCTCCTCCTCCAGCTCGTTGGCGATGTCGTCGGCGAGCTGCTCGATCTGCTCCATGGTGACGGGGCGCTTTTCGCAGGCTTTGACCAGGCCGGACATGAGCTTGTCGCGGTTGAAGGCCTGGCGGGCGCCGTTGCGCTTGACCACGCGCAACTCCTCGCGCTCGACGATTTCGTAGGTGGTGAAGCGGAAACCGCAGCTCATGCACTCGCGCCGCCGGCGTATGGCCTGCCCCTCGCGCGCCTCGCGCGAGTCTATGACCTTGTCCTGGGAGCTTCCGCATTTGGGGCAGCGCATATGTGAAGGGCGGGAAAGCTGGCATCGGCGCGCGCGAAGGCAAGCGCGGCTTGCACCGTCATGGTTTGACGCGGCAGACGGAGCAAATTTCGTCGCCCTCGTCGTTGACCCGGAACTGCAGGGCGGGGTCGTCCACCTCGGTCTTGCCGCAGACTTTGCATTGGTGGAAAAAAACGCCGTCACCGGCGGCGCCCTCAAAGCGGGCGCGCCGCCCGGCCACGCGGGCGGCATGGAGCCTGCCGCGAACGAATCCGGGCGTGAATACGATGAGATAATTCAGCAGCGCGAAGAACGCGGGGATCGCGAAGACCGGGGAGGAGAAGACCAGCAGCGCGACGGTGACAGCGGAGAAAAGGGCAACCCATTTGATCTTCACCGGCAGGATGAAAAAGAGCAGGATTTCCTCGTTCGGGTACAGGGTGGCAAAGGCGAAGAGGACGGCGAGATAAACCCACATGGCATCGGCGCTGAAACCAAAGAACAGCGCGCCGGCCGCCAGCGCCGCCATGCCGCCCAGAACATACAGATTGACACGAAACGCCCCCCAGCCCTCATCAAGGCCCGCGCCGAGGAAGCGCATGAACATGAAGGCGATGAAGGCGAAAAAGAGGTTCGGTATGGGGATGAAAACATAGCTGAACAGCCGCCATGCCTCGCCTTTGAGGATGAGCGCGCGGTCAAACACCAGCAGCGCCTCATACGGTTCCCGCGCCTCCACGGGCAGGAACATGAGGACCACGAGCGTGATGAGCTGCAGCGTGGCGATGAGCTGCACGAGTCCCGGAATGGCAAACCTGCCGAGGCGGGATTCAAGCCTGTTAAGGAGGGAATTCAAAAGCGGTTCGTCCTCTGGAATACATGCGCCGGATCAGGGCACCACTTCTCCCGATCCTGTGTAGATCCACTTTTCCACCTTGCCGTTTTTGATGGATGCCTGCGCCTCCGTGTCGAACTTGCCGAACATGGTCTGCGTCTCGTATTTGACGATGACAGTCCAGACACCGTCGGTCATCTGCGGCTCGCCCCATTCTTTGATGCTTTCGGGCTTGATCTCGGTCACCTGGCCGGATTTCATGCTGGCTATGAGCAGCGGGTAGGTGCCGTCGGCGTCACGCGCGGGTTTGTCATTGCTGGCACTGGCGGTTGTGGCGGTGGCTGGAGCGTTTTTGGCGCGTTCGGCGGCAGCCAGCTTGAACTCATGGGCGCGGCGCAGCGTCTCGGTGCGCGCCACCTTCCAGCGCTCGTATACGTCGGTGAGCACCTCCTTGAGATCAGTGTCCTCGAAAGCCACTTTGCCGCGCATGGGGGATTTGTCAGTGGGCGAGACGATGAGCTGGCTGCCCTCCTGGCCCACGGCATAAATGCTGCCGCCGGCTTTCACCTGGGTGGAAGCTGTGGATGCGCCGATCTTCATTTGAAGATTGAGGTCGCGTTTCATTTTGACCTGGCGCGGGAAGGCGCTCGCCGGGATGACCGACCAGTTCTGGGTGGCCACCTCGATGGGATCGAAGGTCGGCGGGACAAACTCGCCTTCTTTCGGTTTGGGCGGCTCGGGCATGGGCGGAGGCTCGGGGATGACCATCTTGGGTTCCGGCTTCATCTCAGGCTCCGGCTTCATTTCCGGCTCTGGCGCGGGTTTGGGCGGCTCGACTTTGATCTCCGGCTTCTCAGGCTTGGGCGCCACGACGGCCACCTCCTGCTTTTGAGGCTGGTGTTTCTCGAATTTCATCGCCTCGGCGATGATCGGATAGACGTGCTGGTAGGCCACATAGCCCACGGCTGCGGCGAGGATGAGAACGAGGATGCCTTTCATGACGGGTTCTTTGGAGGTTAGCGCCCGGCTTGGGAAATTCAACGACGGGTCTGCAAGTCTTTCAACGCATCCCGGCGCGTGATCTTGGACGCGATGCGCAGGCAGGGCCAGGATTGCCCCTTTTCCCAGCCTCCCTCGCGGCGCAGCACCCCATGAAGTCGCTCGGGCGGGCCGCCGCCGCCCAGGAACACCTCCGCGCGGGTCAGCCCCACTTTGAGCGCGCCGTCATCGGTGAGGGTGAATGCCTGCTCCTCGTCGGAATTGATCCAGCCGTCTTCCGTGAAGAAGCGCAGCCCCTCTGTCCCGGCTTCTCCGGCAAAAAGCCGCGCGCCAGCGCCAGCGGGTCGCAATTTCACGGTGACCGTCATACCGTTTTCCTCCGCCTCGACCTCCCAGAGGGAGCTTTCGCGCTCAAAGGTCTCTCTTTCGCGCTCGAAAACGGGCGCCCAGCGCACATGCGGCTCAGCGCCGCAGGCCACGGGCATTTTTAATTCCAGAATTTGAGTGCCCGGATGGCAGGTGTTGCCGCAGCACATCCAGGAGGCGCGTCCGCGCAGCGTGACGGTTTCTCCCGGCTTCAGGTGGCCTGGCGCTGTGATGCGCGTTTGCAAAAGCACGTCCCTTTTAAAACCCTGCGCCTTGATGTGAAACATCAGCACTGCCTCCGGCCCCGGATACTCCAACTCCCCGGCGGAAAAGCCCTCCGGCAGCTCCCAGGCCATCCGCGTCGGCACGCCGACGATGCCCGGCTGCCGCCAATAGGTATGCCAGCCCGGCTCCGGCTGGATGAGGATGCCCGCGCGAAAAGCCTCCCCGGGCACGATGGCCGTGGTCTCCGGCACCAGTTCGATTTTCAATCCCGTCTGAGCCTGCAAAACGGACGCGGCCAGGCACGACAGCACGCACCCGGCGAAACGGGAGGCTGCGCATGAGGCGCCGGCTGGATGAATGGAAAACATGCGTGAATCTGGGAACGCTGAAATCCGCGCCCCGCTTTAATGTTTTAATACTCCGCATGCCCCGGTGTGCGTGCAAAGGGGATCACATCCCGGATATTGGCCACGCCGGTGACAAACATGAGCAGGCGCTCGAATCCCATGCCGTAGCCAGCATGCGGAACACTGCCATAGCGCCTCAGGTCCACATACCAGGAATAGTCCTCCTCACTGAGACCTTGCGCGCGCATCGCCTCCTGAAGCACGTCCAGACGCTCCTCGCGCTGGCTGCC